>JBJMQT010000140.1:0-38714 GCA_045802525.1 Gemmataceae bacterium
AAACCACAAAGTCGGCAACAACAGGACCTGACCGGGGAGGCGTTGCTCGACTCCTTCCGCCACGGCCGTGACAAGAAGCGTGTCAGTAAAGGTGGGAAGATGCCGGCTATGCTGTTCGCACGCGGCGACGGGAGCCAAGGCAACAGTCCGGTCGCGCGGCACTTGCCGAAGAAGAGGCCAGGTTAGCTCGGCAAACTTCATGAGGATTCTCCCGGACGGTTTGTGGAAAGGAAAGGATGGCGCATTCTTTAACAGCGCGAACTTCACGATTTTGCAGGGATCACTTCCAAGCCCCTCTCCCCCGTACTCGGGGGAGAGGGGTTGGGGTGAGGGGGCAAACAGAAAACGCGGTCTGCATCGTTTGCTCTCAACCGCGCTGAGTCAATTCAAAAAACAGCGGGTGAAACGAAATGGTCGGGACTTTCTCAGCTAGCCCGAGGCCCTTAGCCATCGTGTTGGCGGCTTATTTGGCCACCAGTTCGGGATGCGACCATGAAGAAGTGGATCGGGTAAATCGGGTCGGCCAAAAGGTCAGCGAAAGGTGCCAATCGGCTATTACTGGAGGCGAAAACAGCCTCAGCGCTGGGCTGGAAGCCATGCGAACAAACTGGAACGAAGCGGCGGTCGATACGCGCGTGTCTTTGAGGTTGCGCTGGGAAAAAAGCCTTGCGGATGCAGCCATCAAAGTCAGCGTTACCGAAGGGGTTGTGGAGCTGAAGGGAACGATCGTAAACGAAAGCCAGCGCCAAACCGCGGTCAGCATGGCCAAGTCAACCGTCGGCGTGGAAAACGTGAAGGACGAAATGACTGTTGCGGCGCCATAAAAACCGCGAGCCTCGAGCGAGCGCGTTACCAAGCGCTTGCCGGAGGCTCGCCGCTAACTATTCGGTCAGTTCTTCTTAGTACATGTCGTCATACCCGCCGCCTGCGGGTTTCTTTTCGTCCTTAGCCGGCATGTCGGCGACCAGGGCGTCGCTCGTGAGCAACAACGTGGCCACGCTGGCCGCGTTTTGAAGCGCCGAACGAACCACTTTCGTCGGGTCGATGATGCCTTCCTTGACCATGTCGCAGTAGCGGTCGTCGCGGGCGTCATAGCCGTAGTTCTGGGCCGAATTTTCCAACACTTTGTTGGAGACGACGGCGCCGTCTTCACCGGCGTTTTCGGAAATCTGTTGGATGGGAGCTTTGCAGGCGCGGACCACGATGTTGAAGCCGATTTCTTCATCGTGCGTTAGTCCCTTGGGCTTGAGGCCCTCGGAAGCTCGCAGCAAAGCCACGCCGCCGCCCGGCAGGATGCCTTCCTGGTTAGCCGCGCGGGTCGCGTGCATTGCATCTTCGACGCGGGCTTTCTTTTCTTTCATCTCGCTCTCGGTGGCTGCGCCAACGTTGATTTTGGCGACGCCGCCTGAAAGCTTGGCAATGCGTTCGCTAAGCTTTTCCTTGTCATAGTCGCTGGTCGATTTATCGAGTTCGCGCTGGATGGCGGCGATGCGAGCCTGGATGGCTTGCTTCTTGCCTGCGCCTTCGATGACTGTCGTATTGTCCTTATCGATCTTAACCTTCTTCGCCCGGCCAAGGTCGCCGAGCTGGAGGCTTTCGAGCTTAATGCCCAGATCTTCGAAGACCGCCTTGCCGCCCGTCAAAATGGCAATGTCTTCCAACATGGCCTTGCGGCGATCGCCGTAGCCCGGCGCCTTGACAGCCGCGCACTTGAACGTGCCGCGAAGCTTGTTGATGACCAGGGTGGCCAAGGCTTCGCCGTCAATGTCCTCGGCAATGATGAGGATTGGCTTGCCGGCCCGGAACACGGTTTCCAGGATAGGCACCATGTCCTTGCTGGTGGAAATCTTCTTTTCGTAGATGAGGATATAAGGATCTTCGAGCTCGCATTCCATCTTCTGCGGGTCGGTGACGAAATACGGCGACAGGTAACCGCGGTCGAATTGCATGCCTTCCACAAACTCGTGGGTCGTCTCGAGGGTCTTGCCTTCCTCAACCGTGATGACGCCGTCTTTGCCGACGCGGTCCATGGCCTCGGCGATGATCTTGCCGATCTCCATGTCGTTGTTGGAAGCGACGGCGGCGACGTTTTCCATTTCCTTCTTTGTCTTAACTTCCTTACTCATGCCCTTGAGCTTTTCCGTAATATCTTCCACCGCCTTTTCCATGCCGCGTTTCATGAGCATGGGGTTGGCCCCGGAGACAACCGCGCGCAGGCCCTCATTGAAGATAGCCTCAGCCAAGACCGTCGCGGTGGTGGTGCCGTCGCCGGCCACGTCGCTGGTCTTGGAAGCCACTTCCTTGACCATGCGTGCGCCCATGTTTTCATATTTGTCTTCGAGTTCAATTTCCTTGGCCACGGTCACGCCGTCCTTCGTGACGGTCGGCGAGCCAAAGCTCTTTTGAAGGATCACATTGCGTCCTTTGGGGCCCAGCGTCACTTTGACGGCTCGTGCCAACTTGGAAATGCCCCGGCGCATCGCTTCCCGCGCTTCCTGATCAAAAGCGATCTGCTTCGCAGCCATTCTGCCTCCCGATGGTTAAATGTCTAACAAACCTGATTTAGATTGATCCGGCGAGCGGGGTCGTGAGCCCGCTGATACTGCTGTCCGCTATACATCAGGGGGCTTAGGCACCCTGCTCGCCAAGCCGATTACTCATCCAGAACCGCCAGCACATCCTCCTCGCGCATGAGCAAGATGTTGCCGCCGGAGCGATTTTCTTTGAATTCATCACCGGCCCACGCGGTGAAGAGGACGGTATCCCCCTCTTTTACTTGCAAAGCTTGGCGCTTGCCATCCTTTAGCAGGCGGCCGGGGCCTGTGGCCATGACCCTGCCCTTTTGCGGCTTGTCTTTGGCAGAGTCTGGCAACAAGATTCCGCCAGCCGTCTTTTCTTTGGATTCCGAACGCCGAACCACAATTCGGTCGCCCAATGGTTTAATGTTCACAATTGCTTCCCTCGCAATTACGCCTTGCCCAGAAACCTAATGCGCAGTGCTTAACAGTGGCGCACTGTAGGCAACTTCCATGCCCAGTACTGATAGCGCATTAAGTATTTAACGCGCAATGTGTTATAGAAATATACCAGAAAAATGGGGCGGTCAATTTACTGCCAACTTTGAATAGCCGGGTGACTATCCCTGTCGGAATGGCAGTCGTCCGAACAAGTGCCTTGCAACGCGCTCCCGCGGGCCGGCCCCTAAACGTATTAGCCAAACCATGCCGGCATTTGGCCTGCGGCCGGCAACTTGACCAGGCTAACGCTGCTGATTTGCGGATGCGAGCGCACCTCCTGGAGGGCCTCTTCGGGAGGCAATTGATCGAGATTCAAAACGGCGATCGCTTCACCGCCGGGTTGTTGCCGGCCCACGGTCATCTGTGCGATGTTCACTTTGTGCTTGCCAAAGATGGTACCGATGTAGCCGATGAGACCGGGGATATCGCGATGCGTGAAGATAAGCAACACGCCATCCATGAACGTATCCAGGCTATAAGGGCCTACCTGGACAAGCCGTAGGAATTGGTTGCCGAAAAGCGTTCCGGATGCGGTGTAGGTTTTCTTGTCGGTGGTCACTTCCGTGCGGAGCAGCGAGCTGAAGTCCCCGGATTTGGGGCTGCTTTGCTCAACAAATTCGATGCCGCGCTCGCGCGCCAAAAGTACGGCATTGACGATGTTCACTTGTTGATCCAGGTGAAATTCCAGAAGCCCCGCCGCGAACGCCGACGTGATGAGCTTTGTGCTGCGCTGGGCCACCTCGCCGCGGTAGCGCAATTCCGCCCTGCGAATGACGCCTTGACACATTTGTGCATGGAGCAGGCCCAAGCGCCGTGCCATATCGACATAAAGCCGTAGTTCTTCCAATTCAGTGCGGTCGACCGCCGCCATGTTGACGGCAAATTGCACGATGCCGCGCTGCAGGAAATCAATTAAGAGTTGGGCGGCTTCGCGCGCCACGGACACCTGGGCTTCCACGGTCGAGGCGCCCAAGTGCGGCGTTACCACAACATTAGCGAGCTGTAGAAGCGGATGACCGGCCGGCGGCGGCTCTTCGACAAAGACGTCAAGCGCTGCTCCAGCCAAATGGCCCGACTTGAGTGCTTCGGCGAGCGCTTCTTCGTTAATGATCCCGCCGCGCGCGCAGTTCAAAACCCGAGCGCCCCGGGGCAACAGAGCCAATTCCTTGGCGCCCAGGAGATTCCGCGTCTCATCCGTCAAGGGCGTATGAACTGTAACAAAATCGCAATGGGGCAATAGCTCAACCAGATTATTCTTGCTCTCGATGCCTAGTTTGGCGGCCTGCTCGGGCGCCAGAATTGGATCGTAGCCCAGAACTTTCATGTCCATCCCAGTCGCTCGCCGAGCGACCTCGCGACCAATACGCCCCAGGCCGACGACGCCCAACGTTTTTCCTGCCAATTGCGCGCCCACAAATTTGCCGCGCTCCCATTTGCCCGCGTGAACGCTTGCGTCGGCAATGGGAATATGCCGGGCGAGAGCCATCAGCATGGCGACCGTGTGTTCGGCCGTGCTGACGGTGTTGCCGCCGGGCGTATTCATGACGACGATGCCTTTGCGTGTCGCAGCGCCAACATCGATATTATCCACGCCGACCCCGGCGCGCACGACGGCCCGCAGCTTGCCAGGATCTTCCAGCAGAGCGGCTGTGATGTGCGTGCCGCTTCGAACGATGACGCCGTCGGCTGCGCGGACCGCCTCCTTCAAGGCGTCGCCCTTAAGACCGGCCCGCTCGTCGAGCTCGATGCCGGCTTGCCGGAGGAGATCAGGGCCGGGAGCTTCGAGTTTGTCGCTAATCAAAACGCGCGGCATACATTCACCCCTCATTTGGCCCATGACTGAAGACTGATAACTGATGACTAGGTTTATATTTTTCTGATTTAGCTATCAGTAATCAGTTTTCAGTTGTCAGCGGATTCGGCATAGGCTCTTTGAGCGGCTGAAAGGGCCGCGCCGAAAGCAACTTTGTGGCCCAGTTCGTTGAGGACCAATTCGAGACCGGCGAGGGCAGCAAGAACCTCGAAGTAGTCGATGTAGCCCATGTGCGCCAGCCGGATGATTTTGCCCTTGAGCGTATCTTGCCCATTGGCCAGCTTTAGTCCGTATTGTTTCTCCAGCTTGCTCAGAATCGTCGTGCTGTCGGTCCCCGGGGGCGCTTTGGCGACAGTGAGCCCGTCGCCCGGCTGCTTGGCGAAGAGTTCTAAGCCGAGCGCTTGCATGCCGGCGCGGGCGGCGGCGGCGTTGCGAGCATGGCGAGCCCAGACGTTTTCAATTCCTTCGGCGCGAAGCCGCTTCAAGCTGGCTTTCAGGGCCCGAATCAGGGTGTGGGCCGGCGTGTAAGGCGTATCAAACTGAACCAAGCTGGATCGGTGTTTCTTCAGATCGAAATAGAAGGTGCGGGGCGTTGGATTGGCTTCAATCGCTTTCCAGGCTTTATCGCTGACAGAGACAAAGGCCAGGCCCGGTGGGAGCATGAGCGCCTTTTGCGAGCCGGTTACGTTGACGTCGATATGCCAATCGTCCGTCTGGCACTCCATCACACCGAGGCCGCTGATAGTGTCAATGATAAAGAGCGCCGGAGTGGGCGAGACAATTTTGCCAAGGCTTTTGATGTCGTTGACAACGCCGGTCGAAGTTTCGCTAAACGTGGCGCTGACGGCAACGGCATCGGGATGCTCCTTCAGAGCTTGCGCCAGACGATCAGGTGGGACCGCCTCCCCGTACGGAACCTCGACGCTGATTACTTCTATGCCAAACGCTTTGCCGACATTGCGAAATCGCTCGCCCCAGCGGCCTGAGATTAAGCAAATAAGTTTCTTGCCGGGGGGAACGCAATTGACGGTGGCTGCTTCCATGCCCCCCGTTCCGGAAGCGGTTAACGTCAGCACGAGGTTCTTTGTGCGAAAGACGTATTTGAGGTCTTCCGTCACCTCTTCCAAGAGCTTGCGAAACTCAGCCGACCGGTGGAAAAATACAGGTCGAGCCAATTCGAGAAGCGTCTCCTCGGGAACCGGCGTGGGTCCAGGAGTCAAAAGGCGCTGCTTCATAGGGATCTATCCGTAAAGCGAGAAAGTAGGTTGCCACTATCTGTAATAGTGAAACGATTCACGAAGTGGTTCGCGCCGGTAGGCTCGCGAGCGGCTTTGGCGACGGCGCCTTTAGGATTCTTTTTGACTCACACAAAGGTTTACGACGTGAAGCCGAAGGACGTTAATCGATTTCACATGGGCGTTGAGTCCCGTCTCGACGTCCATTTGGTTCCTTAGATAGTCTTCGGTACTCGACAGGAAGGCACTCCATTCCCGGATCAATTCCTCCAAAGTCTTACGCACCTCCTCAGTTCGTCGTGTGGAATAAGGGCCGGCATTAGCGAATCGATCGACTATGTCGCCAAGCCTTTCACGTTCCTGGGCCAAGGCTCTAATTGTGTTTTCTACCGCTTCGGGCGGATCGCGACGGCTCGAATGTCTCGCTATCCAGTGTTTGGCGTGGGACTGGTTATTGAAAACGATCCGAACGTCTCGTTCCGTGTGCAAGTAAAAATCAATGAGCGCTATGAGGCCGGCCAAATCAATCGTTTCCTGGAACGCGGATTTGTGAATCTTGTCCCAAAATACGGAGACGACATTAAACTCAGCCAGACTGTCGGTCTCTTCGACGACTTTCGCGGATGCATTTCCATATTTTTCAATGATGGTCTGCAGTTCTTTCGTCGATCTTTCTGCGGCTTCGGGATCCTCGGGAAGCGTTGGAGGCACTGGTTCGCTCAAGAGCTTATAAGGCGGCCGGCTGACGACCACCGCGTTGACGGGTGGAATTGGCCGGCGGAGGAAGGGGAACACGTCACTATTAAGGATTGGCAGCGCTTCATTAATTGCATTAGAAGCCTGGTGGAGCGCTTTATCAGCCTTCGCCAAACCATAGTATCGAACCGATAACGCCGTTATTCCGAAGGCCGGCAAAACCAGCGTTCCCATTAGCGCGAGCCGTCCCCAGACCGGTTTGCTGAATCGGTGAACGTGCAGCAAGAGAGCTGTTACGGCGCCAGCTATCGCACCACCCAGATGTCCCGCCCAGCTGATGCCCGGGATCAGGCTTACGAACACGATCAGGACCAGATTGATGCCTAGCACGCGATACCAGGAAGATAGGAGTTCGGGCGGTAAGGCTTTGCGATTAAGAAATGTCCAAAATGCCTGGGACGCAAAGATCCCACAAAGTGATCCGGACGCTCCGGCGCAACCGGCCGGATTGACTATTAAAGCCAGACAACTGCCTCCCCAACCCGATAGCAGGTAAATCCATAAATAGCGGGCGTGGCCCCACATCTGCTCGATAAGCGGTCCGGCGCGATAAAGAGCCAGCATATTTACAAAAAGGTGCAATAAACCGATGTGAACGAAGCAGCACGTAATCAATCGCCACCATTGGCCGTTCATGAAGCCAATCGCATTGAGAGCCCCACTATCGTCGAGCACTTTGTAGTAGGTCAATGCCCGCAAGTCATTGCGCGGCTGGCCGCCAAGGAGCGAAGTACCCATGATGTAATAATTAAGATCCAGATTCGCGCGCGACGCTAGAAACAAGCCGTAGGCGAAAACTAGAATATTGAGCCCGAGGACAACACGGCTGACGATAGGTTCGGGCTCGTTCAAAAGGGCTTCACGAACCATTTCGCCGCGTTCAAAAGTGGTCATGCGCGCTCCGTTCGCGCTGGCCGGCTGGGGCAAGGTCGCCTGCCGCTGCGGGAGTTTGCCTTCTCGGAGTCGATGGAGATCGCGCGGATTTTGGAGCAGTTCCGCGCCTTCGGGCGTCAGTTCATAACCTTGTCCCTTGTCTTTTTCCCACGGCGTCAAACGAACTAACCCGCCGAGCCTAAGCTTCTCTAGACTTGTATCCAGGCTTTCTCGTGAGATGCCGCCGGCGGCGTAGAGCTTGGGATATAGAGGCTCCGGCGCAGAGGCGGCACAGCGACGAAGCACCGCATCCAGCGCATCGGGGATAGGATCATTCATAGCCGTGTCCAAAACCTTCAAAGCAAATTCAGCGACTCATGTCATTATCGTAATTGGCCCGGGTATTGTCACGAGAGCCGGCGCGGGCCTGCCTAAGAAACGCCAACGCTTTTTCCGCCGAGCCTAGGGCGTCGTGACTATGGCGGCTTAACTCGACATGGACGCCGCCGTGGTAGCCGATCTCATCTAATGCGCTCAACACCGGGCCAAAGTTGATTTCACCTTCGCCGAACATTAGATGTTCATGCATTCCTTTTCGCATGTCCTCTAAGTGAACATTCCAAAGCGGTTCTCTCCAGCGCCGGAGATGATCTTCGATTGGCGTCTCGCCCTGGCAGTGTAAATGTCCGATGTCGATTGTCAGGCCAAAGAGCGGATGGCGCACGCGATCGCGTAGCTCGGCGTAGCGATCCATTGTGTCAATGAACATTCCCGGCTCGGGCTCGAACGCCAGGCGCGTGCCGCTTGTTGCTGCATAATTGCATAGGCTGTCGCAGCCTTCTGCCAACCTCTCCCAAAGGATGCTCTCCTCTTCTTCGGAAGTCGGCGTTCCCGACCAAAAGCTCACGGCGTCCGCATTGAGGAAAGCGGCGACGTCCACCGCCCTGGAGAGAAACTGCCAACGAAACTTTCGATCATCCTCCCGACGGCTCAACAGCGTTGGTTGATGTTTGTGATATGGATCAAGCAGATAACGGGCGCCCGTTTCAATGACACAGCTTAAACCGCGCCGGCGCAAAATCGAAGCTGCTTGTTCTAATTGCTTGGGCAGATCGACGTCGAAGGGATTGAGAGCATGATAATCTAACGTGATGGCGACGCTGCCATAGCCCAAGTCCGCGACAATATTTAAGGCATCTTCCAGCCGATGGTGCGCAAATCCGTTGGTGTTGTAACCGATGAGCATTTTGGTCAGGAATTCACAATCAAGAAGGACGGAACGCAAAGGAGTATAATGAAAGCCGGCTGCCGCGTTTCTATCCTCATGCGCGCTATGGCGGCATTTTGAGACTACTTCAGCATTTCTTTCGCTTGAGCCACATCGCTGTGTAGCTGATCAATCAACTCATTGGCGCTGCTAAAGGGCCTGGTGTCGCGCAGGCGGTCCACAAAATCAACCGCTAATTCGCGTCTGTAAATCTCGCCGTGAAAGCCAATCAGGTGCACTTCAACCTTGCGTGCGTTTTCGCCAAACGTGGGATTCGGGCCGATGTTGGCGGCCCCGGGCCAACGCCGTGATTCGAGCTGAACCCAGACCGCATAGACGCCATTGCCTGGAATCAAGGTTGGGATCTTCTCCAGATTGGCGGTGGGGAAACCCAGCTTATTGCCGCGTTGCTGACCGGTAGCCACGATGCCGCGGAGCTGATAGCAGCGGCCCAGCAGTCGTGCTGCTTCTTTGACGTCACCTGCGAGCAATGCACTGCGAATCCGGCTGCTCGATATGGGCAAGCCATCCAACACCAAGGGGGGCACAATCTTCAAGCCGATCCCAATCTCTTTGCACCATTGTTCCAGCAAGCCCACATTGCCCTCACGATTATGGCCAAAACCAAAATCCGGCCCCTCCACCAGTGCGCGGGGCGCCAGCCAATTCCGGATCACGTCATCAAAGAAAGCTCGGGCAGTGAGTCGCAAGAGTGCTCGGCTGGCCGGAATGACGACGACCTCGTCCACGCCGCTGGCCCTTAACAGCGCTGTCCGGTCTGCCGTGGTCGATAAGTTCGGCAGGCACTTTTCCGGGCGCAAGACCTGGAGTGGGTGAGGATCGAATGTCATGACGACGGCTGAGCCGTGGGCCGCTTTCGCCGATTGGATGAGTTCATTCAAAATCGCGGAGTGGCCTAAGTGAACGCCATCGAAGTTGCCGATAGTGACGGCGCCCTTGCGGACCGCGGGCGACACGGGCGGGAGCCAGGTTAGATCCTCGGTCGGCATGGCGTGTTCCGGCCCTCGGAATAAGGCGCGCAGGCATGTCTGTACAACAGCTTCGTTATTCTATGGAACAGGTCGGCTTCAATTTCAGTCCGTTGTTTGCCCATTCTGGCTCGCTTGGGTCCTTGCGCGCGAGTACTCCAAGCCTGTGGTATGATGGCAATGCTTCGCGAGCCGGCAAGACGGTCGCTGCCCGCAGTGCGAATGGAAAGCCTTGGCTGACTATTCCAACTGCGGGGAGAGGAAAGTCCGGGCTCCACAGGACACGGTGGTGGGTAACGCCCACCGTTCGAGGCGGACGGCTCTGCCGATCGCCGAAGAACCGGGAAAGTGCAACAGAAAGTATACCGCCTTTGTTCGTTGTTCGTTGTGTGTGGTTCGTTGCCAAGCAGAACAAAATGATTTTGCCAACAACGGCAACGAACTACACACAACGAACAACGAACAAAGGTAAGGGTGAAAAGGTGGGGGAACTTCGGTTCCTTAATGTAAGAGCCCACCAGCAACCTGGCGACAGGTTGGCTCGGCAAACCCCACCGGGAGCAAGGCCAAGTAAGAGAGCAGGGCTGATCCGGCCCGCTACGACTCTCGGGTAGGTCGCTCGATCGGCCGGGCAACCGGCCGGCTAGATAAATGACCGTCGCCACCCCTCACCCTACCCTCTCCCCTGGGGAGAGAGCAGGGTGAGGGGTGGGACAGAACCCGGCTTAGCAGCCGGCCCGCGAAGCGTTTCCAAAAGAACAGAAGGAAAGAAGTCGGCTAAGAACTAATAGCTGAAAACTGAGAGCTGTTAGTGACCTACAGACGGGATTGGTTTCCACAACCCTCCATTTTCCATTTCCTTACACGTCCGTCTTTAGCAAACATTGCAGCAGACAATCAATGGCCTGTGGCAGATAATCCGCCTGACTATACAGCGGAATGCCGAGCGGCAGGGTGAGGGTATATCCCAAGGCGGTGCGAATCATTTCCCAGGCCCCCACGCGTGGATCAAGCGAGCGGCGAAAGACGCCTGTTCGTTGTCCATCGGCGATCGCGCCCGCTAGAAGGTCTTCGCTGTCTAAATAAAACTGGCGGAGGCAACTGACAATTTCCTCGTCGTGCGTCTCGAATAACGTGCGGTGCATGATCCGAAACTCCAAGGCATGTTCGCGCGTGGAGCCCAGATACGAATCGGCAATGGCGTGCAGTTTAGCCAGCGGATCGGCTAGATGGACGGTCTCGGAGCGCCAACGCTCCAGCGTCGCTTCGCGGATTTCATGCAGCACTTCCAAAAAGAGCGTCTTCTTGCTTTCAAAGTGGCGATAAAGGACGGGCTCGGAAACGCCGGCCGCCTTGGCGATCTTTTCCGTTGTCGTCTCTTGATAACCGAGCGTAACGAATAAGCGCTTAGCGTGAAGAAGAAGTTGCTTTTTACGTTCGGACCTACGCAACCGACCGGGTGGCTTGGCCGCGTCGTCCCGGCGACGTTCATTAGCCCCCATCGGCATCCTCACCTGTTCCTGTAGACTGCGAGGCCCACGAGCGTCGTCCATGGGCAATTTCCCCTTATTAGTAAAGGCAAACCTAATCTTAAGCGTCTCAAGGAAGGCGACAAGGGAAATCACCAGGCAGCTTGTACATAATGATTTGGCAACAAACCGGTTCCTATATAACTTAAGCAGAACGGTCCTGCGGATTGATAAAAAGGCCTTTCATGCCGTATGGGGACTCGGGATGCTGCCGATTCTCGCCGTAGGCACCCGCAATCAAAAGAAACGCCAGGAAATCGTTGAGATTCTGGCCGATCTACCGATCGAAATAAGAGACTTGAGCGCGTTTCCCGATGCTCCCGAAATAGAAGAGGACGGCGCAACGTTTGAGGCCAACGCTCGTAAGAAGGCGGAGCAACTAGCGAAACATCTCCATCACTGGGTCTTGGGCGAGGACAGTGGTCTGGTCGTGCCGGGGCTGAATGGCCGGCCCGGCGTCCTGTCGGCGCGCTATGCCGGCAAACATGGGGACGACGTCGCCAATAACCAGCGCCTGTTGGCCGAATTAGCGCCATTGCCCGAGGACCGCCGGGCCGCTTATTACGTTTGCACCGCCGCTTTAGCCACTCCTGAGGGTGAAACAGTAATCTCGGTCGAAGGGCGCTGTCACGGCATCATTATTCGCGAGCCGCGCGGTACTGGAGGCTTCGGCTACGACCCTTTATTCCTCATTCCCGAATACCATCGCACTTTTGGTGAATTGAGCCCGCGCGTCAAACACGCCCTTAGTCATCGTGCCCGCGCGCTGGCCAAGCTGCGACCACATCTGCGCCAAATCTCGGGCAAGAATTGATACTACGCCAGCCGATGAAAGAAGAGGCTTTCCCTTGCCTTTTTCTGGATTGTCCCATGCCATCTTCTGCCGGGCGTCAACAAACAGCTCTCACCGAAGATATTGCCGCTTTCCGCAATTACTTGCAGGCGGAGCGGGGCATGGCAGTCAACACCGTGCTTGCTTACGGCCGCGATTTGGAACATTTTGTCGGTTGGGCAGGCGAAAGCGGGCTGGGCGACTATCTTCATCCCGGAATTCGGGAATTGAGCCACTACCTCCATCATCTTCGGGAAATCGGCCTGGCGCCTCCCAGTGTTGCCCGCAATTTGGTTGCGCTGAAGATGTTCTACCGCTTTCTGCGCATGGAAGAGCGCACGACCCAAAGCAGCGTCGACCTGCTGAGCTCGCCCGCGCTTTGGGAGCGCATTCCGCAAGTGTTGAGCCCCGAAGGAGTGGAGAAGCTTTTGGCCGCGCCGATTCTTCTCGATCGCTTTTACTTGCGCGATAAAGCCCTTCTGGAAACCCTCTATGCAACCGGCAGCCGGGCATCGGAGGTTGTCGGCCTGCGGCTAGAGGACTTGCATCTAGACTCCGCGTTCTGCAAGTGCCTGGGCAAGGGCAGCAAGCAACGGATCGTCCCGTTGGGCAAGGCGGCGCGAGAAGCTTTGCGGAATTACTTGAGCGAACAGCGTTCCAAGCTCGTCCGGGCAGTGCCGGATTCGCCGTGGGTCTTTGTCAGCCGCGGAGGGCGGCCGCTGACACGCGTGATGCTGTGGATCCTCGTCAAAAAATATGTCCGCCGGGCGGGACTTAACGTCAAGGTCAGCCCCCACACGCTCCGGCACAGTTTCGCAACGCATCTGCTATCCGGCGGCGCGGATCTGCGGACGGTTCAAGAGCTCTTGGGCCACGCGAGCATCCGCACGACCCAGCACTATACCCACGTGGACCGCGATCGCCTCAAATCAATCCATAGGAAGTTTCATCCTAGGGGATAAAAAAGGCCGGTTCACCCAATGGCGAGCCGGCCATAGCTTCAAGGTAACTAGAATGTAACGACGCGCTTATTTTTGCAGCAGACCGAGCGGAATAATATTCATCTGCTTTTCTTTGGCTTGCTTGGCAATTACCGACCGCGCGTTTCCGAATTTCCAAACGAAGTTATTTCCTTCCACGTCGCGTTTATCGTATTCGTTGAAGCTCTTCTTGCTGGCGAGGTTGTCCAAGTACGTGATGATTAGTTTTTCAGTTTCCAGCGTTTCCTTTAGCAGGCCGGTTCCGGTGAGCTTGGCCCCGCCCTTTATAGATTTCGCAGCGGTCAACTCCTCGGGATGTTTGCCAGCGCCTTTCAAAACCTTGACCGCGACATTAGCGAAACGGTCCCCTTCCGCGTCGGCATCGCCGTAGAGAAACGCCATTGGAATTTTCCTGATTCGTTCATCTTTGAACCATGTGAGAACATTCGTGGTAGGCCCCTTGCCGACAGGAACACGTTGGTTCATGGTCAACCAAACGGCGCCTACAATGTCCTTGCTTTCGGGACTCGGCTCCAGCTTTTCCGGCGCCAAAGGCGGCAAGGTGATCGCGCGATAGCGATTGACCTCCTCAGCCATCCACAGGGCGCCCAAATTTGCCCCATCTTCCTCGCCAATCAAGATCAAGTTTGACGAATTGCAAGCGCCGCTGTCGTTCCGGCGATCGAGAAAGGTTTTGGCCGCCGCTATGTCGTTGATCAGCCATTGATAATAGCCGGGGTTTCGGAAATCGCGATGGCTGATCGTCTTCTTCGGATCGTTGGCGTTGTGACCGCCTATCCCTTCCACATTGCCTTTGTATTTCCAAAACTCGGGCGAAACCGTGGTGCTGTCGCCATGGCCGCGGAAGTCGAACGCGAGAACGGCATAACCTTTTTTCTGAAGGGCGACCGCCAGTTTGTCCCACTTCTCTTTGCTGCCGGTGACCAGTTTATGGAGCAGGAGTGCGCAGGGAGCGTCTTTACCCTTCGTGCTGGGATAGAAGAGCCCATGGAGTTCGACTTGATCGACAGTATCGAACTTGACCTTATCGAAACTGTCTTTCTCGGCTTGGGCAACGACGGGCCCTGAAAAGACGAAGATCATGCCCAGGGCGCTACAGAAGAGAGCCCCGGCAAGATAGGGTCGTGGCATGGAAGAGGCCTCCGATAGCGAAAGATGCGCACCAACGCTTTCAATCTTAAATCTTTTAACCAAGGGGGTCAAGCAACCCACGAGCCAGAGGGAAGCGATAAAGAAAAACCCGGAAACCGCGCCTCCAGGGCTGCCTGGCGCGGTTTCCGGGATGGGCACGGGGTTTTCCCAGACCCCATGCGGCGGCTACGCGGGCCGATGTCTCCGAGTGACCTCTCTTGTCCTGATACTCAGGAGTAATCACCTGACAAGGCTCCTTCCAGCCGCGTCGAAAAGGCTCATGCCTTTCCCGGGAGTCCCCTTGAGCAGAAGGGTGCGCCAGCCTCAAAGCGAGCCCCAGGCCGGCCGCCGACTCCCGCTGACACCGCACTTACTTCATGGCCACCACCTTTCCTACCGGCGCATTCTCGACCAACTTTCGTAGGCCAAGCTTGGCTGGGGACTCCTGCCGAAAGCTGCGCGTCCAGCGCCTTCTGAGGTTGTTGAAGTCGCCCGCGCACCGCTCCGCCTCATACGTCGGCCACGCGGGGCCAGAGTTCGGAGAGGTCGGTGCGAATCCTTGAGAGCTTGAGATTATGCCAATGGTCTTCCGGCTGCTACTGAACAGATTTCCTTCTAGGGCCGTCCGCTTCTTGGTTTGAGAAGCTTTTCAACCTTTGCGGAATTGATGGAAGAGCGGAGCAAGCTTGGACTTGATTCCGTTAGGTCGCATGGCATAATCCGCCGCGCGAATAAACCTAACATGGCGAAAATGTTCTTTGTTGAATCGCTCAAGAGGCGGCAGCTGTTTCAGCTGGGACCAAGGGGCTCGCTTCAGGACTGGACGTCCCGCGAAGGCGAAGGAAAATCGATGAAGAAAGCGACGTGGATTGGCGGTTTCGGTCTTGCTCTTAGCTTCATGCTAGTGCCGACGCACGCCGAGGCCGGTCAGGGTGGCTTGGCGATAGGTCTGAATTTCGGATTTCCGGGCTACTATCGGCCGTGGTATGGCTATTGTGGATATCCTTATGGGTATCCGTATCCGTATGGCTATTACCAGCCCTATCCAATCTATGTGACGCCGCCGCCGGTCTATGTCGCCTCGCCCCCGGTTGTGCAAGCCGCGCCGGCGCCTGGAGTTGCCCCCGCCGCTGCGCCTGCCAATCCGGTTTATCGGACGGCACAAGCCACGCAACCGGCGCAAACTGACCCGGCATCAGATGGCCGGCAGACTGAGTCGGCTCGTCTACTCCGTCAATTGAGTAATGTGGATGAAAATGCGCGATCGGAAGCGGTTCTTCAGCTCGGCCGAATGCGGGCGACTAATGCTCTGGATCCGGTCGCCGCACGTTTGGCAGGGGACAAAAGTCCGGCGGTCCGCGATGCCGCCGCCCGCGCCCTGGGATTAATGGCGTCCACCAAGGCTTTGCCTGCTTTGGAACGCGCCGCTCGGCTCGACGCCGACCGCGATGTCCGTCGCAGCGCTCAATTCTCAATCGAGGTCATTCAGACGAATCGTTAACTAAATGTCATTTACAGCAAGCCTCGGGCCACCAGAAGGGTCATTATTTTTCCGGTTTGTTGCCGGGCTTTTCCCAGTTGAGCACGGCAGTTATGGGCCGCTCCGGCTTGAAGCCGGCATCAACGGTAAGCTCGTTGGTCGTAATATGCTTGATGTCCTTGGGATTCTTCTGTTCTTCTAGAAACTCTTCCTCGGTTAATAGTGCGAAATAGACCTTGGTGCTGTAGTGCATCGGAATGACATATTGCCGGGGCTTGAGCTGGTCCATGACCTTCTTGGCCTCGGCGCCATTGAGTGTATAGATGCCCCCCACCGGAATCATTAGCACATCAACCGCGCCGATCTTCTTGATTTGCGTTTCATTAAGAATGTGTCCCAGATCGCCAAGATGCACAATCCGGAGCCCGTCCACCTCAATGACAAATATGCTGTTCCGGCCGCGAACCATGCCGTTCATGTCATCGTGGTAAGTGCTGACATTGTAAATGTGGAAGTCCTTGAATTTCTCGTCAATCGGGTTGAAGTCAACCTTCTTGCCATCGCCCTTTTCATCTTTAAGTCCCTGTCGGAGCATGTCCTTATTGAAATTGGTGACGACTGCCGTCTGCGTGTGATCGCTATGAAGATGGCTTTCTAGGACGATGTCGGCTTTCACCTGGATGCGCCCGTAAGCGTCGAGAGCATGCGGATCGATTACGAGGCGAGTGCCCTTGCTGGATTGAATTTCAAAGAATGACTGACCGTGCCAAGTAATTGTCACTTTCTTGGCGTCAGCGGCCTGAGCCAGCCCTGCCGCTGACAACATAGTGCTTAACACGGCTGCTACGAGCAATTTCATTGTGGCAATCCCCCAGGACGGTTAAATTCGATGAATTCATGATAGCGGGTTGCAGCCTAAGCCAGCAAGGATATGAGCCGCCTCTGGGGAATGAGTCTTGCCATGGATGGCCCTGGTCGCGTTCCCCGCGACGCCCGCAATAAGCTCACCTGGTTCACGTTCGACGAGATGAATCGCGAGATCACGGTCGACTGGTTGCGAAACGGTGCCATTGGGTCCAGTACGCCCGGAGGGATTCGAACCCCCAACCTACGGTTCCGAAGACCGTTGCTCTGTCCAGTTGAGCTACGGGCGCGAATATCAAAACATGCGAAAAACATGGCGTGTTTTGATTAACTTTGACTTTCATAAACTTCGTTTGACACCACATTTGACACCTCTACTCAGTTTTGCGTGGTGTCAGTAAATAGCCTTGGCGACGTTGGTACCGTGCCAGATATGAGCAAGTCTATCCGTTCACCTCGATCTCGCAAGCGCAAGTCCGAGCTAAATGTCCCAGAAAAACCCTATGACTAGCCCGCGTTGCCGGTGGGAATAAGAAACTGCCTAGCGCGACGGCTGGCTTTTCTACGATGGCGACACTCGCCGTTGGGACGTGCTCTGCCTTCAACCGCCTAGAAATCGAGCGCGACGCTAGTGCCGAAGATGTAGGTCCAGCCGCTGCTTCCGGGCGGGGTTGATTCGCGGTGATCGATCGCAAGGTTCCATTGAACCTTGGCGTTGGGATTAAGCAACCAGTTCAAGCCGAGGGTGAAGTCGTTGAGGGTGGCGCCGTTGACGCCTTTATTCTGGAGGTCCAGGTAGGCATAGCGCAGTCCGACTTGCCAGGCCCCGCAGCCGTCGAACCCGTCCCAGAAGTTGAAGTTGTGCAGCGGCACAACGCGGCTGAAGACCGCATCTTTCCGGTCGTAGCCGCGGGTTTCACCGGTAAGGAAATAGAGAATTTCGGCATACGCGCCCTGATAAAACAGAGTGCCTCGGGCCATCCCTTGGGGCGGTGCGTCATTGGGGAAAACAGCGTCGTGAATGAACACGCAATAGTATTCAGACTGAAATGTCCACGATCCGAGTACGCCCACGAGCTCGCAATCGAGCTCATCCGCGGTAGTTCCGCTAATCGTTCCGGTTTCCGCCAGGGGAGGCTCAAGAACTCCCGGCATGGAACGGACCGAAGGACGGGCCTTGAAATCGATTTGATCGCCATTGAGATGCCGGTGTGACGCCCCGAAACCCACGTGCAGGAGTTCTACCCCTTCATCCTCAAATACCGGCAGCCATGTGATCCGGCCGGTCTCGGCGTACTGACCGTCGCCCACGCCGAAGCCGAAGTTGTCGTTCTGCACGTGGTAGACACCAGCTGCCCAGGTAACCCGTTCGTCGTCACTCGCATTCTGCATCAGAATTCCCGGCGACCGTAAGTTTAGTGTGCCGACCCCGGGCGTGCGTTCCATGAAGTTTAGCCACCGGGAGCTCGTGAGATGCTCGAAACCAATCGGTTCCTTCATCCAGCCCGTGCGCACGGTTCCCAGCAGAGGCAGGTCGTTGACGGCGATCCAGACGTTGACAAACGACGGGCTGCCGATCGGCTGAGTGCTTGACGATGTATCGTTATCGACGTTGTTGGCGAAATCAAACTCGGTCAGCCACTCGATGTGCTGGTACAGCGTGCCGTCGATGCGGAGGTTGGCCCGGCGGAAGTAGGCGCCGTCCTGGAGTTCCCCGATGCCTCCGGAGCCGAATTGGACCGAATTGCCCGCGGCGTTCCACCCGGCGTCGAAATGCATCAGGCCGCCGACGTGCACCCGGAAATCGTCGTTGCTGCTGCTGACCAGCAGACCGTCCTTCCAGACCGCGCTCATGGGGGTTGGCGGGCTATCCTGGCACGGCGGCACCGCCGGCAACGTCGGGGAGGCATACGGGGCATTCGGCCCGCCAAGCGGCGGCGACAAGGCCGCGGGATCCGAAGGCAATTCGAGCCGCTTCAGGCGTTCGTGAATTTGCCGGAGGTTCGCTTTGAGTTCTTCGATCTCTTCAGTTTGCGTCCGCGGCTGCCGGTCCCGCTCTTGGACGGTCGACGTACCATCGCCCTGTATGCCATCCGGTTCGGTGGGCGGTTGGCAAACTCCAACTGGGCAGAGATAAATTGAGGCCAGCAGCCCAAGCAGGAAGCGGTGCATTAAGCCGCGACCTCCGAACGGAGTTCACCCCTACGATAACGAGAGAGAGAGGTCGATAATCGATAGGAGAAGCGAGGTCAATATCAACCCGTCGCCCACGGATCAGCACCTGCCTCGGGGGATGGCGAGGTGGGTCCAGCGGAGCGCTCGAGTTCGCCGATGAGGCAGAAAAGGCAACCGAACGCCACGCCGACCAGCGCGTAAAGGCCGCCCGATCATCCGCGCCCCGCGACGTTGAACCAGTTATTTGTCCTTCACGCAACGGAAGCCGAGGTGCGACATGCCGGTGTCCGGGGTGCAGCCTAGGCGGGCGCTGGGGCGGTAGTTGAAACAATAGCCGACGCAGCACAGAAACGATCCGCCGCGCTGCACGCGCTCGGGCGGTCGCACGCGCGCATTGAAGCTCGCGGCGGGCCCTTGCGGATTCACCGTGATTCCCCGGCCTGCATCCGCGATGTAGGCATCCGGGAGGAACCAGTCGTTGCACCATTGCCAGACGTTGCCGGACATGTCGTACAGGCCATAGCCGTTGGCATGGAACGCCTTTACCGGCGAGGTGCGCGCGTAGCCGTCCGTAGTCGTGTTCCGGTCCGGGAAATGGCCCTGGAAGATGTTGCACTGCGGATGTTCGTCCGAGAACGGCTCGTCTCCCCAGACGTACTTCTTGCCGTCCAGCCCGCCTCGAGCGGCGAATTCCCACTCCGCTTCGGTCGGGAGCCGCTTGCCGGCCCACTGGGCGTAGGCCGTCGCGTCATCCCACGAGACATGAACTACGGGGTGATCGTCCCTGCCGTCGATGGAGCTGCCCGGCCCCTCCGGGTGGCGCCAGCTAGCGCCCGGGATCCATTTCTGCCACTGCCTGACATCGTCGAGAGAGACGGGATGCTCCGGCGGCACGAATACCACCGAACCCGGCACTAGGTCTTGTTGCTTCGGCGGCGGCGCACCTCGCGGCGCCTGGCGCATGATCTCGTCGAGCGTCGGCGTGCGCTCGGCTGTGGTGACGTAGCCGGTCGCATCGACGAAGGCGCGGAACCGCGCGTTGGTGACGTCGGTTTCATCCATCCAGAAGCCATCGACGCGCACGCGGTGGGCCGGCCCCTCGGCGGCCGGAGCGTCGGGAGCGCTGTTGCCCATCGTGAACTCACCGCCGGGAATCCACACCATGCCTTGCGGAGTGGATACGTGCTGCACGAGTTTCACGACGCCAAAGGTAGCGGCGAATGCGCCCAGCGCAAGGCCGCCGAGAAGTAGAAAGCGATTCATTGCGGTAGATTCTCCTGGTTGCCGCAATTCGGCGGAGGCGGTCGCCGTTGCTCCGTATTGATGTCTTGCCATTCCGTAGCCGACATGGGTCGCGATCCTCCTTCGGCTAGAGGGCTCAATTCGCCGACAGGCCGCGTAGAGCCAGGCCCGTCATCACCCACGACAAGCCAGCGAATACCATTTCAATTCCGACAAAGAGCCCAATGACCCAGAAGGCGGAATCGGGCCAATCGCGCCAGATCATTACCCCCAGAACCAGCGAGACTACGCCGTTGATCAGTAGCCACATCCAGCCGTGAAAGCGCTCTAGCGCCGCGACGACGATGCGAAAGATGCCGCCGATGACGAGCGCGGCCGCAATCATGAGCGTGAACGCGCCCGCGGACCCGAGCGGCCGGTCCAGGAAGACAACGCCTAGAACGGCGTAGAGAATGCCCGCCAGCAGATGGAGAAAGAAACCGCGCCAGCGGCGGGAGAGAATCGCGTTGGCCATCGCCACGCCGCCCCCGATCAAGAAGAGCGCGCCCAATACTTGCACGGTTGCCGCCGTCGCGAGGAGCGGATAGCTCATCGCCGCCAGGCCCACCACGATCAACAGGATGCCCAGGATCAGCATGTAGAGCCAGAGGCCGCTCAGGCCCGAGCGTTCCGCTCGGCCAGTACCCGACTGTTCGGACTGAACCGTATGCGACATAGTTTACCCCTTTATCGGATGCGAGCCTTCCGGCTTAATTGCTCGCAGCACCTCTGTGAGGCCCCCACTTCCGGGAAGCCGCATTTGCAGTAATTTTAAGCCAAATTCCGGCTTTGGGTAATTTTAAGGCTGAGTGAAAAGCGGTGAAGGATTCTTTCCATTCCTTTCCAAGAGGTGTGCCCGCCCTGAAATGAAATGAAACGGAGCAGAAACAGATCCTTTCTAATAGTCAGGTGATCTAGTGATACGATGTTTTGGGGGGCCTTGAACCTTTCACGCGGTCCCGCCCGCCGACGTGCTATAAAGGCTGCCTCAAGAGCGTCACTGTCCTCCGTCGGTCGCGATACCAAGTCTGGGAAGAAAAGCGGCCCTGTGGGGCACGAAGCATAATAAGCCCCGCTAACTGAAATCTTAGCAACTTTCTGGTTTCGAAGGCGTCGGGCGGCGCTTTCGCGCCGCCCAAGCGAGAACCATCGCGATTATTGGCCGGTGCCTTTACTTGCCGCCTCCGCCTGCGCCATCCTCTTTGCCATCTCCGCTTTCACGGCATCGAGGTTAAAGCTCGCGCCGCGCTGCATGGGCGGGTAATCGAGGAAGGACTGCATAGCCTTGCCCATCACTTGCTGGACGAATACAAAGCGCCAGAACTCGTACTTGAACCATTCAAAGTAGGACTGCGCACCGTCCTTTGTCCCATTGCCGGGCCAGCCCATGCGCTCGAACGGATCGAGACGCAAGTTTGTGATGTACGGCACGTCGACGTGCGTCTTGGCGCCAAGCCAGCCGTCCGGCTGGTCGATGAAGCGGAACTTGTAGTCGTCGATCCGCACGGCGCCGACGGTACTTTCGCCGAGGTAGAAGATCTCGTGGCGATTGGACGGACCCTTGCCGGTGAGCATGGCCGTCTGGTCGTAGCCGTCTAAATGGTTCTTGTACGTCCGGTCGCCCAGCTTCACGCCCTTGAGCAACTGCTCGGTAATGTTTGGTTGCCGGCCGCGGCAACGAAGGTGGGGAACCAGTCCATGCCGGACATGAGGCCGTTTTGCACCGTATCGGCCGGTATGTGGCCGGGCCAGCGGGCGATGCAGGGCACGCGGAAGCCGCCTTCCATGACGGTCCCTTTGCACTGCGCGAACGGCGTGGTGCCGCCGTCGGGCCAGGTGAAGACTTCGGTGCCGTTGTCGGTCGTGAAAACCACGATGGTGTTTTCGTCCTCGCCGATGTCCTTGAGCTTCTGCATGACGAGGCCAATGTCGTTATCGAGTTGGGCCATGCCGGCTTCTTGGATCGACCACCCGTTCTTCGAGTTGCGCGTCCCGTTCCATTTTTCGGAAAGGTGAGTGACGATGTGCATTCGGGTCGGGTTGAGCCAAACAAAGAACGGCTTGTTGTCCTTCTTGGCCTGGTCGATGAAATTCAAGGTGAGATCGCGAATCTCATCGTCGACCGTCTCCATCCGCTTGGGATAAAGTTTGCCGGCATCTTCGATCTTTTGCTTGCCGATTTTGCCCCAACGCGGCATCTCGGTCTGGTCGTCCTTTTCCCTCGCCCAACTGTGAACCATGTTGCGCGGGCCGACTTTGTCCAGCAGGTCTTGCGGATAGTTCGGATGGGCCGGGTCTTCCATGGCGTCCAAGTGATACAGGTAGCCGAAGAATTCGTCGAAGCCATGGACCGTGGGCAGAAACTCGTTGCGGTCGCCGAGGTGGTTTTTGCCGAACTGACCGGTTGCGTAACCCAGGGCCTTGAGGGCGGTGGCGATCGTGCAGGCTTCGGCCGGAAGCCCCGTTTTGGCGCCCGCCTGGCCAACGGTGGTCATGCCGGTGCGAATGGGCAATTCGCCGGTGATAAAGTTCGCTCGACCTGCGGTGCAACTGGCCTCGGCGTAGTAGTCGGTGAACAGCATACCTTCCTTGGCGAGCTTATCGAGATTCGGCGTCTTGCCGGCCATTATGCCGCGATGGTAGGCGCCGATGTTCCACATGCCGATGTCATCGCCCATGATGAAGAGGATATTGGGTTTCTTGCCGCCGGCCTGACCGCCGACCGCACCGCTCCCGGCCTGGAGGTCGGCCATTGCCAGAAGCCGGCCCTTGTTCGCGCCTTCGCAGCAAGTGCCGTTGCCGCCTTCAGTGGTCCCTGCCGTGCTTGCCGCTTCACATCCGCGCGGCGCGGCGCCATCGGCCTTCTGAAACGGACTAAAGTTGCCCGACGCTACGACGTAGCCGAGCAAGACGCCCACAGCAAGTACGGCGAGGACCTGAACTTTCGAATTGCGAAACATAGAAACTCCTGTCTCTAGATGAGGAATGAGTGCAATCGATCGATTGCGTTGCGGCGGCACAGTCCGGGAACCGTTCCACAACAGCGCGTTCGTGCCACAGCAGCGTGGTCTAGATCGGTGCGATTCCTTAGGTGCGTCCTCATGACGCGACTCCCGTGGGGACGAAGCGGGGGAACGCAGGGAACGGCTAATTGATTACCTACTCGTCCTTGGAAACCTGGTCGTCGGTCCGCGCCCGGCCGAGAGGCGCCAGACAAAACACGGCCAAGCAAGCTAGGGATGCCAGACCCCAGGTGGTACCGCGATGCGACATCCGCGAGCGTCCGGATCAAGATCCGAAGTGCCCGCCGCGCGGGAGCTCTTCCAGTTTCTTGTCAACGACGTAGTGATCAATGTAGACCACGGCACCGCGGAGTGCTATTGGATTTTGGTCCAATAAGCCAAAAGGTGTCTGATCGCCCTTTGGCCTCTGGCCGCCGGGCCGCTTCTCGCCGCGCTTCCCTTCGAGCCGTACGTGGAGGCTGGACTGTCGTTGCGGCTTGCCCCAGCGGCGGCATGGCGAACTTTTGCATGTATCTGTCACGCGGCAAGCTGATGCTTTCGTGACGGTGGCCGCCCTGTCGCGCCTCGCGGCGGCGTTAACGATGCCGCTCCTGCTCGCCAACGCGGAAGGAATCACGAAAGGAACGCCAGTGATCCACATGCCATCATGGAACGATGACCGTCTGGGATCTGTCGGAAGGAAGAATCTACGGCTACCGCGTCCCGAAGGAAACGCTGGATTTGGGCCTTGAACGCCGCCATGTGCGCCGCCCGGCTGCCGCGCCGTAGGAGCCACCCCCTTCACGCTTTCGCCTCGACCGCCAGCACCTTCACGATAACGAAAGTCACGTCGTCCACCTGCTTGGTATCGCCCCGGTACGCCAGGAGGCGATCGCGCAGGGTCTTGGCGATTTCCGCGGCCGAGCCGGCGGCCGATTCGCGAATGAGCTCGCGCAGCCGCTCCTTGCCGAAGGGCTCCCCCTTGGCGTCCGGCATCTCCCACACGCCGTCGGTTCCCACGAGGATGACCTGTCCGGGTCCCAGCGGCCCGTGGTTATGCTCGGTGTATTCGGTTTCCTCCATCACCCCGAGTGGCAGCTCCCCTTCGCCGATCTCTTGAAACTGGCGGGCAACTGGGTCGTAAAGAATCGCCGGATCATGTCCGGCGCTGACCCAGCGCATCGTCTGCGTCTTCGCGTCGATCACCGACAGGTGCATGGTCATGAAGCGGTCGCCGCCGTGATCGGCGGAGATCAGACGGTTCAGTCGACCGATCAGGTTGGCCAGGCTGCCGGCGGCATCAACCCGGTCGCGCAGTACGGCGCGCACGCCGGCCATGACGAGCGCCGCGGCGACACCGTGACCCATCACGTCCCCCAGGACGATGAGAACGGCGTCCGGCGATGCCCGGTCGAGCACCAAGAAGTCGTAGTAGTCGCCGCCAGTTTCGTCGCAATAGGTGCTGTGCCCAGCCACATCGAGCCCGCGGACCTGAGGCGGGCCGGCTGGAAGAAGTCGCCGCTGCACCTCCATCGCCACACCGAGCGAATGCCGCAACCGCAGGCGGTCGCGGAGATCGGCGATCATCCGGTTCAGGGCTTGGGCGAGCCTGCGGAACTCGCGGCTCCCGCCGAACGCGGCCTTCGCCTCCAGGTCGCCCGCGCCGACCTGATTCATGAACCCGATCAGCGACCGGACCGGTCGGGAGACGGTGCTCGCGAGGACAAATGCGAGCGCCACTGCTGCCATGACAGCGGCCGCCGCCGCGGCCAGGGCCAGCGCCTGGGTGCGCCATACGTCGCCCACAAAGTCGGATTTGGGGGCCACCACTACAACGACCCACACCAAGTCGTCGCCGACGCGAAAGGCCGTGGTTGAGCCAAGGTAGTCCGTCCCGTCGTGGTCGAAGTTAAAGAAATGAAATTCCTCGTCCTTTGCCGGCCAGAGGTAATCAGGCCGAAGGTTCGCCCGGTAAGCGTCGACCAGCGGATCGGTTGCATCGGCCAGGGTGAGCAGCCGAGCCGTTTCGCGCGTCCCGACTACCGCAGCTCCACCGCGCTGGTCGGGGTGGGCGAGCAATACTTCGTCGTCGGTGAACAACAAGACCCGAGAGTGCTCGCTGACCGACACGCCGGCGACGAAATTCGAAAGCGCGTTGAGATCAAAATCGACGGTGAGCACGCCGCGGAGCTTCCCGGCCGCGCTGTTCACCGGTGCGGCGCACGTGATGCCGGGTACCCATTGCCACATGAAGATGTAAGGCGGCAGCCACACCAACCGCCCCGCCTGCTTGGCTTTGACATAGAACGGCCGTACTCTCGGATCGTATTCGCTGTTGCGGTCGGTCCGGTACACCTTGAGGCTGCCGTCGGGCAGCACGTCGTCTTCCACCAACTGGCCTTTGCCGCCGGCGATATCGCTGCGGGTGATCCGCAACCGGCCTTCCGGCGTCCGGTTGGCGCCGGTGAATTTGCCGTTCTCGTCGCTGTAGCTGATCCAGCTCAGGCCGCGGTTGGCCTGAAGCACGGCCACCAATTGCGGGGCGAGTCGGTCGGGGTCGTCGAGGAACAGTCCCTTGTCGGCCAGATGCACGAGCGATTCAACGACCGGCGCCGCTCCCAGAACGTAGCCGCGCGTGTGCGTCGCGGCCCGGCCGCTTGCCTCGCGGAACACCGAGCCTGTGAGCGCCTCCGTGCCCGCGCGAGCGCTGCGGTGAGCCAGCCACAGGACGGTCGCCCCGGTCAACAGAACGAGACCGCAGACGCCGGCGACTAGCCTTGTCCGGAAGCTCGGCTCCCAGCGGCGATCGGGACGGACACCAGCACTCGACTCTTCTGCGCTCATGACCTCAAATTCCGGAGAATCAGGCCAGGGTTTCGAGCAGCGCTTTGGCGTCCACAAGGTCCGGCGTCATGAAACCTTCCGTGTACGTGCCGTAGATAGCCGCCAGCCCTTGGCGGGCCTCGTCGCGTCGGCCCTGCTGTTGCCAGAGCCGTGACAGGCTCATCGTGGCACGCAATTCCCACCCCTTGCTCTGCTGCTGCCGGGCGGTCTCGATGGCCCGGCGAAAGCAGTCCTCGGCAGCGGTCTCGTCGCGCGCCTCGGCCAAGAACAGTTCACCCTTGAGGCGGTGCAGCTCGGCCTCGTGGCAACGGTCGTCGTTCTTCTCGGCAACCGCCAGCCCCTCGTTCAACGCCTTGTGCGCATCCTGGAAGCGCGCGGACTGCGTGTAGGCGTCGCCCAACAGACCGAGGTAAGAAGGAACGCGAATTTCCGCCCCGGTGGCCCGGAAGGCGCTGAATCCCTTGAGAAGAACCGGCAGGGATTCCTCCCGCCGGCCCCGCAAGAGCAACCCCGCCCCCTTGTGAAGTGTGCCCAGCGCGTGCCAGAACGGGAAGCCCTGTTCGGTCGCGATTGTCATCTCATTCTCGGCCATCGCGCTGACCTCGGAACCGAGCCGGAAGTAATGGTAGAGAAACGCCGCAAAGTCCACGGCATGGCCAAGACTGAACGCGTGGCCAATCGTTCGCGCCAGCCCACACATCTCGGAAGCAAGCTTGAGGGCCTGGTCCGGGTAGCCGAGGTGCCACAACGTCAGCGCCAGGTAGCAACGGTGGGTGACGCCAGCATCGTGTCCGGTATAAGTGGTCCAGAACTTCGTGCGCTCGCGGTCGTCGTAGGCGCCCAACGCATTCTCGTAACAGGCACGGGCGCCCGCGAACCGGGCACGGTAAAACATCGTGACGCCCGGCATGAACAGCGCTTCCATCAATATGCCGGGGTCGTTCAGACCCTCGGCGAGCGTCATCCCGTCGGCAGCCAGGTCCACACACACCCGCAAGTCACCGCGCACGATGTGCCACTCCCACATGCCTAACATGATCCCGAATTGCTGCTGCGGCTCGCCGATCCGATAGCACAGTTCGCGCGCCCGGATAAGAATCGGCCCGACTTCGGGCGCTGCGTAGCCGCGGGCTGCAATGTAGGCCGGGGCCAGTGTGGTGAGGAATTGCAATTCCAAGGAGTCGCGAGTACGCGACTCGTCAAGAGCGCCTAATAACGCGAGGCCTTTCGTCAAATGGCCTATCGCTTCGCAAAACGCCGATCGCTCCCGCGATCGCTGCCCCGCCTTGAGCCAGTAGCCTACGGCATTCTGCGTTAGGCCCGCCTCGGTGAAGTGGTGGCCCAGCAACTCAGGCTGAGTCTTGACCGTCTGCGGGAACTGCGATTCCAGCACCTCGCCGATCCGCCGGTGGAACTGCTGCCGCTTACTTTTGAGCAGCGCGTTGTACAGCGCATCTTCAAGCAAGGCGTGCTTGAAGATGTACGTGCAACGAGGAGGCCGACCCTTGGAGTACAGGATTTCGGCCTGCGCCAGTTGGGCCAGCTCCGCCTGGAGAGTCGGCTCATCCATGGTCGCAACGGCGGAGACCAACTCATGGCTGAACTCCCGGCCGAGGACCGCAGCCAGTTGGGCCAGCTCCTGGCCGCCCTCCATCCGCTCCAAGCGGGCCGTCACCAAGTCCTGGAGCGTGCTGGGGATCTCGTGCCCGAGCAGGGCCAGTCCCCGCGACCCGTCTGCTCTCTGCTGATCGAGGACGGCCGATTCCTGCACCATCTTCGTGAATTCCTCGACGAACAGCGGCACGCCGCCGGCCCGGTCGTACACCTGCTCGATCACCGCTTCCGGCAGGCCTCCCCCCGCCTTTTTCCGCATCAAGTCGCCGACTTGGCGCCGGGTCAGGCGGGTCAGGGCCAGGCTGGTCTGATGGTCCACAGCGGCCCACGGCGGTTTGAACTCGGGCCGGAAGGTGAGCAAGGCTAAGACGCGGTCGTGCATGAACTCGGCGACGAATTGTCCCAGGAATTCCAAGGTGGTGGCATCCACCCAGTGCAGATCCTCCACGATGAATAGGACCGGCCTGCGCGCCGCGCGCACGCGGAGCCACTCCAGTATGAGCCTGAACGTCTCCTCCCTCTGGCGGGCTGGTGGCAAGGAGAGCGGCGGAAACCGGTCCGGCGTCGGTAGGGAAAGGAGCGAGGCCCACAGCGGCACGACCCCCGGCCGGTCCAAGTCGTACTGCGCCACGCGACGGAGCATGCGGTCGAACCGGTCCTGCGGCGGCTCCTCAGGGCGGAAGCTGAGGTCACGCTCGTAGAAATTGATAGCAGGGTGCAGCCCCGTGTTCTGATAGTGCGGCGAACAGCGCCATTCGATAACGGGCGCGTCAACTTCCCATTCAACTACCTGACTCAGGATGTGCTCTTTCAGCGTATGCACCAGGCGCGATTTGCCTAAACCCGGCTCGCCGACCAGCAGGACGACCTGGCCCATCCCCTCCTGGGCCTGCTCCCACCGGTCCTTGAGCAGGCTGATCTCGTGATCACGGCCCGTCAATGGCGACAGTTCAACTGTTTCCGCCGCCTCGACCAAGCTACCGGCCACCGCGATCCTCTCCACACGGAAGAGTTGCACTGGTTGGGCCACGCCTTTGATCTTATGAGGGCCGAGGCTTTCGCACTGGAACCGGCCCTGGAACAGGCGGTGGGTGGCCTCGGTGCAGATGACCTGGCCGGCCGCACCCACCTCCTCCAGCCGAACGGCGACGTTTCGGGCGTCGCCCACCAGCGAGATCGCGTCCTCCTTCAGCTCCACGATTGCGGATCCGGTGTGGAGGCCGACCCACGGGGTCGGCTCCAGGTTGTGGGCATGGCAGAGTGTTCCGCCGAGGGCCTTCACCTCGTCGAGGAGCCGGAGCCCCGCCCGTGCGGCGCGGTGTGCCGCGTCCTCGTAGGCCACGGGATATCCGAAGCACGCCAGCAGCCCCTGCTCGTTGCACTGCAAGACAGTGCCGTCGAAGTGCCGAACCGCCTGCTCGCTCGCCTCCTGGAAGGACCGCAGGACCTGGGCTTGATCCTCCGTTTCGAACGCGAGGTATGCCTCAGACTCGAACAGGTCGCACCCGCAGACCAATACGGTCACCTGGCGGCGCTCGGCCTCGCGAGCGCGGCGCCGAGATGAAGACGGCATCAAGGAGTCTGTCCGGGACAGGGCCGGCGTTTGCGGTGTGCGGCTCCCCCGCCGGAAACACCACCGGCATCTGCCGAGAAGCCGGCGCCTCGGCCGCCGTCGGAAGAACGCGGCGAAGATCCTCGGCGAAATCCGCGGCGGTGGTGTAGCGGTCCTGCTGCCGCTTCGCTACCGCTTTGAGGCAGGCCCTTTCCACGTCGGGCGGGATGTCCCCGACGAGTTGCCGAGGAGGCTGCGGCTCGTCGTCGCGCACCTGCCGCAACAACTCCGGGAAAGCGGTCGCCCGGAACGGCACGCGGCCGGTAAGCAGCTCGTAGAGCACTACGCCCAGGCTGTAGATGTCGGTACGGCCGTCGATGCGGTGCGCAGCGCCTGTGGCTTGTTCCGGCGACATGTACCACGGGGTGCCCGAGACCATGCCCTTCTCCCCGCCGCCCGCTTGGGCCTCGTCGAGGGCGAGGCCGAAGTCCACCAGCACGGGCGCGCGGTCAGCGGTGAGGAGAATGTTCGCCGGCTTCACGTCACGGTGGACGATGAGCCGAGCATGGGCGTGGGCCAAGGCGTCTGCCACAACGGCCGCAATCCGGGCTGCCTCGGGCCAGGCCGGGCGATTGGATTTCAGCCACTGGCCGAGGTCGAGGCCGTCGAGGTAATCGGAGACGAGGTAAAGCTGGCCCTCCTGCACGCCGACATCGTGGACCGCTACGATGCCCGGATGACGCAGTTGGGCGAGTCTTCTGGCCTCCTGAAGGAACCGTTCACCTCCGGCCTGTGATGTGGCCTGTCCGGCGTGCAGCACTTTGATGGCCACGGGCCGGTCAAGCTGAGTGTCGTGGCCGAGGTAGACTGCGCCGAAGCCGCCCGACCCCAGGGCTCGCCGCACCGGGTAGCGGCCAAAGGCGGTGGGCAGGGCTGGAACGGCGCCTGGCAGTTCCTGCCCAATCGACCGGTCGGCCGCCGGATTTGGCGTAGAGTCTGCGATCCGTTGAGACACTGCCGCCGGTTCCTTCGGAGCGCGGCTTGGGTTCGGCAACGCGGCCTCTCGTCGCCCGGCCACCGGGACCGCGGTGTCAGCCGCCGAAGGCGTAGGAGTTGAGTGCCTGGCGGCCTCGGTTTCAGGTCCCGGCGCGTTGTCTGGTGTAAGCAGCCCGATTTGGGATGGGAAAAAGGCGGCCGTGTGTTCAGGAATACCGGCCGGCAGGGCGCTGTCCTCCGGGGCCATCTCAGGAAGAGCCGGGCAGGCCGGCAGTGGCAACCCAACCGATTCGAGCTGCTGCATGCGGCACTGGCATACGGCGCAGGCGGCGACGTGCGCCTTCAAGGCCTGCTTTTCCGCATCGCCCATCTGATTGGCCAGGAATCGCATCAAGTCTGCGTCGGGCCGACATGCTCCAGTCAAATCTCGGCCCCTTTCGGATCAAGGTCCAGTCGCGTCGTATTTCGTTAGGGAAAAGATGCAGCCTTTCCAGGGAGACAAATTTTGAGATAGCCTGCCGGTTTGCAAATCATTGCCTGCATGCGGTTCGGGGGCCGCGCTGGCGGAACGCTGAGGCATCAAGGTGCCATTGGGCTGCTAGCGGCCCATAATCGTTCCATCAGCGGATGGGGTCGGAGCGGTCAGCAGCAGCGTGCCCCGGAGCCACTCCCGGGACGCTGCCGCACCAGGACGATCTTGGGAGGCGTCAAAGGCATGCCCCGGCCGGGCCGGCGGCCAGGCGGACCTGTGAAACTGCGGGAGGCATGGTAGGGAGGTGGACGCCGAGGATGGTAGGTCGGAGGCGGTTGCAGGGGAACACCGCTGGCCCAATAATCTCCAGTAGAAATTCGCCTACCTGTAAGCCATACGGGAATGCGCTTGCTGAGCGTAGGCGCCATTGCTGTAAGGGGATTCATAGCGCATACCGCCGGCATGGCCACCTCCATAGCCGCCATAGCCGCCCCGGTAGCCACCGTAACTGTAGCCACGGGAGACGCCATAGCCGCCCCGGTAACCGCCGCCATAGCCATAGGACCCGCCAACGTGGTAGACGCCGCGGGAGCCCACATGGGTATAGCCGTAGTGGCCGCGGCCATAGCCCCAAGCGCCCGCATGCGAGGAGGTCAACAAAGTCACTAGGGTTGCTGCCAAGAGTGGCAAAATGTTCTTTCGAACCATAAGAGTTTCCTTAGGGTGTACTTAGGGTGTACTTAGGTTTTAACCACGATCACGAACTGGGCGCGATCCTATTGCTCCTTAACGCGTTTCATTTTAAATGACTTCCAAATCCGGAAGTTGCTTGCCATCCAACATTCGATTGGTCGCTTGCCAGGTGACATGATCGTCGTCGATCCGAGTCACAATGCTGGTTGCCGTCGTTTTTTTGCCGTCAGGCAGTGTCGCAGTCGTTTTGGCCGTCAATCTCTTGCCATCCTTACTCCAGACAGCCTCGCTGAAGCCGCCATCGGAATTGAACGACCAAGAACGAATGTGTTTGGCAGAAGCGTCCCAGCCGATCCACTGAGTTCGCCCGGAGATCGGCACATCTTTAATCGACGCGACCAGGTTCGAGACGATGAAGTTCTGGTTGTCGGTCCATTCGTAAGTGACTGTGGCTGTGTCTCCTTTGGAGTCTTCGTCCACCCATTCGCCGATGAGCCATTCCAAGTCGCGCAGATGTTCAAAGTTAGATGGCCCTTTTGCCTCCGAATCACGAACGCTGGCAAGGTACCATTCCCCGTCTTTCATCACATGAACCGCCATGTATGCGGAAGCCATGGGAGGGCCGCCGCCCGGAGGTGTGACTTCGGTGATGCCGTCCTCAATGGCCACGTCCGGGGATGCCAGGCGAACGGAAGTCGGATTAATGTGGAGCTTTGCCCCTTTTTCATCGGCAAATAGCTTCGCAAATGACTCTTCGATGGCTTTCCGCCCCTTTAAATGCGTACCCGCCAGATCGACATAATCGCCGTCCGACGTCCAGAAACTGGCCACGGCCCTGGCGTCTCCCCTATTGAAAGCCTCAATGAATTGCTCGGCTCTCCTTTTAAGAGCCTGTTCTGCTTTTGAGTCGCCTTTGCCCTGTTGGGCAAAAGCCGAAACGACGGCAATGGCGACCAAACAAACCGGCAGTGCGAGCAAACTCATCCTTCGCGTTGTCATCTTTTTATCCTTTCCGTGAGAACAGAGATCGTATGACTTATTCGCTCAAGCCCGCTAGCTACAGTTTCCCTGGGGGGAAATCTACGGCTAACGGCCTTGGTTACAGTGGCCTTTCGTCCCTAATTCGCCCTTCACCAAAAGCGCTCAAATACGTTGCATTGCATTACCCCCCACAGGCGCGGCGCTGTGCCGCTGAGCCTCATTGAGCGTCTTTGGCAAAGCGAGCGATAAAACGCGCCCAGCGGTCGGCAAGGCGCCCCGATTATCGGTAGACGGCTGAGGCATGCGCCTGTTGCGCATAGGCGCCGGTTCCTGTTCCGTAGGTCGACGCTCTATAGCCGTAAGTAGCGCCACCCGCATGGTAGGCGGAAGCGCCGCCACTGCCGTAATGACTGACTGAGGCGCCTCGATAGCCGCCGCCGCCGCTGCCATACCCTCGGGTGGTGCTGACATGGGTTACTCCGCCGGCTCCCCTATGGGTGTATCCGGCGTGACGGTACCCGCCGCCCCAGGCCAGCGCATCGGAGGATCCCAGAAGGGTTAGGAGGACTCCAGCCAGAGCTGGGAAAAGGATGTTTCGAAACATAAGTCTTCTCTCCTTGAGTTAGTACTTCACATAATAAACTGGCGAGCGGCGACGTTGGAGACCCACGCCGAGCGCGTTCGTAGTGCGGGCATTAGCCCGTGATTCGCGTGCGTCCCTGCCGAGAACAGCCTAAAGGAGCCAAGGCGTTGGGGTCCCGCACTTATAGAGGGTCGCATAAGCAACGCACGAAACTTATAATTCGAAATACGAAGGTCCTGGCGGATGTGGACTGAAGTGAAACGGGCGCAGCCCGACGATTAAGGAGGACCTTGGACTCATCGCTTTGGCTTTCGAGACCTTTTACGAAAGGTTTATTCGCTCGATAAGCCGCACAGCAGCGTTGCCGATTTGCCGCCTCCTAACCGTACCGAGTTGTTTACGTGCATGGAAAGCTAGTCTCCTACAAAGGATTCCGATTGCAAGTCTAAAACGGCAAAGGAAGCAATTTTTAATCCTGCGTTCACATGGGCTCGGATTCCTTCTTTCCGAAAGGGCGGTTGTTTTGATGCAGCACAGGTTGGTGCACAAACAAGAGCATCAGGAAGGAGAAGCGTCAAGCAACCGTACGGAGAGAGCCGTTCTTTGATGCATTCGAAATGCAAGGAGGGAAAAAGAATATGACCCTGTGACTTGTTTTAAGGTTGCCAGCCGATCGCTTTCGTGCAAAGCGCGCGGTTTGGGAGGACCCCAAATACCAAAATGGAGCGGTTCATAGCCATTTCGCATTGGACGTGCGCGATCCGACCGCAAAGTTGCGCAAGGAATTAGGGTTATACCGGTTTTTCGGACGCCCGAGTTTAGCCGCGACGTGCAGCCCGCGGAGCAGTAGCATGGAGTAAACTAAATTGACATGCCCACAAGATTAGACTTGGAGGCGTCCATGACAACAATAAAGGCGATCGTCCGCAACGGTCGCATCGAAGTCGATGAGCCGATTGATCTACCCGACGGGACGGAGTTGACGATACCGATTCCCGTCCTTCCAGCCGCCTCTGGCCTAAAAGAGGAAGACGGGTCCGACACGCCGGATGCCATCGAAAACTGGATTCGCTGGTACGATTCGCTCCAACCAGTTGCTTTCACGCCTGAGGAACGCGCAGCCTGGGACGCCGCACGCCGTGAACAGAAACAATCCGAACTAGCCCAGTGGCACCTTCACTCGCAGCGCCTTGAGGAACTCATCCCATGAGGCGTTACCTGCTAGACACAAACACGGCAGGTGATTTCATCCAAAAGCGCGGCAAGGCGCCCGAACAGGCACGCGAGGTCCGCCGCAAGGGCGGCCGTATCGGCATTGGCATCCCTGTCTTGGCCGAACTTTACTACGGCGTGGAATTCAGCGCCAGTCGCGACGAGAATCTTCAAAGGCTCCGGCGGTTCAGGTCCGGGCTGTTAATCTGGCCATTCGACGAAAAAGCAGCGGCCGAATTTGGCCGGCTCCGCGCAGAACTGCGTCGGCGCGGTAGGCCCATGCAAGTCATCGACATCATGATTGCCGCCATAGCAAACTCGCTCGGCAATTGCACAATTATCTCTACCGATAGCGACCTTGCCGCAATCCCGGGCTTAGCAGTCGAAAACTGGAGGGAGTAGAACCTTAGCCAAAGCGGAACCATCGCCCATAAGCGATTCAAGCGCACTAAAGTTTTTCCACGCTCGGAATGACGTACAACAGCCACTTCTTCATGCGGATCGTAACCTTGGAAATGATATGCACCATTCTGCGGTGCGTCGGCGACCGGCAAGATAGTTTGCTAGGGTTGGCCCAAGTTATTGAGGCTCCTTTTGGGCGCGAAGCTGGGATATGCCCGTGGTGTATGTGACCATCGATGTATACAAGGAAGTGTAATAGGGCTCGTCGCCGACTGTGGCGGCCGCGAATTTGAGCCCTTGCTGGGTCATCCCGTCGACCAATTCGGAAACCGAATTCCCCTTGGCGCCCCAACTCCGCGACACGAACTTAGAGACATTGGGGTCCTGTAGGGCGCTGATGGTATTGTCGAGTTCGTTAAGGTAGCGTTTGGCGGCCATGTAGTCTCCCATGGAATAATCGTCGACCTTCTGCTTCAGATCGTCGCGCAGGTTGTTCGCAGTGGCAGTCATTTCCTGGAGAGTGTCCGCATTGACGCTTCCTTGGCGCGCTTCGGAGAGGGCTTTGGCCGCCAATTGGTCGATATTGGCGCGATTGGCGGCAAATTCGCGAGTTTTGAGCGGCAACGGCCAGGTCAATTTGCCGCCGTCGCGAAGCAGGCCGATGCTGCCGGATGTAGACCCGGACTTTGTATTAATGTGGGAGAGGTCTTTCGCCTCCAGCGGCACAATGGGCCGAAGGCTGACCGGGATGGCGTCCTTTTGAACGGCCTCGAGGATCGTGTTCAAGGCGTCGCCGGACATGATTTCATTGGTCGGAGGATTGTTCAAGCTGCGTCGCAGGCTTTCTACGCGTGCTTTTTCGCGCACGTCTTCGACCGACGGAGTATTGGCTTGCTCGTACATGCGTTCGTCGAAGTTCATGCGGCGCGTGGTGACTTTCTCCTGTTTGTACTGCTCATGCATGATCCAGGATTGCTCATTTTGCACCAAGAACTGGCCTTGGGCGCTGATTATGTCCGACGTGCCGCTAAGGGCGCCGCCCACGGCGCCCGGGTAATAACCCCCGCCGTAGACGGGCGCCGTCTGCGCGACCCGGTTGAAGCCGGCTCGATAACCCGTCCTCGCCCCCCCGACGGCTCCGGCGCTATAGCCGGCCCTCGCCCCCCCGACAGCTCCGGCGCGATAGCCGGCCTGAGCGGAGCCATTGGGGTTGACACGGAAGTTCTGGCCTTCGACCGGTCGTGGAAAGCCCATCAATGTGAGGGCGCCAGCGGTCAGCAAAGAGATCGTCTTCCAGTAACGGGACATGGCCTATTTCTCCGGGGCAGGGTTTCTTTTGTCTCTTTTCAATGACTAATGCTTTTCACCGTCCACGCTCGGCTTGGGAGGAACTTTTCCCACGGGGATGAGTTGCTTCCATTTGCTGATGGCGGCAGCGCGTTCCTTCTTATCGTCCAGAGGGTGAAAACCGAATTTCCGGCCTTCAGGGGCCAGCCGATACAGGTGCCAATAGGCCAATCCACGGATGGCTAGGTTGTCGTTGTCCAGATAATCAATTAACGTGTGATAGAGTTCCGGCTTGGTGGAATCCTCGTCGGAAAAACTGTGAAGAAGTTGGAGGACGGTTTCGGCCTGGACGGGCGTGTATTTATTGTTAATCAAACCCTGATATAGAATCTGGTCCTGGCCGGGACCGCGCCCGATCCAATGCCTTAAGGCCAATACCCCGCGATCCCAAACATCGGCGTTTCTCGTCTCCCTCAGGGCCTTGCCCAAGGCAGCCAGATCGTCCGTCGCGGCCAGCGTGTAGACGGCAACGTGCCGCTCCGTCGGATCATTCGATTTGAGGAACTCCTCAAGGACTTCATGGATGGGCTTGGTTGCCACTGCCTTGCTCAGCTTGGTCAAAACGGCTTTGCGCTTTTGACCTAATTCTGAGCCGGTGTCTCCCGAAGAGGCCCAGGGGGGCAATTCCTTGAGCTGCTCGGGGGCCTCGTCCATGCCGCTGACGCTGTCCCACTCAATCATGGCCGGCCCGGGCGGCGCCTTCATGGCGAACGTATGGGTTTCGTGCTTGAAGTTCACCTGGCCCGCGAGAACCAGGAAAATCAGTTCCGTGGTGGGCACATCCTTCGGCCCGGGGGTCTTGGTGAACCGCACGCCGCGCGGCCAGCGCCCGTAGACTTCCAAGGCTGCCCGCGCCCCCGGTTCTTCGAGGGTCAAGTCAAAGCTTTGCTTGCGCACATGAACCCGGACCTGGGCCGCTCCCTGTTTCTTGGTGTTGGTAACATCGACTCGCCCGCGATCCAACACAAAATCGAGATCCACCTTGGAGTTCTCTTGCAGGACGACGGCGTTTTCGATGATCGGGTGGGGCGAGGATTGGTCCAGATCGGCCCTGAGGTTCATGTGCACGGCCCCGTTGGCGGAATCAATCATGGCGCCGGGAAGTCCAAGGAGCAGTTGACCGCTCGGAATGCTCTCCTTCTCGTCAAGGACGATCCACGGTTTGCCTATGCCGCCATCGCGGCGAAGGAGCAAGCCCTTGGCCGAGGCGTTCTTGGCGACGGCAGATTTTTCACCGCCCGGATTGCGTACATCAACAGCCTTTAAGGGAAGCGAGCCAAGCGCGTAGCCCATCAGGCCCAAGGAAACGAGCACGGCCGTCGTTCGGCGGATTACTGAATTCCAAAGGTCTTGTCGCCTGATTCTCATTGAGAGCCTCATAAGTCACTCAGATCTTTCAGAAACGCTTGCTCGATTGCCCGCCAAGTTTCTTCATTTCGACTTAATGACCGACAACGGCATTTTCAACATGGCGTCTTTGCCCGTAGTTTTATCAGTCACCTTTACTTCGATGGTGAACTTGCCGGCACGGTTAAGATCCAGGTCATATTGCATGGGAATTGTCATAGCCTTGGCGGGAACGTCCTTGTCGACTTGGCCGGTAAAGGGCTTAGCCAGGGTGGGCTTGCCGTTTTCATCGAGAATCCGCAGGCTGACGGCCAAGTCGGGCTGGGAGTTATTGCCGCGTCCAAATTCCACGGCCTGGAAGTTGATCCAGGCCGATTCGCCAACGCTCAAAAACGGAGCGGCAATCTTCCCTTCGGCATCCGAGGTCATGGTCACATGCACCAATCCGAAGGCTTTGGGAAGAATCTCGTATTCGTGGCTGATGGAAGTGCTTTGCTGGTTGGCCCGGTCGGTGATCGTTACTTTGAGCTTGTACTTGCCCGGTTTTTGTTCGAGACCGACGTTTACCATGGCGAAAGCCGGCAAACTGTTGCCGCCGAGCGAAGCACTGGCTTCCATGTCGCGGGGATCTTGCTTGAACTGAGATTTGCCGTCGCTGTCAGTCACCTCCATGCCCACGCTGTACAACACTTTGCCGTCGTCAGCCACCTTGACGCCTTCAATATCGAAAGAGAGCACATAAGAATCACCGGGCAGCACCTTGTGGTCGGACCGGGCAGCGCCCAGCACTCCATAAGTGCTCCGAACGTTGGCGACGGCCAATTTGTCCGATTGGTTGGCCGGGAGACTCAAGGCGGAAAGCAAGGCAAGCGTGGTCAACATGGCCATTTATCCTCAGGTGTTCAACTGGTTTCTTCAATACGCAAACCGACCGACTTGTGGATAACAAAAGCAACCACCCAACTTCCAACTAATCGCGCCCGGCAAAGGGCCGGAAAAGTCCGGCAGATTTCTTTAGCTTTGGATTGGGATCCAAAGACGGACGACCGGAATCAGCGCCCACCTTAAGAGTGAGCCAACTGGGGACGACGCAAGCCGAAACTCGAAGAGAACGGTCCCTGAACCACTTCGTCGTGGACATGGATACCCTAGGCACTGAGTGCCAACGGCTTTCCAGAGAATAGTCAACGCAATGGGGGCTAGTCTAATCGCCGCTCGAAACGATGTCGAGCAATATTCTGGGTTTTCTCGCTAGGGCGATGGCGCCGAGAAACCGTACGTTGAACACTGTTTCCGTCCCAACACTCTCGCCGGCAGGCGCACTCATTTGGTTCTCTCCATTTCGCCGGACCCACTGTGGAAAGAAATGGAAAGCACGTGGAAAGCAATGGAAAGCATTCGGTTAAGGCCCGCCGTATTCGTTTCA
>JBJMQT010000141.1:0-16324 GCA_045802525.1 Gemmataceae bacterium
CATCTCTTTGACCCAAATCCGACCGTTCGAAAGGCAGCAATTGGTATCTGTGATATACATTGGAATTGCTCGTCGGATATGGGGTTTATAAACGCATGCCGAGAATTGGCGGGGAGCGACCCTGATCAATCGGTGCGGGCTGACGCAATTCGCTCGCTTGGGAAAGCGCTTGAATCTAGCCGAGACCCTTCTGCATCACATTTTCTTGCCAATGTTGTAAAAGATGGCGACAAGTCTCAGGAGGAACGAGCGGCGGCATATTGGGCATTGCGCGAGATTCATTTGGGCTTGACGGAACAAGATAATGTCAAACGCTCGATTTCTCTGATGAAACTCGCGTTGCCCAGATTGGAAATGGGAATGACTGAGGAGGAAGTAAAGCAGACACTGCTTGGCCGCGGTCAGTTTGCTTATATCGACTGGGATTCCGTCGATCTGATTGACTGGGATTTCGTCAATCAGTTTGTTTCTTCGAAATAGATAATACAAGCAGAAAACAAAAAAGGGGACGTCGGCGCGGATTAGGATTGGCATCGCTCCATGTCGCGGCAAATTCGGCTTTCCTGCCACGGCCGGGACGAAAGATAGCACTTTACGCATATCTTGTGATAGTTTAACGGTTGCAGTGTAGTTCATGAGTTTCACCCTTTCATCCGAAGCACCCCCCAAAATGCTTTCCATTTCTTTGCACGGGGGGTCAGGCGAAATGGAGAGAACCAAATCGGAGGGGCCTTCTCGGCGAGCGAGACCTTAGGTTTCGTTTTTCAGCCCAAAGTTCCGTTTTTCACTCCTAGCTTCCGTTTTTCACCAGGTAGTTCCGTTTTTCATCGGGGGTGGGTGGGGAATGAAAAACGGAAAAAGATTGCTCGTTTTACATCTCTTCCCCCTTTCCCAAGCTTTCCTGACGCAAGGACCCTGTGGCTCAAGCGCCCCACCCTCTAGACCCGCACACATTGAGCTAGAGGGTAGAGGGTGGGTGATCGATTCTTGACCAGCTCGCGCGCTTTCGTTGTCTTTCATTTGAAGGCTGCCAACGTCGGACCAAGGGGGCCAACACGTTGGCCGCCTTCAAAACCGCCTTCGATTTAGACCTCCACTCTCTTCCATCGGCCGCCTGCAAAGCGGTGTAGGAAGAAGGCGCCTCGTACGACGAGATCGGCAAACATGGCCAGCCAGGCACCTAGCAAGCCGAGGTTGGCGCCTGGCCACTGGCCTAGCCGGCCCAGATCGAGGGAATCGCTTGTTAAGTAATAGGCGAGGGGAATGCGTATGCCCAGAAGGCCGACCCAGGTGAAGAGGACCGGCACGCGCGTGTCGCCGGCGCCGCGCAAGGCATACGTGAAGATGATGAAGCACGCTTCGGGCGCCATGGCAAACGCGACCAGCCGCAACACCGGAACGCCGGCGCTGACGACGGCGTCCTTGTCGCTGGAGCAGAAGAGAGCGAACATCTGGGGCGCTAGCACGTAAAATACGACGCCCATGAGACACATCATCGTGCAGCCCATCGCAAAAGCCGTCCAGCCGCTCCGTGCCGCCAGGTCCGGGCGGCGAGCGCCGAGATTTTGGCCAACTAGCGTCATGGCTGCGGTTCCAAATGCCGCGCCGGATAAGTAGCCAAGAGCTTCCCAGCCAATGGCAATGCCGTGGGCCCCGCTGGCGACATCGCCCAGCCGATTGACGATGCTTAAAAACCATAACTGACCCGCGGCCAGCGACATACTGTCCGCCGCCGCGGGCACGCTAACCCATAACAGACGCCAGATAAGCCTCCAGTCGGGTCTCATGCCATGGACATGCCACACCAGCCCCGCTCGGCCCCGCGCCAAGACCAAAAGCACAGCGCACGCGCCCAAGGTATGGCTCAAAGCCGTGCCCCAGGCAATGCCGACGAACCCGAGAGCCGGCATTAGGCCCCAGGCCAGGGGCCAATTGAGGATCGCCACGCCGCCCAGAACGAACAGGCCGGTTCGCGTATCGCCGGCGCCGACCAAACAAGCGATGCCGGCTACTTCGATCATTTGAAACGGGTAAAGCGTTAGCAGAGGGCGCAAATACCCGACGGCAAAGTCGGCCGTTTGCCCTTTGAGTTGCAAAACGCCGATCAAACTGTCAACTGTGGCAAGCCCCACCACGGTCATGGCCATCCCGAATATCGCCGCCAGGAAAATGGACTGGTTGGTGGCCTTGATGGCCAAGGAGCGGTCGCCGGCGCCAATAAACCGGGCCACCAAAGCCGTCGTGCCCACGCTGACGAGCGCCGTAAAGCAGGCGAGAGTCCAGCCGAGATATTGGGCGTTGGTTTGTGCCGATTGATAGGCGACTTCATCCAGAAAATTGCCCGCGAGATAGCGATCGGAGAGTTGAACCGACAGAATCAGGTATTGCTGGACAAGAACCGGCCAGGCCAGGGAGAGCACGCGGTTTTGAACCTGGTCTTCTCCGGAATCGGGTTTGGACGACAAGGCAGGCTCTAGGGTGAGTTCCGCGTCTTCCATCGTTTGGTTAACTTACCCAGTTTTCGGTAGGCAGTTCGGGCAAGGCTTCGAAATCCCGGTCGGTTGTGAGAAGAGTTAGATTCATGTGCTTCGAAAGGGCGGCCAGCGCTCCATTTCAATCCGATCCGCCTCCTTCAAGGCATCTTCTAGCCTTTGCATATCCGCCGGGTCATTCAAATCAACCATTGCGTTTAGTTCCTCATACCATTTGTCAATGGCTTCGGGACTGTCCTCATGGTCCTTGCCGTTCTCGTGGTTTAACGCATCAACCCACACTTCCTTGCCATTTGTCCACTCCAGCGGCAATGGTTCGAGAGGATAAATCAATCCATACTTCACAACAGCTCTCGGCATTGGGGCGCCTCCTTTATTTCAAGTACTTATCCAAGAATTCTACCATTTTCGGATAGGCGTCGAGCCGGTTCTTCAGCTTGGCGAGGCCATGGCCCTCGTCTTCATAGCGGAGGTATTCGACGGGGATGAAGCGTTTTTTCAGCGCGGCCACGATCTGTTCCGCCTCGCCGACCGGTACGCGCGGGTCATTGGCGCCATGAATGAACATCATAGGACACTTGATTTTGTCTACATGATTTATGGGGCTGATCTGCTCTAAGAACTCCCGGTGGTCGCGTAGATTGCCGTATTCCTTTTCACGATGGGCTCGGCGATAGGCGCCAGTCTTTTCCATGAAGGTTACGAAATTGGCAATGCCGACCACATCAATCCCAGCCGCCCAGATGTCCGGATAATTCGTCACTTGCGCCAAGATCATGAAGCCGCCGTAACTGCCGCCATAGACGGCCAGGCGCTTGGGATCGCCTTGTTTATCGTCCCGCAGCCAGTAAGCGGCGTAGGCCAGGTCTTTGACGCTGTCCATGCGCTTGGTGGTATTGTCCATGTTCATGGACGCAACGCCGTAGCCGGAAGATCCTCGGACGTTGGGCGCCAGAACTGCATAGCCGTGTTGCACGAAATATTGGAAGATAGCCGAGAAATTGGGCCGCGTTTGGCTCTCTGGCCCCCCCGTGCGGATAGACGATGACCGGCGGAAGACGATTGCTTTGGAGTTTGGGTTTGTAAAACCAGGCCGGGATCTTGCGGTCGTCGAATGTTTTGTAGTGAACGAGTTCCGGTTCAACGAATTCCGAAAAAGGAAGACCTGCCGTGCTGGACCTTGTGACTTGCTTCGGCGACGGATTTACTCGAGCGTCCTTCGAATCTCCAAGCGGGCGGATCCAAACATCCAAATTGTGGCGGGGCCCATCGAAAGTCAAAGCCAGCTTGCTGTCGTCTTGCGCCAATTCCAGAGTGGATACGACGCCCAGGGGCAGGCCCTCTACGGTTTTCGTCGTTCCGGATTTCAAATCACGGAGATGTAGGACCGACTTTCCCTCGATATTCTCAGCCCAAAGCAACCAATGGCCCTTTTGAGAAGCGTGCACCAGCTCCACCTCGTTTGCCGGCGATTCGACATATTTAAGCTTTCCCGAAGCAACATCAATCTCCGCCAAACCGAGCCGATCCCTTCCGCCGTGCGTGCTGGCGCAGAAAACCGACTTGCCTTCGCTCGACCAAGACGGGCTGTGGTACTGGGCGTCGCCTTCATGCGGGGTTAAGTGGCGCACTTTGCCGGTTTCCACCTCAATCAAATACAGGTCTTGGTTGTAATTCGACTCCATGCGGACCACTAGCACGAGTTTGTCGTCGGGCGACCAGCCGGCCGGGGTGTAATAACCGCCCGGGCCTTTTTGAAGGAGGCGGGCTTCTTGGTCGCCGATCTTTTGGACAAAGAGGTCAAAGCGGCTCGAATCTTCGCGAGTAGCGCTGAAAGCAATGCGCTCGCCATCGTGGCTCCAGCCTCCGAAGGTATGGATGGCTTTCGGACTTCGCGTCAGGTCCTCGGTAGTCCACCCTTCGCCGATGCCATGATCGGCGCCGCCGCCGATTCCGTAGAGACGAAAGAGCTGGGTCCGCTCATTGCCGCCGGTGTCCATGCTGAAGATCAGTTCATGCTTGCGGGGACTGTAATGCACGCCTCGCACGCTTTCGTTGGTAAACGTTAGTTGCGTGGGCCAGCCGCCTTCCACGGGAATTTGCCAGACCTGGGAGACGCCGGTGATGTTCGTCAGAAAACAGATGAATCGCCCATCCGGCGAAAGAGTGGGAGCGGAGGCACTTCGGATGTTGAGAAAGCGCTCAATGCTGAGGGGAACAGCCATGGAATCTCCAATTTTCCGGATCACCATTTGGGATAGGGCCAACCAGGGCGCCTGTCGATTTTTGGGTGATGCTTCCTGGCCCCCGCACTCGGGTGAGAGGGCCCTCGCCCCCGAGTACGGAGGCGAGGGACTTACTAAGCCATACACGCCATCAAGGATTGGTATTGTATCGCAAGTTGAAGGAAGATAGAGAACAGCCGCGCCGACTCTTGACAGATCTTCAGCTAGGTATGTTCACCTCCTCACGTGTGGATTTGTTGTACAAGCGCACCGCAACTCGCTCATCCCGATCGACCTCCTTTTGTCACGGCTTCTACCAGTGCGCCAAAATGTAACCGTTTTGCCCATTCTAACGATTTAACGAATTGGGCCGGTTGCGTTGGCTTGGCAAGACAAATTATGGACAAAGGCATCTCAAAGGCTCTCGTAACTCGCCTTGCATGCGATTAAATCTCTTCCATCTCGCTCTAGCCCTGACCAGTTTTCTCGTAACAGGAGCCTTTCCATGGGAGTTTATGAAACGCGAAGGCAGGTTTTGCTGACCGGCGCGGGCGAACAGCGAGCCGAACTGAAAGCAATCTTTGCCATGGAACCGCTCAAGATCTGGTTAGTTCATGAAGCGGACAGCTTCGAGCGCGCTCGCTTTATCCTTCAGCATGAGCCTTGGGATGTCCTTCTAATCGATGAAAGTTTGCAGAGCCAAGACGGCGCCGGGGTGTCCTGGTTAACCCGCCATGCGTCGGTGCCTTGGGTCTTTCTGGCCGGCGCCCAGCCGGACGTGATCGCCAACGCTCTTGCCCACGGATTGGGCCAATGGCTACTTCGCGACCTGGCTTTAGCGTCGCCGCACCTGCTGAACGCTGCACTGGTGCAAGCCGATCGTATGGGAGAATTGCGCCGCCAGGCCAAGCGTGCCCACCAGGAGCTTGGCGAGTCGCGGCGCCAGGTGGACCGCCTTGTGGGCCTCCTCTGGGAGAGTTCGCCGGCCGATCCGCAGACGAGCTGGTTTACGCAACGTCACATGATGGATCGACTCAATGAAGAAGTCTCGCGAACGGTACGCCACGGCATTCCGCTCTCGGTTGTGCTCGGCGAGGTGCAAAGGAATGGCCAACCCGGAACACGAGACGAAGAACTGCCTCCCATAAGCCATTGGACCGCTGAGCAAGTGACGCACGCCAAACGCCGGGCCGATGTCGCAGGTCAGTACGGACCGCAAGGCTTCATGCTTCTCCTAGTGCATACGCCCGAAGCCGGTGCAGAGACCTTTTGTCGTCGCTTGCAAAAGCTCATTGAGAAAGCGCACTTAAAGGGGTCCACTGGAGCCGTGACCAACCAAGCCTATTTTGGCATCGCCAGCTACGCGACCGACACCACCAGCAACCCGAAATCGTTGCTGAGTCGGGCGGAAGAACGTCTGGAGGAAGCCAAGAAAAGTCGCGAAATGGCTGCAAACACATGATCGATTAATGAGCTAGTGAATAACCAAGGTCGTTTGGTTCTACCAGCGCTCGTAGCGATTGCCCGTGAGGCGGCGAATGGCTTTTTTAAGTTCAAGGGCAAAAAGAGGCCCGGTCAGTTGGGCTAAAGGGATCCCGAGTTTGGGAACTAACAAATCAAGAGGACAAGGTCCGTCCGCAAGGGCATCCCATATCCGCGTTTGTAGCGCATCCATCCCCGAAGGAACGGAAGCCGCTGGACTGGGCACCGGTGCGGTTCTGGATACGCCTTCTACCTCCTCCAGAATGTCCTCGACGCCTCGAACCAAAATAGCGCCTTTGCGAATAAGAGCGTTGGTCCCTCCGCTGGCTAGGCCGTCAACGGGACCGGGGACAGCCATGACGGGCCGGCCCTGCTCCGCGGCATGGGTCGCCGTAATGAGAGCACCGCTCCGTTCGGCTGCTTCGATAATGACTACGGCCCGGCTCAAGCCGCTGATGATGCGATTGCGGGCGGGAAACATGCCGGCCATCGGCTCCATGCGCATTCCTGATTCACTTAGAAGCGCTCCGGAGCGGGCGACATCTTGAGCTAATTCGGCATGTTCGGGGGGATAAATACGCGACAGGCCGCCGGCCAAGACGCCAATAGTTCGGCCTCCCGCTTCCAGGGCGCCCCGGTGGGCCGCCCCGTCGATACCGCGTGCCAACCCGGAAATCACCGTGTACCCAGCCTGCACAAGGCCCCTCGCGAGCCGGTCGGCGACACGTTTGCCGTAAGCGGTGCAACTGCGGGAGCCGACGAGGGCGATCGCCTTGGCGTCTTGAGATTGAAGCGAGCCGCAAACGTAAAGCAATTTAGGCGGGTCAGAAATTCCGGCCAGAGCTTCCGGATATTCGGGGCTGCCCAGGAGCCGCAGCGTCGTATCGTGTTTGGTCAGCAATTCGAGTTCGCCGTCTACGTCAATCCGCTGCATGGCGTCATAAATCTGATGGGCCAGCGTATCGCCGATATGGGGCACTTCTTGCAATTGCGCTGGTTTGGCCCGCAGGATCGCGGCCGGGGAGCCGAATCGATTGAGTAACGCCTCCGTCAAGCGCGGTCCCAAACCAGGAACGAGGTGCAAGGCCAGCCAATCCCGCATCTCGGCATTTGTATTTTCTGACATGAGCTTGTCACGCGCCTCCGGCCAAGACTTCGTCGAGAACCGATTTCACTTCGACTTCGGAGATACCCTCGACCAGGCGTGCTGCCCCCAATTGATAAGGAAGCACGAAGCGCAAGCGGCCTGCAACGTTCTTTTTGTCCCGGCGCATGGCAGCCAGCAGTTGATCCACGCTCCAATCAAGCGGGGACAACCGCAGGCCTAGTCTCTCCAACAAGCGACGTTGCCGGTGGACGACGTCGCCGGAAATCAAGCCGCGCTTTTCCGCCAGCCGAGCGGCGCAGATCATCCCGGTTGCGATCGCTTCGCCATGCAGCCAAGCGCCATAGCCGCCCACGGCTTCAAACGCGTGGCCGAAGGTGTGCCCGTAATTCAACACGGCCCGTAATCCCATTTGCTCGCGCTCGTCCTGTTCCACAATGGCGGCCTTTAGTTCACAACTGCGCGCGATGATATGCTGAAGCGGTCCTGGTGCCCGGTTTAGAATGCTTTCTGTCTGGCCTTCCAGAAAGGCGAAAAGATCGGCGTCGAGACTAACGCCATATTTGACAACCTCCGCCAAACCGCTGCGAAACTCGCGGTCGGGCAAGGTGGCCAGAAAAGGGAGGTCGATCCACACGCCGACAGGTTGATGAAAGGCGCCGATAAGATTCTTGGCCTTGGGATGGTTGATGCCCACTTTGCCGCCGACCGAGCTATCAACCATGGCCAGCAGAGACGTCGGCGCCATGAGGAGGGGGAGTCCCCGATTGTACGTCGCGGCCACGAATCCCGCCAAATCGCCGATAACGCCGCCGCCGACGGCCACGATCAACGTCTTCCGATCCGCGTTCGAATCCGCCAAGCAATCATAAAGCCTCGACGCCGATGCCAGACACTTTTGCGCTTCGCCGGCAGGGAGAACTTGTTGGCCAACTTCAAAGCCGGCGGAATTGAGCGCTTGACCGACTCGCTCAGCATGAGCTTGGACGTGTAAATCGGTGACAACGAACGCCCTCTTGCCTAGCCCGAGACGTTGGACGAAAGCCCCTACGCCAAGCCAATCGTTGTCGTTAATCGCTATATCGTAACTACGCTCGCCGAGATTGACTCGGATGCAGTGCATTGGAAAACCATGGTAACGTGGATCATTTCTTCGGCGTTATCTTATCCTTAGAGCGAATGACAAGGTAGGCAATAATAGAAGTGAAATTGACGGCAGACATTCTTGTCTGCCTGGTGGGGCGGACATTCCTGTCTGTCCTGCTGAGCAGACAGAAAGGTCTGCTCCACCAGTCCTCCGCGTCTGCTTCACTAGTTCCCCGTGTGTCTTGATGGCGCAGACGCAGAAATGTCTTTTCCACCAAGATTTCATTAATGAAAGTTATACTTCATATCGTCAACCGTCCCTGACTTGCGGCGTGGTGTTGGACAAGTTAAATTGAGCAAGCGTTTCCTTGAAGGCGTTACTAAAGCCGGCCGGGCCAAGCCCGGTTTCGCCTGGTCTCTGTGAGGATTTAGTATCTGTATGCCGCCAGGCGTGGAACACACCTCTGCGAATAAGCATATTTGCGTGATTGTCGGGCGCACCCGCCACAAAATGGTCCAGATCGAAATCCAGGAAGCCGCCAAACGCGGCGCCCGGTTGGTCGAAGTCCGCCTCGATTTCCTCGCCAAAGCACCCGATTACAAGCGCTTACTGGGCAATAAGCCGTGCGAAATGATCGCCACGGTTCGCCGGCCACAGGATGGCGGTCGGTGGTCGGGCAGCGAGGAAGCCCGCCAGATGTTGATCCGCCAGGCCATCGTCTCCGGCTTCGACTGGATCGATCTGGAAACGGACGTTGCCGACGATATCCCGCGCTTCAAAGACGTCAAGCGGATTGTTAGCTACCACAACCTGCGAGAGGTTCCAGCGGATCTGGAAAAAATCCATGAGAAGATGTGTCAGCAAGACGCAGATATCGTGAAGGTGGCCGTCCGCGCCCAGCACAACGCCGATAACCTGCGCGTCTTAAAGCTTTTGCGAAAGCCCGCCAAGCCAACCATCGCGTTCTGTATCGGCGACCTGGGCTTACCGACGCGCATCCTCGGCGCTAAATTCGGCGTTCCTTTTACGTACGCGGCGTTCAATAAGGAAAGAGGCATCGCCCCCGGCCTGCCGTCTTTCCAGGAAATGAAGAACACCTTCCATTACGAGCGGGTAAATCCGGACACCGCCGTGTACGGCGTTCTTGGCGATCCCGTGGGCCATAGCCTGAGCCCAATCCTGCATAATGCGGCTTTTCACAGTCTACGTTTCAACGGCGTCTATTTGCCTTTCCGCGTTCCGCGGGGGGAACTGGAGGCTTTCCTAAAAGACTACGACAGCCTACCCGTCATGGGTTACAGCGTCACCATACCCCACAAGGAGGCGGCCGCCGCTTACGCCAAACACAAAGACACCCCAGTGTCATTGACCCAGGCGGCCAACACGCTGGTTCGGCGCCAGGACGGGTTCGAGGCCGCCAACACGGACTACCAGGCGGTAATCGATTCCTTGCTAGCCAACATGCCGCCTTCGCCAGACGGCGCGCCCCCCACGCTGCATTCCCGGGGCGTACTCCTTGTCGGCGCCGGCGGCGTGGCCCGCGCGATCGCTCATGCGCTCCACCGCGAAGGCGCGCTCTTGACCCTCGTTAATCGCACTCCCGAGCGGGCTCAGAAGCTGGCGGAGGAGGTGGGCTGCCGCGTGCTCGATTGGGCGGCTCGGCATAGCGTCATGTGCGAGATTCTGATCAACGCCACCTCCGTCGGCATGCACCCCAACGTCGATGAAAGCCCGGTTCATAACAGCTTCCTCAAACCCGGTTTGATCGTGCTCGACACGGTATACACGCCCGAAACGACGCTTCTCATCAAGGAGGCGAAGCTGCGCGGCTGCCATGTCATTACCGGCGTCGATATGTTCATCCGCCAAGCCGCCGCCCAGTTTCGGCTTTTCACGGGCCAAGATGCTCCGGTCGAGTTTTTGCGCACCGTGATGAAGCGACACCTTTCGCCGGTAAGCCTCAAAAGCCCGGAAGAGCGGTGAGGTGTGGCCTTGCCTTTTTCGTCAACAACCATTTTTCTTATTGGCTATCGCGGGACTGGTAAATCGGCTGTCGCCCGGCTGGTTGCAGAGCGCCTTGGCTGGCAAGACTTGGACATGGATGCGCTGATCGAATCCCGGCGGGGTCTTAGTATCCGGGAAATGTTTGCCCAGGAAGGCGAGGCGGCTTTTCGGCGGCTCGAATGCGATCTGCTTCGTGAGATCGCCGCTCTTCCCCGCCACGTGGTGGCTACGGGCGGCGGTGTTATACTAGACGCGGATAATCGCGCCTGTTTACAGAGTTCTGGTCAGGTGATTTGGCTGACCGCCAAGCCGGAAACACTCTGGCAGCGAATCAGCCAAGATGCGACCACTTGGGAGCGCCGGCCCGATTTAGGCGTTGGTGGCCTAGCGGAAATCGAGCATCTCTTACAGGTTCGTGAACCTTATTATCGCCAATGTGCCAACTTCATCGTGGCAACCGACGATCGCACGCCGGAGGAAGTGGCTCGCGAAATACTGACGCAAGTGAACCGGGAATAACGCGATGCCGTTTGATTGGATTTCTTTGGATGCCTGGTTTGAAATCTGGTACGCCTTTGTCCTTACCGCGATCTTTCTCCTTGGGGCCTCGTGGGGCAGTTTTATAAATGTCTGCATTCATAGGCTGCCTTATGAAAAGAGCGTCCTCTGGCCCGGTTCGCGTTGCGGCCATTGTCTTCAGCCGATCCGCTGGTATCACAATTTGCCGCTGGTCAGTTACTGGTGGCTGCGCGGCCGGTGCAAGGTGTGCGGAACACGGTTTTCCATCCGCTATTTCCTGGTCGAGGTATTAACCGGACTCTGTTTCGTCGGTTTGTTTTACCTCGAAATCATCCGAAACGTCTACGATCTGGACGCGCTCAAGAGCCGATCTGAGCTTTTTCGCGCCTTGCCGACGCCGGAATGGGCACTGTTTTTCTATCACGCCGTTTTGCTATGCTTCCTGCTGGCTGCATCGTTTATCGACATCGAACATCTCGAGATTCCGCTGTCGCTGACAATAACGGGAACCTTAGCGGGCCTTGCCGGGTCTGTCCTTTGGCCCTGGCCTTGGCCCAATGTTCCTCAGCAGCTTGCGCTGGCTCATCCGCCGGGCAGCGGCGGCTTTTGGCAATTTTTGCCACATATTGAGCTGCCCAAGCTGGGCTTGCAGCCGTGGCCTCTGTGGTACCCGCTGCCCGCTTGGTTGCCGCCCGGCAATTGGAAGACCGGCCTGGCAACCAGCCTCGCGGGGGTCTTGGTTGGGGTCGCGATGGTTCGCGGCATCCGTTTTGTCTTCGGATTGGGGCGCGGCAAAGAGGGCCTGGGGATTGGCGACGCCGACTTGATGATGATGGCCGGTGCTTTTTTGGGATGGCAGCCAGTCGTTATGGCGTTTTTTATTAGCGTATTTCCGGCTTTGTTGATGGGGGCTGTTCAGCTGGTTCGGCGCGGCAATCAAGAGATGCCTTTTGGTCCGGCGCTCGCCATGGGCATTCTGATCACTATGCTCGGCTGGAAGTACATCGGCCCTGCCGTTCAGTTGTACTTCTTCAGCGGGCCGTTATTCCTGATAGCGGTTATTGGCGGCGGGCTGGTTTTGTTTCTGGCCAGTTTCTTTTTACGAATCGTGCGACGGGATTAATCTCCCTCGTAGGGTGGGACAAGTCTTCGAGTTCCACCACGTAGTTCATTCAATAGGTGAACCATGCAACCAATCGTAATCGTCGATTATGGCATGGCAAACTTGCGCAGCGTCCAAAAAGCCTTCGAGAAACTGGGCTACGCCGCGGAAATCACCGGCGATCCCAATCGCGTCGCTGAGGCCAGCAAAGTCGTCCTGCCCGGCGTCGGCGCTTTTCGCGATGCGATCGTCCGCCTAAGAGAAACCGGCCTCGCTGACCCGATCTGTGAGCACGTCATAGAGGACAAGCCGTTCTTGGGCATCTGCCTTGGATTGCAATTGCTCTTCACAACCAGTCATGAAGACGGCGAGCATGCCGGGCTCGATCTCTTTCCCGGCGAGGTCGTTCGCTTCCCCCGTTCGCCCGGCCTCAAAGTACCTCACATGGGTTGGAACCAGCTCCGGTTTCGGCAGCAGTGTCCTGTTTTGCGGGATATGGCCGACGGCTCGGAGGTCTATTTCGTTCACTCCTATCATGCCGTGCCGCGCGACAGAAACCTTGTCGCTACCGAGACCGATTACCCGACGCCGTTTGTATCCGCGATTGGCCGAGACAATGTCTTTGCGACCCAGTTCCATCCTGAAAAGAGTCAAAAGGTGGGGCTGACTATTTTGCGCAATTTCGCGGCGCTTTAGCAAGTCGCCTCTGTTTTCGATTGCCGACGATGACACAGGACCTCTTGGGCGCCGTTTGTGTGCAAATTGCTGTGCAAACCAGACACCCCTCTGGTTGCACAGAAATGACGCTTTTTGCACAGAAACGCCAATTATTGCACAGAAAGCATTTTTCTGCACAGAAAACACTTGTTGCACAGAAATGCTCCAACAAGTCACAATTGCAGGAGCACCAAAGGCTCCTGGACTTGGCCATTCTCCTCATCCTCTAAGGGCTTATGCTCCTCCTTGCAAAATATTGTGACCGTCCCGGCTCGGAAAAAAACGCTTCAAGTCCTTCGCACATCCTTCACAGAGTCCCCGCGGTGCGGTACAGTCTAATTTCGCACGATGCCTCACCATGATGAGGGTCCAAACGCCTCCCGGGGCAGCGGGCGCCAGACGTGCGGGCGGAGGAGCAGTCGGGTGCAGATCTATCCGGCGATTGACCTGCGCGGCGGCCGATGCGTACGGCTGCGGCAGGGCGACTATAAGCAGGAAACAGTCTTCGGCGATGACCCCGCCGCCATGGCTCGGCGATGGGTGGAGGCCGGCGCAACCTGGCTGCATCTCGTGGACTTGGACGGCGCCAAGGAAGGCCGGCCCGTCAACGGCGCCAGCGTTCGCCAAATCGTTAAGGCGGCCGGCGTCCCATGCCAGCTGGGCGGCGGTTTGCGAAGTGAAGATCACATCGGCGAGGCTCTGGGCTGGGGCGTCAAGCGCATCATCCTGGGCACACGGGCTCTTAAGGATCCTGTCTGGCTAAACCAAGTGAGCACGCGCTATCCTGAACAGATCGTCCTGGGCATCGATGCCAAAGAGGGCCAGGTCGCGACCGACGCCTGGCATGAGACGTCCAGCGTCTCCGCCCTTGCATTGGCAAAGAAATGCGCGGATTGGCCGCTCGCTGCCATTGTCTACACCGACATCAGCAGGGATGGCATGCTGGAAGGGCCCAATTTTGAGCGTCTCGCCGAAATAGCCGAGACGGTCCCGCTCCCGATCATCGCCTCGGGCGGCGTTACAACCATAGAAGACATCCGCCGGCTAGCGCAATTGAAGCTGTCCGGTTGCATCATTGGCCGGGCCCTATACGAGGGGCAACTTGATTTGAAAACGGTTCTAAAGGCGCTGTAGCTGCAGGGTAGGACGAGGTGCTGTTGTAGGGTGGGACGAGTCTTCGAGTCCCACCTTCCGCTTGGGTGGAATTCGAAGACTCGTCCCACCCTACGCGCTACAGCCATACGAGCTTCTCACTCTCCTGGAGGATTTCATGGCGAAGTATCAAGTAGGCGACATCCGCAACATTGCGCTCGTGGGGCATGGAGCGTCCGGCAAGACTTCGCTGGCCGACTCCCTGCTATTTGAAGCCAAGGCCGTGGATCGGCGAGGCAGCGTTGACGACGGCACCAGCGTTTCCGATTACGACGAAGAAGAACATAAACGCCGGGTTTCTATCGATACGAGCGTTCTTTACCTTGACCACAAGGGGCATCGTTTTCACATCCTCGATGCCCCCGGCTATCCCGATTTCGTCGGCGCGGCACTAGGCGCGCTTAGCGCCGTCGAGACGGCGGTCGTCGTCATCAACGCGGCGCACGGCATCGAAGTGAACACGCGTCGCATGTTTGCCGAAGCGGGCAAGCGCGGCCTGGCCCGGGCTCTCGTCATTAACAAGATGGACGCTGACAACATTAAGTTTGATGATTTGCTCAAAGCTATCGGAGACAGCTTCGGAAAAGCGTGTGCGCTCTTCAACGCGCCTATCGGCCAGGGTGCGCAGTTCAGCGGCGTCGTCAGCGTGCTGAATCCACCCGACAAAGCGCCCGCCGGATGTCTTGTTGATTTACCCGCCGCACGGTCGCGGTTGGTCGACGCCATCGTCGAATACGATGAAGCGCTCATGGAGAAATATTTGCTCGAAGGCGCGGTGAGCAATGAAGAGCTCAACGCCGTCATTCCCAAGGCGATGGCCGCCGGGACCGTGATTCCCATGTTTTGCACAGCCGCGAAGAAAGGCATCGGCGTGCCGGAGTTGCTCGAAGCGCTCAGTCAATTCGCACCGTCGCCCATCGAAGGCAAGAAACGCACGGCGATCCAGGGGTCGGGCGACAAAGCCAAGGAGATCACCCTTGAACCGGCCGAATCCTCGGAGTTCGTCGGCCAGGTCTTCAAGACGCTCACGGACAAGTTCGTTGGCAACCTAAGCTTCATCCGTGTCTATTCCGGCAAAATCGCCGGCGACCAGCCGATTTTCAATGCGCGGACCGATAAATCCTCACGAACGAGCGGCTTGCTGCTCATGCAGGGCAAGAGTCAGAAAACCGTTCCGGACGCCATCGCCGGCGACATCGTAGCCGTCGCCAAGGTCGAAGACCTGCACGTCAGCGACGCAGTCGGCGCGCACGCGCATCCTCCCAAGATGGCCCCGCTGGTTTTCCCAACGCCCATGTTCGGCCTGGCGGTCGAGCCCAAGACCCGCGGCGATGAGCAAAAAATCTCCACGAGCTTGCACAAAATCACCGACGAGGATCCGACTTTCCACGTCACGCGCGACAACCAGACGCATGAAATGGTCATAACCGGCATGAGCCAACTTCATCTCGACGTGATTCAACACCGCCTCAAACGGCGATTCGACCTGGAAGTTGTCACGAAGGAGCCGAAGATCCCCTATCGCGAAACGATCACCACGCCCGCGGAAGCGAACCATCGCCACAAGAAACAGAGCGGCGGCCGCGGTCAGTTTGGCGAAGTGCACCTGCGCGTCTACCCTCTGCCTCGCGAGATCAGCAGCCAGGAACAATTGGAAGAACAATTCGCCAACAAGAGCAAGTTCGAGAAGATGCGCTCGGCTCACTACGAGCCGAACTTCAATTTCGCCTTCATCGATCATATCGTTGGCGGTTCCATCCCCAACCAGTTCATCCCGGCGGTCGAAAAGGGTTGCAAGGAGTTGCTCGAACGTGGCGCCCTGGCCGGCTATCGCATTCAGGACGTGGCGGTCGAAGTGTTCTTCGGCAAGGACCATCCGGTTGATAGCTCGGAAGCCGCTTTCAAGACGGCCGGCCGCGTCGCGTTCAAAAATGCGTTCTTGGCAGCCCGGCCGGTTCTTCTCGAGCCGATCGTCAACCTCGAAGTGACTCTTCCTTCTAAATACACGGGCGCAATTCTGAGCGACCTCAACACCAAGCGGGCCCGCATCGAAAATCAGGACAGCCTGCCCGGCGACTTGGCCGTCATCCAGGCCAAGGCCCCGCTCGCGGAAGTGACTCGCTATGCCGCCCAGCTAGGCAGCATCACCCAAGGCCAAGGCTCCTACACCATGGAATTCAGCCACTACGATCAGGTGCCCGGCAATGTCCAGCAACAGATCGTCAGCAAGGCCAAGGTGGCGCATGAGGAGGAGGATTGAGGGGAGTTCGAGGATGGAGGATGGAGGATCGAGGATCGAGGATGGAGGATCGAGGATCGAGGATCGAGGATCGAGGATCGAGGATCGAGGATCGAGGATCGAGGATCGAGGATCGAGGATCGAGGATCGAGGATCGAGGATCGAGGATCGAGGATCGAGGATCGAGGATCGAGGATCGA
>JBJMQT010000142.1:0-35329 GCA_045802525.1 Gemmataceae bacterium
CGGCGACATCGCGAAGCGGTCTGCGGGCGTGATTCGCGCTGGAGGAACGCTGGTGACCATTGCCGGCCCGACCGAGGCGCGGCCCTCTGGCGGCCTGACTATCGACTTCGTCGTCGTACCGGATCGCGCCCAATTGAGTGAGCTCGTCCAGCGGGTCCGGGATGGTCGGCTGCGGACAAACATCGGCAACGTGGCTGCCCTCGACGATGCGGTCGCCGCCTTCAACCCGACCGAGCGGATCAAGGGAAAGACGATCATCCGCGTTCAATGGTGAGACGGAGCAGCATCTCTACGCCTTGTGCATGGCGAGAAACGCTTCAAAGGCGTTGGGAAGCTACTTCGAAAAGACGTGAAAGGCGGCGATGTCTCGCACAGAGCCCAAGCGATCCGTCAAATACCAAGCGGGCACGTTGGGCGTTTCTGAAACAATGCGAGCGAACAGCTGATCCGCGCCACTCAGGTAGAGGCGCCGCATCTGCAACACATTGCTGGTGTTCCGCCCAGGCATTCAGGCTATCGTAGGCAAAGCGCGTCATTGTCGTTGTTCCGCCCACGGTTGCATCTGCTTTCAGCCGGTTGCCGAAGTCGTCGTAGACGTAGGTCGCCTGAATCTGGAAGGCGCCGCCAATGGTCTCCTTTGCACCGACCAAGTGGTTCAGATTATCATAGCTGAACGTTGTCAGATCGTTATTGACTCCCCCGGTGCTCTTGATCAGTTGGTTGCCTTCCCTTATAGGGAGGCAAGTCCCAGTCCAAATCTAACTTGGCCAGCTCTTGGCGAATCAAGCGTAGATCCCAAAGCAAAGCACCGGAGCCGGTGGCCACAACCATCTGGCTGCTATCGGGACTGAAGGACATCGCGCTAATTGCCCGGCCGGCATCAGCCGGCAATCGAGCCAATTCACGACCCGTTGCCCAATCAAGGAGCTGGACTTCCCACAAGGTGTCACAGATTGCCATGATCCTCAGGCGCTTGGTGGCGCTAAGGGTCTGGGCAGTGGAATCGAGGCTGGATCGCAGCTCCTCGGGAGTGTTGGACTGTGATGATGATGATTCCGCCATGGGGAATTCTACCTATGGGTTTTTTTCTCAGCAACGTCACGGCTTGCCTTAATTCCCATAGATTATGGCAATAAGCGCTGTGAGGGCCATAGCCATCTTGCTACTTGGAGATATTGTGGCGTCCAAATCGAAGTGAGGGTAGACGGCTCTGGCCCCTTAGCGCGACCCTTATGTTAACTCCCCTTACTCCTTCGCCTCATACACCACTCTTCCCCCGACAATGGTCTTAAGCACTATTGTCTTCGCCACATCCATTGGCGGGCAGGTCAATACGTCGCGATCGATCACAATAAAGTCCGCCAGTTTTCCCGGCTCAAGACTACCTTTGATTTTGTCCTCATCATTGAGGTAGGCATTGTTGATGGTATACAACCGCACGGCCTGCTCACGGGGTAGGCATTCCTCTTGACACAGCTCAGTATTACGTTCGGTGGTGCGCGATAGGGTTGTCGCCATTCCGAGCCACGGATCCCATGGGTTAGTCCCTTCTAGTGCGTCCAGCTTAATCATGTGGTCGCTGCCGCCACCAATGATGGTGTACTTTAGCCATGTTTTATAGGGATGAAACCAGCGCATGCGGTCTTTGCCCAGCACCTTCAGCAGGGTAGTCCCGTCCTTCCAAAGCCAAATGGGTTGCACATCAGCGCACACGCCGAGCTGCTGGCACAATTCTAGGTTGCGTTGCGAAGGAAAGTTAGCATGCGTTATACAGAACCGCCGGTCCTTTATCGGGATCATGCGGTTGACGAACTCGTAGGCGTCGAGCAGTTCGTCCATGGCGCCCTCGCCGGCGGTGTGCGCCGTAACCCGCCATTTGCGCCTTGCTGCTTCTTCGACCACCATTCGCAATTGCTCTTGCGGGATAAACAGTAGCCCGCGGTAGCGGTCCTCGGTAATCTGGTATGTCGCTCCCCGGGGCCATGGCTGACGCATAAAGGCTGTGCCGTTGAGCATGCCGCCGTCCAAGAAAAGTTTGATGGGGCCGATCCGAACCCAGTCGTCGCCGACGCCGGTCGCGCCGCCTTTGCCGTCATGGCCGGGCAGTTCTTCTAGACGGCGGACCACTTCGTCTCGACTGCCGAACGGATTAAAGGCGCGAGCCACGTTGACGCGAACAGTTAAGTCGTCCTTGGCGCGGAGGGACAGGTAAAGATCGAGGTCGGCGCGGCCGGCATTACGGTCAGCCACGCTGGTTAGGCCGCGCGCGTTATAGAGAGCGAAAAGCTTCTTCAGGGCCGCGTACCTCTGGGCCTCGGTCGTCCGCTCCTCCTCTCTGGGCAAGCCCTTGAGAACGCCATAGGCGTTCCGAAGCATGCCGGTCGGCTCACCGTTGCTATCCTTGACGATGACACCACCTGACGGATTTGGCGTGTCCTTCGTTACTCCGGAACATTTGAGCCCCAGCGTGTTGACGATGCCCGCCGGCCCGGCGTGAAACAGTACAGGATTTTTCGGGGCTGCTTTGTCCAGCTCGGCTTTGGAGGGAAAGCGACCTTCATCGAGACGGGTCGGGAACGCATAGCGGATTACGATCCATTCGCCTTGTGGCGTCTTGGCCGCCTGCTTATGGATATAGGCGAAGACGTTTTCGAGCGACTTCAAAATGGGGAGTGATTCGCGCAACTCGCTGACGGCCGCGCCGACGGGGTGAACGTGGCTGTCGTAAAGACCTGGAAGGACGGTGTGGCCGCAGCCGTCAATGAGCCGCGTGTTTGGCCCTTTCATTTTCAGAACGAGTTCATCGTCGCCGACAGCAATAATTCGCCCCTGCTTGACCGCAACCGCCTCTACGATGCGAAATTTCCCATCGACCGTGACGACTTTGGCGTGATGGACAATCAGGTCGGCTGGACCTCGAGGCTCTTCCGCTTTACAAGCGCTCACGGCCCACAAAAAGAGAATACACGATCCAAGGATATAGCGAACCATGATTGCCTCCGATAGCGCCCTCCGCTTGGCTCGAAGCAGAGCGTTTTCTGGTCGTTTGATGGAATGGAAAACTCTTTAGCGAATCAATTGGTAGCTTACAAAAGCGATCGTACGGCTGTCGGGCGACCAGCATGGGACGTTGATAGTGCCCTGGCCGCCGAAGAGCCGTCCCAATTCAGTGATTTTCTTGTCCTTTAGAGCCATGATGCGCAGCGTCTTTGTTCTCCGGATGACCGGTCACGTCCTTTCCGTAGGACAAAAAGACCATGTTTCGGCCATCCGGCGACAGATGAGGAAGCCAATTATTGAAATCATCGTCAGTGATCTGGTCTTGATCACTTCCATCGGCTTTAGCCCGCAAGGAGTCCTATGGCCAGTAAGACGATTGTCCAGTTTGAATTGGTAGACCACGGAATTGAGAATAGCAGTTATTTCCAGGGGTGCGGGCTCGCCTTCACCGATTATGAGGATATTGCTACGGGGTGCGGAAACAACTTCGCGGAGTCCGTCGGGGATGCGCTAGAGTCCCTAGCCCAGCAAGATTATGACACGGATGGTATGGAAAAGCGTATTCTGGCCGAATATCTACCGGGAAAGCGTAAGCTTCCAACCAAGCCATGCGTTGACCCGGATTTAAGTATGTCAAGGCTTAGCTGAGCCCGTACCTTTGCTCGCATTCCGCGCGCGTCAATTTCAAAGGCTCACTATCGAAATTGTTCCAACCGTTGTATTGTGCGATTGCTTGATAGGCGCGGGCTAGCTGGACGGGGTCCGATGAGCATGGTCTCATGCCCCAGATCTGGATCGAACCCGTACGCTCAGAATTGAAACAAATGAACTTGCTATCAGGAGAGTACTCCGGTCCATCATTGAGACCTTTGGCGTCAGTTAGCCGAATTTCCTTGCCGCCCTTGACAAGGATCGTATAGATGTCGTATTTGTCTTTGCGCTCGGCACAATAGGCGAGCGTTTTCCCGTCCGGTGACCAGCCGTGCCAGGGCCGATCGGCAAAGTAAAGCCTGGTGGCAAAAGAAATCTAACCTGCTAGAGCAAGCGGAATCAATCTCATTGTGCCACGTCCTCCCGGTGAACCCCTTGGAAGAAGCGCTCACAAGCGCATGAATTCAATGAACCGCCGAGCGTAGCGATCCAGCGTTTCCACACTGCCGCCATTTCGCAGCTGCGAACACATTTCATATGCCACGTATCCGTCGTATCCGTTTTCTCGAAGTTGCGTGAGAAACCCCTTGTAGTCTCGGCATCCGCCGTGAAATTCGTGTACGCGGCCACGCAGGCGAGGGTTATTCTACTTCGCTTCATCGCGTCCCTCAGTCGGTGGCGCGCATCAGCGTTCAGGTCCAGTAGATTGATGATGTATGTCAAAACGTCTTGGTCATCTGCTGGAAAAACGAGCGAACCCTTTGGGAACTACCTTCTGAACGGTTGGAACGGTTCGTTATTCGAGTGGCACTGAACCAGTACTGTTCGTCGATGCGGAAGCGGAAACTATTGGAGTGGCAGGAACGATTCGAGGAAGGATCGAGTGATGAGGATCCTGCACATGTTGCCGAAGGGACAGAGCAGTTCATGGTTTTGCTCGCCTTGCTCTATCAGTTGCCGCCGCTTTACCGGGACATTGCTCGCTTGCACATCGTCGAAGGCTGGACTCACGAACGCATCGCGAGTGATAAAGGCGTTCCGGTCAATACCGTCAAGACGCAATTTCGCCGCGCGAAGGCCCTCCTTGAGGAGGCGGTAAACCGGAGCTTTCTGAACTGAGGCCGATCTGTACTCCCTCCCCGCTAAGATGTCACGACTGAGCCACTAACTGTAGCCCGTACCAGAAAAGGAGAGATTCATGGCAACCACTGTGCAATTGACGTACGACGAGTTAAGAAAGGCCGTCGCCGACTCCGCCGCAGCATTTCGACTGAACTTGAAATTGGAGGCGGTCAGCCCAAAGGTGTTCCCGCCGACATACGAAGGCGGGAAATACGCCACCGAGGAACGAATCATCGGCGGTCAAAAACTGGCTTGTGTCCTGCTTGACAGTGTGCCCAGCCAGGCGAACCGAATGGAACTCGCCCTCCATGATGCGTGGATGAGCGGCGAGATTGAACTGCCGGTCGTGTCGTCCGACTTCTCCACTGTGGAGAACCCAGGTGTGCCGAAAGTGACGAGCCTGCAAGCCCCGCATCGCATCGTCGATGCCATCTTGCGGGATAGCACCTTTGACGATGGAAAGAAACCTGCAAAGTTCCGGGATTCGGAAATCGGCAAGGAACTCAATCAACTATCCACTGCGTATGCCACGCCGTTGCTTCAATACGCTCCACATTGCCTCGTCTTCGGAATGTGGGACAGCACCGGTCCTCGCGGTGGGTTGGGGGTTAAGTTTGCCCGGTCGGTTGTGAGCGAGATCATCGGCGTGAACGTGGTGGCCGGTAGCAAGACCAGCAGCCGCATCGACCCGCTAAATATCCGCGTGAATAGCGGCACACTCTTCGCGGCAGAGGGCGGTGGATGGACACTCGACGAGAAGGCGGCCGCCAAGGTGAAGGATGGGAAGGACAAAGGGAAGGCGATGAAGCTCGGCAAAGAAGGGAAACCATCCGAAGCGAACCACGGCAATGTGACTCCATCAATCTCCGATGGTGGCTTCACCATCGATTATGCCGAACAGACCACCGTGCTTTCGCTGCCTGCATTGCGTCGCTTGCGATTTCCGGCGAAACCAGATGACAAATCCTCGCCTGAAAGCGACGTCGCCGCCCGCACTTACCTCGCCGCGCTCGGTCTGCTTGGGGCGACGCTCGCTGTCGAAGCCGGGTACGACCTGCGTTCCCGGTGCATTCTGCGAGCGAAGGACAGCGTGATCTGGCAGCTTCTTGGCAAACCTGGCGACTCGGACACGTCTTTCGCTTTGGACAAGGCTGCCGCCCTCAAGCTTTACAAGAGCTCGCTCGCGGCGGTGAAAGAGTCGAAGCTGGCGATCCATCTCAAAGAAGTTCTCCTCACGCCTTCGGCGGATCTCGTGACCCTGGTGAAAAAGAGCATGGAGATTGCAGCGGCGGCAGCCGGGGAGGTCGAGTAATGTTCTCCATCGGCATCGAACTGCTTATGCGGCGTGCGATCATCTCGCGTTACGAGAGTCGCGAAGCATTAGGTCAATCGCGCGAGCCGGAATGGCCGCCGCATCCGGATCGGATGTTCATGGCCCTTGTCGCCGCGTGGGGTGAAACGGGCGAGGACGCCGCCCAATGCGAAGCCTTGAAGTGGCTTGAGACGCTCGAAGCGCCGTCGCTCAGCGTGCCGTTGGAGGTGTCGGAACGCACTCCTTTCACCAGTTATGTGCCTGTCAACGACGACAGCAGCCCGTTGGGGAAGAACGGCCCATTTGGGCCAATGGGTAGCCTGCCGATGGGTCGCAATCGCCAGCCTCGTCAATTCCCCGCTGTCGTGCCGACTTCGCCGACTCTCTTCCTCACCTGGAATGGCAATGTGCCGGCCAACCTACGGCCAGCGCTGGAGAAGGTGTGCAGTCTGGTGACGTACCTTGGTCACTCCGCGTCGCCTGTGCGCGTTTGGGTCGAGGATCAGTCCCCGAAGCCGACGCTTATCCCCGACTACAATAGGGCCACACATCACTTGCGGATGTTCGGCGGGGGCCGGCTGGCGTACCTAAAGAATCGCTACGACGCAGGCCTCCGGCCCCAGCCGTCGCTCTGGCAGGGGTATGCCGTGCCTGCGCGAGAACCAATCGAGACCATTTTCGACGGTCCGTTTGACCCCGGCATCTTCGTGCTGCGTGAACTTCCCGGCAATCGCCGCTACGGCCTGGAATCGTGCGGTATCATCGCCGACGCCATCCGAACGGAATTGATGCGAAGACACGGTCCGAACGCTCCTGAGTGGATCAGCGGACATGCCGCCGACGGCTCCCCCAGCAAACAATCCCGTCCGGTATACTTGCCGCTTGGTTTCGTTGATCGCGAACACGCGGACGGGCACTTGCTCGGGATCGCCTTGGTGGTGCCCCGAGACTTCGAGCACGCGGAAAAACTGTTCGAGTTGCTCGGTAAGCAGGACGGTAACAAGGATCACGACATTGAACCCGGCTTTCCATTCTTGTCCCTGACAATCCGCAACCCGCACTTGGAGAACCGGGAGATAGGCAAGCTCGACTTAGAACTCGACGAACGCCCTGAAGGTCGTCGCCAGTTCTCGTTGAAGTCTTTCACCTGGACACACCCGAATCGCATTTGGAAAACGGTTACTCCAATCATGTTGCCGTTGTTTCCCCGGCGAGGGTTGACCACCGAAGAAGTTGTGGCGAAGGCATGCGTCGATGCTGGGTATCCCAGCCCGGTTGCCGTACGGGCCAGCTTCGCCCCGTTGATGCGAGGTGTGCCACACTCACGGGCGTTCCACGTCAAGCCGCGTCAGAGCCGCCCGCCGCGTCCGCTCACCCACGCCGCTATCGAGTTCCCTGTGCCTGTGCGCGGCCCGGTGCTGATCGGGGCCGGTCGCTACTCTGGCTATGGTGCCTGCCGTTCACCACTCCAAGAGGATGAATCATGAGCTTGCCCAAGCCAGACCAATTTCAGGAATTCTTCCGAGCCGTCCACGGCTACGACCCATTCCCATGGCAAACGCGGTTGGCAAAGAGGGTCTGCGACGGTGATTGGCCACGCGCTATCGCCTTGCCGACCGCCGCTGGCAAGACCGCGTGCATCGACATCGCCGTTTTCGCGTTGGCGTGCCGGCCGAAGGACATACCCCGCCACGCTCCTCGCCGCATCTTCTTCGTCGTGGATCGGCGCATCGTTGTCGATCAGGCGAAGATGCACGCGGACAATATGTCGGAAGTGTTGCATGAAGCGAAGTCCGGCATCTTGAAGAACGTGGCCGACTCACTCCGTGAGCTTGCCCAGGACGAGCGCCCGCTTGACGTGTACGCCCTCCGTGGCGGCATTTATCGAGAAACGGCATGGACACGTTCGCCGCTACAGCCGACTGTCATCGCTTCAACCGTCGATCAGGTCGGCTCACGGCTGTTGTTCCGTGGGTATGGCGTGTCCCATTCGATGAAGCCGGTCCATGCCGGGCTGGTCGGCAACGACGCGCTCATCTTGCTCGATGAGGCCCACTGCGCGAAACCATTCGATCAGACGATGCAGGCGGTCAAGAATTATCGCAGGTGGAACGAGTCATCCGCTCCGTTTCAGTTTGTGTCGATCACAGCGACGCCGACAGGCGAAGTAGGGGAAGACCAGATCTTCCATGCCGACGAAAAGGACCACGAAGACCCCGTTCTCGGCAAGCGAATCAACGCCAGTAAACCGGCAACACTTGACATCGCTCCGAAAGCGAAGGGAAAGAACGCTTCGAACGAACTTGCGAAAGTGCTGGAGAAACATGCCTGCGAATTGTCGAACGAATTCGCCTGCGTCGGCATCATCGTGAACCGCGTGAAGACAGCCCGCGAGCTGCAAGAGAAGCTCGGCGACGAGGCCGTATTGCTAACGGGCCGTATGCGCCCGTTAGACCGCGATAAGCTGTTCGATAAGAGATTGAAGCCGCTGCTCTCCAATGCCGAAGGCACGCCACCGAGATTCGTGATCGGGACGCAATGTCTGGAATGTGGGGCGGATTTCGACTTCCATGCACTCGTGACTGAGTGCGCCAGTCTCGACGCCCTGCGGCAACGCTTCGGCCGCCTCAACCGCGTTGCGAATCGGGCGATTGCGAAAGCGGTCGTCGTCATTCGTGGCGATCAAATCGAGGCGAAAGAGAAGGAAAACGAGAGTGATCCAGTCTACGGAAACAGCCTGCCGGACACTTGGAAGTGGCTACACGATCACGCAGACGGCAAGACGGTAGATGATGTTTCGTGGATCGACTTCGGCATCTCCTCTATGCGCCGCAAGTGGGAGCAAACGGCGAATGGAATCCATGAGGCCATCACCGCCCCGTCGTCAGACGCACCCGTGCTGTTCCCCGCGCACCTCGATTGCTGGGTCCAGACGAACCCGATTCCGGCGCTTGATCCTGACCCTGCTTTGTTCCTTCATGGGCCCAATAGGTCAGGTCAGCCCGACGTTCAGGTGGTGTTCCGCCGCGACCTCGGCGAGGATACCGAGAAGTGGGCCGACATCGTTGCCCTTTGCCCGCCGTCCTCGTCAGAAGCCGTGCCTATGCCGATCAGCGTGTTCAAGAAGTGGCTGGCCGCCGAAACTATCGACGACCAATCCGGCGATGTGGAAGGCGAAGCAAACGCCCCCGACGAAGATGAGCCGATCAATCGTTTCGCCCTCCGCTGGCGCGGCCCCGAAAAGAGCTGTATTGTCGCCGAACTCGATGAAATCACCCCGAACGACTTGTATGTAATTCCCTGTTCAGCTCAGGGAACCGAGTCGTTAGGTGACTTCCCCTTCGGCCTGACCGACTACGCGGAGGAAGCCTTCCAACGCTCGCGGGACAAGGCCGTGCTGCGGCTGACTGAATCGACACTGAGCGAAGACGAGGAGGACTTCGACGATCAACTGAAAGAGCAGATTCAAGCGAATCTCCAAGACGAGTCTCCAGACTGGCTCAAGTTGGCTGTCGCTTTTCTGACTGACCCCAAGAAAGCCCGAACCGTCGAGAAACACCCTTGTGGTGGCTGGGTCATCACCGGGAAACAGCGGCTACACCAAGGTGATCCGAACTATCGGTTCGATCCGACTTTCCTCGAAGACGACGAATCGACTGAATCTCCCGTTCAGCGCGAAATCAAACTCACTGAACACTCACGGGGTGTAGCCGAACACGCGAAGCGCTTCGCTGGCGGATGCGGCCTCGACGCTGACCTTTGGCACGACCTTGGCAAGCTCGACCCGCGCTTCCAGGCGATGCTCAAGCAGTCGTCGCCGCGAACCGCCGTCGGCGACGCACTCGCCAAATCCGCGCGATCACCTCGAACAAAACGGGAGCGCGACAAGGCGCGGCAGATCCATCGTTACCCGACCGGCGCCCGGCACGAATTGCTGTCCGCTGCGCTCGTCGCCACTAGAACCGACGACGAATTGCTCCTGCACTTGATCGCCACACATCACGGCAGCGGTCGTCCGTTCGCTAACTCAGTAGAGGATATCGAAAAGGCGGATACGCCATGCCGCCAGGAACTGTTCGGTTTCAAACCCGATTCGTGCGTTCAGAAGATTGCGAAGTGGAACGCAGAACTGCCGGAACGCTTCTGGCGTGTGGTCCGCGAATTCGGCTGGTGGGGGGCGGCATACCGCGAAGCAATCTTCCGTCTCTCTGACCATGCCCAAAGCCGGGCCGAACAAGAGGACAAAGATAGGAAAACGGAGCGGGCTGATGTGAAGCCGACGCCATTCGCCTCATACGCGGGATCGCGTCACTCGTACCCGTTGCCGCTCACAGGACTTGACGGCGCGAACCCGCTCGCTTTCCTGGCCGCAGTGGGCACGCTCGTCGCCATCGATAGGATGTCGCGGGCCGAGAAGAGTCCCCCCTGGTTGGTCAGTCCAGTGGCCTTGTCGTGGGGCACTGACGCCTCGGCCTACACTCCGGTATTGCACCTGTCGGCCGCGCTGCCCGCGCCGGGAGAATTCGCCGATTTCCTGGCCGAACAGCTACCTCGATCCCCGTGTGATCACCCCGCCAAGTGGGTCGTCAATATGCTCGACGAGGATGAAGATAAACTAGCCGACCAGATCCGAAAGCAATGTCGCAACCCCAGGGAATGCGATCTCTCATATCTGAATTGGGTGACCGCTCTTGTCTGTGAGTCCGTTCCGGAAGGGGCGAGCCAGCTGCAAACGGTACGGAGGGATTATCTCTTGGGCAACCTACGGTCGATTATGGCGCGGACAACTTCCGAGCATTTGAACCGGTCACTGTTCCTGCCGTGGGATTTTGCCGACGCCCTCGACAATCAGTCTCTGCACTGGGAGCCGAGTGAAGACCGCCGCCATGCATACCAATGGCACATGCCTTCCGGTGACCCGACGCGGAAAAAACGTGGCGGCATGCTCGGGGCCAACCGGCTAGCGCTCGAAGCATGGCCGTTATTTCCGTCGTTCCCAGCCGACCACCGTTTGGTACGGGTGGCGACCCGTGGTTTCAAAGGCAATCGTGCCAACAATACTCTTTGGACTTGGCCGCTATGGAGTCAACCGCTCACCGTGGACGTAATAGCTTCGGTCCTCGGACATCCTGCAATGCAAGAGGAGACAAGAGACGTGGGCGCATTTCAAGAGTTCGGAGCATTTGCCGTTTTTCGACTGCAGCGCATTTTGGTCGGCAAGACCCCAAATTTTACAACGGCGTTTGCCATCGCATGATGGCATGGAGAAGACTAATTTGAACGTGTAGCTGGCCCGCGAGAACGAAGGTCCTGAAATGGTGTCCGCCCGGTTTCCGTGGCGCTGGTCTTTGACAACTAAGGAGATGCGTTGTTTGTTTGGTTCGCGAGCCGCTCGCATTGCCGAACACTCGTCGCAGGAAGGAGTTAGTGAATGAGGTCCTGTATCTTCTGGTTCATTAGGCCTTCCTCATCCCGGCCTGCTCGCACAGCACGCTCTAACCAGCGTGAAATAAACCGCTTGCGACGCGAGCGGTTCTCCACGGTCTTCTGGCCGTGGCCGCATTGAAGCCGCTTCTGCTTCATTCCTTACAACGTTGTCAGCCAGGTTCTCCACGGTCTTCTGGCCGTGGCCGCATTGAAGCTCCATAGCCAGGCGGTCTGTACTTCCTGCACGACGGGTAGTTCTCCACGGTCTTCTGGCCGTGGCCGCATTGAAGCGTCGGCTTCGGAATACTTCATGGTGACACTCGCTGGGTTCTCCACGGTCTTCTGGCCGTGGCCGCATTGAAGCGCTTCCCTCAGAACTGAGCCGCCGCGTTGAATTCAAGGTTCTCCACGGTCTTCTGGCCGTGGCCGCATTGAAGCGCCGCTTCTGCGTACGCTGGCGCGGGCTCAAAGCCGTTCTCCACGGTCTTCTGGCCGTGGCCGCATTGAAGCTTGGTACCGGGAGCAGGTCATGAAGCACCATCCGGAGTTCTCCACGGTCTTCTGGCCGTGGCCGCATTGAAGCCGGCCGGCCTCGCCGTGCTGATCGGCTAACCGATTGGGTTCTCCACGGTCTTCTGGCCGTGGCCGCATTGAAGCGCCGTCGTGACGACGAGCGATCATCGCGGGCTCTACCGGTTCTCCACGGTCTTCTGGCCGTGGCCGCATTGAAGCTTGCACAAGTCCGGCGAATGCCTGTGCGGAGCTTTCGTTCTCCACGGTCTTCTGGCCGTGGCCGCATTGAAGCAGTTGGCGAGCTTGGTCGATGCGACGACCCACGGCGGGTTCTCCACGGTCTTCTGGCCGTGGCCGCATTGAAGCCACTATGCGCGGTCTTGGAGCCGCCGCCTGTGCAGGCGTTCTCCACGGTCTTCTGGCCGTGGCCGCATTGAAGCCATTTCCGCGAGCCCAAGGCGGGATTCTGTTTCTTGGTTCTCCACGGTCTTCTGGCCGTGGCCGCATTGAAGCCGTTGATTCTCAGCCTGTTCACCGGCGGCAAGATCGACGTTCTCCACGGTCTTCTGGCCGTGGCCGCATTGAAGCTAATTTGATTCAGTGCCTTGACGCCAGCAGCTTTGAGGTTCTCCACGGTCTTCTGGCCAGATGTCGGCGTAACGGACGCAGGGCACATTGCGCATCGGGGCCGACTCGGCGGCCTTCAAGAGCTCCAGAGAGTTTTGGCAAGAAATGCGCCTAAGCCGTTCAGCCTCGATCTAAAACCACTCTCTGTGGTCGGAGGAATAGTCGTCTTTCCTCGCGAAAAACCCAAGGAAAGGGCATGAGCAGAGTGTTAACTGGAAAACGGCCCAGTTCGTATAGATCGAGTAGCTCCCCGAATGTGACTCGAACTAGAAACAGCGGAGTTAACACAAGGGATAAATCGGAGGAATACGTGACGATCCTCACGAAAAACGCAAAGGAAAGGGCACGAGCGGAGTGTTAACTCGAAGATGCCCAGTTCGTATAGATAGAGTAGCTCCCTAAAAGGTATTCGAACTAAAAACAGAGGAGTTAACACAACGGGTCAAAAGTGCCGTGTTTTTGAAGGTGTTTTTCTTCTCAAAAGGGTCCCTCGGAACGCAAGAGGCGCTTTTTTAGTCCGAATGACATTCAAGCCAAAAGCAATCGGTTTAGTGGTTGATCATTCAAGTAGACCTCGGAAAACGGCATGGCGCAGCCGGCCGTGACTGGTCCAGCCCTGGCTTTGCACACGGCAAAAGAGTTCCGGTTCAACCCAGCTCACGCGGTGCGGACAAGGCGTGACAGGCCGCGACCGTTGCCTCGGCGCCAACCGTTCTTCCAGTTCGACGGCCTGGGCAGCGGAGAAGCCGCGCGTAAGCTGGCTGACATAGCGCAGTCCGTCCGCGCACGCGGCGGCAACGCACAGACGGTGAACGCCGGAGCGGCCCACTTGATAACCAATGATGGCGCAGGGCGTCACCAGCGCCGGTTTGATCTTCCTCCAGGAAGAAGAACGCCGGCCCGGGAGATAGCGGTTTTCGTGGTGCTTGGCCATCACCCCTTCGTGTCCTTCCGCCACGACCTTGTCGAAGAACGCTTTCCCCGCGCCCACGATGCCGTCCGAATAAGCCAAGAGCGGATGGTTGGCCTGATCCAGCAATTCCCGCAAGAGTTCGCGCCTACGAACCAGAGGTTCCTTGAGGAGCGCCGGCCCGCGCAGGAAGAGGAGATCGAAGATCACATAGCAAAAGGGCGCGGTGGCGTAAGCTGTCGGGAGCGGCCGCCGGCGCAGGTGACGGCGCAACAAGGCGGGCAAGTCGGCCCGTCCGTTTTCGCGATATGGGGCTATGTAGGTCAGGCTCGAAAGCCTGACTTACATAGCGCGGACCGCACCTGTCCGTGCATATGCGATCATCTCACTACTCAGCGGGACGCGTTACACCACACCCAAGAGCATCAGCAGTTGACGGTCGCAGTTCAATCGGTTGACTCTGCAGCGCAGTTGCGGGCGCAAGTGAATCGCAGGAAGACAATTGCGGTTCGGCAGAATTGTTTGACCATACGGGCCTGATCGGAACCTCTGGCGACTCAATGTGTCTGCGGGAGCATTTCAATGTGTATAGGTTAAAGGCGTGATCCTGGAATAACCGATAACCTCGGTAGATCCGGCCTGTTGCATAATTTCCCTATTTCGAGAGCGATCATGACCGCTCACAAGGTTCTTTCCCAATTTTCCCAAAAGTCCCTTCTAATCGTCGCGTTGGCATTTCTGGCTAACCCTGCGTCGGCCCAATTTGGGGTCTATATGTCGGCAAGCGGGGCCGTTAACCGGGGCATGGGCGGAGCATCCACGGCGGCGCCGCTCAGTCCGGCCGGCGCGCTGTATTGGAACCCAGCCACCATCTCGGGATTGGAGAAATCGGAATTGGAGTTTGGCGCCGAACTCTTGCTGCCGCGCACGCAACTAGCTTCAAACTATTCAGCCGGCGCCCTTGGGCCGGGCATTCCCCCTGTGACCCTTTCCGGACAACAGGACTCGGACATTGGCGCTATTCCTATGCCGACCATAGGCCTGGTCTACAAGCCCGAGGATAGCATCCTCAGTTATGGGCTGGGCATTTTTGCCGTGGCCGGATTTGGCGTGGATTACTCCGGCAGCTTTACCAATCCTATTGCGACGGCGCCGCCGCCGGTTGGGCTAGGCTTCGGTCCCGCTCATTCCGACTACGAAGTCCTGCAGATCGCCCCGGCCATTAATCTGCAACTTTCCGACCGCTTGTCGGTCGCTGCCGGTCCCACCTTGAATATTGCCAAACTGAGTGTCAACCCCGCTCTGTTCGGCGTGCCCGATGATGCTCGGGGCGACGGCTTTGCCACCTACCCGCAAGGCACTCACTCGCAAACAACCTGGGGAGGCGGATTTAATGTTGGCGCTTATTATCACCAAGACGTCTGGGGCTTTGGAGCCTCGTTCAAGAGTCCTCAATGGTTCGATAAGTTCCGCTTCAATTCCTCCGACGAACTGGGGCGACCCCGTGAGCTCACGTTCGATCTCGATTTGCCCATGGTCGTGTCCGTAGGAACGGCCTATTCCGGGCTCGAGCGCTGGGTATTTGCTCTAGACGGGCGATATATGGACTACCGCAATACTAATGGCTTTGGCGATAGGGGCTTTACCGATGCAGGGTCGCTTCGCGGACTTGGGTTCCGCAGCATTTTCGCCGCGGCGGTGGGCGCCCAATATCAAGTCTGCGACACCGTATTCCTTCGGCTGGGATATAGCTGGTCGGATAACCCCATTCCTAACGACCAAGCGGTCATCAACGCTCTTTCACCGGTTATTATCCAGCACATGCTTTCTTTGGGTGCGTCCTGGCAAGTCACGCCGGACTTCAAATTAAGCATGGCCTACGTTCATGGCTTTGAAAACTCGGTTGAAGGACCGCTCGTCACGCCGGCTGGCCCTGTGCCCGGCACCGCGGTCCGAGATCGAACGTGGGGTGATATCTTTTCGATCGGCGGCAGTGTGACGTTTGGCGCTAAGAATTAGCCAATCCCTACACGACTTGCCGTTCCTAGTGCGGGCTCTAGCCCGTCACAGCTCAGTGTCGCTAAAACGGGCTAAAGCCGCACTACGAACCGCAAGGCACGAACTAGGGCTTCGCCTCATCGCTAAACGCCTTGAGCGCCTTAACGAGATGTTCCACTTCCAATTGCAGTCTTGCGCAGGTCTTTTCTATTTCGTGGAAATCGCTCTCAAGGGCGCGCGTTTCCAGATCTTGGGCCAATCGGCTTGTTCTGCTAGCGCCTAGGCTCTCGGCCGATTTCTTCAGGACGTTCGCTGTCAACTCCAGCTTGGCGCCATCGCGCTGTTTGCCTGCATTAGCAATCTCGGCGCAGAGGTTTTTCCACTGCAGGGCGAACAGTCCGGCCATTCCTCGTAAGAGATCGCGATTTCCTTCCACGCGGGCCAGGGCGGCCTCGGCATTGAAAACGGGCAAAGAGGCCGACTCTTCTTTTGGGTGCTCGTCGGTTGCGCGGCTACCAGAATTGTCGAAGGAACCGTCCATGGCATGAAGTTTTGCCGGTCGCGGCGTTTGGGAAACTTCGTGACAGGCTAAAGTGAGAGATTTCATGCGGCAGAATATCAAGTTAAATATGCCCGCGGCAGATTGGGAACGCGACACGAAAGCATAGGTCACGATTAGCGACTGAATGGACCACCGCTTGGGATTAGGAAATGAAAAAATGGAAAAGACGGCATTCTTTGAAAAACCTGACCTATTCTTGCATAAGCCGAAACTCCGGTCTCTCGTCCACATGCTTGGCGTATTCACGAGGCATTCATGATCGCTACTCAGAAAATTGACTTGAATCAAACGCCCAGGAACAAACGGGTCAACCGCGTGTTGGTCGTTGAGGATTCGCTTACCCAGGCTCATCAGTTCGTTGGCATTTTGGCGTCCGAAGAGCTTGAAGTCGAAATGGCTCTTGATGCCGAATCCGGTCTGCGGATGCTTCAGACCACGGATTTCGACCTCGTCATTACCGACATCGGTCTGCCTGGAATGTCCGGCATTGCTTTGTGCAAAAAGATCAAAGATGACCCGACAAAGTGCGATATTCCGGTCATCCTTCTCACATCGCTATCCGATCCACTGAACATAATCCGCGGGCTGGAATGCGGGGCAAACAGTTTCATCAGGAAGTCGTGTGAGGCCGATCAACTCGTTGCCAGAGTTCATTCCATCCTTGACAAGAGGGTCAGCAACGGCGAGTTTCAGGAAGGAGTTGATGTCGTCTTTCAAGGCAAGTCATTGAGAATCAATTCGGACAAAAATCAGATTCTGGACCTTCTTATCACCACGTTTGAAGATATTGTCCGCAACAACCAGGAACTTCAAGAAAACAAGGCGGAACTTTTAACGGCCAAGCGCAAAGTTGATGATTATGCTCGGCGACTTGAAAACCTAGTTCGATCGACTGAAGACAAACGGTCGCGAGCGGAACAAGCCTTGGTGGAAAGCGAACGCTGCTACCGTCGCTTGGTCGAGTTTTCGCCCGATGCCATGTTAATCAACCGAGCGGGCAAGATTGTCTTTGCCAACAAACCGTGTTTGAAGCTTTTCGGCGCTTCGGCCCCTGAAGAGGTATTGGGCAAATCGATTCTGGAATTCGTCCATCCCAATGACCATGCCACTTTGACGGAGCGCATTCGCCACCTGCAATCGGGAAAGCCGGTCCCACTCAGCGAGGCAAAGATCGTCCGCCTTGACAAGGCTCTCGTGGATGCGGAAGTTAGCGTTTCACCGTTTCAGGAGGACGGCGTACCCGCCGTTCAAATCATCTGCCGGGACATCTCAGATCGCAAAGCTCTGGAAGCGCAATTTCATCAAGCGCAAAAGATGGAAGCGGTCGGCAAATTGGCCGGCGGCATCGCCCACGATTTCAATAACCTCCTGACGGTCATTCTTGGGCTCTGCGAGGTGCTGGTGCCTCAATTGCCTGTTGGCGATCCCATGCATTGCCATATTCTCCGTATCCAAGGAGCCGGCAAGCGTGCTGCTGATCTCACGCGACAACTTCTTGCTTTCGCTCGTAAAGCAGTCCTGGAACCAAAAGTCTTAGATCTCAACGCTCTCGTCATGAATACGGAAATGATGCTCCAGCGTTTGATCGGAGAAGACGTCAATCTCACAGCAGACCTCAGTCCAGAGCTAGACAGGGTTAAAGGGGACGCCGGGCAAATTGAGCAAGTCATTGTAAATCTTGCCATCAACTCTCGTGACGCCATGCCTCTGGGGGGCAAGCTTACTATCAAAACCTCCAACATCGAGCTTGGCAGCGACTACGCGATGTTGCACCCCCATGTCAAGCCGGGTTGCTATGTCATGTTGGCGGTTAGCGATGCTGGCACAGGCATGAGCGACGAAATAAAGGCCCGATTATTTGAGCCGTTTTTCACGACCAAGGGGCCTGGTAAAGGAACCGGATTGGGTCTGGCAACCGTATATGGCATCGTCACGCAAAGCGGCGGCCATATTGAAGTTCACACCGAGGTGGGGCGTGGAACCTCATTTAACGTCTATCTCCCTTCGGTTGATGGCATTGTTGATGAAGACCCGTCCTCAGATGATCCCGAAACTGCTCCGCATGGTACCGAAACCATCATGCTGGTTGAGGACGAGGATGAGGTGCGTTGGATCACCAAGCTGGCCCTGGAATGCCTCGGCTACACCGTGCTGGAAGCGGCCCATGGTGCTGAGGCCATCTGTATGACCGAATGTTATCCGGAGCCGATTCATCTGCTGATCACGGACGTCGTAATGCCGGATATGGGCGGCGCGGAAGTAGCCGAAAAGGTGGCCGCGATCCGGCCAGAGATCAGAGCCTTGTTTCTCTCCGGCTATACGGATGACGCGGTGGTGCGTCACGGTATATTGGAGTCGGAGGTCGCATTCCTTCAAAAGCCTTTTTCGCGAACGGATCTAGCGCGGAAAGTGCGGGAAGTGTTGGATTAGGAATAAGGAAACAGGAGTCAGGAATCAGGAATCTGACTCCGGATTCCAAACCGATTCTCGACCCCTAACTCCACACCTGATTCCTGACCTCTGCCTCCTGACTCATGGCCCCTATTGCTAGCTTCAGCCGTTCGACTTCTCGCTCGAGCAAGGAATAGGAATCCTCCGCAGTTGTTAGCACGCCATCGTTTGCCAGGAATTCCAGGGACAATGCAGCCGCAACAGTAGGCTCGGCTGCGAAACATGCGGCCGATCCCTTAATCGCATGAGCCACGCGACGCACTTTGGAGACATCAAGCTTGCTCAGAGCTGTACGAAGCGCAATCATCAGCTCGTCAATTTCTTTGAGAAACAATGTTGCCATCTGTCTAAGCAGCTCTTCTCGCCCGCCAACTCTGCTCACGGAAAGGTTCCAATTCATAGCTGATTCTGGCTGGTCGGCATCGACTGGTAATACGCTATCGTCTGTACTTGAGGCAGCAATGCCTTCGACCTTTTCATAAAGATCCTTGGACCGAATCGGCTTGGACAAATAACCGTCCATTCCCGCGTTCAGGCATTGCTCCCGGTCGCCCTTCATGGCACGCGCGGTCATAGCGACGATAGGTATGTGGTTGCCGGTGGATTGCTCCTTTTGGCGAATCGCCATGGTCGCCTGGAAACCGTCCATTTCCGGCATCTGCACGTCCATTAGAACTAAGTCGAACGAATCGTGCGCCAGGGCCCCTACGGCTTCTCGTCCATTATTGACGACCACTACCTTGTGGCCACGCGCTTCAAGCAGTTGACGGGCAACCTGCTGGTTGACCAAACCATCGTCGGCGAGCAAGATGCGTTTCGACCGCCAACGCTCAGGCTGCTGACTCACGACGGGGTCGCTAGGTCGGCATGGTTTATCCGCGTGGCTGAGGACGCGCAGGATCGCTTCGCGCAAGTCCGATTGCTTGACGGGCTTGATGAGGTATCGGGCAACGCCGAGGTCCTGGCAGCGCCCGGAATTCTCAGTCAGTCCTGCCGATGACAGCATAATCAAAATGCAGTCTCTAAGGTGCGGGTTTCGCCGAATCTGCTCCGCGAGTTGGAAACCGTCCATGTTCGGCATCATCACATCCAAGAGCGCCAGCCGGAACGGTTCGCCGCGAATCACGGCTTCTTCCATTTGAGCCAAAGCTCTCGGCCCGTCGGCTGCCATCGTCGGCCGCATTCCCCAATTGGCAAGCGTATCCTTCAGGATCCAGCGGTTGGCGCTATTGTCGTCCACTCCTAACACCGATACCCCAGCAAGGCCTTCATTGGGAAGCCAGAAGCTCGCCGGCGCGCCCTTCGGAACACCAAAACACACGGTGAAATGAAAGGCGCTTCCCTTGCCAGGCGCGCTCTCGACCCAGAGCTGGCCACCCATGAGTTTGACTAACTGCATCGATATCGCCAGACCTAGACCGGTGCCGCCGTAACGCCGCGTCGTCGAGCTGTCCGCCTGGCTGAAGGCTTCAAAAATCTGTTGTTGTTTATCTAGAGGAATCCCAATGCCGGTGTCACTAACCGTGAAGTGCAACCAAGCGTGCGATTCTTCCAGGGCATCGACGGTGACAACGACAACGATTTCGCCCTGATCTGTAAACTTGAGTGCATTGCCGACCAAGTTGATGACTACTTGGCGAAGCCGACCGGTATCGCCGATAAGGACATCGGGCACGTCCGGCGGCACAAGGTAAGTCAATTCCACGCGCTTTTCGGCGGCTCGCAACCCAAAGGTGTGGAGCGCGTCACCCACGCTGTCACGCAATTTGAACTCGATGTCCTCCAACTCCAGCTTTCCGGCCTCCACCTTAGAGAAGTCTAAGATGTCGTTCAGCAGCCGAAGCAACGCGTCCGCCGATTGCATGACGATGTTTAGATACTCGCGTTGCTGGTGCGATAGCGTGGTTTGTAGCGCCAATTCGGTCATGCCCATGATGCCGTTCATGGGCGTGCGGATCTCATGGCTCATATTGGCTAGGAAATCGCTCTTGGTCCGGTTTGCTTTTTCGGCGATCTCCTTTGCCAGACGAAGCTCGTCTTCGGAATGGCGCAGGTTGGCGGCGGTTCGCTCTAACTCGGTGTTGGAAACGGCCAGCTCGCCCGCACGGGCCTCCGCGGCGGCGGTGCGTTCGGCCACGCGTTCTTCCAACGTCTCATTCAGGCGGCGCAGTTCGGCGAAGCCTTCGGCGTTTTCCAAAGCAGCGCCGGCAATGGTGGCAATGAATTCAGACAAACGCTCCTCATCCGCGCCGAAAAGACCGCTGACGTTTCGGTGATCTACATAAAAGCAGCCGGCCGGCTTGCCGCGCACAAACACCGGAGCGCATAGCGCCGAACGCACCCCGGCTAGCAAGGCGCCTTCCTCTTGAGCTTGGCCTTCGCCGAACACCGTTACCTTGCCAGTTGAAATGGCACGATCGGCCATGGCTTGGCTGTATTCCGCATCCATCTCTCCGGAGACCATGGTGAGGTGTTCGGCGGCCTCGTCCCCCTTGAGTTGTAGGAGGAGACACCTCTCTCCGCGCAGAAGGCGGAATGCCGCCTCTCGAACCTCCTTGAAGACGGTCTTGCGCGATAGCGCAGAGGCGATGCGTCGGCCTGCATCGAGTACGGTATCGAATCGATCGACCAGCGAGAGGCTAGCCGTCTTAGCGGGGGCAGGCGGCGCCGTTTGCGTCTCTTCAAGGGCAAAGTCCGCCCCGAGCGATTGTAAGGCTTTGCGTGCAGCTGCCAGGTCCTGTCCGGCTTCAGGCCATCCAACTTCAACCCCAATGCGCCCGCGGGCCAGAAGGGTCTGGGCGTGTTCAAACCGGGCGCTTTGCCGCTCAGCTACAACCAAGCTCTCATCCAAGTGACGTCGCGCTTGGCGGATGGAGCCTTGCATCGCGGCGATAAGACCGGCTTCGCGCAGCGCGTGCGGTAAGTCATTCTCAAACGTGCGGGCAACCTTGACCGCCTTGCGGACAACCCTGCGAGCCCGTCGAAGCAGGGCCGAGCGGCGTTTCGGCGTCCAGTGGGAGACCTTCTCCGCCTGACGACGCAGGCAGGACGCGAGCCAGCAACGAAGCCGATAGGTCCAGGGAGTCGTAACACCCGCGCGCTCGGCGAGTTCAAGGCCCTTCTCGAAGAATTCCTGCGCCTCCTCCATTCGGTCAAGCATGAAATGGCGCACTCCTGCAGCACACATCACTTGGGCGCTCACCTGTATGTCTTCACGCGGGCGCTCAAGCTCCATTTGCAAGGCGTCCGCGTCGACCTGGCCGCCGGAGGTCAGCGCCCACACATCAAGGGTAATCCCCGCAGCCTGAATGTCGCCGAGTTCCAGGCCTGCTTGATGCACGCGCTTCGCCTCGGCAGCGGCGCCGGGCAGGTGTCCGAGCCGATAAAGGGAGTTGGCAATATGCGTGCGGGCAATGTTCACCTCCCAGAGGTCGCCTGTTCGCTCAAGCAACCGTTCCGCCGCACGGAGTTTCTCGATGCCCTCCTCGTACCGCGAGGCCGCGTAAAGGATCATCCCGCAGAAGTTCTGTGATTGTCCCTGACCCCATAGGTCGCCCAGCACCTTGTAAATGGCCAACGATTTCTGGGCATGAGCGATGCCCCGACCGAAGAAGGCAACCAGACTCATGACCGGGGCATGGATCGAATAGGCTTGAGCCAATTCCAGGGTAGGAGGGTAACGCTCGGCCAGGTTCATGCCACGCAAATGGGTCCAGAGGCATGGGATTTTCCCGCGCTTGAACCAGTAGGCGTAGGTTAAGCGATTGTAGAGGCGAATGAGGAGGAGTTGCTTTTGCTTCTCCAAACCTATCGATTTTTTTCGGCCAACGAATAAACCGGGAAGCAGGGTGTGCAAACCCTTCACGGACACCTCCCGAATCAGCCAAAAGAAAAATCCGGCGGACCATTTTGGCACCTTGTGACCCAGCACCTCGAGGGCGCGCTCAATTGCCTCCATAGCCGTTTTCAAATCGCCGCGCTTGAACGCGAGTTCGCCGAGCTTTCCCTCGATCTGGGCCTTGGCAATGTCGCCCTCAGCCAGCTCGCGGGCCTCTTCCGTTTTTCGGGCGGCTTCATCGTATCTCCCACGCAGCATAAGCACGTCGCCCAGACCTTCGGCAATTCTGTAACGGACGACATGGTCGGTCGGAGCGCCGCGCTCGGCGATTCGATACTGCTCTTCGGCAAGCTTTAAGGCGTGCTGCTTCCTGGCCTGGTCCGCGGCAGCGAGGGCATAGGGCAAGGCACGTTGGCTTTCCCCGGCTGCATCAAAGTGGTACGCCAAGTCAAAGACACTCTCGGGCGCGTGGGCCGCGAGATGATCGGCGGCGTTGAGGTGAAGCTCCTTTCGCTCCTGGGCGGGCAACCGATGAAGCAAGGTCTCGCGGAGCTTATCGTGAATGAAGACGCACTGATTGTCTTTACCCTTGGCCCAAATGATGTGCCGGCGACAGGCTTCCTTGAAGGCAGCGATCGCTTGCACCGATGTCTGCCGGGCGAGCTTGCCCGCGGTGGACAAGTCAAACGCCTTGCCAAGAACCGCCCCAACCGACAGTAGGTTGATGGTCGTTTCCGGCAACAATTCGATGCGCCGCGCCAGGAAGGCGGCGGCATGACGGGAGGATTGCACGTCGGCCATGGCCAAGGCCTCGACGCGCCATCCCGTTGCTATCGGCGCCAGCGCGCCGGATTCCACCAGCCCGCGCAACGCAGCTGCCGCCATGAATGGGCTGCCCTCTGCCAAGCGTTCTATCACGTTCACGGCTTCGTCCGGCAACTGTCCCGCCATCGATTCGACCAATTTGCGAACGTTGGCGGCGTGGAAGGTGGGAAGTGTCAAATGCACCGTGGCCGGCAGCGCCCGCAGAGGATGCCCCAAAGGGATCTCCTCCGACCGAAACGCCGCAGCCACCAGAATCGAGCGCGATTTAGTCGTCGGTTGGCGCTGCCAGTAGCTCAGAACTTTGAGCGTCAGCTCATCTGCCCACTGAGCATCATCAAGAAGCACCAACGTGGTCTTTCCCATCGTACCCAATAAATCCAAAAGAGCAGCCAAGGCCTGCACGCTGCGCGTTTCTGCGAAGGACTCGGGACCGAGCGGCCCAACGGCCCTTGCACAAAACGCCTTTCCCAGTTCCGGGAGTGCAGACCATACAGCTTCCTGATAGTCCCCTAATCCGGTGCGGATTTTTTCCTCGACTGCTGGGTCCAAACTTGCCGCAACGATCAAACCTTCTGCGATGCCCGTCAGGAGTTGAAAAGGACGCTGAGCCGCCTGATCCAAGCCCTGACCGCGCAAGATCAAAGCCCCCTGTTGCGCCCCACATAGCGCAAACTCGCTCAAGAGACGGGATTTGCCGCCGCCGGACTCCGCTTCCAGCAGGGCCAGGCCTCCTTGGCCAGCCCGAGCGCGTTTCAATTGAGCTTGGAGAGCCTCCAATTCTTGGCCCCGGCCTACGAACGCAGGCTCCGCCAGTGTTTGGCGACGATCGTGCATCCCGACGACGATCGTGGGTTCCGACTCGCCCTGCTGCAAGGCCTCCGTGATCGCTGTAAGATCGCAAGCCACAGCTTCTGCGGTTTGGTAACGATCGCGCGGGTCCTTTCTTAGCAGGCGTTGAATGACTTCATCAAGAACGCGCGGAACGGACAAACCCAGGCTGCGCAGTTCGGGAGGTTGCACTGTCATGTGCTCGCGCAAGACATCGCCCACATTGGTCGCCAGGAACGGAGGCTGTCCTAGAAGGCACTCATAGAGGACAATGCCCGCGGAATAGAGGTCGGAGCATGCGGTGACATTTTGATCCAGTAGTCCCGCACTTTCTGGCGAAAGATACTGCGCGGCGCCAACCCATTGATCCCTAATGCTTGCGTCGAGGTGCGGGCTGCGCGCCACCCCGAAGTCGATGAGGGTGACGCGGCTTATAGGTGTATCACCATCTACCATCAGGTTGGCGGGCCTGACATCCCGATGCAGCACTTCCTGGGCATGGGCCGCCCCTAGCGCCGCAAAGAGCTCCCGCCCCAGGGTGAGCGTGTCTGTTACGCTCAAAGGGCCTTGGTGCAATCGTGACTGCAGCGTAGTTCCCGGAATGAAGGGCATTACGACGTAGAATTGATCGCCTTCGGCGCCTTGATCAAGTACGGGCTGGCATAATCCGATTTTGATATTTGACAGGATGTGCGCTTCATGCTCGAGCCGCATGCGCACGGAGGGGGAAAGGGTTGCCGCCATCGCGGTTTTGATGACCACAGTGGCGCTTTGAGTTAGATCAGCGGCGAGTAGCGTTTCCGAGTCTTGGTCCTGTTTAATCTTCCGCAGCACCCGATAGCGGCCGCCGATTATCCGGAGATGTGGCTCGTCAAAGTTCGGCTCAGCGTCGGCGGACAGATTCCTAATTGCAGCGGTCGACATATCAGGGCTTCCCCGAGCCGCTTAATGACCCCGAACCAAGGCTGGCCGAATGGGGGACGAATTTGGCCCCACTAGGCGCATGCTTTTGCCATGTGAGCGCGGCGCCGCCGGCAATCTCACAGAGTTTTGCTTTCAGCAGGTCTCGATTGCGATTCAGGAACCAATGATCGCCATCAACCTCGATCAGTTCAAAATCGCTTTCCGTATGGTGGGACCACTCACGAATCTCGTCGATGTAGGCAAAGTCATCTTGTCGAGCTGCGAAGGCACTGATCGGGCACCTGAGCGGTGACATGGGTTCAAAACGGTAGCTGGCTAACAACGGAAAGTCACGACGCATGGGATCCCTGATCGCTTTGAAGAATTCCGGATCGTCCACATACCGCGATATCGACATCAGGTACTCAAGGTCGTTGTCTGCAACCATTCCCTTGAGAAGCACTTCGCGACTCTTCCATTTCTCTATTCCGCGAGGAGTCGTCGTGCCTGTTACCACAAAATGAGCCGGCTCGCATTGATGCCGGTCCCTCAGTCGGCGGATGACCTCCCAGGCCACTATTCCGCCGAAACTGTGCCCCCAGATCACTACAGGACGATCAAAGAGAGGGAGCAGGTGCGGCACAATGTAGTCGGCCAGTGAATCGATGTTGTCGCCTACCGGCTCGGCAATGCGGTTCTCGCGCCCTGGAGTTTGCACCGCCAAGATGTCATAATCGGCAGGTGGTTCCATCAGGAACTTGGTAAATAACGACGCGCCGGTTCCCATCGAATGAAAACAGATTAGCCGGGTCGGCGCATCTGACCGGCCGCAGCCTCGAATCAGCCAGGGACTCAAAACGCGCACGCCCTCCAAGTCCGCTACGGTGAAGCTTGCGGCGTTTGGATTGGCATTCTTCGTGCCGCCATGGTCCGTGTTGACAGGGGCCAATTGACTCAACAACTCCGCCGACAACGTTGCGATACTCGGTCCCTTGAGCAACTTGATAAGCGGCAAGTTGATGTCAAGCATTCGAACGATCCAAGTCTGCAAGTCTGTTAACATCAGCGAATCGAGACCGAGCACATCAATGGACGCCGTAACGTCGAATTTCTCTGGGTCAGCTTCCAGAATCCGCGCCAGTTTGGCAGTCAACTCGTGCTCCAGACGTTCACGCCGTTTTTCTGGCGCCATTTCTATAAGAGCCGTACGCAAACTGGACGCTTCGGAACGACTGCCCCGCACCAGAGCAGTGCCGTTCAGGTGGTCCATAAACCGTGAATCGCGAGCCAGATGCGGGTAGGCGGCACGGAATCGATCCCAATCAAAGCGCGCCGCCATTCTTTGGACAGGTTGCTGCACCAAGGCTGCTTCCAGTTTGGCTAAAGCGTCGGAAAGCGGCATCCCATTCATGCCTTGGCTTTCAAGAAGCCCAATGATGTGCTGCACGTCGTTCTCGGACCTGGACATGCCGGCATATTGCCCCAAAACGCCGAGGTTTATCGACGTAGCCGGCAGGCCCTGTTGCCGACGATATTGAGCCAGCGCGTCCTGGAAGAAGTTAGCTGCGGCGTAATTCACCTGCCCGACCAGGCCAAGCACCGACGAGATAGAAGACAGCATCACGAAGAAATCCAAGTTGGCTCCCGCCGCTCTGGAGGCTTCGTGCAGGTTCCAGGCGCCCTGGGCTTTCGGATTGAAGACGCGTTCAAATCGCGCCATATTCATAGCTGAAAGCGAAGCGTCGTCCAGCACGGCGGCTCCGTGAATCATGCCGGCTAAGGGTGGCATTTCAGTTGCAATGCGTTCCATAATGCAGCCAACGGCCACAGCATCGGCAACGTCGGCCTGCGCCACCAGTACACGGACGCCCTGACTTATCATGGACTCAACCGTCGCCCGATCCGCGTCGCTCTTGGGACCGCTACGGCTGAGCAAGACCAAATGGCATGCACCACGCTCAGCCATCCAGCGCGCGATTTCCAGACCGAAGCCACTGGCTCCGCCGGAAACGAGGTAGCACCGATCAGGCCGAAACTCGGCGACACGCGGCGGCAGCGCCTGAACTCGCGTGTTCTGCATAGTGAGAACGATCTTGCCCGGGTAGGCCGCTCGCGTCATGAACTTCATGGCCTCAGCGAGTTTGGAGATGGGAAACTTGGTAATCTCGGGGGGGTGCAACTCACCGCGTTCGAACAATGCGACCACTTCACCCAGAACCTTTTGGTGCAACTCGGGCTTTTGGGCGGCGAGTCTGTCCACATCAACGACGAAGTATGAGATATTCTCGCCCAGCCGCTCTAAGCCCAATCTGGCGTTGCGATAGACATCCAACTTACCAAGCTCAACAAAGCGTCCAAACGGCGCTAGGCATTTCAGACTCTGTGCGATGAATCGACCCGTTAGGGAATTTAGCACAATATCTACGCCGCGGCCGCCTGTGACCTCCTTTACATGGTTTGAGAAATCAAGGGACCGTGAATCAAAGGCATGTTCAACTCCTATTTGCCTCAGGTATTCGCGCTTTTCCATTGTTCCGGCGGTGGCGATAATCTTTGCGCCGGCGCGAACCGCCAATTGAATTGCTGCCCCCCCCACACCGCCCGCCGCCGAATGGATTAACACCGTCTCGCCGCGCGTCAGGCGCGCTAGATGGAACAGGGAGTACCAGGCCGTAACGTATACCAGCGGAACTGTTGCGGCCTGCACGGGAGTCAATTGGTCGGGCCTGCGTACCACGTAATGCCCAGGCGTGGTCGCGCAGCCGCCAAATCCCTCAGCAACACGGGCTATCACTTCGTCGCCCGGCTGAACATGGCGGACCAGACGGCCGGTTCGTAGGACGCGGCCTGCTACTTCTAGGCCCAGCCGGTCGGAAGTGAGCCCGCCCGCGACAGCTTCCTTCGGCAGCCAACCCATCGCGTTCATGATGTCTTTGAAGCTGAGCGCCGCGGCTTGAACGGCGATTTCCACCTCGGCATCGTCTGGGGCCCGGCGCAAAAAACGGCGAAAAGGGACACGGTCAGGTAGGCCGGCTTGGCGAATGTCGGCCCGGTAGGCGCCGCCCATCCCTGGTTCATCAGAGCTGGCGGCCTGCTCGGCGGAATCCTGATCCACGGCGACCAACTGTTTTACATAGCGGCCATCGCCGCGCAGGGCGATCTCCGATTCGTCGCGATCACGTCGCCTGTAAAGCAATTCGTGGAACAACGCATCTATTTCTTCCTGCGGGGCCGACAGGCTCAGATCGATGATTTTCAGCGGAATGTTAGGGCATTCATTTTTGATGACTCGTGCCATTCCGTGGAGAATTGCTTGACCCAAATTAAGGTGCGTGTCGCCGACTGCGGCTGCGACGCCCCGTGTTATCAAGTGCACGTGCGACACGCCCTGCCGCTTTTGAAGCGCTTGCGCTAGTTCCAAAAACCGCGAGACCCAGGGGCAATGGGCCAACCCTTTCCAGCCGTCGCCTTCCACATTCAGCCCGGAACTCGCCTCCAGTCCAGGCATAAAGACTATCAGTGTGCGGCGATCCAGGGCGACGTCTGCAAATCGTCCGCTCAGGCTTGCGGTTTCGCGCATTGGAATCAACAGCGACTCGATGTTTTCGGACGCAAACCGTTTCTCCAACTGGGAGAGGATTGAGGACTCATCTGCGATCAGGACTGCGCGCATACAGTCGGAGTTGCGGCCATGGAGTTCTGAATCGCGTGCTGCCGGCGTCCAATGGTACTCGTAGCATCCCTCATACAATGTGTCGATCTGGTGTGAACCGGCTCCGGCCAATCGTTTGCAGCTCAGGCCGAATACCTCCGCGACGAGTTCGCCCGATTCATCAAAAATCAACACGTCCGAATTGAGGTATCGCTCGTCATATCGCGTGACGCGCACAAAAGACCAAACGGACCGGGTAGGCCGGCGTAAGATCCGAACGCGATCGATGCGATAGGGAAGGAAAAGGCGATCAGGATCGCCAGCGCCCAGCACTTCGGCAAAGACGACATGGAGGCAGGAATCGAGGAAGGCAGGGTGAATGAAGTAACGTTGGGATTCATAGACCAGTCCTTCAGGCAATTCTTGGTGAGCGAGTATTTCGCGACCGCGCCGCCATAGCTCCTTCGTGCAGCGGAACCTCTCTCCATAAGATAATTCCGCCAGCCGAAGTTTCTCGTAAAATCGCTCGATGGATAGCGATTCTTCATTGCCAAACTGCTCACGGAGCGTGACCAGAGAAACTGCGGATTTTTCAAACCGATCGTGCACTGTGTTGATGCGGCCCGACGAGTGCTTCGACCACGTCTGCGAAGCGGCGTCCGCAGGACGGCTGCAAATGCGATAGTCCCCTTCTCCGGAGACAATCTCTAGCCGAACGTCCAAGGAATGGCGAGCATTCTCAGGCACAATCAGGGGCAGGTCAAAACGCAAATTCTCCAGGAAAAGGGCCTCATGACGAAATTGCTCATTCGCCACCGCCCAGGCCAGCTCAATGTGACCCGTTGCTGGGAATACGAACTCACTTTCCACTTGATGATCGCGAAGATAAGGGTACTTTTGGAGGTCCAGTGCTGCCTCCCAAACGGCCAAGCCGGGTTCCGTCACTAGCTGAATCTGGGACTTGAGGAAGGGGTGTTCAAATCTTCCGCGGCGCATTTCCGCAGCCGCAGGCGCTTCGAACCAATGCCGGCTATGTTGCCAAGGATGCTTGGGCAACCGAACATAGCGACAATCGGCTCCGAACAGAGCCTTCGTATCCGGCTCCATCCCGCGCGCCGCCAGGCGTGCCAAGCTTTGGAAAAACGCCACATCTTCCAAAGAAGGGTGAGGTTTTCCTGATGCTCCGTTTTTTGAAGCAGAATCAACCTGCGTGTCAATGCGAGAATCAGAAGAGGCCGCCGCGTTTTTTCCGGGGCGGACCATTGACGCTGCAATCATGGCGTCGGAGTCAAGTTTCTTGAAAAGGGCTTCAGCACCACGGACCAGCAAAGGATGAGGACCAATTTCGACGAAGGTGTCGAAGCCATCCTTCACCATGGCGCTCAGGGCATTCGTAAACAGAACTGTCTGACGAGCATTGCGAAACCAGTAATCCGCGTCCAGGTGAGCGCCGTCTTCCTGATGGCCGGTGACTGTGGAGTATAGAGGCATTATGGCTTTGGCGGCTTGCATGGGGCGCAAGGCATCCAGCATAGTTTCCCTTATCGGCTCCATGTGGTGACTGTGATAGGCCACCTGCACGCGCACGGGTCGATTGAAAACGCCTCGTGAATCGAGCGCTTGGGCAATGAGTTGAAGCGGCAACATATCGCCTGAGAGGGCGAGCATCTCCGGGCCGTTAATGGCAGCGATCGATACCTGACCGCCATGCCCTTCGATGAGCTTACGGGTTTCTTCTAATGACAGCCGGACGGCGAGCATGCCCCCTTTACCGGACGCGAGGTTTTGCGCTTGCGAACGGTGGTAGACAACCACCACGACCTGCTCAAGTGTCAGAGCGCCTGCCGCAAAGCCGGCTACAACCTCACCGATGGAGTGGCCCACCACACCTTGAGGCTGAATCCCGTAGTGCTCGTAGAGCTTGAACAGGGCCGTCTGGATTGCCGTTACTGCGGGCTGGACAATTACTGTGTCATTGATCCTGGAATGGGCGTCGTCTTTGCGTAGCTCCGTCAGCAGCGACCACCCGGCCAGTTCTTGAAAGATGGCATCGAATTCCGACAACGCTCGGTGAAAGACAGGTTCACACTGCATTAATTGCTGACCCATGCGAACCCACTGACCGCCCTGGCCGGAGAATACGAAAGCCAGCCGCGGCCCTTTCTTACGCGTGGTTTTCGTTGTGAGCGTTGCAGGGTCGAGATGCCCATCGGCAAACCTGCGTAGTTTGTCCTCCACGTCTTGTTTGGTTTGCCCGACCACGGCGGCCAGCTGCTTGTAGTAACTGCGCCGAGTAAAAGCCGAAAAAGCGATGTCCTCGAACCGAATGCTGGTTTCTGCCAAGAAGTCGGCATGACGCAGAGCCAAGGTCCTCAAGGAATCGCGGTTCGCCGCGCTCAGTATGTATAACGTCCCGGCTTCGGCGGCTTGCTCGTTTGTTGAAGTGTGGTTCTCATGAATTATCGTCTGGGCCTTTCTCGGTCCTTGCACCACGACATGAGCGTTAGTGCCACCTGCTCCAAATGAATTTACCCCTACGGTCAGAGGCTGACTGCCGCGGCTCAACGGAACGGCCTTAACCGGCACTTCAAGCTTAAGGCTCTCCCAATCAATTTCGGGATTGGGATTGTGGAAATGAAGATTCGGAGGGGCGACGCCATGATAGGCGGTCAGAACACCTTTAATGAAGCCGGCGATTCCCGATGCGCCTTCGAGGTGACCTAGATTTGTTTTTACCGACCCGATCATGCAACGTTTTTCCGGCGCCCGGTTACGCCCTAGAACCTCCCCGAGCGCCAGGCATTCTATGGGATCGCCGACAGGCGTGCCCGTTCCATGAGCCTCGACGAAATCCACGGTCAGTGGATCGATCCCGGCCTTCGCATAAGCAGTTTTCAGGAGTGCTATCTGCGACAACACATTGGGCACCGTGAAGCCTTCGGGCAGGTACCCGTCCTGATTTACCGCCGTGCCGTGCACCAGAGCATAGATGGCGTCGCCGTCGGTAAGCGCCTTGCCCAAGGGCTTTAGGATCACGACGCCTACACCTTCACCGCGAACGTACCCGTTAGCTGAGGCGTCAAAAGCCTTGCAATACTGATCAGGATTCAGGAATCCCGCTTTGGACAGGATGATGGACGATTCCGGTCGCAGCATCACGTTGACCCCGCCTGCAATGGCCATGTCGGCTTCATTCGTCCATAGGCTTTGACAGGCAAGATGCACGGACACCAATGAACTGGAGCAGGCCGTATCCAGGGAGATGCTCGGGCCTTTCAGGTTGAAGTCGTAGGAGATCCGATTCGCCAATGGAGAAACCGCGGTCCCCATCGCTACGTAAGGATTGATCTCATCTCGCTGTTCGCTGGCCGCCTGGATGCAGAGATAGTCGTACATGAACGAGCCGATGAAAACCGACGTGCGCGAGCCGTCTAACTGGTCGCGCCGCAGGCCAGCGTCTTCCATCGCTTCGTGAGTTACTTCGAGAAGGAGCCGTTGCTGCGGATCCATGCGCTGGGCTTCAGTGGGAAAGTAACCGAAAAACCCACCGTCGAACTGGTCAACGCCGTCGAGGAATCCACCCTTCACATTGCGAATGCAGCCTGACTTTTCCGGATTAGTGTCATGAAAACGGGCGTGAAGCCAGCGGTCGTCCGGCACATCACAAATGGCGTTGAAGCCTGCGAGCAAGGCTTCCCAGTAGTGGGCCGGCGAGTGAATTCCGCCTGGGAATCGACAGCCGATGCCGATGACCGCCAGGGGTTCGGGTGGGGAATGATCCGGGTGGCTGGCTGAGATGGGCGGCTCAAATGGCATCTGCATCGTAGACTCCTGGCCGACGATTCCCAGATCACTTTCTGCTGAGATCGTGCGTGCAAAGGTCGAGTCAGGGTGTGCCAACGGATCCGGGAGTGACCCCAGAGCGCGCCGTCAGTTTCTTTCCCAATATCTGCGCCAATTATCGCTGTACACGGCGCAGCACAACTCCGCCATGCGGTTGACGCGGTCGGCATCCCAGCGGGCGCCGGTTTGTTTGAGCCGTTTGCCAATGGTGTTCTTGCAAGCGCCTTCGACCAGGCCGCTGCCGATGGACTGGCCGTTGCGCAGCCGCAGGCAGTAGTCCAGATGGTCCTGCTGCTTGGCAAAATAGGTCGTCAGCCCGTCCACGGCGGCCTGCACCGCTGCGGGCGGCTCCGTGGGGGGCGGTTGCTCCACCGTTTGCCCCAGATGTTCGCACAAGCCCCACCAGCCATCGCGCAACATGGCCAGGCGGCCGGCCTCCGTCCAGGCGGCGGCCGCAGCGCTGCCCTCTCCCCAGAGGGCTTTGGCGGCGTCCGCCACATGCTCCACCCCATGAAAGACGTCCAGCGTCCCCGTGGCCCAAGGCAACTCCTTGGCGGCTTCGTTCCAGATCCATTCCGCGCCATCACCCAAGACGTGCACGTTCCGCGTCGTCTTGATCCCCAGACGCCGTGCCGTCACGCCCCAGCGGGCGCCGAAGAGGCCGCTCGTCTCAATGGCGGCGAAGGCATACCGGCAAGTCGTCTGGGGCAGATCCCGCGTGGCCCAGTGCTCGGGGGCCGTAGGCAGCCCGCGGGGTCTCTTGGCAAAAATGCCAATCTTCACGTTCTTCCAGCCGGCGGTGGTATTGACCTTGCCGGCGTCGGTCTGAAACTCGATGTCTCTCGAGGCCGCCTGGAAGTCGGCCATTGCCTCCGCCGCCTCCGCCCGCCACGCGGCCAACGTTACCGCTTCGCCATGGCTGGCCTGGCGGATCGCTTCCGCGCTGACGCGCAAGCCGCTGAATTCGTGCAGATGGTCCTGGGCTTTGCCGAACGGCCACGAGACGCCCGCCAAACACACCAACCGCCGTGCCTGCGGGCTGAAGTACCCGTTGAGGCCCAACCGCGCATCCAACGCCAACACGGTGTCCCCGCACCCAATGCAGCGCAACACCAGCCGGGACAACGTCACTTTCCCTACCGCTGTCACGACGTGCCGCGCGGCGTTCGCCCTTTGTTGTCCCGCCGCTGGCTACACGGAGCGCAGGTGCGGGCCGGGACCCCTTTTTTTCGACGCGCTCCGCTTGCGCTTGCAATATGGTCTGCAGACTGAACCGCAACAGTTCGCGGCCCTGGTCCACGGTGCACTGTTCCGCCTGAGCCAGAACCTGCCCGTCGGCCGCCAAGCAAGCGACCCGTTCCAGTTCCTGGGCAAAGGCCCAAGCCTGTTCGACGATGAGCGCCTGCGCCGGGCTCTGCACACGAATGATTAACGGGTCCATTGGTTTCCTTCGCAAAAAACGCATTCCTGCCAGAACCAAACGCCCGGCTCCTTTACCAAATCTCCTTAAACTACTCCAGAAAGGATTGGCGCATCCGGACGAGTCTATCGTTGCAATTCGTGCTGGGCAACTATCTTCTTGTCTAGAATGCCCATCCGGCCCCTTCCCAAGTATTGCCGCGCGCGAAAAGCGGCAAAATCGCTCATCTTTGCCAGACATTGCCGCTAAGAGGGGCAGAAGGGCATTGTTGAGGTGAGCACGGAGCAGTCCGGCAGGAGTGAGCAGTTGCCGGAGAAGAAGTGATCCCTCGGTGGATTGAAAAAAACGAATAGGTCGTTTGGCAAACAAGCGCAAGCGCGCCCGTTACCCGCTGCCACACCAACGGATTGATTTCGCGATGTGGCAGTTCCATCATGTAACCTTCTCCACAAGCATCATTTTCGCGAGGCGGTCGGTGACCCGGACATTTTGTGAGCTAGGCTTAAATGTTCGCCACCAAAGAGAAGGGGATTATGGCTCGGATCCTTATCATCGACGATGACGACGACGTTCGCGCTGTCGTTCGCATAGGGTTGGAGTCGGCCGGCCACCAGGTCTTGGAGGCCAGCGACGGCGAACTCGGATTATTCGCTTATGCCAAGCATGCGCCAGATTTGGTCTTATGCGATATTTTCATGTCTGGCAAAGAAGGGCTCGAAACGATCCGCGACCTGCGTAGCAAACATGGCGACGTAAAGGTCATCGCCATGTCCGGCGGATTACATGGGGGTGAGATAGACTTTCTTCCCATTGCCAAAAAATTTGGAGCTAGCCACATTCTAGCAAAGCCTTTCCAGATGCAAAATCTGATGGCAGCAATTGACGAGTTAATTAAAACCAATTCCATTTGAAAACATTGATTACTCGCCCTTCCCGGCCCTAGTTCAATTCAGAGCATCCTGGCACTTTAGCTGGCTCAATTGGCGAGAGGAATGGCGACGAAGCAACCGCCAAGCGCAGCCTGTTAACTCAATCAAAGAGTTTCAGAGAGTTTTGGCAAGAAATGCGCCTAAGGCGCCCAGCCCTGAGCTAAAGCCTATCTCTGTTTCGGAGGAATAGGTGACGTTCCTCGCGAAATACGCAAGGAAAGGGCACGAGCGGAGTGTTAACTGGGATTTGGCCCAGTTCAACTCTGGGCCGTTGGCTCGAAATCGATCCATTGCGCAATAAGGGAGGTGATGTAAACCTATATCGGCTTATTGGCAACCATCCTCTAAACTCTTCTGACCCGTCCAAGGCCATCGACGCACCGAAGGCGGTTCAGCCTCATTTCTTGCGTTTCCAAACATGATTCAAGGTCCCGGTGCCAGATTGGATGGTAAACTCCTTGGGGCGCTCCTTGTCCGGACCCGCAAAGCAGACTTTAAACATGTCGTCATCAACCTCA
>JBJMQT010000143.1:0-15613 GCA_045802525.1 Gemmataceae bacterium
AAGAAGGGCGCCGATTTCGCAAAAAAAAACCAGTCCCGGATCTTGTACTTCTCGCCCTTATATACTCTGGGCTTTATATCTGCTGATTCTCCGCGCGCTACTCTGGAAATTAGCTTCTTCTGTTCGCGCGCGCATTGAACCTTCCATTTGTGCCAGCGTTCATCCTCCGGTTCTGTGCATTGAATCCTAATCACGTCGGCGTGTCCTCAATCCAGGAGGGATCGAATTTGCCGGAGAGTTTCGTACTGCACCGCGGCGCTTTTGTGTTCAATGCCAGGGGTCGCGAGTAGGATCTGTTCTAATCCGTTAGCGACGAACCGCTCCAGTTCGGTCTGCGGTGATCCAAGCTTCGCGTCAAGGCTCGTCTGAAGGGACAGAAACCTGGATTCTTGGGTCGAATTGCGACTGCGATCCAATGCCGCCAGGGCCGCAAATTCTTCAATTTCCGCCTGAGTCGCATTATCGCTGGCAGTGTGGAGACCGAATAGCTCCGATGTCAAGATTTGGTCGGCGCGCTTACCCCTGGGCGGATCGAAAGTACTCGCCTGAACTTGGCCATCAATCGGTTCAAGCACAATAAGGTCGACAGCTTCGTTGGTGAGATCAGTAGTTCCAAGAGCACAAAGAGGCGAATGGCTTGTTGCTATGAACTGTATCAAGGGAAAAGTCGTGCGAAGCAATTTGAGGATACTACGCTGCCATCTCGGATGTAGATGTTGTTCAACTTCGTCAATGATCACTATGCCCTCGACCATAGCCGGATTGAATTCCGTCCAAAGGTCCCGGTTGGCCTCGCCTTGACCAGCAATGCTCCGTAGGAACCACCAAGCGAGAAGATCAAGAATCCAAGTGATCGTGGCTCGGTAGCCATCGCCGAGTTCGCCAAGCTCGGCGATTCCCCAATGGCCGCTCAATTTGATTCCAGTTGGTGTTAGCTCTATGTCTGCCACCGCTTCCAGCCTTAGGATCCCTCGAAGTACTTCTTTGAGCTTATCAAGAACCGCGTTCGCTCTCTCTGACTGAACAGCCGGGTCTGTACTTGAGTGTCTCGCCGTATCCACTATCCGGCGAATGACGAGTTCGGGATTCTGTAGCGGGACAGTGTAGCTAAATAACGGATAAACGGCATCAACAGGAACATAATGTTGAAAATCAAGTGTCCCTTGTGTCCTCGTACCGGCTCCATAGCCGACGACAAACAAACTACTCCATGGAAAGTCGCTTTGCTTTAATTGGCGTCGCTTTGCGCCTTCTAATATGAACAAACCGGCTCCGTTCGCTTTCTGGGATACCTGCTCAAACTCTTGGAGCGACTCGACCAAGGTTACGATTACATATTGGCTACCGCCGTGAGATAGCGCAATCTCAATTGTTCCCGCGCCGATCGGCGGTTGGCAATTCGTGGGGTCTCGCCTAACGAAGTCGCCAGCGAGTTCGCGAAACAATGCAGCAGCACTATTCTCGTCGCAAAGTCCCATCGCGAGGCAACGAAGGAGGGTCGATTTCCCCTCCCCGTTGTCGCCCAATATCAGCAATGAAGTGCGTGACCTACCAAAATCAAGGTGCAGATCCCTGAAGCAGCGAATGTTTGTAAGCTTTAAGCTGGAGATATACACCGTGTTCTTCTCCAGTTTTACAGCACTGTTACAACAAGGGATTTAGTGCTGTGATGAGCAAAACCCACCGCAATGGATGGCAACTTCGCTTCTGGGCGCATCCATATGGAGGAGCCAAAGTGAATTAGGAATCTTTTCTTGGTGATCTTCACTGGAAGACCTCTTTGCCAGCGTGCCCTTTCCGAGCCCTCGACAAAAGTTTCTTGCGGCCAATTCAGCCGCCTTCGAGTCGAGGCGATTCTTTCTCTTATGTAGGACCTGGATAACGACCAAGGGACAGGGTTGAAGGGCTAAATGAAGCTACTCGTCAGTCCCGCAGTTCTTCCCGATACTCTTTGTGAGCGATAATATCAGCAACATTCCCCGTTGGCTAGTATCATTGCCCCCAGACGAACGGTTTGGTGGCGCCGGGTTCTTTTCGACCTGCAAGAGTTCACAAAGCCGATGCGATCCTATAGTACCCGGCGAACGTGCCGATGGTCAGCTGGCGGATACAAATAGCAATTCGGGTGGGGCCGCAGGCTAAAGGTGGCCATTTCCTTATGGCTGGCGACGACTTCAGAAGTGCAGCCGCGTTTCTGCCACACCGCCAATGAACTTAAACGAACACGCCTCAGCTCATTCTCGAAACTGAAGACTCGCCCCATATGAAAGGTCCGAAGTCAGATGACATTCAGGAGTTATTACTGAGGGAACAACAAACCTATGTTGAAAAACCTAGTTATCTGCTGCGACGGAACAAAAAATGAATTTGGTCCTGAGAACACCAATGTTGTTCGGTTGATCCAGGCTTTGGATCGCGATCCGACTAGGCAGCTTATATATTACGACCCCGGGATCGGGACACTTCCTGAACCAGGATGGGTCTCGGCAGCCGGAAAAAAGGTCTCCGAAATCCTAGGATTGGCTTTCGGTGCCGGTCTTTTGTGGAAGGTTGGGGCCGCTTATTCTTACTTGATGGACTTTTGGGAGCCAGGCGACCGAGTCTTCCTCTTTGGCTTTAGTCGTGGTGCCTATTCTGTCCGAGTTCTGGCCGCTCTCTTACACTCGCTCGGATTGTTGCCACGCGGTAATCATAACTTAGTCCCGTATCTTTTAAGGCTGTTCCGCGCAGCACCGTCCGGACAGACCGCCGAGAGCATTAAATCCGGGACGAACTACTGGAAGCTATCGAATCAGTTCCGCAAGACATTCGCCCGTACAGTTACCGGTGCCACAGACGAAAATCGCAGATTTGTAATTCACTTCCTTGGAATTTGGGACACTGTTTCCTCGGTCGGCTGGGTTTGGGATCCTAAGTCATTTCCTTATACATCAAGCAACCCCAGTGTGCTAGTTGTCCGCCACGCTATCGCGATTGATGAAAGACGTGCTTTTTTTCGTCAGAATCGCCTCTTTCCAGCGGAGGGACAAGATCTGAAGGAATACTGGTTTCCGGGTGTACATGCCGACATTGGTGGCGGTTACCCTAATACTTCGGAGGACGGTAGTTTGTGGAAAGTGCCGTTTGAGTGGATGATAGAGCAGGCCAGAGAATTTCACCTTTTGATCGACAATGACCGGCTCACGAAATTGATTGCCCAATTACCAGGGTCTGACAAGCCGTGGAATGATTCTATCCACAATTCAATGACACTTGCTTGGTTGCCAGCCGAGTGCTTTCCGAAATGGCATTGGGCCGCTGATCGGCAGAAGCGCGTTCTGCGGCTCGGGATGGGACGATCTCGGACAATCGAAAAGGGAGCAATGATCCATTGGTCCGCCCTACGGCGCATTCGAGAAACCAACTATTCACCTCGCAATATGTCGGCGACCTTTCTCGAAAAAGTGGGACATCACGCGACTCAACTACCTGATGCAATGCCATACGAAGACTAATCCCATTGCCGAGATGCAACTGGCCATGATCCGGGAGCGGACCAGCAAGGCCATGCGTCATTACCAGGCGCAACGGCGCCGCATGGGCCGGCTGGATCGCTTCTACCGCTGGTTCAGCGAGCCTTACTCACAGAAAAGGATGGACAACCCTCTCTATGACCCGCTTCTCCAGACGTCCCTCGGGGTCGAAGTACAAATAAATGTATATCGTTGCGGAATCCAGCAGAGTATCATTCGGTACGGCGGCACCCAAGCCAACCATTCGACCATCCTTTTCTCCACCCTTTTCAGCTATCCCTTCGGCCCTAAAGCGGTGCGAGGTGAACCACGCTTCTGCTTGCTCCCAAGTGCTGCCATCCGGAAGACTTTGGTTCAAATCGGCTTCCAATCGGGCCACACGAATACCATTAAGGGGATAGACTGCAAAGTAGGCGACTCCGGCACAGCCCAGCAATAATCCAATTACTGCCGTTTTGCCTGAACAGGAAGCAAGTTTAGACGGTAGCTTAGGCATTTAAGTTCACCGCCGAACGACTGCGTTCTCTTGCCGGGCCGGCTGCAAGGACGCCATTGTCTCGAAAAACTCCGGCCCGGTGAAGTGCAACGCCTTGTTCGGCAGCCGTCATGTCAATCGCGGACGATGAACTCGCGCCGCAGGAAATCAAGGGTTCTTTGGTCTCGCAACTTGCACACAATGGCCTGGTTGGCGAAGGCCCCTGAGAAGGTCTTCGCCTTTTCTCGTTGAAATGTCTTTTTCCACTTCACGCCAACGACCCATTCACATTTATTCGGGTCGTTTCGGTTATGAGCCATGTCTGCGGATAGATCAAAGTCGAGCAACTGTTTCCGGTGTCCATCTGGCGTGAAGTCTTTGACCGGGCACGCCTCATGAGTCACTTCGCCGAAACCAACGTAACCGCCGCCTTTCCCCTTAAGGTAGGCAAAGACCTTACTTCCCAGTGAAAGTCGTGCTAACTGGTCCGTCCAAGGTCGCCAGCCAGCTGCGAGAAACCCGTACTTGACACAGTCATCCCAGTTTCGATGCTCGCTCTCCCCGACGTTGAAGAACCAGTAGCCGGACCATGACGCCGAACGTCTTAGCTCTGATCGTTGCTCCGCCTCTTCCGGGTCAAGCAGCCACGCTCGGCCGATGAATTCCTTCTTTCCTTGGCGGAAACAAGTGAAGAAGACGACGTTGATATTCAAGGAGTGGCGGGCCGAGAGATATTGGACGATTCGTTCCGACGAATCATCCAGCTCTGATGCGACGATCACTATACGGTGGTCGTTGTTGATTACTTCCGGGAGCGATGTTCCGAATTTCTCTTGAAACGCCTCGACCAGCGGCTTCTTCAAGTAATCCTGAGCGATCTCCTCAATCTGCAAAGGAAGAAGGCCTGCGACCCACGACGCATAGTCCAGAGCCTGGGCAACAACTTCTCGTGGAGTGCGGTCGCGTTTTAGTTCTACGAGGACAATGTCCCCCTGCTCGTCAATTGCCAGGAGGTCGATTCGGCCGCCACTCGTCGTGCGCACTTGCCGTCCGATGATGAGCACAATGAGACCGAGCAGAGCCACATCATCCGCGATCCATTGCTCCAATCGATCCTCATTGTCGAGACGTTCCCTTGTCATCTCGGCAAGCCCGCCGTTCTCGATGGTCCAAAGGAGCATGTTGAACGACACGTTGATTGCCTCCGCTGAAGCCGCGCCAAAGCCGCCAAACGCTCAAGCTCAGCCGCAGCGGCCTCGCTGAGCGCCTTTGAATACTGCAAGACCAGGGCCGCGCGGCCGCCGTCAGCTACAGTGGCTGGTTCGGCAGCGATCCGCTTGAGATTCGCTCTCTATGTGCCGTGTTCGCGAAAGAAGTTATCCACGGCAATGCGATCTTCAGGCCGAACCATTAGATGATGGATTTCCTCCGCGGTAAACCAACCCAAGCCCTCACCCTCGACCTTGCCCTTGCGGTTCGGCCGCAACGTTAATTTGTCCAAATCGTAGTCTAACAAGTAATGAAAGTACTGGATCGAACAAGCTCCATCCGCACGTGCAACGCATACAGGAGGTCCAAGCTCTTCCAATCGCCTCGCTTCGAGGATTAAGCCCAGTTCTTCTTCAACCTCGCGTTTTGCTGCATCTTTCGGCGTTTCTTCAGCGTTGTTTAACTTGCCTCCAAAAAGTGCCCAATAACCAGGATGCGTCGGTGCATCCTGAGTTCTCTTGCATAGCATGATGGCTCGAACAGACTCGTGGCGAGCCTCGCAGCAACAAGTCTTCAAGACGCGATAAAAGACCACATGGGCACCGGCAACCTTTGTCGTGTTATCCATAGCCACCCCAAATCGGAGCTCAAGGGGCCCAGCTGCCGAAAGAATCCATGCAAGCCATGGGGGAAGCGGTAATCTGGAAGTTCTTCAGGTTTTCCAACTCCCACTTACCCCCATCGGAGGCGCGGCCCCCGGCAGCTTCTTGCCGCTGGTTCGGCGGCTATGCCTGGAGTTTGATAAGCATGATCTTGGCAGCCCGATACGCTCCTTCGGGATCCAAGCGATTACTCCGATAGCCGAGCCGTGTCAACTCTTGGTCCTCTCGCTTCAAAATCCAAGCAATTCGCAAACTCGTGTTCAAGATGTCCAGCACTGCCTCGGCACTTTCGGCCTTTTCACATGCTTCCTGAATACATGAAACCGGGTTGACATGCTCCCAGTGGAAAACTCTTCTGCCCTTATCAAAGGCCGATTGGTTATGCCAACTCATATTACATATTCGGACGCGCCTGCTTTCAGCCTCTTGCTGTGCGGCCTCGCTCACTTCTGGCAGCTTGACTTCAGGAAAAAGGAGACCTCCACAGGTCCGAATGTCATCAGTGATCGACTTGCGTACCCGACGACGTTGGTTTGGACTCAATTCCAGACTATTCAACGCGTTGAACTTCGAAGAAATCGACCGCGCAAAGAGCAATAGCAATTGGTCTATGACTCTCACGGATTCTCCCGCATAACGCAAATGACACCGAGGACCAAGCCCCCAAACGCCAAGGCCAAGCTGCCGGGGCCGCTGGACAAATAGTATACCCGCGGCATAGCCGAAATGCGGCCCCGGTGAGGTTCAGGCGCAGGTTCGGCCTGCCTTATGTCGCTTGCGTTCTCGAACGGACAGCCACATGAACCAGGTCCCTGCCCCGGCGAAGGCGACATAAAGCACAAGGTTGGATAGTATTCTAAGCCACTGACCGGGCTCGAAGGCGAGCAACGCGACGACGGCAAATAAACTCAGAAACGGTAGGGCAACAATGCCGTAGAACTCATCTCGACGGACGCCTTCTGCTCTCACTTCACTGGTCATTGAACACAATCCGTAAACTTGGACAAAACTCCGCCGCTGGTTGGCTCGGGCACTAGGCAACATTGAGGCGGTAGCGGTTCCCATCGGTTTCGCCGCGATGACGGCCTTCTGGACGGAGAACGCGAAGTGGACTCTAAAAGAAATTGAGGCCTTGCGCTGCTGCCCTCGGGACCCGTGCCAAAAAGCAGTTTTGAGACAGAGTCGTGCATGACGCTCTACTTTAGGTGTTTCCGAATAAACGCTGCGGCACGCTCATGGGCATCCGCCACCAGTTTCTTATCACCTCCCGTCAGCCCGTGCCCAGCGCCCGGAACCTTGAATAGCTCATGTGGCACCTTATGTCGCGCAAGCTCGGCGGCCATGGCCGCCGACTGTTCGTATGGCACATCGTCGTCCTTGGTGCCGTGGATCATCAGGATCGGCGGATACTTGGCGCTGATGTTGCGAACTGGACAAAATGGGTCTAGCTTGCGATGTTCCGTTTCCGGGTCCAAGCCCGTGACCTCCTTGGTCCAGAGCCCGTTTTGTCGCAGGTAGAGATAGAACCGGCCGCGTTCCTTCCCCATGGCACCCTCGGTTCCCGTCAATACCGTTCCACCAACGGCTTTGTACGCTTCCTCCTTGTCCACGAGCTTCTGCTTGCGATAGAACTCGGACGGCTTGGTATACCAATCGCCGTCCACGTCACCGTAACCCCAGTAGGCGACGAGGCCCTGCGGACGCGGCTTGACGCAGATGCCGGTCATCATGGTCAGATAGCCACCTGCCGAGCCGCCGGTCACGACCATCTTGGCGGGATTGATTGCCAAGAGCTCCGACCCTTTGTCGTGTAGCCAGCGAAAGGCGCCTTGCACGTCTTCGATGATCGCTGGAAGCTTGACCTCAGGGGCCAGGCGATAGTCGACGGAAACGAGAGCGTAGCCCTCGGTGCGGCACAGGCCGAGGAGTTCGCGCGGAACGCCGGTGCGGCTGCCCATGATGAGAGCTCCACCATGGATCCATACGACGACGGGACAGACCTTCGCGTTATCGGGCCTGTAAACATCCGCGTGAATTCTTGTTTCGCCAGTGGTTTTGTAGACGTAGGACTTCTTCAAGAGAGTTTCGTCGGATCCCCCAATAGCGCTTCCGTGGAGCCCAGAGACCACCAGAACAGCCAAAAACACGATCAAGATTTGGCGCATTACATCACTCCAAATAGGCTTGCCCCGAGAGGCTTCTTTAGGGTGATTTCAAAGGGAAGCAACCCAGTCGGATCAGTCAAATTAGTCGGATTGTTCCTCACGTACCGATAAAGGTCCGCATCTTCCGCCTCGAACTCGATGGGATCCTGTGTCATCCAACGGCCAACGGCGGGATTGTACATTGTGGCATCCTCCTAGCAAACCATATTGATTCTTAGGTGTTCGGTGCGGGTGCGAAAGGTCTCGGTCCCAGTTCATTTTGCGCGGTCAAAGCGCGCACATCCGCGTGGCCGTTGCTTTAGGCGCAATCCCAACGTCAACGCCTCCTGACCCACCGAGGGAGCACGTTCACTCGTTAACCTCTCTCCCTATGGTTTCGCAATTGCCCCATCCAGCCGCCGCAGGTTGCCCCAAGACATATCGAACGGCGGGTCGTCCTTGAGAGGGAAATTGGCCGCCACTTTTTCGTCGATGTCTATGCCCCAGCCGGGCTTGTCGGTAGCCCAGTAGTAACCGTCCTTGAGAACCGGGCAGCCGGGGGCGCTGGTATTCTTTCATTTGCTCGTTCGAGCAGCTCCCCTCACCGCTGATGTTAATCAATCGCGGATAAATCCAAGGCACGTTTTCGGACGCAGCTTTTATCCATTTTCCTTTCAATACCGGCGGGAAATCTACAATCGCATAAATTTCGATTTTCTGCCCGATTCGGGTCTGGTTTCAACAAACCCAAAATTGCTTGGCACGCCTGAGCAACCTGCCGAGCCAGTCCGCCTCTTTCCTTTAAATGGAGCCGCCAGACTTTATCTGCTAGAGCGCTTACTTTTGTAACGGTTTACTCCCGTCAGTGTGATTTTTTTGATTGATCACAGTGTTTCTTTTGGGAGCTTAACCATGCTTTCTCGCATTACTGCGTTTGCCGTGAATTTCCTGAAACGTGAAGACGGCCCGACTGCTGTTGAATACGCTGTCATGCTGGCCCTCATCATCGTGGTGTGCATTACCGCCATCACGACGCTGGGCAGCAACGCCAACGGCACCTTCACCGCCGTGGGCAGCGCTGTCAACGTCAGCGGTTCATAGTTCCAAATAGTTCGAATTCAAAAACCCTGCTTTTTTGGTTGCTGTAAAAAGGCGACCAAAAGCAGGATTTTTGATTTCAGCTACTCTTTAGACTGGGGGGTGGAATGATAGGATCTTTTAGAGGCTCTTACACCGTTAAGTCGTTCTCGGATTTCATATCCACGGCATTCTGCAAAATCCATTCAAACGTCGCCACCGCGGTGGCAATTACGATCGAGCCGAAAGTGATGAGGACGCCGATGAAAACCCCACCCGACCGGTCATCGCTGTCGCCCATCATGATGAAGATTTCTCCAACCGCGACAAAACCGATAATGGCTATAGCACAAAATTTTATAGTTCGCAGAGCTTTCACGGCTGCTTGCGAGAATACCTTATTTTGTCCGGCGTATCCCAACACCTTGAATCCTTGATAGAGCGCCAGGAAAAACGGAATGGACGCGATATACGCATACGCCAGAAAGGGATCTTTGAAATAGATCTCAAAGACCGTGGCGTGCGCGTTTCTGCCCTCGATGTGAGGTTCCCAAAGCATGAGAGCAAGAGCGCCAATGCCGATGAGCACAATTACTATCTGCAGAAACGCCGTTGAACTCCGCTTCATCAGTGGCGCTTTTAGGTTTGCCATATTCCTAGCTTAATCCGAGGAGCGGACGCGACAATGGGATCCGTAAAGGAAATCAAGGTGCTGCGTGGCCCAGCCCCCGCGCCGCGGCACGCCGGAATGCCGGTCCGGTCGGCTGCAACGACTCGTTCGGCCTTAGCTTATCCCCAGAACCGCCACCATGGACGCTTGGCGGGAGGCGGCTGTCCCACCGCCTGGTCTTCGCCCGAGGCAAGTGCCGCCCGTGACTCTACGCCTTGCACCGCCGCAGAGCGGATCGATGTCGGTTCCCATGGTGAGAGGTCTGACAATCCGCTGCATGAATTCTTGCTGCGTCGCGTAGCGGTGGGCCGTTGACGAAGTCGAATGACAACGCCAAAGCGGCCATCGCCGCGGCGTCAACACTGTCAGGCTCCTTGCCGCAAACGGCATTATGCAAGGGCGTCTCTCCGGATTCCGGCCCGGCGCGGGCTAGTCGCGGGTCGCGCGAAAGCGGAACCGCGCCCACCCGCGATCAACGGCCACCTCGGCGAATCCCGCGGCCTCCAGCCTCGCCCCGAACGTGTCCGGATCGACCGGATTGTAGGCGTCGCCGAGATGGATTAGCCGGAAGGCGAGAGATCCGACAGCGTCGAAGCCGGCGAAGACGCCGCCCGGACGCAGCACCCGCCGCGCCTCCGCCAGCAGGCGGTCCTGCAACGCCACGGTTGGGACGTGGTGCAGCATCGTGAACGCCGCGACCCCAGAGAACGAGCCGTCCGGGAACGGCATTGCCGCACCGTCGCCGTGAACGACGCGCACGCCGGAGCCGTCCAGCCGCTGCTGCAGCGCGGAAGCTGCAGCGGCGTCCACCTCCAGGGCGGTCAGTCGGCGAACCAAGCCGCAGAGTAGGTCGGTCGTGACGCCCGGCCCCGGGCCGACTTCCAATACGTCGTCGCCCAGCTCCACTCCCTGCAGCGCCCAGGGGAGCAGCCCCTTGATGCGACGGTGCCACCGGGCAGACCGACACACCTGCCGATGGAACCAGTTCATGGCTACCTCCCTTCGCCGTTTCGCAGGGACTCAGGACCGCGCAGGCTTACAATGGACTTGGCTCGCGTCACTATGGACCGCGTACTCGACAGCCTGCGGCTGGGTCAGCTTGCTTTAAGTCCTCCTGCACCTCTTCCCACCAGCGCCGCCGGTCTTTTCGTCCAGTGATGACCCAGCCTCTTCCTCAAATTAACAATGGATGCGAAGGAGATGGGCAAATCAGTTTTGGCTGGGTTGGCTCGAACGCCTTTCAGGTAACGCGTCAGCGCCCGAGTCAATATGACGGACGACCGGCCAAAGCACCGGCCACGGGAATGACCCTGGCGCCAACCGAGGAGAATTGGAAAACCGTGCATTGTCGGTCGGATCCTTACTACGATCCGGCCCTGGCTGAGGAACTGGCAGGCCTAGTCACGATTTGAATGACGATGATTATCCAAAGCGCGAACAGGCCCAGGAGAGGTTGGTCCAATTGGGCCGCTCGGCCTTTGCTCATCTCAAGGCTCCATCGCAACAAAACGACCGCTCCGGAGATCAAGAGACGCCTAGACCAGATTCTTGAGAAATATGATGCGACCGAAGCGATGCGGCCATGAACCAGTTTCCCAACACGCATCCTGCCTGGCGGCTACTCCACAAAACTGCGGCCCCGGCACCACTGAATATGGTGCCATTTCTTTGGTATTGGATTGCTTATTGTGCGCTTGATTCGACGTAAATCCCCGATTTTGACTGGACGCAAGCGCACCCTTGCGTCCGCTATTTCCTTGCCCCGTTGGCCCACTGGCATATCCTTACTCACCACCAAGAGAGAATACGGCATGAAGAAACCACTGCGCCGCGGTCGGAGCAGGGGTCGGCACAGCTATTAAGTGGGCGTCGCACTCTACGAGGGAAGTATTTCAGCAGTGCTGAAACGTGGGCGAATATTGGTAGAAACACTGGGCGGACCTCCCCGGCCCTCCGCTTTTTCCGCAGGAAGGCGACCTTTCACGGACTGCGCTTAATTTTCAGCATGTTCTCCGCCTCGCTGCGGAGAAGCTGGGCCTCCAGCCAATCCTGGGGCAGAAGCTTTGCCGGCCGCTCGGGTCCCGGCGGGCCTTCCCGCTCCTGCCATTGGATGCCCTTGTCAAAACATAGCCGGGCCTCGTCAGCATGTCCCAGACGGTGGTGAACCAGGGCCAGCCCGAACCAATTGAGGTCCGAGTATCTCCACTCCTTGACGTTGGCCTCGGTGAAACTTCGCAGAGCTTGGTCGAATTGACCGGCACGATACTGCGCCAGTCCCAGGGTATGCAAGTCCCAGGGATTGTGAGCCCTGGCGCCGGTCTGGTTCGCCCACTGGACGGCCCGAGCGGGATCGACTGGGCTCTCGCGCGCTATCGCGCAACTCCGCGCCAGGACATAGGCCTCGGAGGGATCCTCCATCTGCGCCGCGCGCTGGATCATGCCCTGGAAGAAGCCGTTGTAACCCTCGCTATCTCCCCGAATCAGGAACAAACAGGCGCAGGCAAAGGCCTCATCTCGTAGCGGCCGCGCCAAGAGATCAGCCTTTGCGTATTCGGCGGCCGCCTTGTCCCATTGGCTCAGGAGGATGTAGGAACGGGCCAGGGTCCTGGGCGGGGCCTTCGCCTCGACGTCCGCCAGCAGCTTGCGGAAATCCTCCCGGGTGCGGAGGGTGTCAAGGTCGGCGTCCTGGCGCAGCTGAGCGGGGTCGGCGAAGCCGGCGGCGACGGCCTTCGTTAGCCATGCCATGGCCAGATCGGCCTCCTCCTTCTCCAGCCGGGCGGCGTCGGGACCCTTTGCCTGATCCTGGGCCGCCGCGGTCAGCGCCCGGCAGCAGGCGGCGTTGTAGAGGCTGCCCGCGTCCGCCGGGTTCTTCTTCTCTAGCATCGCGGTGGCGGCCCGGCAAGCTTCCGGGTCGCGCAGCCTCCGGAAGTTCTGTACGCACAATGCGATCGTATAGTCCGTCTGCAAACTGCTCCCCTGCCGGTCCGCCTGGGCCGGCAGCTCGTCGATAAGCTGGAGGGCGTCGGCGGAGCGGCTGTGGGCCGCGTAGTTGACCGCCAAGCGGGACGTGATGTTGAGGGCGCCGACGTCGCCGGCGAGATCGGGCTTGAGTTTGATGGCTCGGTACAAAGTAGCGCGGGCTTCATCTGGGCGCCCTGCCCGCAGCAACGTCCAAGCAAGCTCCTGGTGCAAGCGGGGGCTTTGGGGACGAGCTGCTAGAGCTGCTTGGTAGAACCGTAAGATATCGTCCCAGGGCCGAGACGGCAAATTACTCAGATGGAACGCAAGAGCGAAGTTGATTGTGGCATCGCCCGGATATTGTCGCTGCGCCTTTCGCAGCCAAGCCACGCAGGCCTGGCGATCGCCGCCTAAAACCAGGGCGGTCCCCATCAGATCCAAGCTTTGGACCGGCAGCGTGCCGATATCCGCTGACTCGGCAAGTTGCCGCAAGGCGTTCAAGTCCTCTTGCACCATCAACTGTCGAAGGTGTCCGCGCCAGGGGTCGGGATCAGCGAGCCGTGCGGCTTCCAGGAGCCGCTTCCAGGTCTCCGGATCTCCCTTGTGCCCGATCAGCCAGTCGCGGCGCGCCTGGGCCCAGTTGTCCAGCGCCGCCGCTATCCGGACCGCCGTGGTGGGCTGGCGTCGGACCTGTGCAGCGATCTCCGCCGGGCTGAGACTTTCCGCAACGATGCCGAGTTGCGCGAAGAGACGCGCAAGGGCGCGATCGAGCCGTTCGCTATCAAGATGATCTGCCCACTCGATGCGGAGTTCTTCCAATTGCTGGATCATCTGCAAGTCAGCGAGCCGTTCCTGGATCTGGTCCTGCAATTGAGCGCCAGCTTCGCCGCTCGCTAATGCCGCCTGCGCCCGCTCGGCCGCTGCCAGGGCCTCCTGCCACTTGTCCCGTTTCTGTAGGTCGTCCGCCTCCTGAAGGGCTCGGCCAGCCGCTTCCTCGACCACCTGGCGCCGCACTGCCCTGTTGCGCGACAGCCAGCCCGCACCGGCGCCCAGTAGTAGCACGAAGAATAGAATCAGACCGGCCGCGGCCAGGCCCGCTCTATTCCGCCGTATGAATTTGCGTAGTCGATAACTGGCTGAGGGCGGACAGGCAAAGACCGGTTCGTCCACCAGGTAGCGCTGCACGTCCATCGCGAGGCCGTTGGCCGTCTCGTAACGCCGGTTGCGGTCCTTCTCCAGGGCCTTCATCACGATCCAGTCCAATTCCCCGCGTACCAGCTTCGTCAGATTCGCCGGTTCGGTCTGCCGCTGGGCCGAGATCGACGGCAGCGACTCGGTCGATTGTGACAGCCGCATGCTCGGCCTGGGCGGCTCTTCTTCGCGAATGATGCGACGGATCTCATCGTAGGCCGCCTCTTTGAAGCGTTGCTTGGTAAAGGGCGTCGTGCCCGTCAGCAGCTCGTACAAGACCACGCCCAGCGAGTAGATGTCGCTGCGGGTGTCCACGTCCAGGTCGCTCATGCCCGCCTGCTCGGGCGACATGTACAGCGGCGTGCCGATCATCTGCGCTACGCCAGTGAAGAGCGTCTTGTCGGTCAGCGCCTGGCCCAGCGCCTTGGCGACTCCGAAGTCGATTACCTTGACCACCGGCGTCGTGTCGTGGCGCGAGACGAGCACGTTGGACGGCTTCAGATCGCGGTGGATGATCCCTTTCTGGTGCGCGTGCTGTACGGCCTGGCAGACGGGGATGAAAAGCTCCAGCCGTTGCCGCGCCGTCAGGTGGTTTTGATCGCAGAACTCGGTGATGGGCAGACCCCTGACCATCTCCATGACGAAGAAGGGTCGCCCCGACGCCGTGGCGCCGCCGTCGAACACTTTGGCGATGTTCGGGTGATCCATGATGGCCAGCGCCTGTCGCTCCGCCTCGAACCGCGCCGTCACCTGCCGCGTGTCCATGCCCAGCTTGAGGATTTTCAGAGCGACCTTGCGATGCATCGGCTTGAGTTGCTCGGCCAGGAAAACGACGCCGAAGCCGCCCTCGCCGATCTGCTCCAGGAGCTTGTACGGGCCGATGAGCGTGCCGGGGCCTTCGCTGACCGGTCGCTCGTAGACGGTCACGTTCGGGTTCAGGGCCGGTTGCTCCAGGAAGCTGCCCGCCCGGGTCTGGGCGGCCAGCATTTTGTCGACGCGGTCCCGAAGGTCCGCGTCGCCCGCGCATGCCTTGTGCAGATAGGCCGCACGCTCCTCGGGCGAGCCCTTTTCCAGGGCGGCAAAGAAGATAGACTCGAGTGGCGATGGATTGTTCATAAGGAGCCTCACTACAGGACAGTGCGACAGGCGACCGGCGATCCCCTCACCGCGAGGCATATTTTTGGCGAGGTCACGCGTCGTCGGCCAATTCCGCGTAGAGCCACGACTTGGCGAAGGTCCAGTAGCGTTCCGCGGTCGCCAGGGAGATGCCCAGTGCGGCGGCGGCCTCAGGCATCGTCAGCCCGGCGAAGAACCGCAGCTTGACCAGTTCCGCCTTGGCCGGTTCAGTTTCGGCCAGCCGGGACATGGCCTCATCCAGCGCCACGAGGTCCAGCGACGGCGCCGCCGAGACCAGGCAGCCCGATTCGAGATCGACGCGCTGGTGTTCGCGGCCATGCTTGAGCCGGCCCTTGCGGCGGGCACTCTCGACGAGGATGCGGCGCATGGCCTCGGCGGCCGCGGCGAAGAAATGACCGCGGTTGTTCCAGTGCTGCGCTTGCTCGACATCCACCAGACGGAGGTAGGCTTCGTGAACCAGGGCGGTGGCCTGCAGGGTCTGCCCCGGCACCTCGTGAGTCAACTTGGTCGCCGCCAGTTTGCGCAGTTCCTCGTAGACCACCGGCAGGAGATGTTCGGCCGCGGACGGGTCGCCTCGG
>JBJMQT010000010.1:0-37869 GCA_045802525.1 Gemmataceae bacterium
AACGCCCCCGCCTTGAGCAACTCTTCTTCCGCCCGCTTGCGGGCGGTTACGTCTTCCATGGCCAGGACCAGCAGCTCCCCGTGGTGGCCCGCCTGGAGCTTGCGGGCGTAGAGCAGCAACACCCGCCGGCCGAAGACCGGGAAGGTGTGGTCCAGCTCGAAATCGTTGAAGACGGAACTCTTGGGGACGACGTCCTCCAGCAGCGTCCGCAGTTCGGGGATGTCCCACTGGCCGTTGCCCAGCTCGTAGATCAGCCGGTCCACGGTCTCCGCGGCCGAGACGTGGAACGTCTGGTAGAAGGCGCGGTTGGCGGACCGGACACGCAACGTCGTGTCGAGAATTAACAGCGGCTCGCGCACCGTGTCCACGATGTTCAGGGCATAATCTTGAATGTCTTCGACCACGGCTTCTCGCATCACTAGTGCTTCTCCAGCGCTCCGCGCAGCGTCAGCCCGGAACTCGCTGGTTAGCCGCGGCCGGTTGGACGAGGAATCGGACCTTTCCGGCGCGGGAGGCGACATGGTCTGCGGCGGGAGCGTTGTCCCTATTGTATCCACTTCGGAAGCGGGCCGGGAAACAAAACGCCAGGACCTCGCGCGGGCGGCAGCGACCTGGACAAAGCAGTAATTCGTTTCACGCCCACGTCCCGGGCGTCACCCCCACTACCGAGAAACGATCTTTCTTATCTTCAAGCGGCATATTGGCTAACGGCAAAAAAGATCGTTTCACTGACTGTCGAGTCCTGATGAAACGAAATTTGACCGGGGCAGCGGCTTGCTGTCGATTGAGTCCCTTTTCCTTGTTATGTAGGCACTACGGTCAATGTTGTGAAGCATCGGCATGCCGTCGCCAGTTGGATCAGGGCTTCACTTCGAGGATGACTTCCAGTTCCACCGGCGAACCGAGAGGAAGGCTCGCAACACCAAAAACCAGGCGAGAAGAGACGGTCTGGTCACCAAAGACATCGCGAAGCAGCTCTGACGCCGCATCGGCGACCTTGGGATGCTCCGTGAACTCAGCCGTCGCGGCGACGTACACGCCCAGCCTCACGACGCGGCTCACGCGGTTCAACGAGCCTAACTGCTTCTTGGTGAGCGCCAGCACATTGAGTGCGGCTAGGTGCGCCGCTTCGCGGCCCGCCTTCACGTCAAGGTCTTTGCCCACGATGCCAACCACGGCAGCCGCGTGGCCCGAGGTGGCAAGCATCCCGCTCAGGAAAAGGAGGTTGCCCGTCTGAACAGCGGGGACGTAGGCGCCAAAAGGCGTGGGCGCGTCCGGCAGATGAATGCCGAGCTTGCCGAGGCGTTCCTCCGCGGTCGTTGTGCTCGTGGTCATGAAGGAAAGCTCCTTTTCGGTTACCAGCGACCAAAATGCGCGCCGCCATCGACGTACAGAATCTGCCCCGTGACGGTGTCGGCGTCGGTCAAGTACAGCACGGCGTCCACGATGTCCTTGACGGTCGAGGGCTGCCCCATCGGCGACAGGCTCTGCATAAGGTCCTTCGGCGTGTTCCGATGCAGCGGCGTATAGACGACGCCGGGAGCGACCGCGTTCACGCGGATTCCGTCCTTGGCGTATTCCATGGCCAGGTGCTGGGTGATCGTTTCGAGGCCGCCCTTGGTGATCATCGGCACCGCCGCCGTGACGCCCCGGATCGGGTTGCGCGCCAGGGCTGCCGTGATCGTGACGATGCTGCCGCCGGTCTTCTGCGCCAACATCTGCTTGACGGCGAGCTGGGTGACGTACACGAAGCCCTCGACATTCGTCGAGACGAGCGACCTGATGTCCTCGGCCGTGTAGTCCGTGAACGGCTTGGTGAAGAAGATGCCGGCGTTATTGACCACGACGTCGATCGACCCGAAGCGACCTAGCGCTGTCTCGACGATCTTGGCCGCAGTTGTCAGTTCGCCGATGTGGCCGTCCACCAAGCCGACTTGTTCTGAAGCCGCGACCTCTGTGGATTGGGTGACCTTCCGGGAATTGGCGACGACGTTGAAGCCGCGCTCGACGAACGCGTTCACGATGCCCGCGCCAATCCCCTGCGAAGCTCCGGTCACGATGGCTGTCTTTCGTTGGCTGCTCATGGTCGGTTATCTCCAAATGGTCTTGTGAAACGGATCAAGAATCCGGCCTAATGAACGTCCGGGATGCCGGGGTGGTCCGGTGGTCGAGGATGGGGAGCGGGCCAGAGAACTTACGGTCGCTTGGCGCTATGGCGACGTCGTTGATGCTGGCTTCGCGCCGACGCATCAAGCCGTCGTCGTCGAATTCCCAGAGTTCGTTGCCGTAACTGCGGAACCACTGGCCGGAGTCGTTGTGCCATTCGTACTGGAATCGCACGGCGATGCGGCGCTCGTCGAAAGCCCAAAGTGCCTTTGTCAGCCGATAGTCAAGTTCCCGTTGCCATTTCCCTGCCAGGAATTCCTGGATCTGCCGGCGCCCGCACAAGAACTGATCGCGGTTGCGCCAGATCGAGTCGATGGAGTAGGCCAAGGAGACGCGAACGGGATCGCGCGAGTTCCAGGCGTCCTTGGCGGCACGCACCTTAGCCAGTGCCGTCTCCAGCGTGAAGGGTGGTCGAATGGAAATCGCCATCGAGGTTCCTCCTTCGCCTTTCTTGAGAGGCAGGGACGCTTTCACCGCCTGGGGTGGGCCTGCCTGACGAATCGATTGTCCTGGCCGGCGCCTCCAAGCAGGGACGGAGCAACGTTATTTATCTCTGTGTTGTGCGGCGGTCCAAGGTAGGGGAACTCGCTAAGCAGATCTCTGTGAGGCCCTACACCATCTCGCGTCACCTTTCCATTTGTGAGAAGCGCGAAGAACGAATCCACGGCGTCGTCGGTAAGCGTCCGGCCATTGTGCAGGAAGCACGCCGGGCGCGTGGGGTCATAAGGCAGAATCTCCGGCAGCAGCGTCCTTGCCACCCGCTCTGCTTCCTCCGGGGTATACCCACCCGCGTGCTCCAGCGAGTGCGCGAAGACGGCGACGAAACGGGAATCGTCCGCCGGGTCCCCGGCGAGATAGGCGCCTCTCTCCGCGCCGGCAAGGAAGATAGCTTGCGCGGGCAGCGCGCCGCGGTCCGCCTGGACCCAGCCCCCGCCCGTGCCGTCCAGCGTGCGGGCCCACAGGCCAACCTCTTTAGGCCCCAGGGCAGAGTTGGGCACTTCCAGCACGATGCTGCATACGTTTATGTCGGCGAAGAAATCATCGCCGGTGAACTGCAAATTGTTTAGGGCTCCCCGCCTGTCTAAGAAGAAGGGATCGCTGCGCCAGCCTGCGAAGAATCGGTAGCCGCCAGTCTCCGTCACCCGTGCCTCCCGCCCTGTCGAAACCGGCGCTCTCTCAACGAGGGACTGCCCGCCGTCACCCGTCCCAGCCGCCTCGGCGCCGTCAACGCGACGCAGCGTCGCGGTCTGAGCCTCGCCCTTGGCGGATGAAAAGCGCACGCGGTACGCAATGTTGGCGACGGCATCGCCGTCCGTGTCAATCTTGAGTTCGTACACCGCCTCGGGTGCGAACGGCTCGGCGGTGGTCGCTCCGAGCGGGTTCTCGCGGTCGAGGTAATCATGAACGGACGGGTGCACGTTCATGATCAGAATTGACTTGCCAGCCTCCCCCGGTTTTGGGAAGGCATACAGGTCGGTAAGATTCAGGCGAGCGTCCCCGTGGGGGAACCCCCAGTCGGGACCGGAATAGTGGTGCGACATGGCTAATGCTTCTCCCTCGCTGCTTCAAGAAGTTCCGGACGATGGCTAGGACCGTCGACTCCGGGCGATGCAGGCTCCTGCGGACGGATGTTCCACGGCAGCATCCGCTGCAACATGCCGTCGCGCACGACCAGCGTGTGAAACAGAATCGCCCCGAAGTGAGCGATGAACGTGAAGAAAAAGAGGTACGCGAGAATCGTGTGCGCCCTCCGCGACACCGCATAGAGCATCGCATCGGGCGGCAGGATGAAGGGCAGATGCACGGACCCGAACAGAACAATCGGGTAGCGCGCAGCCGAGAGCATTCCCCAGCCGACTAGCGGCAGGACGAACATCAGAGCATACATCATCAGCTCCGAGGCCCTTGCGGCGAGGCGCTCAGCAAGGGACATGGTCGCCGGAAGCGGTGGCGGCCGATTCATGAGCCGGTTCACGAGGCGAATGACGACCAGGATTAGAATTGCGATCCCGAGCGGGCGATGGATCGATACGAGCACGTGGTAGTTGGCCAATGAGGCGACCATGGCAACACCGATACAAAGCATGGTCAAGACCATCGCGGCCATCGTCCAGTGCAGTAACCGCGACAAGGCGGTGAATTGGCGGCGCTCCGTGTACATGCTCAGTCTCCTTTATTTGTGTCGGCGGGAGTAATCGCGCTTGGCTGCCTGCTCTCTCCGGCTCGCCGTGTATAGGACTGCGAGTAGATGGCGGAGCGCGCGCTGAGCACCGGGTCATCCGAAGGACCAACACCCGCGGGCAGCACCAGAGGATCGAAGTTAATATCCCTCGCGGCGCTGGTGTCGTCGCTCTCCACCTTATCGAGCGTCAATGTTCCCACATCTACTTGCTCCCGCTCCGCCGGCCACGGGATGCTGGCATCGTTGGTCGCGTCGCCGGGTTGTCCAACGATGATGATGAGGCGCCAGCGCAAAGGCTGGCGGTGAATCTGTGCAATCAGTCCGTCGAAAAGATAATTCTTCTCTTGGGATACCGGGGCAGTGCTTGCCGGTTTGAAAGGCTGCGTGGGCTTCAAGATCCAGCGAACTGGAATGGAGGCGCCCGCGGCACTCGTGAAGCGAAACGCATTGAGGCTATGGAACGTGGTATTGTCAAATCCTGATGAAAAAGGCTGGTCTTTGATAATCGTCAGCGCTTTCGCGGTTTCGGGATGATGTGCAAAAAACGCCTCCATCTTGGCCGGGTCAGGCTTACCCGTACTCGGATCGGGCTTCGACGCAAGGATCAGCTCATGAAAAGCCTCGGGCGTTCGTACTGGAAAGACCGGCAAATTGACCATCGCGGTTCGCCACACCTCGCCGTTGGGCAGGGACAGCTCCAGCCCCAGGCCGCGCACCGCATCCGGCGTGTCGGCCGCATAGGGTTGGCCGCCATTGAACGAAAAGCGACCGAGCACGGGCACTCGCCCTTCTCGAAAGACAACCGCTTTTGAGAGGCGGACGCCGTTGCCATTGCTTTCGAAGAAGCCGGAAACGCCTACGCCCTTGGCATGGTTACGACGGAAGCCGGAGTGGACTCCGTTGACCTCCTCGAAGCCGTCAACGAACTTTGCCGGCGTCAGATCATTTCTGGTGAGCCAGCCGCCGAGATAAGCAAACGTTCCGATCACCGTCGCAAGTGCGACACCGATCAGGGAAAATCTTGCGAGCGTACCGGCATTGCCAAGGCGCGGCTGCGCGACTCCAGCGATTTCTTTGAGGTCGATTGACATGTTCCACACCCTCCGTTTCTGGTTTCGAAGAAGGATGTGGGGTAAGCACACTGAATGCCAAGTTGATTCATTGCCACAAATGATTTTAGACATGCCTGTTACGGAATTATCGGTTCTATGCCGGTTCACCGATTTATCGGTGAATACCGTCGGTGGGTCGCACCGAATCGTCGTTGTGTGCATGCCCCTCTTTCGCGAGAATATGGACGATGCAGACCGACGCGCTTCAGCAGATTTTGATGACGGCCTCCCGCGAGCGCTCGGAACGCGGGGTGCTTCGAATCATCGTGGATGGCCTTTCCGAGCAACCGCATGTTGCGCTTGCTCGCATCTGGCTAACCGGCCCGGGGGATATCTGCGCGACCTGCCGCATGCGACCCGAGTGCCCGGACCAGTCGCGCTGCTTGCACTTGGAGGCAAGCAGCGGTCGATCGCTGGCAGAACCCGGCGCCGCCGATTGGACGCGAACGGACGGGGCCTTTCGGCGCTTTCCGCTGGGGGTTCGCAAAGTAGGGCAAATTGCAGCGACGGCGACTGGGTTGTTAATATCCGACACCGGCCAGCGATCCCGGTGGATTGCCCATCCCGAATGGGCTTCCCGCCAGAAGATCCGCTGTTTCGCCGGCCAGCCGCTTATATTCGGCCAGGAGACGCTGGGAGTGCTCGCCGTTTTCAGCCGGGTCGAACTGAGCGAAATCGATATTCGTTGGCTCCGGCTGTTCGCCGATCAAGCCGCCATCACCATCGTCAATGCGCGCGCTTTTGAAGAGATCGAGCAGCTGAAGCGCCGCTTGGAACTGGAAAACGAATACCTCCGCGAAGAGATCTCGCAGTCGCAGGCACTTGGCGACATCGTCGGTTCCAGTCCCGCACTCCAGAAGGTGCTGGAGCAGATTGAACTGGTGGCCAGCACGAACGCGAATGTGCTCATCCTGGGAGAATCCGGCACCGGCAAGGAGCTCGTGGCACGGGCAATTCACGAACGCAGCCAGCGCCGCGACCGGCCCTTGGTGAAGGTGAATTGCGCTTCGATTCCCAAAGAGCTGTTCGAGAGCGAATTCTTCGGCCATGCCAAAGGCGCCTTCACCGGAGCCTTGCGTGACCGGATCGGCCGATTCCAACTGGCCGACAGCGGAACCATCTTCCTCGACGAGATCGGAGAAACCCCGCTGGACTTGCAGAGCAAGCTGCTGCGGGTCTTGCAGGAACGGGAATTCGAGCGCGTGGGAGAGGATGCCTCGCGACGCGTCGATGTGCGCATCCTGGCCGCCACGAATCGTGATCTTGAGGCGGAGTCACGCGCCGGCCGCTTCCGGGAGGATCTCTACTACCGTCTTGGCGTCTTTCCTATCCAGGTCCCTCCGCTTCGGGACCGAGCAGCTGACATCGGCCCGCTGGCAGCGCACTTTGTGCGGCACTTCTGCGAGCAACTAAACCTTCCTTCGCGAAAGCTGACGCGCGGCGACGTCGAGACGCTGGAGCGTTACGATTGGCCGGGCAATATCCGCGAACTGCAAAACGTGATCGAGCGCGCCCTGATTCGCTCCCGAGGCGGAAGACTCAAGTTCGAGCTTGAGGAAGGCAGGCAACGGATGCCAAAGAATCGTACGGTGAGCCGCGCGGAGCATGACACGACGCGTGTCTTGACGATGACGGAGATCAAAGAGATGGAGCGTGCCAATATCGAGCGCGCCTTGGCGGAGTGCAACGGCCAAGTGTATGGCAAGAATGGCGCGGCGGCGCGGCTGGGGATGAAGCCGACGACGCTTTGGTCCCGACTTCGTAGCCTGGAGATTTCAATGGAAAAGTAACTGTCCCGCGGGCAAGCCCTGACCTTATTCAACAGCCTGACCGCTCCATGATAAATGGATCGCATGGAGCACTTATGGGTCTTATGGTGTCCGCCATCGAGCATCTCGCACCCACCTCGGTTGCGCAAAAATTGCCGCTGAGGTCGGGAAGTTACATGCCGGCTGCTTTTTTAGAATCTATTTCCGCGCGTTCCACAACGGCTCGGAAGTCTTGGCGCGAACGGAGTGGTTCGAGGTCTTCCTCGATCTTCAAAAACTCGATATGCGTTTTGGATTTGTTTTTCCAGTTTATGCCGGCAAGGAGTTCGATAGCTCGCAAGGCATGGGCCTCGGACAGTTTGTTTCCTTCCGGGGGAGTCAGCTTTGCGTCATGCAGCGCGGCTGCGGACAAAAGGGAGTAGGCGCAAGCTAAGTGGACCGCCTCTACCGGCTTAGTGCCGCAGCGCTGCGCTTGGGCAATAGCTTCTGCATAGCGTTTGAGCTGTGCAAGGGCTCGCGCTCGAAAAGCATGAATCCGGTCCAGGCCCTCTTGCGTCTCATTATTGGGTTTTCGCTGCTGGGCCTGACGAAAAGCCTCTTCCCCACGGTCGCACCAATCCAATACCTGGGCGGAACGGCCTTGACCGAGGCACACTGAGGCGAGTTGAAGCTGCCGATAGCCTACGTCGGCAACATAATCCATCTCTTCAGGAAAATCAGCAGCCAGGCGCTCCAGCAATCCTAGCGCCAGAAGGTATTCTTGCTCGGACTCGTTCCACCGGCGCAACCCCTGATACTTCATTCCTAGGTTTACGTGCTCCCAGGCGAGTGACTGGCGATATTGGGGCACAGAAGGAATCGCCTGGGACAACGCCGTCGTTATATCCATGGAAGCCCGATTCTCTTTAAGCGCCTGTTCGTCGAGACCCTGCCGCGAATAGATAAGGGAGAGACCGGTGTGTGCAGAGGCCTCGGATTGGCGAAGTAGAGTGGTCATGCGCGTTGCTTTTGGCAGACGGTCCAGATCGGCCAGGAACTGATGAATCTCCTTCTCAGCCTCAGTCAAGCGACCGTCGCTCCGCAAACCCTGCCCTAGGGAGAGGTGGGCACGATCCAGGGCGACAAGATAATCCCGGGCTTCCGGAAAATCAGCGACGAGCTGCTGATAGAGCTGCAAAGCGAGCCGTAATTGTTTTTCCCAGTCGGGTGCAAGACGTACAGCCCCGGCCGGCACGATATAAGCGAGAGCTTTATGCGTATCCGCCAGCTCTTTGCGGTACTCGGGGACCTTGGGGTGATCGGCAACCAGTTCTTCCTGAAGGGTCAGGGCCGCCCGGCGCAATGGGTCCGATTCGGTATACTGGCCCGCGTTGGTCAGGGAATTGGCCAATGCAAACCGGCTAAGCGCCAAATAACGGCGATAATCAGCCATTTCGGGGTGAGACGCCGTCAATTGGGCGAAAACTGTTTCCATCTGCCTAAAATGGGTCCGCGCTTTCTCGCCGTCTCCCACCCTTTCGAGCACCTGGGCCAGCCGATAATAGGCCCGGCCGCGCTCGGCCGCCTGCTCGGGGTCATCGCCTTCCTGCTGTGCGAACTTTTCATAGAACGGCAGGGCTGACTCCAGCAACTCCTTACGCATGGCATGCAAGTCGACCTCCTTGAGCCGCTCGTTGTCTGCGACTTTGCTCAGGTAGTTTTCCACGGCTTGCCGCGCCAGTTGGTAGTTCCGGTCGGCGCGCTGACGTTGGGCAACGGCCTCGTCGCGCTCGCGACCGGCGCTGGCTTCATTCTCAAGCGCTTTCGCCTCGGCTGATCGGGCTCGCCATGCTTGAAACGCGGTAATGACAATGCCCAGAATGAGAAGGAGTGCGAAAGCTGTCACGGTAGCCAACAGCTGGCGATTTTTGCTGGCGAACTTCCTGAGCCGATATCGCGGTGAAGGCGGGCACGCCTCAACAGGTTCATCGTGCAGGTAGCGCTCCACATCTCGCGCCAGGCCGTTGGCGGTTTCATAGCGCCGGGTGCGGTCCTTCTCCAGGCACTTCATGACAATCCAGTCGAGCTCGCCGCGCACCTCTTTCGTTAGCCGGGCAGGTTCGGTCCGCCGCTGAGAGGCCAGGCTGGCCAGCGAGTCCTTTGACTGCGTTAGCCGGGTGCTGGGCTTGACCGGCTCCTGTTCCCGAATTAGCCGCATGGCTTCAGTCAAGGCTGCCTGATTCAGCCGTTTCCGGTCTAGCGGCGTTGACCCAGTCAAAAGCTCGTAGAGCAGCACGCCAAGCGCATAGACATCGGCCCGCGTGTCGATGTCCAAGGTGCTCAGCTCCGCCTGTTCCGGGCTCATGTATTCGAGCGTGCCCAGCACCGCGCCGATTTCGGTGTACATGGTACGTTCGGCGAGCTTTTGATGAAGCGCCTTGGCCACGCCAAAGTCGATGACCTTGGGGACCGGCTTGCCGTCCTGAATGCACACGAGCACGTTGGACGGTTTGATGTCGCGATGGATGATGCCCTTTTGGTGGGCATGCTGAATGGCCTGGCAGACTGGAACGAACAGGTTAAGGCGCTCGCGCAGGGACAAGTGTAGCTCATCGCAATACTTTGTGATTGGCGCCCCCTTGACCAGCTCCATAACAAAATAAGGCCGCCCGGCCTCGGTGCTGCCCGCGTCGAGCACCTTGGCGATGTTGGTATGGTCCATCAGGGCCAGCGCCTGGCGTTCGGCTGCGAACCGCGCGAGGACATAGGCGGAGTCCATACCCGGCTTAATCACCTTGAGGGCCACCCGTCGCTTGACTGGCTCCTGTTGCTCAGCCACATAAACGGCCCCCATGCCGCCTTCACCGAGCCGCTGGAGGATTCTGTACGGGCCAATGGACGTGCCCGGCGCCTCGGACTGGGAAGGGGAATCCATGGTCTCCGCACTGACCGCCTCGCCCGCCAACGGTACGGGCGCCGTCGGTGCTGTTTGGATGAAGGGCTCCGCCAGGAAATCGCCCGCCTGATCGTGCGCCAGCAAAAGGGCTTCCACTTCCTGCCGTAGCGCTGTATTGGCGCCGCAAGCCTCGTTGAGAAAGGCCGTCCGCTCCGCGGCCGTTCGTTTCCTTAACGCCTCAGCAAAAATGCTGTCTTCGCTCATGCCGCACTCCCTGAAGACTCCGGGATAAGCTAGTCCTATAGATCAGTGCGACGAGCTCCAGGCAAAGACACCAGAAATTTTGAAATAAGTTTGTGCCACAACGGATAAGTCAGCGAAGACGAACGCCCAGTTAGCAGTACAAGGCGGCATGTCCGGTGCACGAATTCGGGGCGCCCATTCTAATGGCAGGGAGGACGCTTACGCTCCCGGTTCCCCACGAATGCGCCGATAGAGCCAGGCACGAGCGTAGGCCCAGTGCCGGTCGGCGGCACTGGGCGAGATGCCGAGCACCGTCGCCGCCTCGTCGATCGTCAAGCCCGCAAACGAACGTAGCTCCACAAGCTTGGCCTTGATGGGGTGTTTGGTCGCTAGTTGGCCCAGGGCCTCGTCGAGCGCGAGAAGGTTGTCCGAAGCCTTGGGCACTGCCAAGTCAACGTTGTCGAGGGGCAGTCGGGCCCATTGGCCTCCATGTTTCCACCGACTTTTGCGGCGCGCGTTTTCGACTAGAATGCGGCGCATTGCCTCGGCGGCTGCCGCGAAGAAATGTCCCCGCCCGTTCCAACCTTGGTTTGCATCCGGTCCGACTAGGCGCACGTAAGCTTCGTGAACCAGCGCCGTGGCGTCTAGCGTCTGCCCCGGTCTCTCGCCGACCAGTTTCTGGGCGGCTAACCGGCGCAACTCATCGTAAACGAGTGGCAGAAGCTGGTCAGCCGACTGGGGCACGCCCCTCTCAAGGGCCTCCAGAATTCGGGTGAATTCCGTCATGCGATCAAGAATACGCCCAGGCGTGCCGAAGAGCAACCAATTGTATTCTGAAGCGCTGCCTGGAGGGCTCGCCCCTGGGGGCGCTGAGGTCTGATCCCTCGGTAGCACCACGAGCCCGCCCTTGCTCGTCCAGCTTGTGCGTCTTCGCGCGGTCCGGCCACGCCGACCTGTCTTCGGCCAGAGCGAGAAGGAAATTCCCAATCGATCCCCGCGAATGCGAAGGCGAAAAAGCAGAGTGGTTAGCGGTACTTCGTTTCACCCGAGCATCCCGACAGCCAGATATTGGTCGGGTTCCCGACTTGCCGGTCACGTCTGCGGCAATTATCTTGCATCCCATGAGCAAAGTTACCCGTATCCTGGGCGCCATTGAGCAAGGCGAACCCCTTGCGGCTGACCAGCTCCTGCCATTGGTCTACGAGGAGCTGCGCCGGCTCGCCGAGGCACGGATGGCGCACGAGAAACCGGGGCAGACGCTCGACGCCACCGCGTTGGTCCACGAGGCGTATCTGCGCTTGGTCGGTCCCGCGGACGACCGCCGCTGGGAGGACCGTGGCCACTTTTTCGCTGCCGCCGCGGAAGCGATGCGCCGCATCCTTGTGGAGGCTGCCCGACGCAAGAAGCGAGTGCGGCACTGCGGCGGGCTGCGCCGGGTGGAGCTGCCTGCCGATGGTCCGGCCATCGCCGGCTCGCTGGAGGATGTTGTTGCGATAAATGAAGCGTTGGAGAAACTCGCCTCTGTAGACGCCCATTCGGCCGAGCTGGTCAAGTTGCACTACTTTGCGGGCCTGACCATTGACCAGGCCGCTCATGTAATCGGGGTCTCCGCCCGAAAGGCCTATAGCCTTTGGGCTTATGCCCGTGCCTGGTTGTTTCGCTGCTTGGAAGGTGAAGCTCCATCGGCAAGCTAATCGAACCGATTTCTCTTTTTGTGCAGTCTTCGACCCGGCACGTCGCATTGGTAGTAGAGCAATCCAAATAGAGGGCTGGCTGATGACACAGGCCGCACCTGATGTGAAATCCATTTTCGGCCGCGCTTTGGAAATCGAGTCGCCGGCGGCCCGCACCGTCTATCTCGATGAGGCTTGCGGGACAAACGCCGGTCTGCGGGCCGAGGTTGAAGGCCTGCTTGCAACGCTTGGCCGAGCCGGCGAGTTCATGCGACGGCCGGCGGCGGCCGTCGCGATGGGCCTGAATTCGGGTTACGAGCCGGTGAGCGAAGGGCCTGGCACGGTCATCGGCCCCTATAAACTTCTCCAACAGATTGGCGAAGGCGGCATGGGCACCGTCTTTATGGCCGAGCAAACCGAGCCCGTGCGCCGTATGGTGGCCCTTAAACTTATCAAGGAAGGATTGGATAGCCGTCAAATTATCGCCCGCTTTGATGCCGAACGCCAAGCCCTCGCCTTGATGGATCATCCCAACATAGCCAAAGTTCTCGATGCAGGCACAATCGGTGGCGAGCCCGGTCGCGTAAGCGCCGGCGGTCCTCCCAGCGCTTACACGGCCGGGCTCGCCAGGCCGTACTTCGTCATGGAGCTGGTCAAAGGCGTCCCCATCACGAAGTACTGCGATGACCACCACCTCACGCCCCGGCAGCGCTTAGAACTCTTTATCCCGGTCTGCCAGGCGGTGCAGCATGCTCACCAAAAAGGCATCATTCACCGGGACTTGAAGCCCTCCAACGTCTTGGTGGCTCAATACGACGGCAAGCCCGTACCCAAGGTCATTGACTTTGGGGTCGCTAAAGCTGCCGGCCCCAAGTTGACCGACCGCACACTGTTTACCGAGCTGGGCGCTGTCGTCGGCACGTTTGAGTACATGAGCCCCGAACAAGCGGAGCTGAACCAGCTCGATGTGGACACACGCAGTGACATTTATTCACTGGGCGTGCTGCTTTATGAGCTGCTCACCGGCACCACGCCGCTGGAACGTGGGCGCGTGAAGCAAGCGGCGCTGTTAGAAGTGCTGCGCCTAATTCGGGAAGAAGAACCCCCCCGGCCGAGCCTGCGTTTAAGCGACTTGGGTCGGTCCGGCTTCCCCAGCCATGCTGATCCGGTCACGGTTCCGGCTCTGAAGGTGATGCCTACTTCCAGCCTGGTTTCGATTTCGGCCCTCCGGCATACCGAGCCGGCCAAGCTTACGAAGTTAATGCGCGGGGAACTCGACTGGATTGTGATGAAGGCGCTGGAGAAAGATCGCAATCGCCGCTATGAGACCGCCAACGGCTTCGCGATGGACGTGCAACGCTACCTGGCAGATGAGCAAGTCCAGGCGTGTCCGCCGTCTGCCCTGTATCGGTTCCGTAAGTTCGCCCGGCGGAACAAGGCAGCGTTCGCGGTGGTCCTGGGGGTAATCTTGGCGGTGCTGCTGGGGGTTGCAGGATTGGCGATCAGTAACGTGCGGATCAGCCAGGAGAAGGATCTGAAGCAGCAAGCCCTTCAGCAAGCCGAAACCAACGAGGTGGTGGCCAACGCCCAGCGGACGATCGCCCAAGATAACGAACAAAAGGCGGAGGCGGAAAAGAAGCGCGCCATTCAACAAGAAGCCATTGCCAAGGAACAGGAACTGCTCGCTCGCCGGCGCTTCTATGCGTCCCAAATGAACCTGGCTATGCAGGCCTGGGAGGCCGGACAGCCGGCGCGGGTGCTGGAGCTCTTGGAGAGCCAGCGTCCCCGTCTCGACGAGGAGGACTTGCGCGCGTTTGAGTGGTACTACCTCTGGCGCTTGTGTCAGGGAAAGCACAAGTTCAGCCTGCCCACACAAAAGGTCGATAACGCGAGGGCTCTTGCGTATTCTCCGGACGGAAAAACGTTGGCGTCGGGTTGTAACGAGACCGTGAAGATTTGGGACGTGACCACGGGGCAGGAACTGCGTGAATTCAGAGGCCATCCAGGATCCATCGGATGCCTGGCGTATGCTGCCGATGGCAAGACCCTGGCCGTAGGGGCGGGTGGTAAGGTCAAACTGTGGGATTTGGTCACAAGCAAAGAACGGGCCAACATCGCCCCGAATCAATTCGTCGAATGGGTCGCATTCACGGGCGATAGCAGCAAATTGGTCATGGGCGGGGCAGGTGTCAAAGTTTGGGATCTGACCCTCGGCCGGGAAGAAGCCTCCCTGCGTGGAAAGGATGGGGAAAAGTTTGATATGGTGGCCGTCGCACCGGACGGCAAGGCCGTCGCTGCGGGAAGCGATGCCGGCATAGTAAGAATTTGGACGCGGGACGGGGCGGTCTGGCGGGATGGGGTTGTCATTACGGGGCTCCACTGGAATCCTCCCGTTGCTATCTCCCCGAACGGCAAAGACCTGGCCATAGCTGGGAATACTCTCAAGCTGTACGACCTGGCTACCGGGAAAGAGCGGATCGAACTGCACGGACATATAGGGACCATCTATTCCATCACCTTTGCCGGCGACGGGAAGACCTTGGTGTCCGCCGGTCATGATCGCACCGTGCGCGTCTGGGACGCGGCCACGGGCCAAGAACGAAATTGCCTGGCCCATTCTGGGCCTGTTTATGCTGTTGCCGCGGCCCCTGACGGCACAACGCTGGCGGCAATGACTACCGAGACCGTCTGGGTCTGGGACGTTGCGTCCCCGGAGGAACAAGCGGTGCTTCGCCACACGGGCTTCGTCCGAAGAGTCGTCTTCTCTCCTGACGGCAAGAGCCTGGTCTCGTCGGGATCGGGCGCATGGAAGACTTGGGATTTGGCAAGCCGTCAAGAGATTTCCTCGCTTCCAGCCGCCGACATTAAGCACACATGTTTGGCATTTTCGCCCGACGGGAAAAAGCTCGTGACCAGTGGTCTATCATCCGGCAGCATTGAAGTGTGAATGAAACGAAAAAGCCGGAAGCGGTTTTGCAAGGCCCCACGGCGGAAGTCACTGATTTCGCCATGTCGCCGGACGGCAAGACCGTTGCGTCCGTAAACCGAGCCGGGACCGCCATAGTGTGGGACCTCACCACGCACCGGCCGCGTCGAACAATCCAGATGGGAGGCTGGCTAAGCGCGGTAGCGTTTTCCCCCGATGGCAAGGTCCTGGCCATAGGTGCACAATACGGGATCGTCAAGCTTTTAGATGCCGAAACGGGTAAAGAGCGAGCTCTCCTAGAGCGTTTTCAATTAGCAGTAAGCTTCACCTTGTCGCTCGTGTTTTCGCCCGACGGTAAGATGTTGGCGACCAGCGACCGGGAGGGCCTAGTCCGGCTGTGGGACCTGACGACCGGTCGGCTGCACGCGTCTCTCCGCGGCCATACTTCCGCGGTTGGGGCGTTGAATTTCTCGCCCGATGGGAAGACCTTGGCGTCGGCCAGCGGCGATCGCACGGTCAGACTGTGGGACGTGGCCACGGGACAGGAGAGGATCTCTCTCAAGGAGCATCAGGGCGAGGTCAATTCCGTGGTCTTTGCGCCGGATGGGAAGACCTTGGCCACCGGTGGATCGGATAGCACGGTCAGACTGTGGCGAGCTGCCACGGGCGCCGATGCCCAGGCGCGCCAAAAGGAACTGGACCCCAATGCCCCCGAGACACCTGCTGCGCATAACGAACGGGGCGACCGCCTGTGGCAATCAGATCGAATAGACGGAGCTGAGAAGGCCTACCGCGAAGCCTTGGCGCGATTAGAAAAACTGTCTACCGCCTTGCCCGAGGACCCAGGTTACTCGCAGGAGATGATTCGCAGCTTGCTCAGTCTAGGCCTGCTGCTGGCCGGGCCCGAAACTTCCCAGGAGGCGAAGCGGGTCCGCCAGCGTGCCCGGAAACTCTATCTGAAGCTGTCCCCTGAACAGCAGGAGACACTGGTTTTCAGATACCAGGAGCGAGCTCGAAAGCTAAGTTCCAGCGGCAATATCCAGGCCATAAGGACGTTGGCCCAAGCAGCCGAGATCCTAAACGACGCCCCCAAAAACGCGTTGTTTCCTAACAACCTGGCCTGGCTTTTAGCGACATGCCCCGAGCTGAAGGCCCGCAATCCCAAGCGAGCGGTCGAGTTCGCTAAGAAAGCCACCGAGTTGGCGTCCCAGGAAGGAAATTACTGGAACACGCTCGGCGTGGCTCACTACCGCGTAGGCGATTATAAGGCTGCAATCGCGGCCCTGGAGAAATCCATCGAGTTGCGCAAAGGCGGCGATAGCTTCGACTCGTTCTTCCTCGGCATGGCCCGCTGGCAATTGGGCGAGAAAGACCAGGCCCGCAAATGTTACGAACAGGCGGTGCAATGGATGGACAAGAACCAGCCCAAGAATGAGGAGCTGATTCGTTTCCGGGCAGAAGCAGAGATGCTTATAGGCATCAAGTAGCCATCACCCGGAGCGTGATAGCTACGTTAAAAGCGGCCGGTGAGTCCCAACCGCGAAGAAGGACACTCACCGGCCCGGCCTCGCCCCGGCGCTCGGTCTGCGCGCCGGGAACTTTGGCTTTTTCATTGTAACGCAGGCCGATCTCAATGAGGAGACTCGTACTATGTCATTTACCCGTTGGCTGAGCAACCTGCGCTTGCAGACACGTCGAGTAGGACGGATTTCAAATCCGTCCCACCGCCAGGCAGCTCGCACCACAAGGCGCTTCCGACCGGCGCTCGAACTGCTTGAAGACCGCCTCGTGCCCTCAGCCGTGGTCGATTCACTGTATGTCGGCGACGGCGGCGGCAACTTCGGCTACAGCACCATTAAGCAGTTTGATGTTGCCACTGGCGCTTACGAAGGCACGTTCGTTGCTCCTTATGTCACTTCGTTGTTCGGAGCACGCGGCCTAATTTTTAATGGTAATCACGACCTCCTAGTCAGTAACCAGACAAACGCCAACTATAATGCCATCGGCAATATCCAACGCTACTCAGGATTCGGAGATCCGCTTAAGCCTTTTGAACCTAACTACTTTGGCGGCCCCTTCAGTGGCCCACCAAATTTCCACGCGCCCTATGATCCGCGCGGCCTATGTCAGGGACCGGACGGCAGTGTGTTCGTCGCCGACGTCGGCGATCTCGGCAACCTATACGGCAGCGGTCTTGATCGGCCAGGGAAGCTGACCCAGTACGATGCCAACGGGCAATGGATTCGCGACCTCGCGCCGCCCACGTCCGATCCGTATGCGTTCAGTAACGACAACGCTCCCCGAGGCGTGGTGATCGGCCCGGATGGGGATCTCTACGTCTCGGTAATGCGTTACAACCATAATACGCCCCTAGGCCAGACCAACAACGGGCTCGGCGGCGAGGTTATGCGCTTCGATCCAGTCTCCGGCGCCTTCCTTGGTGACTTTGTCCAAGGGGATCCCACCAATGATCTGAATCGGCCGGAAGGCCTAGTCTTTGGGCCTGATGGCAATCTTTACATCACCAGCTTTGCCAACCTGGATGATCCCAATGGGGATTCCGACAAGATTCTGAAGCTCGACGGCATCACGGGGCAATACCTCGGCAAAATCGATCTTGATCAAGCGGGTCAGCCACGGACGTTTGCCCAAGCCATCCTCTTCGGACCGGACGGCAAACTTTTCGTATCGATAGAAAACACCGGCGAAATTCGCAAGTATGACGCGAGTCTGGGTGCCTTTACGCAAGACCCATATAACCCCGGCACCTACCAATCTTTCGTTCCTGCCCATGCCGACGGCGGCCCCATCTCGGAAGCCTGGTACATGACATTTGACAACACCGATCCGAGCACAATGGCGTACAAATTGCCAAACTTGGTTCTCGATGCCAGGCGCCTTGACTTAGGAACCACCACCTACGGTGGAGCCTCATTAGAAGGCGCTTTCACTCTTCCTAATGATGGCCAACATAATAACTTTCAAGTAACAGCACCTGCGGGGTTCAAGATTTCGACGGACGGCCTGACGTGGTCCTCGACTCTAACGGCGACATCCGGCACAGCTATTGATGTCGAAACCCTTCCCGGAGCCGACGCCGGGATTGTAAGCGGCGCTGTTCATGTCAGCAGCAATGGTGACAATGCCATTGTCATCGTGAGGGGAAAAGTTAACCGGGCAACTCTTACCATCACGCCCACCCCCGGCCAGTCGATGGTCTATGGCACTGACTTCGACCACTTCCCAAACTTGACGTACACCGCCGACGGCTTTGTTAACAACGATGAGACAAAGGGCCTCCTTTCAGGATCCTTGTATACCGACGCCTTCGATTACGGCACTGTGGGCAACTACGACTATTACACCTGGGATCTCAGTGCCGGCTCCAACTACCAACTGGTCCTGGCCCCCGACTCATCGACCTTCGCCATCACGCCGGCGCCGCTGACCATCACCCCGGATGCGAACCAGTCAATGGTCTACGGCTCTTCTGTTCCATCACTGACGTATTCCGCAACCGGCTTCGTCGGCTATGATATTTATTACCCTCCTGAATGGATTCTCTCCGGGAATCTCGGAACGGACGCCACCTCTGCAAGCTCCGTCGGCGCCTATGCCTTTAATACCGGCACACTCACTGCCGACAATTACACGATTAGCGTAGTGGTCGGCTCGCCGACTTTCGCCGTCACCCCGGCCAAACTTGGCGTGATTGCGGATCCTCAAACGAAGACCTACGGCAGCCCTGACCCCGCCTTGACCTATAGTGCCTACGGCTTCCAGGCCGGTGACAGCGCAGCAACCGTGCTGACTGGGACCCTCGTGCGTGATTCCGGCGAGACGGCCTCCGGCGGCCCCTACGCTATCAATCAAGGCAAGTTAACCGCCAACCCTAACTACACGATCGCCTACATCGGCAATGCGCTCGCGATTACTCCCACGACGCTAACCGTCACGGCTGACCCCGAGACCAAGGTCTACGGCAACGCCGATCCAGCCTTGACCTATTCCGTCATTGGTCTCCAGTTCCGCGATAAGGCCAGCGGCGTTCTCACCGGAAACCTGAAGCGGGCTCCGGGCGAAACGGTGCCGGGCGGCCCCTACGCCATCACGCAGGGTTCCCTGGATCTCAATGCAGTCGCAGGAGCGACTTCCAACTACACGCTTGCTTTCAGGGGTAACCAATTGGCTATCACCCCGGCAACTCTGAGCATCAAACCAACTGCGAGCCAGTCAAAGCTTTATGGGGGCCCCGTGCCGAAGTTGAGCTACACCGCCAGCGGCTTCGTCAACGGGGATCCGGCGTCTATCCTTAGCGGCGCGCTCGGCACGACGGCCACCGCCGCCAGTCCCGTAGGCAATTACGCCTTTACAACGGATGCGCTCAGCGCCGGCAGCAACTACAGCGTGGTTCTCGTGTCCAAGGCACCGACCTTCGCCGTCACCCCGGCAACGCTCACCGTGACCGCCAAGGACACGTCGCGGTACTATGGCATCGCCAACCCGGCCTTCTCTTACAACCTCCAACGGTTTCTTAACAACGACTCGTCCAGCGTCGTCAGCGGCACGCCGACTTTGACCAGTCCCGCCATGGCCGCTAGCGCTCCAGGCACTTATGCCATCACTGTCGACGTTAGCCCTCTGTCCGCTGCCAACTACACGTTTAAGGCGGTCAACGGCAAGCTGACGGTGAATCCCGCTCCGCTTGCGGCCACAGTCGTCAACTTCAGCGCCACTGCCGGCGCGCCCTTCAGCGGCTCGGTCGCCACCTTCATCAACGCGGATCCGTTCGGCGGCGCTCCCTCCTACACGGCCACGATCACTTGGGGCGACGGCAGTACCTCCGCCGGCGTCATTAGCGGCACGGGCAACACGCTCACGGTTACAGGAGCGCATACCTATGCCGACCCGGTCAACGAAGCCGTCAGCGTTCAGATAAGCCACAAGCTCGGCTTTACCACGACGGCGACGCTCAGCGATAAAGCGATCGTCACCAGCCTGGGGCAGGGAGTCACCAAGGGCCAGACTGGCGGCGTGGGCTTCTGGAACAGCAAAAACGGCCAGGCGCTCATCAGCAGCTTCAACGGCGGTTCCAGTTCCACAGCCTTGGCCAACTGGCTGGCGGCCACGTTTGTCAACCTCTATGGGGCCAGTGCTGATGGCAACAACCTAATCGGCAAGACCAACGCCCAGGTGGCTGCCTTCTTCCAAACCCAGTTCAACCTGGGTGGCAATCAAGTGCAGGCGCTGACTCTAAGCACGGCTCTCAATGTCTATGCAACGACATCCACGTTGGGCGGCAATGCGGGTACGGCTTACGGGTTTGCGGTTAGCGCCACCGGGCTGGGCGCAAGGTCCTTTAACGCGGGCAAGGATGGCGGCGCCTTTGGCGTGGCCAACAACGCGACGCTCAACGTCTACGAACTGTTGCTGGCGGTAAATAAGAAAGCGGTCAAGGGGGTGGTGTATAACGGCGACACGTGGCTGCAGGCCGAAGCCGCCGACCTGTTTAACGCGCTCAACAAGGCCGGCTCCATCTAGAGGAGGAAAAAGTGGGGCGTTGCGTACCGATCGCAACGCCCCGATGCATGGCGTAGCCAAGGGATTTGAGTCCTTTTCCTTACTCTGTAGGCGCTTAGAGTCATCCTTGCATAAATTTTGTAAAACATTTCGGCACGCCAATTTATTCTCGCGTTTCCTAGCCGCTGCCTGGCCGCCTTGTGTAAATTATCCACGGGATGCGCTGTCTCCGCTGAGAAGTCTCCGACAAAAAAGACGGGCCGGATGGAATGGACCCTTTAGGGGGAGCCGAATGACCAAGAGCCTGCCTCCGCCCGTTCGCCGTCGGAAAGCCGATTCCGGCCCACAAGCGACGCTTTACGAACGCATTGGTGGCGAAAAAGTGGAGCGATTGGTGGCCGCTTTCTACGCGCGCGTCGACAGCGATTCGGTGATCCGCCCGCTCTACGGCAAGACGCTTACCTGCGCGATCCATGCCCTGACCGCCTTCATGACCACCTGGTTGGGCGGACCTCCCGTCTACGACGTTCGGGGCGCTCGGCTTCGCCGCCGCCATATGCCGTTCGCCATCGACGCTCGGGCGCGGGACGCGTGGCTTGCCAACATGAAGGCGGCGGTGCGGGAGGTGGGAATCCCGGCCGCAGAAGCGCGCCTCCTGCTGGCGCACCTCGAATTCGGCGCCAGGGCGCTCGTGAACACCGGTAAGCCGCCACAGAGGAAGCCCTGCCCCGTTGGCTCCAACCGGTTCGACGCGCGGCTGGCGGAACAATGGAACGGGATGGTGGCTGCCGAGACCCTCTTCGACGCCGTCTCACAAGGCCATCTCCCTCTCGTGCGGTCTATGCTGCCTATGCGCTTGGCGCCCCACGCGGTGCTCATGAGCCACGCCCTGGTTGAGTGGCTCGATCCGACCGGGCGTGTGGACCGGCGTTTCGGACGCCGAGCCAAGGAGGTGAAACCGCTCGAAGTTATCGAGATTTTGCTCGCTCAACGTGGCCTCGACTGCGACCCGGAAGCGGGCGATGACCTGGGGCGCTTTCGTCACCTTCAGGCGATGATCGAAGCGTACACCGGGGTCTCACGAACGACGGGACCGGACTGGCCTTTCCACGCCGACTTGCGGGCGGCGACCTATGATCGCTTCATCGCGGAGGTCGAGCGCGACCGCTCGTGCGTGCGGTTGCTCGGTTTGCGTGGCCAAACCTTGCTGCACGACGCCGCGCTGGCTGGCGAGGCCGAGCTGGCAGCGGTGCTCATTCGCGCCGGCGCCAGTCCCGATGCCAAGGAGGCGGAAGGGCACACACCGCTCTACCGCGCCTCGATGGGCGATGTGGCCCGCGTGCTCCTCGCAGCCGGCGCCGCCGTCGATGTCGCGAGCGGCCCCACGCGAGGGACGCCATTGCATCAAGCCGCGCGCCGGGGCTACGTTTCGGTAGCGCAGGCATTGCTCGATCATGGCGCGACAATCAACGCCCGCGATGCCAAGGGGGAGACGCCGTTGCGCCGGGCCGTCAACTGCCGGCAGATTGAGATCGTCCCGCTTCTCGTTCAGCACGGAGCCGATCCGCACGCGGCGGACCGCCGCGGAGTGACGCCGCTCGACGCGGCCCGCACCGGCGGGATGCAACAGGCCCTGACTGGCGGGTCATGACCGCCCATTCGCGGACAAATGCGCTCGTCCCGACCTTGACTCGTTCGCTGGTTCATCCATCGCTGTGTTCGCGACCGTGTGATAATAGTGGTGAGGTGCAAGTCTGCACCGCTTTGGATCCAGTAATTTAGCTGATCGGGCCAGCTAAGCGCAGCGAACGCGACCAAAAAACGGTAAGCTTCAATTAACATAGACAAAAGGCTATCCCCGAACGCGGAACAATAAGCCGACAGAATGAGAGTTGAGATACTTAAAGAAGCAGGTCGACTATGAGCACATCAATTAATTTAACTTTTCCACTTCAACTGACCGATGCTTCCGGGACTGTGGGCACGTTCCTCCCAGAGACCAAGCTGCGTGAACTAATGGCCGAACGCGACGATTTGCGCAAGGAATTGGAAAACACCCGGCATGAGTTGGAGCGAGCGCTAAAGAAAGCCGAGGAATATCAGCGACTCGTGAGCGCGCTCAAAATGGAGAGAGACGATTACGAGAAAGCGCTCACGGCCACAGTGCGCGATCAATTTGACTTTGAGGAAAACAGGGCGCTAGCGGTTATCGCCGGGGCCCAGACGAGCGGCGTTGACAGCGACGAGGTCCTTCGCCAGGTCGAAGCGATTTGTGAATCGAGTGCCGGACGGGGAACTCATGCCGGCTGACCCTGGTGAGCATTATCGCGTTAGCTTTCCGGGTCCAGTCCTCGAGGAGATGAAGCGCTGGGCCGAGCAAGCAAAATCGCTTGGGATCGCAGCGCCATTTATCGCCCAACTGCGCCGTGCGGTGGAGCGTCTGTCAACCGACCCCCTTTCTTGGGGCGAGCGGCGCGGCACCTTGCACGGCCGCAACTTACCTGTTTGCCATGCCGCTCTTCCGCTCTTCCATATCAAATACGCAGTAGATAACAAGGCGCGGGTTGTCTTTGTGATGGCCGTTCGACCAATGCCCAACTCACCGCTGGCGAGCACACAGATTTTGACGGTTTCCGCTGCGCGGTGGATGGGTTCCTTCACGTTCTTCGCCAATGACGCCGTATGATGGGCCGGACTTCCGAATTACGTTGGCAGATCATGGACAACATTTGTATCGATATCTCTTACTAGTGGTCACACATTATGGCGAAGAAGCTCGCATCTCTGCCAGAGTCGCTACGGTATCTTCAGCCGTTCGTCAATGTCCTAGCTAAGCTGCCCCGAGAGGATCTAAACGAAGACATTGATGCGTCCCGGCTTGAATCGGCCTTGCGGAAGCGCGTGCGCGGATTGGATGAGCGGGCTGCCGAAGCGCTGCTAACGAAGGACCTTGACATGCTTGACAGGTGGCTCAATACCGAGCCGGATCACCCGGCTCACTGGATTCTTGGTTACCTTTTGTGCCCTGACCTAGCCGCAGGTCTCACCGCACCCCCGGAACCGTCGCCGCGCGGACCTGACATGGCGTTCGAAGCTCCGAAGGGATGGAAGGTAAAAGCGGTCCCCTTTCGGTTGGATCTCAAGGCGGGGAAAGTGATAGGGTGGATCATGGCGATCGACGAGGACACGTTCAGCCGGTTTCAATGGCAACGTGAGCAGCCGGTGAACCTTAACCTTCGAAGACCTCCCGGTGTGGAGGAGACTTTCGAGGTGTCGGAGGTCTCATTCGAACCGAGTCACGGGAAAAAGTATACGTACCATATGACCGGCCGGGCATCTTGGAAGCAAGTTGACTATCTTCTGCGCGTGCCCGGCGGCTTCGTCTCAATCGGCCTAGGCACCCGTACGGGGCGGACTTTGATGAGTCCTCCCTGGAGTCAAAGCTTCACACACTGCGGCTATCTCCATCCCCTTAACAAGTGCCGAGAAGAGCTGACGAGGCGGGTGCGTCCTTTCGCTGGTTTGCGGAAAAAATTCACGGGCACACAGCGTGGGAAACGCAAGACGCGGGAAAGTCGGTGCCTTCGGAAGACATCATGGACAAACGAATCTTAGGCCTGCTCCCCTTTGCGTGGCTGGTGTGTCCGATCGCGTTGGCGGGCGCGGAGCCGGTCTCGCCCGCGAAGGTGACGGAAGTGCCCGAGGCGGTCGTCAAGAAGTTCAAGCTGGACACGGCCTTTTACAAGAAGCATGTGGACTACAAGGGCTTCTCGATTCTCAGCTCAGCCAAGGTGTCCGACGAAGCCTTGCTCGAAGCCCGTTACCTGATCGACAAGCTGCTCGGCGACCGGGAGGACATCCTGAAAGCGATGATCAAGCGCGGCTGCCGGTTCATGGTCATGGCGCCGACCGAGATGACGACCGACGTACCGGAGCAGCGGCACATGAAGGACGACACGAAAACCAACTGGGACAAGCGCGCCCGCGGCCTGGGCGGCAAACTGTCTTCGTGCGGCGAGGAGAACCTGCTGAACCTGAAGGGCGACCGCTACAACCAGGAGAACAACCTGATTCATGAGTTCAACCACGCCATCCACCAGCAGGGCCTCCGCGAAGTCGATCCGACCTTCGATCAGCGGCTCCGGGAGGCGTACCGGGCCGCGATGGACAAGGGGTTGTGGAAAGACACTTACGTGGCGACCGATTCCAGCGAATACTGGGCCGAAGGCGCCCAGGCGTATTTCGATTGCATGAGGCCCCCATTCGGCGCCAACACGCGCGAGAAGCTGGAGAAGTACGACGAGGGCCTGTTCAAGCTGGTAGACGAGGTGTACAAGCAATCGAAGTTCCGCTACGTGCGCTACGATAAGCGTAAGCCGAAGACGGACCAAGGAGCCTCGGAAAAGCCGGAGAGGTAAGCCCGCGGATACGGTTGGCTGGTGAAACGCAATTCAATTCAATAACTTCCCCGCAGGAGCGTACTAATGGCGCACCATGCACATCGCCGCCGCTTCCTACAGAGTGCCATTGGATCAGGCGTAGGAGCCTGGGTTGCTAGCGAGGTTTCCGGCCGGGCGGAAGTTCCGCAGGAAGCGAGTAGGTCGGCGCTTCCGGATGCCGGCGGGGTGGCCACGAAAATCTGGATCGATCCCAGCATTGCCGCGTGGCGTCCCGTCCCCTGGAGGAAAGTTCACATCGAATACCATACGTCCCGGCATATGCCAAAGCTCGCTCAGCGTTTCGATGCAGACGAGTTCGGTGACCGATTGCTGGCGGCGCATATCAACGGCGCGACCGTCTTCGCCAAGGACATGTACGGTTATTCTTACTTCCCGAGCAAGCATGGGCGGATGCATCCGAACCTCTCCTTCGACCTGCTGGGGGCCCAGGTGAAGGCGCTGAGGAAGCGGAAAATCTGGGTCCTCGCCTACTTCATGCTGACCTGGAATCCCGAACTCGCCGACCGGCATCCCGATTTGCTGGTTGTCCATAAGCCAGGGGACAAATCTCCTCCCAAGGCTGAGCAGGCTTCCGAAGCGCAGAAGGCGTTTACGAACACGGTCAAGCCCGACGCACCCCAGCCGGCCAAGGGCGGCACGAAGCCTGCCGGTCCGCATGCTGAAGACAAGGGCTATCGGGCTTACCTGTGGCAGTTTTGCATCGGCCGAGACGAGTTCGTGAAGGGAGAACTTGACCTCATCCGGGAGCTTGTCTCCAAGTACGAGCTTGACGGCGTATGGCTCGACGGCGGCGGCTCTCCACCCTGCTACTGCGACGAATGTGTACGGCAGTTGCGAAAGAAGGGCCTCGATCCCTTCAACGTAGGCGTCCAGTATGCCCACAAAGAGGAGCTTCGTCAGTCCTTTTTCAAGCGTATTCACGAGGTGATCGAAAAGACGCGCCCGGGATGTCTAGTGTGCCCTCAAAACGAGGGGACATTCTACGGCCTTGCCAAACGCGCGCCGCTCGTCGACTGTTCCTCCCAGGAGGCGTTGTTCACGGATGCCGTCCACTATGGCTACCACTATTTCCCGACGGTGATTCGCTACGCCCGCGGCTTCGGGATCCCGTTCTTTGGTTGCACGGTTTGTTTCAAGGATTTCTGGGCCGACTTCGGGGGCCTGAAGTCGCCGGCTCAGTTGCACACGGAAGTCGCCGCTTATGTGTCGCAGGGCGCGCACTGCGACATCGGCGACCAGGCGCCTCCCGATGGCCGGCTCGAGCCGGCGATCTACCACGTCATCGGCCAGGCCTACCGGCACATTGAACGGATCGAGCCGTACTTGGAGCAAGCGGTTCCGGTGACGGAGGCGGCTCTCCTGGCCAGCGGCGATGCCCCGTGCAACGAAGTCAACTACGGCTGGGTCAAGCTGCTAACCGAGTCGCGGGTCCAGTTCGACATCCTCGAGCGCGAGACGAAATGGGATGAACGCTATGCGCTGGTCGTCCTGCCCGAAAATTTCGGCGTCGATCAAGCCATGGCATCGCGGCTTCAGTCGTTCATCGCCGGGGGCGGCGCGGTAATCGCGGCCCACACGTCGGCCGTGCTGGCAGGGACGGAGAAGAGCTGGCTGGAGCAGTACGGGCTAGAGTATGCGGGCATGTCGCCCTTCACGCCGGCCTACATGGTGCCTAAGGCCCCTTTCACCGGCGACATCCCGCCTTACCCGTACGCCCTCTACGAGGGCGCTTCGCAATGGCGAGCCAAGGCTCCGGCAGAGATTTTAGCTGTGCTGGGCGAGCCGCTCTTCCAGCGCAGCCCCGAGCACTACATGAGCCATCAGCAAACGCCTTTCGATCACGCCACTGCGTACGCCGCCGTGGCCCGGAGCGGCAAGGTGGCGCTGGTGGCCTTTCCCTTGGGGCAGGGCTACTACAATCAAGGCTTCTGGCCCTATCGCCAGGCTTTTCGGAAAGCACTCGGCGAAGTGCTTTCCACGCCCTTGATCCAGACCGATGCCCACCTGACCACCGAACTGTCGCTCACACATCAGGCGGCGAAACCAGACGCCGGACGAAGGGAGCGCTACATGGTGCACCTCGTGAATTTCTCGCCCGTGAGGCGAACGCCCAAGCACACAGACTTCCATGACGACCCCATTCCCCTGACCGATGTGACGGTCCGCGTCAATCTGCCCCTGAAAGCCTCCACAGCCCGGGCGCTGTATGCCGGCAAGGACTTGCCGGTGCGGCGTGCGGCGGGCGGGGGCGTGGAGTTCCTGGTTCCGCGCGTGGAGATTCATGAGGTGGTATGCCTCGACCTGAAATGACAAGCGAGGCGGCGCGCGAAAGAGGGCGACCATTACCACATAGCGACCAACCCGGCAAAGGGCGAGATGCCAGGCGGGCGGGGCCTGCCGAATCAGGGCCACCGACCGGGGCCCAAGACAGCATGCCGTCTGACAAGAAACCCAAACGGCACGGCGAGGTTAAGGCCGACAACCGTAAAGACGAAAGGCGTGCAGGGTCGGCGGCACTTGACGTAATCCATTCCACCCGGCAATGACCCGAGCGATGGGTCAAGACGGCCAGGCTTGCACGGCCAGCGCCGCAACCCGCCGCAACTCCTTCTCGGTCGTCCCGCTGGCCGCCTGCACGGCCAGGCCGTTCAGCACCGTGGCGACGTACCGCGCGAGCGTTGGGCAATCGGTCCCGGCCGGCAGGTCGCCGTCTTGCACGGCCCGTTTAAACCGTTCCCGTAACGCGGTTACTGTCGCTTGCCTCAATTGAGCCAACTCCCGGCGCACCGTCTCCGCCTCCTCGCCGCATGCGAGTGCCCCGGACACGATCAGGCACCCGCGTGCTTTGTCGCGGGCGCGCTGCATCCTGATGAACCCCGAGAAAATGGCCCCGACGACAGCCCGGGCGGTCGGCTTGCGCAAGGCCTCAGTCAAGAACGACATGGGCCCCGTTTGGTAGCGGTCGAGCGCCTTGCGGAACAACAGCTCCTTGTTTCCGAAGGCGGCGTAGAGGCTTGGCCGATTGATCCCCATGGCCCGGGTCAGCTCCGGGAGCGTGGCGCCCTCGTACCCGCGCGCCCAGAACACTTCCAGTGCCCGATCCAGTGCCTTGTCCACGTCGAACTGTCGCGTACGCCCCGAGGGCACGGCGATCTCCTTCAAAAAAAATGTTGTCGGCCCCTTGACCGGCAGCGCCGGTCCCGTACACTTTCATTGTACCGAACGGTACAGTTCAACTCAAGAGAGGAGATCATCATGTCACGCAGTACACTGGAAAGACCACTGGCAGGCAAGGTCGCGCTCGTCACGGGCGGCTCGCGCGGCATCGGCGCCGCGATTGCCAAGCGCCTGGCCGCGGACGGCGCCAGCGTCGCCGTCACCTACTCGAAAGGCGCCGACGCAGCGGCGTCCCTTGTCAAAGAGATCGAACGCCGAGGCGGCAAGGCGATCGCGATCCAGGCGGACGCCGCCGACGCCGATGCCGTCCGCAACGCGGTCGACAGGACAGTCTCGTTCTTCGGCCGGCTCGACGTGCTCGTGAACAACGCCGGCACGGTCGTTCCTAAGTCAGTCGAAGAGACGACTCTCGAAGACTTCGATCGCGTCTTTGCGGTTAACGTCCGCGGCGTCTTTGTCGCGACACGGACGGCGCTCAAACACCTCAAAGACGGCGGGCGAATTATTATGATTGGCTCGTGCCTGGGCGAGCGCGTGGTCTTTTCCGGCATGGCGCCCTACGCGGCAACCAAAGGGGCCGTCAAGATGTTCACGCAAGGGCTGGCGCGGGAGCTCGGAGCGCGCGGCATTACGGTCAACAATATTCAGCCGGGGCCCATTGACACCGATCTGAACCCCGCCTCCGGCGAGTGGGCCGCCGGCCAGAAGGCGGCCGTTCCCCTTGACCGGTATGGACACGCCGACGAGGTCGCAGCGCTTGTCGCATTTGTCGCCGGTCCCGAGTCGTCTTTTATCAACGGCGCCAACCTGACCGTCGACGGCGGCGTCAACGCCTGACCGCAACGCAGGTTGCTCCTCTATGTACTCCCCGGAAGAGCTTGACGATCGGCCACGGGCGCGCAAAATCCACGAAGGCTCTCCACCTTGTTCGCGGCGTCCTCAGTAACGAGCATGGCGATTTGAATGAGGTTATGGGACAGTAAATGCAGCCGGCGCTGATGCATTTTTTCAAGCCGGAGAACTGGTTCCCCGTGTACGAGGCGTTGATCGATGCGGCCTTGACCCAAAAACAGACCGACCGCTAAGGGGACTCTTACGCATGTGCCGAAATATCAAGACACTTTTTAACTTTGACCCGCCCGCCACTCCCGAAGAGGTGGGTGCGGCGTCGTTGCAATTTGTGCGCAAGATCAGCGGCTTTACCAAGCCGTCCCAAGCCAACGAAGCGGCTTTTCACAAGGCGGTTGAAAAGATTGCGGACATCGCCCTTAGCCTGCTCCAATCGTTGGAAACGCACGCACCCCGCAAAAACCGCGAGGCCCAAGCGGCCCGGCTCAAGAACAGGAGGTTCCCTGTTTGAACGGCAGGCACGCACCCAGACAAAGCCGCTCGTGCATCCGGCAGATGAATGCCGCCACTCTAACCGGTGGCGGCTTAGGCTTGGCAACATCCCGGTTCCGCGACGTCGGCGGGCCGGCTTTTGTTCTTATCCAGCCAATCCACCGCCCACCTCTTCCAACTCTCGGACATTCGCGGGACCGTAAGCAACCGCGGAACTTCATCGCGATCATGGGTGTAGATGCGAAATACGTCTCGAATGGTGAGGCCGTGGTCCGGCTTCTCGACTACCCGGATCTCATCGCCCGCCCCGACACTGCCTTCGACGATTAATCGCAAGTACGCGCCGGGTCGCAATGCCTCGGTAAATCGGCGCGTAAATGTCTTGTCGTTCATCCGAACACCAAGCCGCCAACATGGGATTCGTGGCTCGGAAACCTCAAGAACCGTGGCGCCGATTTGCCAACGCTCGCCGACCAGCGCGTCGTTCACCTCAATCCCTTCGGTGGTAAGATTCTCGCCAAACTCGCCGTATTGGAGCGACCGGCCGATCTGCTGGTGCCACCACTGGGCGTCTAGGGTGGCGTAGGCGTAGACCACCTTGTCGGGTCCGCCATGGGCTCTGCGGTCCGCCTGATCGTCGCCGGCAAGGTTCACCCCTCGTACGGCGATCCGACCGGCGACCGGCGATTTCCAGATGGCGCTCTTAGCGGGGCGGCCGCCGTATTCGAATTCGCGCACCATGCCGACGTTGACCGAGAGAACTCTTCCTTCAGAAGTTGCCATTAGTTTCCCTCCTCCCCGTGTCGTCGGTTGGATCACGGCTTCACTTCGAAGATGACTTCCAGTTCGACAGGCGAACCGAGGGGCAGACTCGCGACACCAAAGACGAGGCGCGAGGAGACGGTCTGGTCGCCGAAGACATCTCGAAGCAGCTCCGATGCCGCATCGGCGACCGTAGGGTGGTCCTTGAAATCGGGCGTCGCGGCGATGTACACGCCGAGCCGGACGACGCGGCTCACGCGGTCGAGTGAACCTAGCTCCTTCTTGGCGAGCGCCAGCACATTGAGCGCCGCCGTGTATGCCGCTTCCTGGCCCGTCTTCACGTCAAGATATTCGCCCACGATGCCAACCACCGTCGGCTTGTGGCCCGAGGTTGCCAGCATCCCGCTCAGGAAGAGGAGGTTGCCGGTCTGCACGGCAGGCACGTATGCGCCAAAAGGCGCCGGCGCCTCCGGCAGCTGAATGCCGAGCTTGGCGAGACGGTCCTCGGAGGTCGTTACGTCGGTAGTCATGACGAAAGGTCCTTTTCATTACCAGCAGCATCAGCGCATCCATGCTAGCCATTTTTGGAACAGTCCCTTGACGAAGGGCGTCAGGCGCGTGCGGTTGTAGGCGTCGGCAACGCGTTTAATGGCTTCCGCCTGCGTCGGGTAGGGGTGGATGGTCCGGGCCAGGGTGCGCAGGCCGAGACCACCCACCAGGGCCAGCGTCAGCTCCGAGATCATCTCGCCCGCGTGCCTCGCCACCACGGTGGCGCCGACGATGCGGTCGCTTCCCGCCCGGACGTGGACCTTGACGAAGCCGTCCGTGTCGCCGTCGAGGACCGCCCGGTCCACGTGGGCCATCGGCTCCGTGAAGGTCTGCACGTCGATGCCGCGTGCTTTCGCCTCGGCCTCGTAGAGCCCGACGTGGGCGACCTCCGGATCGGTGTAGGTACACCAGGGGATGACAAGGGCGCTGGCCCTGGCCCGGCCGAAGAAGAGGGCGTTCTGGATGGCGACGCGGGCCATAGCGTCGGCGGCGTGAGTGAACTTGAAGCGCGAGCAGATGTCGCCGGCGGCGAAGATGCGACGGTTCGTCGTCTGCAACCGGTCGTTCACCTTGACCCCTTCCTTCTCGTCGTAGGCGACCCCGGCCGCCTCCAGGTCGAGCCCCTGAACGTTGGGCGCGCGGCCGACGCCGACGAGGATCGCGTCGGCCCGCACTTCCGTCGGCTGGCCCTTGCAATCTAAATGCAGCACCTTGTCGGCCCCCTCCCGGACGACGCGGAGGACGTTGCAGCCGAGGATCAGGTTGACGCCGTCGCGCCGCATCTGCTCGTCCACGATGCGTGCGGCGTCGGAGTCCTCGCGCGGCATAATCTGCGGGCGGTTGCCCAGCAGCGATACGCGTGCGCCGAAGCGGGCGAAGGCCTGGGCCAGCTCGCAGCCGATCGGCCCGGCGCCGATGACGGCCATGCGCGGCGGCAGCTCGGTCAGAGTAAAGACCGTCTCGTTGGTGAGGAAGCCGGCCTCGGTCAGGCCGGGGATGTCCGGCCGGGCGGCGCGGGCCCCGGTGGCGATCACCGCCCGGCGAAAGGGCAGCCCGCGCCCGCCAACCTCCACCGTATCCGGGCCGGTGAAGCGGGCGTCGCCGAAGAAGACGTCCACGCCGAGGCCGCGGAAGCGCGCCGCCGAGTCGTTGGGGCTGAGCGCTGCCCGTAGCCATCGCATCCGCTCCATCACGGCTGGGAAGTTCACGCGGGCGCCGGTCGGCGCCTCGACGCCGTAGTCGTGGGCGCCCCGGACCGCCGCGGCGGCCCGCGACGCCCGGATGAGGGCCTTCGAGGGGACGCAGCCGACGTTGAGGCAGTCGCCGCCCAGGAACGCGCGCTCGACGAGGGCGACGCGGGCGCCCAGCCCCGCTGTCCCGGCGGCGCTGATGAGGCCCGCCGTGCCGCCGCCCATGACGGCCAGGTTGTAGCGCTCCGCCGGCGCGGGGTTGGCCCAGTCCGGCGGGTGAGTATTGCTCACCAGCAACCGGTTGTGGACATCATACGGCTGCACCGCCGGCGCCTCAGGCATGAGGAACTCCTTCCAGCTCGGCGTCGGGGACCGTCTGCCGCGCCAGGCGCGTGACGTAGACAGTGACGGCAACCGTTGCCGCCAGGCCGACGAAGAACAGCACCAGCCGCGCCGGCCCGCCCTCGACGTTCCCGGCGGCGAGGTCGGCCAGCTCCTTGAGGGCGAGCTGGGTCATGTACACAAACCAAGGCTTGCAATTGGTCCCTCGCGCGCCGCTCAACGGTTGAGCATGCGCTGGGCGGCCTCTGAGTACCGGGCCCGAAGGCCGACACTTCCAGGCCGTTCTCCCCCGAGTCTACGCTTCTGCACTGAGTTTCTCCATTCAGCTTCCATCGAGCACCAATGGCCTTACGGCGGTAGAAGCGCCTTGATCGTGCGGCGTTATTCGATTGCGCGGTGCTCCTCACGTTGCGCGGTCCTCGAAGCGGATGTGGGGCGGGCCATAAAGGACTGTTCCTCGCATGCTTGTATCTCCCCGGTGCGGATGTTCTCGGTCAAGGCGATTCCGACAAGTCGTAGCCCGGCTTCTTGTAAAGCTGGTCCGGCTTGTTCATGATGTCGGGTTTGTAGACCTGCTCGGCCCAGTTCTGCGCTTCAATCTCCTCCATCGCGACCGAGACGGACTCCTCGCCGTAGTCCAGCACCTCCATTACGTCTTTGGCGATTGCCTCGGCGAGCCGGGCCTTCTGCCGCTCGGACTTCCCGGGCCAGAGCTTCACGATGACATGAGGCATGATCTTCTCCTGCAATTTTTTCAGGGATTGCGAGCGTGCCGGACTGCCGTTATTGCACTGTTTGGCCCCCGTCGATGACCATCGCGTGGCCGATGACGAAGGCGGCCGCGTCCGAGCACAGCCAGACGACGGCGGCGGCAATTTCCTCGGGCTTGCCCATGCGGCCGACCGGTTCCTCCGCGATGACCTTCGCGCGCCCTTCCGAGGTGCCTCCGGTGAAGCGGCCCATCATCGGCGTGTCAATGTAGCCGGGGCAGACAGCATTGATGCGGATGTTCTGCGCGGCGTAGTCGAGTGCCGCCGACCGAGTAAGGCCGATCACGCCGTGCTTCGCGGCAGTATACGCAGGATTGCCCTTGATGCCGATGACCCCGGCGCCCGAGGAGGTGTTCACGATCGCACCACCGCCCTGCTTGAGGATCAACGGGATCTGGTATTTCATGCACAGGAAGACGCCGCGAAGATCGATATTGTGGACCCGGTCCCATTCCTCCTCGTCCAGTTCCGCAATCGGGGCAAGTTTCTTCTGTTCGACTCCGGCGTTATTGAAGGCGAAGTCCAGCCGCCCGAATGCCTCGACGGTCTTGTTCAGGGCCGCCTTCACGTCCTCGGCCCGCGAGACATCGCACCGGACGACGAGCGCCCGGCCTCCCTGCTCCTCAACCAAGCGAACCGTCTCCCGGTTGCCCGTCTCGGACACATCGGCGGCCACCACGCTGGCCCCTTCACGGGCGAACGCCAGCGCCGCCGCGCGGCCGATGCCGTTCGCCGCTCCGGTCACGAACGCAACCTTTCCTGCGAAGCTTTCCTTTGTCGGCATTGCCGGCTCCTTATCACTTGCCGTACTGTTCGTCAGAGACGTGTTCCATCCACTCGACCATCTTGCCGTCGAGTGCTTCCTGGATCGCAATGTGCGTCATGGCGGTAGTCGGGCTGGCGCCGTGCCAGTGCTTCTCACCAGGAGGAAACCACACCACGTCGCCTGGCCGGATCTCCTCAACCGGCCCACCCCAGCGCTGAGCCCGCCCAAACCCCGCAATCACGATGAGCGTCTGGCCGAGCGGGTGGGTGTGCCAAGCTGTCCGGGCGCCGGGCTCGAACGTGACGCTGGCGCCGGCCGCACGCGCCGGGGCGGGCGCCTGGAACAGCGGGTCAATTCGCACCGTGCCGGTAAACCACTCGGCCGGTCCCATGCCAGAGGGCTGGGAACCGCTTCTTTTGATTTCCATGTTGAATTCCTGTTCTTGAATGGAAGGGACAGTCGTTCGCCCGCAGCCAAAGACTGGTAATGCAAGAGCAGCAGCGATCTTAAGTAAGTTGCGGCGGACGTCCATTTCCGACCCTCGGGCTTAACTGCCTCGCAATTTCAGCGCCGAATGGTCTGAAATTAAGCGGCTACAAACAGCGCCCGTTTCAGATCTTGTTTACTTAATAGGCCAAGCCCGATAAGCCGGTAGCACGATAGTCATGGACTCTTGCCTAATCCTCCAAGGCGTTGAACAGGCACGACGACGAGTAAGCCGAACCTGGCACGGCCGTCGCCACAAAAGGTTGCTATTATTGTAAGTGCCAAAGCCCCTTCTTCTGGAGGATGAAGTCGTGAAAGCCGCAGTCTTGGTGGAAAAGCTGGGAAAGAAAAAATACCGCGCCAGCACTTCCCAGCCGATTGCGCTGGAGTCAGAGGGTCGCAGCCCCGACGAAGCCGTCAAGCGACTGTGCACAATGGCCCGTAAGCGGCTGACTGCCGGCGAGTGGCAAGACGTGACCCTGCCGGGACCTCCTCTGACCAATCCCTGGATCGCCTATGCGGGGATCTGGAAGGACCACCCGGACTTTGATCAATTCCTGAAAAACATTGCCGAGTATCGGCGTACGGCAAACGGCTTGGATGCCGCCTCATGACCGAATATGCACTGACGCAAAATCTCCTGATAAACTATGTCGTACGGCCCAGTTAGATGAGACTGAATGTGACCCTCGCAGGCGGCCGGATGATGGTGTGGAATGCCATCAGTCTGCGCGGGAAATGGAGGCAAAGATGGCAACGGTCCTCGAACAAGCCATGAATCTCAGCGTGGAGGAAAAGCTCGATTTGATCTCGGCGCTTTGGGATAGTATGGCGGAGCATCCGGAGATTATTCCCGTTCCGGACTGGCAGTTGAAGGAACTTGACCAGCGGATCGAGGCGCAGCGGAAGGATCCCCAGCCGGGCCAAACCTGGACCGAGATCAAGCGAGAGATTCGCCGTGGCAAGAAGTAAACGGCCCGTCCTCCTGCCGGCTGCCAAACGCGATGTCAAGAAGGCTTACGAATGGTACGAGGAGCAGAAGTCCGGTTTGGGCGAAATGTTTCTTGAGCGCGTTGAAGAGTGCTTGAAGGCCATTGAACGCAGTCCCAACGCATTTCAACTCGTTGCCAATGGCGCGCACCGAGCGATTGTCAAGCAGTTTCCATATGTGATCTTCTACCGCATTGAGGCCAAAGCCATTCATGTCTATGCGGTCTTTCATACATCACAAAATCCGCAGAAATGGATGGATCGATTGGCCGATTAACATGTGGACAGGTGATTTGGGTTAGCATGGCATCCAAGTTCTTCCGGTTTAGTAAAATGGCTCAAGTCCCCTTCGCTCGCGTTAAACGACAACGGCTTTCCATCGGCCGACTAGCGGACTCGGCCGGCGATGTGGAGTTCTGGCGTTCGCAATCGCCGCAGGCGCGGTTGGCGTACATGGAGTATTTGCGGCTCATCAACTATGGCCAAGCCGCGGTTTCCGGCCGACTTAAGAGAGTGCTCGCCCGCGTCCCCAAATCTAAAACGGAGACCCTCATGTGTTCAATTCGCTATTCGACGCTCGCCTGACCGTTTATATGCTCCTGGTCGGCGTCGCTTTTCTGTTGTTGTTTGCTTGGTGGCAAACCCGAAAGAAACGGTATCTTAAGGCCCTTCTTCCCGTTTTAGGCCTGGCTCTTATTTACTCGCTAATCGGCCATTTCGTAGAAACGCCTCAGCAGCAAATCACGCGAAAACTCAGAGAGATGGCGGACGGCGTTACGCACAACGATCTCGATAAAGTCCTCGCGCACATTTCCGAGGATTTTCACGTAGGCAGCACCAATAAGCGCGCCTTCCGCACCAAGGCCCACGAGCTAATGAGCGGTTTTGGGGTCACCAAGATGGTCGTCTGGGACATTGACGTCGTGAATCTGGACAAAGAAAAAGGCACCGCCCAGGTTAATTTGGCAATCAAGACCTTCGGCGACTTTAGGGGCAGCGGCGATCTTTTTTACAACGGTCGAGCGCTTTTCCAACGCGATCCCGACGGCCAATGGCGGCTCCAATCCTTCCAGATCTTTCATCCCTTCATCGACACGCAGACCCCGCTTCCTCTTCCCCTTTGAGCGGAAAGGCACAGAGGCCGTGGCCCATGGCGAAGCGTTGTGTGACCTGGCCTTCGGCCGGGCTGGTGCCTTTCAGGCCGAAAACGCTCAGAACTCATTCCAACAGGAATTGCGCAATTGGCTTGAGGCGTTACAAAATCCAATGGGATTGGCGTTACGTGTGGGATTGACGTTCGAACGGCCCTTTCAGGGCCGAATGGGTATTGATACGTCCGTTCCCCAGGCCTTCGGCCTGGGCTTTTAGAAACGGCCCTTCAGGCCGAAGAAGCTGGAGATATTAGAAATGCGGCCCGGTCGGCTTCAGCCGCCGGTTCGGCGGGTCCACCATCCTACTTCGTGAACACGTGAAAGAAGTATGGCAGGTTGTGTTCTTCGCCATCTCTCAACCGCTTGAACACTTTGCCAATCGGGTTGCAAACATTGTCGTTGGCTAGCTCAATTACCAAGGGGGAAGCCGGCCAGGTTGGCGAGGGGTGTTTCTTGCGCATTGCGCCAGTGCCCGCCCGCCTGGTGCACAAGGACATCGCCGACATAACAGCCAAATCCAAAGAGCATTTCCGCGACTTGATCCACCGAGCAGCCATCTTGGCGCATCCCTTCGACAATGTCGTCTAAATCCTTTAGGCTGGCGATGGAGTAGTCAAGTTTGACGCCGCTGATTTCAGCCGCTGCACCGATGATGTCGGCAGCAAACATCGGTGCGTTTTCGGGAGTCGTTGGGTATTTTAGGCGCATGCGCATCGAACTACCTCGGTCGTCTTCACGCCCAACCATTGCTTCAGCAGCTCTGCGCCGCAGCAATACAGCACTCATGGACCCCCCGGCGATGCCACGTGACGAGCGGATTCCTGTTCGCGGTCGCGCTCGTCGTCCTCGGCGTGGCGCGCGTCTTCTTCAGCTTGCAGTTCCGCTGCCGTCCGCCCTTGGAAGCCGCGCAAACTTTGGTCAGTGTCGATCTCTTGGATCACGTCCGCCATGCCGCGCGGCGGCCCGAGTGGTGCGGCGACACGGATTGTGACTCGCACCGGGCCCGGCGGTAATCGCGGCGCGTGGGTCAGTCGCAGCTGACCGTTGGATTCTAGAGTGGCCTCGATTGTTTCTTCTAAGACGTTCATGACGAGCACTCCTTGGATCTATCATAGCCGGGACGGCGGGTGCGAAACACGCTAAACTGCGCCGGCGCCGAACGCGGGGTGTGCAGCTGTTACTTGGGTGGGAAATCAGCGCAGCGCGCGGTAGTCTGGGGGAGCGATTGGAAATCCACCCAATAAAGGAGTTGAGCTATGTCCGCCCGCGCGCTTCCTTCGGCTGCAAACGAGACTCGGGAACAACGTATTGAAGCCATCATGAAAGAGCTTCGGCCCAAGATCGACGAGCAGGTCCGCAAGATGGTCGAGCGGGCCGTGGACGTGCCAGAGGCCGAAGAATTTGGCGCCATCGACTTTG
>JBJMQT010000144.1:0-7286 GCA_045802525.1 Gemmataceae bacterium
CATGACTAGGCCTTTTCAATCGAAATCAAAAAAAGCAGCGAGGGCCGCTTGGGTTGTCAGCGGCTTCTTGGGGGGCTGCTGGTATTATTTGTAAGTCTGTAAAGAGAAATCACCCTGCGGCCATTTCCTCTGTGGCCGAGTGCGTTCCATTTTATCCTTCGACGGCAATTCCTAAACTCCGGGCGGTTCCTTCGATGATGCGGGTGGCATGGTCCACGTCGCGGGCGTTTAGATCATTGATCTTTCTTTGGGCAATATCACGAACCTGAGCGGGGCTAACCTTAAACCCCTTATATTTGCCGCTGCCCTTGGCCTTTTCCTCGGCCGGGATCAGCTCGCCGCCCTTTTTCTTTTCAAGCGGAATGCCGGCAGCCTGTTTGATGAGGACAGCCGCCGGCGGGCTCTTGATCATGAATTCAAAGCTGCGGTCCGAATAAACCGTAATCACTACGGGGACCGTTATGCCGCGCATTTCCTTGGTGCGGTCATTGAACTGGGAAACAAACTGGCCGATATTTACGCCATGCTGACCCAGGGCTGGACCCACCGGCGGCGCCGGCGTGGCCGTTCCTCCCGTTACTTGCAAGCGAATCAGCGCTGTAACCTGCTTGGCCATGCTATTCTCTATGAAAAAAGAGTAGACAGTACTCAGTAGGAAATTAGCCGTACAAAGGCAAGGGGCGAGACGCCGGGAGTAGGGAATGGGGAATCCCTACTCACCATCCCCCACTTCCCAATTCCGCACTCCCTATTCCCCCTCCCTCTACACCGGCTCGACTTGCCAGTATTCCAACTCCACAGGCACGGGCCGCCCGAAGATGGTTAGCTCCACCCGAACCAGGCTCTTCAGCTCCAGAAGGTCTTTGACCTCGCCTTCCATGCCGGCGAAAGTGCCTTCCTTCACCTTAACGCGGTCGCCGCGGTCGAATTTCGGTTTGCTGGTGACCTGATCGGGCACCTTCTCGCCCTGCCGGCCGCGCATGCGTTCGACTTCGCGGTCGGACATAGGCAAAGGAGGCCGATTGAGTCCGCCGCCCACGAAATCGCCGACGCCGGAAGTTTCGCGGAAGAGGTATAGGATTCGGTCGTTGAATTCGACTTCGACCATCAGGTAGCCCGGGTAGAGCATTTTCTCGCGGATCACGCGCTTGCCGTTGCGCATCTCCACGACGCGCTCGACGGGGATGACAACCTGGCCGAAGTATTCTTCAAGGCCTTCAATTTTGACACGGCGTTCGATGGCTTCCTTGATGGATTTTTCGCGGCCGCTCTGCACCTTGACGACATACCAGCGCTTGTTGCTGGGTGGCTCGGGGACTTCCGTTGCGACCGTCTCCGGAGGGCCAGGCGGTGCTTCACTGTCGCCCGAAGGTTCCTCATTGGAAGGGGCGCCTTCCGATGCCGCCTCCTCGGAAGGTGCAGCGTCTTCGAGGTAGACCGCATCCGGCTCCGGTTCCTGAGGCTCAGACCTAGGCTCTGTAGACTGAGCCAGAGGCGGAGGCGGTTCGCCGCCGGTAGGAAAATTCATCGCTGTTGGGGAGTTAACGGTCATGACCTGATGCCTTGCACCGGTTGGGGTTGAGTGAAGAGTCAAGGAAATTAAGAGATACTGCTGTTTCGAGGGTTAATGGGCTCTTAGGACGGCCTGACAATTCATCCTACAGCACCGCTCCTTGTTGACCTGTTAATAGGGCCGGGCGCCTGAGGCTGCATCATGCTTTTTGGTTTCCGGGATTTGCAGCACATTGACGGCGCTTAGCGCTTTATACCAGAACCAGTCGAATACCAGCAGGGTAATCGTCAGCAAAACAACGGTCGTCAATACCACCACCGTATCCTGCCGCAGCCGCTTGCCCGTGGTCCAGGAGACTTTGTTTAGCTCCGCCTCGGTGGCAATGAGGAAGTCCGCAAACACCGGGAAATTCACCACTCGCCAGGCCATCCAGATGCCTAGAAAAATCAGCAGGATGGGCAGCGTGAACTTAAGGTTTGGAAGCAAGGTAATCGCTGCATATTCGGTGCTGACTTCCGGAAAGGCTGGAGGAGCCGGTCTTGGCTCATCTGAGTTTGGTTCCTTGTGTAACTTTTCTACTTGTTTCTCATATTCGACTAAAGGAATAACCTGGCCCTCGGAAAACTGGTTGGCTGGCAAGTCGCCGGGATAGGCGATTTTCACCCACTTACTCTGGAACGTATTCTTCGCATCGCGCGCGACGAAGCGGTCAATGAGCGGCGCTCCGTCTGGCGATTCCTTGCCTTTTCCACGCAGCGCTTTGGCTTCCTCAAGATATTTCTGGCGACTGATGATCCTTCCGGGTTCAAGGTCCGATTCGCCTTTATCCACGACTCGCTCGTACTGTTCGCTCGGTGTCACCAAGTAATCGAGGACTGGTTGCCCTTCGTATTCCTGGCCAAGGTCCGTATGAGCCAGATCGCTTTCCCGAGGAAGTACGACCTTCCCGGTAAACGGCACGTTGACTTGCCAGTGCTTCGATCCGGTGTCGAGCGTTTTATGCTCGATCAAGGTAAAGATGCCGCAGCCTACGATGACAACAACGCCGAAGATCGTAGCGCGGCGAACGAGCAAGCCCTGCGAGCGTTTGTAAGAAGTCCTCGAAAACCAACCCTGATCCTCAAAGGTCATGAGCCAGCGCTGCGTTTTCGGCCGCAAGAACAAGATGGCCGTGCCCACAAGCAAAATAAGGCCGAAAACCGACGTCAGGACAATGCCGACGATGGGGTCGAAATAGCCCTGATACGCCCAGTGTTCGGTCCACAAACTGGCCCAGCGGGTCAGCAGGATGTCCATCAAGACAGCGACCAATCCCGTGAAGATGCCCGCCTTGACGCCATGGGCCGGATTTGGGCCGAGCAGTTGCGCGCCGACGTAGACGAGCACTGCGGTCGCAACGACCAAAATAAGGCCTAACAGCGTCCAGTTAAGAAAGGTAGGAGCCAGGTTAAGCCATTCCCACCACATTGTCGGCAGCAGCTTCCCAACTACTGCCAGACTGCCGACTACATACAACACGCCCGCGAAAATGGCGATCGGCAACCGATCGAACATGCTGCTGGAAGTCGTCTCCGGGGGGTTCTTGACGGCCAAAGCCATGGCTAATCCTTAGTATTTTGGATTGTTGATTCCCAGTTAAGAGGCAACAATCGCAAATTTACCATCCTCATCAGGGGCGGAGCGACTCGAACGCTCAACCGCTGGTTTTGGAGACCAGTGCTCTACCAATTGAGCTACACCCCTATTTCGTCAGTCGTCAGTTGTCAGTTGTCAGTTGTAAAGAAGGTCCCAGAATCAAATGGACAGGGGTGTAGCCTGATTTCGCTTTTGTTGCGCCAACTGACAACTGACAACTGACAACTGACCATTCCTACTTCTTCCGCGATTCCTTATGGACCGTGTGCTTGCGCTCCTTGCGGCAGAACTTTTTTAATTCCAGACGCTCGGCGCCGCGGGTCTCTTTCTGCGCGCGGTAATTGCGGCTCGCGCAGACCGTGCATTCCAGCCAGACGTATTCTCTCATGATCAAATTCCTGTTTAGCCGCGAGCTTCCGGCCAGCGCGCATGCCGCGCTCGCCAAGGCTCGCGGCTAAACGATTATTCCAGTTACTCCAAAATCTTAGTTACGACACCCGAGCCGACAGTGCGGCCGCCTTCGCGGATGGCGAAGCGCAGGCCCTCGTCCATGGCGATCGGGGATTCCGCCAGCAGCTCCACGGTCATGGCGACGTTGTCGCCGGGCATGCACATTTCCACACCGGCCGGCAGCGTGGCGGTCCCAGTCACGTCGGTCGTGCGGAAGTAAAACTGTGGACGGTAGCCGGAGAAGAACGGCGTATGCCGGCCGCCTTCCTCTTTGCTCAAGACGTAAACGTTGCACTCGAACTTGGTGTGCGGGGTGATCGAGCCGGGCTTGGCCAATACCTGACCGCGTTCCAGATCCGTGCGCTCAATGCCGCGAAGCAGGACGCCGACGTTGTCGCCGGCCATGCCGTATTCCAGGGTCTTGTTGAACATTTCAACGCCGGTAATGACTGTCTTGCGCGGCGCCTTCATAAGGCCGACGATTTCGCATTCATCGCCAACCTTGATCCGGCCGCGTTCGATACGGCCGGTGCCCACCGTGCCGCGGCCCTTGATGGAAAAGACGTCCTCGATGCTCATGAGGAATGGCTTGTCTTCCTCGCGCTGCGGCGTGGGAATGTAGGTGTCCAGGGCCACCATGAGGTCGTCGATGCACTTACAGGCCGCGTCGTCCTTGCCGCCGCTGTCCAGGGCCGGTTTGGAGCTGCCGCGGATGATCGGAATCTCATCGCCGGGGAATTCGTACTTGTTGAGCAGTTCGCGCAGTTCGAGTTCGACCAGTTCAAGAAGCTCGGGATCATCGACGGTGTCGATCTTGTTAAGAAATACGACGATACGCGGCACACCGACCTGGCGAGCCAAGAGGATGTGTTCGCGGGTCTGCGGCATCGGGCCGTCGTTGGCGGCCACGACGAGGATCGCGCCGTCCATCTGGGCCGCGCCGGTGATCATGTTTTTGATGTAATCGGCGTGGCCCGGGCAGTCGATGTGCGCGTAGTGCCGGTTTGGCGTTTCGTACTCGACATGGGCCACGGCGATGGTGACCGTCTTGTTTTCATCGCGGACCGTGCCTCCCTTGGCGATTTCCGCATACGTCTTGACCTTGCCGGCCTTGTTCTTGAAGGCCTGCCGGGCCACGATTGCGGCCGTCAGGGTCGTCTTGCCATGGTCGATATGGCCAATAGTGCCCACATTGACGTGCGGTTTCGTCCGCGCGAATACATCTTTTGCCATCGTTCCTCCGCAGTTCTAAGCTACATGCTCCAGGCCCAGTTGCCGGAGAGATTTAAGGTGCCGAGTCTCAGTTTGCCACGAAAGCTGCTGCTGGGGGTTGAACCCAGGACCTCGTCCTTACCAAGGACGCGCTCTACCACTGAGCTACAGCAGCAGGCTCCGCAATTTTAGACAGCGGGTGATGGGAATCGAACCCACGTCACCTGCTTGGAAGGCAGGAGCTCTACCATTGAGCTACACCCGCGACCTGATTCGGCATTCGCCGAACCTCATGCCAACTTCCCATTATTAGATTTATGGATTTTCAATATGGGCAGCGCAGGATTCGAACCTGCGTAGGACGAAGTCCGCCAGATTTACAGTCTGGTGCCATTGGCCGCTCGGCCAGCTGCCCATCACGTCACCCGGCGGTAGTCCTGGCAACGGTTTATGTCAACGACCTGGAATGTGTCCGCGTTCCAATCCCGGGCGGTTGCATCTTGGGTTTTGCATCTGTCGGCGGCTGCCGGACAGGCTCGTCGCGAAGCTACCGGTGGGAGTTGAACCCACAACCCCTGGTTTACAAAACCAGAGCTCTGCCATTGAGCTACGGTAGCAAGGCTATCCGCGTGGAAAGTGTGAGTATAGGAGGGTGGCACAGGTGTTGCAAGGCGAAATTCCCTACTGGCTAATGCCTTCCGCCCTGCCTCCAAAAAGAAAAAGGCACTGATTTCCCAGCCGAAGCAGGTGGCTGGTATTTGGACACCCTGGGCGATCAAGAAGTTCAGAGTAAACCAGCGGCTAATCTCAGATTTACCGTCTCCTCGCAAGCGGTTAGGGCCATGTTGGCCTGCCGATAGATCATTAACCACCTTTGAGTGAACGCTTGACCAATCTCCAGTCTCTAGAATAAACAGGAGAATCCAAGAACAATTCAGTCAGCATGGCTGCCAGGCCATGAAGCGAGGCGCGGTCATGGACGGTGGGCAGGCAATCGGCATTGTGGCGAGCGTGGGCGTCGGCATTGTTGGCTTGTTGGCCACTACTGCGGCCCATCTCAAGGGCTCCCTTAGTAAACAGCTCGGCCTCGGTAATCCGCAGATCACCGGCCTGTGGTCGGCGCTCTATTTGGCCCTTTTGCCCATGCTCCTTCTGTGGGGCGTTGCCGTAGATACCTACCACGTCAAAAACGTGATGATCCTCGGCTCTTTGCTGTCGACACTGGGGATATTTGGCATCACCTTGCGACGCTCTTATCCTTATGCTCTTGCCTTCATAGCTTTGTCGGGCATTGGCGTTGGCGCGCTGGGAATCGCCAGCCTGGTCCTTGCTGCGCGCACGCCAGACGCCAAACCGGCCGCGGCCTTGAGCCTGAGCTTGCTGTTTCTAACTTTGGGCATGCTGGCTGGGCCGTGGATCGTTCGGCCTATGATGCGGCGGCTGGAATTCAAACGCACGCTGTGCATCTTGGCGTTGCTGTGCCTGGTTCCGGGCGCTTTGATCGCTCCCTTTGACATTCCCGGCGCGAACGCGCCTGTTGAGGAAGTCGAACTTTTCGAAAGTGTGCCTTTCTGGATGATGGTTTTTCTGGTCTTTCTTTACCCGGCTCTGGAAGCGACGTGTGCAACGTGGACGGTACCCTATCTGAAGCATCTGGGTCTGCCCGATAGGAAGGCTTTCACTTGGCTGGCGGGTTTCTGGATCGCGTTCTTGGCAGCGCGGCTAGTCTTGATCTCGTTATTTCAAAGGTGCCCTGAAGGACGGATTGACAGGCCCTGGGTCATATTCTCGATGGGGTTGGCATTGGCGATCGTAGCCGGGAACTTGGGAGGCTCGGCTCACCGGACCCGCGCCAGCTTTGGCTTACTGCTATTGGGAGCAGCGCTTGGGCCGCTATTGCCGACCCTGCTCGCGACGGCTTTTCGCCATGCGGGTCCAACTCCCGGGACAGCCGTCGGGACCTTGGCCGCGGCGGCATTCTTGGGATTTGTCGTCTTGGCGCCGGCGTCAGACGCTTATACACGCCGGAATTTGCCGCAGTATGCTTGGCGCATGCTTGCACTCTTGGCGGTGATCATGACCTTTCTGGCGCTTGTAATGGCGTTGACGAGCAGCGCCGTGCAAGTTCGCAGGTGATGCCGAAAGAGCCGATTATTCTTTGACCGCCTTGGGAATATGATTCAATTGAGCGCTCGTTTCAGGCGTCAATTTGTAGATCCGTGGCGGCAGCGTTTTTGAGCCGGGCGAACGTGGCACTTCGGCGACGCGATAGGTCTTCCCTTCGGCGTCCACCTTGACCAAAGGCAGAATATATTCGCCGGGGCCTTTCCATCCTTCACACTCGTCTAGGTTCTTGATGGTCAATTGTTGGGCCGGTTCAATGTCTTTTCTTGTGCGATTGTTAACCACTTTGCCGACGCTGATCTCGGTGTCATTAAGGGAATCCAGCTTGGCAATGATGTCGAGTTGGGAGATC
>JBJMQT010000145.1:0-42302 GCA_045802525.1 Gemmataceae bacterium
AACGGTGCAATGGCCGAAAAAACCGAGGGGGACGGAGGGCCCGATAAGCTTGCGGATTTATACAAGGACATTTGGGGCCACCTGCCTGAAACGCTCCGGGCCGAAATGAACGCGTATGCTTCGCGCGAGGAATTTATGGCGAAGTACCGGGACCTGCTCAAGCAATACTACACGACCATTGCCGAGAAGGGTCAGCGTAAAGGGGGTTAGACGATGTGGACCCGGCGTCAGTTTCTGTCGCGAAGCGGCTTGGCCGCTCTAGGAGCCGCCGGATCGGCCTTTGCGCTGCCTTCCGAGACCCACGACGAATTGCCGGACGGCGCGGCTTCTCGCAATATGGTCACGCCCAAAGTCGACGAAGCGGTCAGCCGCGGCCTGGCTTACCTTTGCAGTATGCAAAACAACGATGGCACGTTCGGACATAGCAACTATCGCTGGAATGTTGCCGTCACGAGCCTCGCCGGTTTAGCCCTCATGGCGGGAGGGCACCAACCCGGCCGCGGCCGCTACGGAAAAGTCGTGATTAAAGCGCTGGAAGCCGTTTTCGATGCGGCCGAAAACAATGGTTCCGGGTTTGGCGGACAGCCGGCCTCTCCCCCGGGCTTTTTGCATCACTTCCGTGATAACTCACACGGCCCCATGTACGGCCACGGCTTCGGCACTTTGTTTTTAGGCGAAGTTTACGGCATGGTGCAGGACGAAAAGCTAAGAGACCGCCTGCATGATTTACTGACCAAAGCTGTTGCGGTGATTTTGAACAGCCAGAATGACGAAGGCGGCTGGCGTTATTACCCCATCCGCAAAGAAGCCGACATCTCCGTAACGATTTGCCAAATCATGGCCCTACGCTCGGCGCGCAATGCCGGCTTTTACATCCCCAAAGGCCAAGTGGACAAGTGCGTCAAGTATGTGCGCGATTGCCGGGATTCGATCAATGGCAGCTTTCGTTATCAGAGGCAGTACAACAATGGTCCGCGCGATGCGTTTGCTCGGACCGCTGCCGGGGTATGCGCTCTTTACAGCGCCGGCATCTACAAAGGGCCGGAGATCGAGCAAGGCTTGCAGTTTTTGGTCAATCACCATCCCAACAATTGGGGCCTGCCGCCGCGCGACATGAACTATTTCTATGGTCACTATTACGCCGCCCAAGCCATGTGGACGGCGGGCGGCACTTATTGGGCGGATTGGTTTCCCTACATTCGCGAAGAATTTACTAACCCATCTATGATCAGCCCCGAGGGCCATTGGAGCGATCCGATTTGCCCGGAGTATGCCACGGCTATGGCGTGCATCATTCTCCAAATCCCCAACAATTACCTGCCCATTCTGCAGAAATGATTGGCGATCCAATACGAGCGGCGTGCGTAAGTTTCCGTGAAGCAAGCGCCTACGGCTCAATCACCGGTCCCGGCCGCTCCCTTTGGGCCAAAGGAATCCTGGCTGCTTTTTTCTGGGCTGTCCTCGCGTCGCTTTGCTTCGCTGCGGGCGCTGATAAAGCTCAATTCGTGTTGCATAAGACCGATGGGACCGATGCAGCTGGCAAGCTAGACGAATTGGAAAGCGACTGGTCTCTTCGGTTAGGCGGCGACCACCCTACCCGGGCCGGCGTTGATGATTGGGCAACATTGCGGCGTCTCAATGTTCCGCTCCCTTCTCTTTCTTTCCAAGGTGAACAGCTGCTTTTTGCCAATGGAGATCGTCTGGCAGCCAAAGTGCTGGAAACGGCAGGCGGCCGCTTAGGGTTTCAATTGGAGTCCGCTCCCAATAAACCCCTGCAAGTTTCTTTGGCAGCTCTGTCCCTCATTTGGATGAAGCCGCCGGAGAACTTGGAGAGTCTCGAATGCTGGCGTTGGCAACGAGCCACCGAAAAACGTCCACGCGACAAAGTCTGGCTGGCTAACGGCGACGAAGCCGAAGGGATTCTCAAAGCTATTGACGCCGGCAAAGTCTTGCTAGAGGTAAATCATAAAACTCTGGAGATCCGCAGGGATCAGGTGACCGTTATAGGGCTCAGCACGGAACTTGCCGCCCTGTTACGGCCGAAAACGCCCTATGCCTGCGCCGTGATGAAGAATGGCACACGACTTTCCCTTAGTAAGGCCATGTGCTCCGACGGCATGAACGTATCTGCGACGACTCTCTTTGGCGAACCGGTATCGATTCCCTTGGACGAGATTCTTGCGCTCTATCTTTATCAGGCTCGAGCGGTTTATCTTTCAGACGTTAAACCCGGCGAGTATGATTTCGCTTCTTACCTTTCCGGGAGCCGTTGGGGGTACGTCAAAGACGGTTGTGTTCTGGGCCACGATATCTACCTGGACGGAAGTATGTTTAGCAAGGGATTGGGAATGCATAGCCGGAGCCGCCTGACCTATGATCTGCGCGGAAACTACCGACGATTCGAGGCTTTAATAGGGCTCGATGAAAAATCCGGCCGTGAAGGGACGGCCCACATCAAGATCCTGGTTGATGGAAAGCCAAAGGACCTGGGACGGAGCGGGGAGTTAACCGGGTTAAGCAAACCCTACTTTGTCAGCATGGAACTTTCCGGCGCAAAAAAACTGACCCTGATCGTGGATTTCGGCAAACGGGGCAGTGTACAAAGCCATGTCGATTGGGCCGACGCCCGGCTCATCAAGTGAACGCTTGTCAGGACAATTCTAAATTCCGCCAATTTGCTGATCTGTTCGTAAATCACCGATTCTTTCCAAATGCGCCAGTTCTAACGATTAGACCGATTCGGCCGAATAACTGAAGAATAGCAGCAGTAACGCCGATTTATATCGTGGATGGGTGATTGCATACAATCTACCGCCTGCCGCGGTTCCGTCGGGGGCGCCCAGCGGAACAAACGGAGGTGCGGCATGTTGTGGGGGGAAGGCACGATGAGGAAATGGTGCACGGCCGCGGCCATTGCCGCGATGTGGTTGGGCCAAACGGCGGTCAGCACGGCTCAAGGGCCGGGCCAGATGGCGGGCGCAGGTTACATGCCCGAGCCGGCGCCCATCGGAGGGCCGGGGGCCGCCAACCCATTAGTCGCTCCTCCGGGCTGTGCGGAGGGACAGGAACCCATGCCAGGACCGGGAGCGGTGCACGAAGGAGAGGAGGGCCATAACGGGTGCTACTTCTTCGTCGGAAGCATGGCCCTACGCCGCCAACGCCTCGGCCACCAGCGGCTGGCTGTCATCGATTCGGCAGATCCTCTTGGACTCGACACGGGGAATGGCCCACCCGTAACTGCCCCGGACACTTTCAACTTCAATGAGATCAATCCTAATTACGCTTGGGGCGTACGCAGCACCATCGGCTGGCAGTTGGACAATAGCGCCATCGAACTGAGCGGTTTCTGGATCCCCGATCAAGATCACACGGTGGACAAGATCATTCCGGGCCGCCTAGACTCCTTCTTTTTCAATCCGCCAGTCGGGTTTGAAGGGGATAACGGCCTCTGGCTTCAGGCCGACCGCATCACCACCACTTTGCGGACTCAATTGGGCAATGCCGAACTCAACACTCGCCACTGGAGCGACGATTGCCCAGGATTACAATGCCTCCTAGGCTTCCGCTATTTTGACTTGGAGGAAAGACTAGGCATTTTCACCGACGATGACGGGGTCCTGATTCAGAACGCCCAGCTTCAACCTGACCCGGTTCGGCAGGCCCTGTATTTCACTCGGACCCATAGTCATGTTCTGGCCCCGCAGCTTGGCTTTGAATACGACGTGCCATTCTTTTCTTGGCTAAGTTTTGATTTCTTGGCCAAGGGCGCCTGGGGCGTCAACTTCTATGACGTTCAGAAAGTCCTGAAGCGCGGCGACGGGTTTGTGGGATTCGACCAGAGCCATTCCGCCTCAACCTTCAGCCACATGTACGAAATCGGCGCCTTCGCGGACTTCAGCCTGTGGCAACGGCTGCATTTGCGGGCAGGCTATGAAGCCCTTTGGGTCTTGCACGTGCCGGAGGCTTCCAGCCAGGTAGAGTTTGATCTGTCTAATCAATTCCCGCGCACCAAGGACGACGGCAGCATCCTTTACCATGGCCCGGTCATAGAAGTGCAGCTATTCTTCTAAGAAACAATTGGCCGTCCTAAATAATACAGCCCGCGCCGAGAACCGATTTGGTTCCTGGCACGGGCTGTTAGCTTTCAACCGAAGGTGCTCTTAGACGAGACTGACAGAGAGATTGTAGACGCCTTGGTCCAGAATACCGGGCGCGCTATTCGCTCCCTTCACCTCGACATAGATCACTTCCCCGGGATTGACTACAACGCTCGCTGTGTGGAACTTAGCCAGGGGCGTCGTATCTTTCTTCAACTCGGTAAGAACGCCGTTAATAACGGTGAATATGTGGAGTTCCAGGGTGCCGCCCTCGGTTCGATTCACGGTGGACGTAAATGTCCCGCCTGATCCCATGGTCCACTTGAACCAATCGTAATCGGGAAGGCCGTTTTGGTTTTTAATGACCAAACCGCTATAGGTCTGGCTTGTCCCCGAAGGCAACACGCCGAAATCGTGGGCGGTGTTGGAGGTATCATTTCCCTGAATGGGCCCGACCAAGAATTGGTTTAACTTAATGCCCGTGACTTGAATCAGGCCTGAACCTGTCAGATTATCGAGGCCCGTCGGTGTAATATCCACCGCACCCTTTCTCAGGGCTACAAGGATATCGTCGGGGGAAGCGGTGGGCGCCTGGTTTAAATACAGCGCGGCGGCCCCGGCCACGTGCGGTGCAGCCGCGGAGGTGCCGAAGAAAGCATGCTTTTGGCCGGTCATGGGATCCGGATCGCCGAAAAACGTCGTGCTGACCCCGTCCGGTCCGGTCACTTCAGGCTTGTTGCGGATTTCCGGAGTAGCGAGGCGATTGCCATTGGCATCAAACAGAAACGTTAACGGCCCGCCAACCGACGTAAAAGGCTCGGGTTGATTGGGTGTAGTCCAGTGAACGGCGCCGACGGCAATGGCGCCGGCTGCGGCCGGCTGCCCGAATGTCGTGGGGGCGCCCTCCCCAAACGCCGCCGGATCGTCTCCGAAATTGACCCAGCGGAGCATGCTCGGCGCCGGGCCGCTTACTAGTTGATAGACCACGGCAAACTGAGTATCGTTTGTTCCATTTCCGAAGAACATGTTTTCGAATGCTTCGCCCGTATTTTGATTGATATCCGTTGACGAGGCTACGATAGTGCCGAAGTTAGCGCTGCCGGGAGTTCTGTCAACGACATAGACATCCACATTGTTAGGCACTTGGAAATTCGGTTTGCTGAGCGGCGCTCCTCCTTCAAGAAAAGCCGCATCCCACTGAACCGCCAATTGCAGCACGCCGCCATTGGCAACCGTTATGGATTGAAACGGCGTTCCATTGCCAACGTCTTCAAAGGTGCCCGAAATTCCGCCGACTGTGGCGGTGATGCCGTTCCAGTTGCCCATCCAGCCTTGATTGGCGTTGTTGCCGGCTGCCGAAACATACGTCGCTTTGCCGCCAAAGGACACGTCGTTGGCGGCTTGAGCAATGATGCCGTCGTTAAACATGGGCGAATCGAAATAGCCCACATCATCGACGATAACTCTCGCTTTTGCCACATTGGCAAGAGCCTCGATGCCGTCCGCAAAATCGCCAGGCCCGAGAAACGCCGTGTGAAAAGCCAGGCCCGAACTAGGCGCGACGTCATGGACGATTTCCATCATAGCGCGGCCTTCGTCCGTACTGCCCGAAGGACCGTCTTCAAGGATATTCACAAAGGGAGGCAAGTCGCCGGTTGTCTGCGAGGCCTTGATGCCGCCGCTGCCGGCATCCGCCGAATCCGAAAGGACGCCCACAATTACGTTCTGACCGGTGAAACCTGTGGTATTACGGTAGGTGTCGGCGAGGATGACCTTGTCACCTTCGGATTCGACGCTTCCGGTTCGGGCTTTCGGTCGATACACGGGGACGGCCGAAACAAAACCGGGAATATATTGAAGGTTCATAAGACTGTTGATTGGCAAGTATCCAGTTATCTGGTCCAAGTTGGAATGGACGCCAATCACGCCCATACCCATGCTTCGAAGACTTGTTGTCACGCTGCCAACCGTTTGATCCGAATTGGTCCGTACCGTTATGAGGACACGGTCGACCGTAGTTCCCGGACTAGTTGCACTAGCCACGCGGTCGAATTCAAAAACCCTTTTCAGAGGCTTAAGAAAAGAATCAATCATCGCCTGGCCGCCATTCATTCGGGCCTGACCGGAAACACTCATGTAGTTACGGGCCAGGTTCACTAACCATTTAGATCCCAAGTAGCCGGTAGGAGAAGTGGGATAGGGCCCCGTGACTGTTCCGGTGCCCGACCCGGTTCCTGTTCCGGTGCCCGACCCGGTTGTTGTCCCCGAACCGGTCAGAGTCGTGCTGGTGGTTGCCGCGCTGCCCGAGCCGCTGGTGCCAGTTCCTGAGGTCGAAGTCAGCACGTTGGCCGTCAGGCCAGTCGACGTAGTGTTAAGCGAGGGAGAAGTAAGATTCTTGGCGGCGAATTGCCCTTGTGACCCCGAGGCTCTCAACAGATTCATATCCGATGCAAGAAAATGCATGAAAATGCCCGGGCCGGGCCTCATCAGCGCATTGCCGCTTAACAAGCTGCGATCTTCTAACAGCTCGACATTAAGCCGGCTTCGGGAAAGTTTTCCAGACTTGATTTGCTCCAGCGCAGCGCGCCGTTGCCAAGCGTTTATCCAAGCAAAGAAGGACATGCGAGTCACCTTTTAATGATGGACCCAATGGGACCGAATTATAGATAATGAACCCATCCAAGCGAGTTTAGACGGGCCAGACATAGCCGTGCATTACTTTTCACTCGCCGGCCGCGCCATAGGGGCCAGCGAATGATGCAAAAATGCCATCCAGGGCGAGCTTTTGCCTATTCCGGGCTGAGAAGGATACAGATATGAAAATGTAAATGGCGGCGGCTCTCGACACAAGCGGAAAAAGTTAAAATACGCAAAATTGTTAGAATGAATCGCCCGCTATTCAGCCCCTTCGCTATCCCGACTGTCGTCTAGGGTTCGAGCAATCTCCGGCAATCCGGATCTTGAGCACTGTGCGGGCTAGGGCGGAGTAGGGATTGGTGAGAAATGCAAGCGACGCGGCTTGGCCCGCGCATTTATGCCGCGGTCCGGAGCCTATCTCGGCTGGCGTTGTTAATGCCCCGCTTAGTCTGGCGGATAAAGGCCACCATTTCGGCGACCGAAGCGATGGCGCCCAGTTCCTGATCGACTTGCGCCAAAGCGGCGGGCAACAACAGACCATTGTGAAAAATGATGTGAAACGCCCGGCGAACCGCCTCAATTTCCGGGGTGCTTATGCCGGCGCGGCGCATGCCTACGACGTTGATTCCGACAACATTATTGATGTTCTGTTGAATGATGAAAGGCGGAATATCCTTGGTGGTCGCTGAACTGCCGCTCAGCAACGCCAGCCGGCCAACCCGAACAAACTGATGCACCGCGCAGTTGCCCGAAAGATAAGCGTTGTCTTCGACTACGCAGTGTCCGCCCAGCAGGGCGCCATTCGCCAGGATGCAATTGTCGCCGACGCGACAATCGTGGGCGACATGACTGCCGGCCATGAAGAAGTTGTTGCTGCCAATTCGCGTCATCCACGATTGCGTCGTGCCGCGGTGAATCGTGACGTTTTCCCGGAAAATATTGTTGTCGCCAATCTCGACGCCGGTAACTTCGCCGGCATAGCGCAAATGTTGCGGCTGCTCGCCCAAGACCGCCCCGCTAAAGACGATATTTCCCTGGCCCAGGGTAAGCCGCCCAAGAAGATGGGCGAAGGGCTTTACAATGCAACCGGCGCCAAGTCTAACTCCGCCTTCTATAACGACATACGGACCAATTTGGACGTCGGAAGCCAACTCCGCCTCCGGCGCAATGACCGCAGTCGGGTGGATGCGTGGGGAATCTGGGTAGGACATGGGGGCCCCCGTTATTTCAGCGCGGTAGGCAACGTAGGGCCGTGGCAATCAAGGGGGAGAACACATGGAAGAATAGCTGTGCCCGTTTCTCTGTTCCAGCAAGGTTAATCGGTCCTTGCTGGTATAAGGAATCGCGAAAAATGACGCTAGAGCAGTTTTTAGCCTCAATTAGGCTCCCACACGGCCTGTTGGGACCACCAAACTCAGAGCGGCCGGCAGGACTTCCACAGCAGCCGGCAGCCAGCCGGCCGGGTCGCCGTCGAGTTGCAAAGGAACGGGGTATTGGGACCAGAAGCGAACTCGTTTAACCAGCCGGCACTGAATGTCAGACCGCTGTCCTTGGCGACCTCGGACAACAGCATCAAGATAACGAAGCAGGGCCCCAATGCCCGGCTGCTCGAAAACACAGAGGTTCAGCAACCCGTCGTCCGGTGTTGCTTCCGGGGCGATTGGCAAGCGGAGTCCGTATTCCGGAAAATTAAAGACAAAAGCCATCGCGCCCTGCAACCGCTCCCCGGTATCCATAATTTCCGCTTCCATCGCTGGGAAGGCATAGTCGTGTAGTGTTTTCAAAATCGGCCAGACATAACTCAGCTTGTTGATATGGCCCAGGCGGCTCTGATGGATTCGATGCACCACTTCGGCATCGAAGCCTATGCCGGCCATTAACGAGAAAATCCGGCCGTTGACTCGACCCAGGTCTAATTTCTTGCTATGACCGTGCATGATGGTCTCGACCAACTCCTTACCGGAGCGGGCGACATGAAAGTGCCGTGCCAATAGGTTTTCATTTCCCAGCGGCAGAATGGAGATAGGAAGCCCCGGCGCGCGATTGATCACCTCTTGCAGAGTTCCATCGCCGCCGGCGGCCACGACGCAGCGAATTAGCCCATCCGTTTTCTTCAGTTGTTCGGAAAAGCTCTCCCTCTCCCAACACAACGCCGGCTGCAGGCCACGCGACGCCAAATTCTCGATGAGTTCATCAACGGCTTGCAGCCTGCTTCGAGAACCGGCCTTGGGATTGGCTAGGATAACGACATGACGACCGCCGCTGTCTTCCAGTATTTTCGGCGTGTTTGCTGCCATGACGACGCCTATCAGACCTTTTGGATTCCACCCCGCCAGCCAAGGGGTTGGCGAAGTGTGTCACCTTAAAAGAGCGAAAAAACGGCAACCGAGCCGATGTTATCCTTATTGTCTTCTCCAAAGGCTACCGGGTTTGACAAATCTCGTTCCCTTGGCCAAGATAGCCGGAGTTGTCCCACCGCAATCGCCCTAGGGAGCACGGCGACGTCGCGCCCCCGCACCGGTTTTCCGTGATTTAGCAAAAACATAGTGAACGATTTTTGGCGTTCTATCGTCTTATAGCTATAGATCGTCCGCGATCGCTCTCCTGCCAGAAACCTGCCGGGCCGCCGGCGAGTATAAGATTCGCAGGCGTCCCACGAATTCCTAATTAGCCCCGGTGCCCGGGTTCCTGCTGTATTCGCCGAGCAGCGCCGCTGCGCCCAGGCGACGCCCTCGGCCTTTGTTGGTATTGCGTAGATAGTGGAAAGGCACGGATCGTTTGCGACCTGGCTCAGGCTTTTTGTCATGGCGACACCGCAATTATCCCTGGACCGAGGCACGTTCTTGGCGAATCTGCGCCAAAGCGGACTGCTTTCCGATAAACAGTTTTCCGATGCAGAATCTACGCTGCCCGAGGCGACCCGGGGCCGCCACGTTGCCCGCAAGCTGGTTGAGCAGGGGATATTGACCCGCTTCCAGGCTGAACGCCTCCTCGCCGGACGCACCGGCGGGTTCGTTCTGGGGCAATATCGCATTCTCGACCAGTTGGGCAGCGGCGGCATGGGCCGTGTTTACAAAGCCGAGCATCGCACGATGCGGCGACTGGTAGCTCTTAAGCTCCTGGCGCCCGACCTTCTCAAAACCGAGCGCGCTCAAGAACTTTTCAAGCGCGAAGTCCGCGCGGTCGCCCAGCTTCATCATCCCAACATTGTCACCGCCTATGACGCCAATCACGTAGGCGACCGCTACTATCTGATTCTCGAATATGTCGAAGGGCCCAACCTCGATCAGCTCGTACGCGAGCAGGGACCGCTGCCTGTCGGCCAGGCCTGCGATTTTATTCGCCAGGTGGCGCTTGGGCTGCAACATGCCCACGAACTCGGCATGGTCCATCGCGACATCAAGCCGGCCAATCTGCTCATCCAGCGCGGCGACGGCCGGTCCAGCCGCAGCGTCGCGAAAATCAGCGATTTCGGCCTCGCCCGGCTCCACGAAAGCGACTTGATGACGAGCGACGGCATGGGCACGATCGTCACCAAAGATAACGTAATCATGGGGACGCCCGATTACTTGTCGCCCGAACAAGCGCGCAGCTTGCACAAAGTTGACATTCGCTCCGACCTCTACAGCCTGGGCTGCACGTTTTACTTTTTGCTGGCCGGGAGAACGCCCTTCCCGGGCGGCAATACGCTGGAGAAACTCGTCCGCCACGGCACCGAACAGGCCAGGCCGCTCAGCGAATTCCGCAGCGATATCCCGGCGCCTATCGTCGCCCTGATTGAAAAGCTCATGGCCAAGGAAGCCGCCGACCGCTTTCAAACGCCGGCCGATTTGGCCGCCGCGCTGGAGCCCTTTGCCGTTGGCGGGCTTACGGCCTGGGCAGCCCGGAAGTCCGCCGAGGAAATCGGCGAAGAAGAAACGCCCGATGATTCCGACCTCGTCCTCGAAGGCGTAGGCAGCGGCGAAGCCGCCGCTTTGGTCAGCACCCTTTCCAGCGACCTGTCTCCCACGTCCCTGGTGACCGCCGACTTTTCCGGCACGCGCTTGCCGCGCGTCCATCACCCCGACCGCCACCGCCGGCTCGGCCTCGCCGTCGCCCTGGCCATCGCCATCGTCGGCGGGCTGTTAGGCCTTGCCGCGGTGATCAACCTGATGTTGCCGGGCTGAGTAGCGAGGAGCGACTCATTCCGGCCGGGCAGGCGGCACCAAAGACGCTCATGGACGCTCAACGGCGCAGCGCCGCGCGGGTGGGGGCGCATGCAATGCAACGAAATGGACCTCGCGTGGCCCAGGTCTGCCACACCTCCATCCTCCATCCTCCATCCTCGATCCTCCATCCTCGATCCTCGATCCCCGATCCTCCCCCCTCAACCCTCCTTCCGCCTTAACCGTTTCACCAACTCCGCCATGTCCTTTGGCAGGGGCGACGTCCAAGTTTTGCGTTCGCCGCTGGCTGGGTGGACCAAACCTAGCGTGGCGGCGTGCAGGGCCACGCGTTTGCAGCCGCTCGGATCGGGATAGGGTCTGCTATGAAGAGGCCGATCGTAAATGCGTTCGCCGCAGATCGGCGTGCCGGCCTCGCCCAGGTGAATGCGGACTTGGTGGGTGCGGCCCGTTTCCAGACGGCATTCGACCAGCGTGAAATTGCCGAGCGGTTCCACGATGCGGACGTGAGTCACCGCCCGTTTGCCCCGGCCGGGTTCTTTGGCGCTGCCTCGCCGTCCGTCGCCGCGATCTTCAATCAGTGAGGATTCGATCTTACCTTCCTGGGCCTGGCCTCTTACCACCGCCAGGTAGCGGCGCTCAATCGTATGGGCCCGGAACTGCTTGCCCAAGCGGCTCTCAGCTTCGGGGGTACGCGCGAATACAACCAGCCCGCTGGTTTCCTTATCGAGACGATGGACGGCCCGCACGCGTCCAGGTTTGCCCGGTTGCTTGGCGGCGATCAAATCGGGCAGAAAATCGGCCAGCGTCGGCGGCAGAAAGCGTTTGGAACGCGCGCCGAATTCTGCCGCCTCGCCGGCATGGCGCATCGTCGTCAATCCGGGCGGCTTGTCCACGACGACGATGTGCCGGTCCAGGTAGCGGATAACCGGCTGCTCGCCCTGGCAGCGGAGATGGCCCTGATCGGGTTGGCTGACTTCCAAGCGCGCCCCGGCCGGCAGGCGCCGTTTTAGCTCCAAGCACAGCTTCCCATTAACCCAGACTTGGCGGCTTTCCACTAAGCGCTGGATCTCGGCCGTCGAGCGATGCAGCTCGCCGCGGAGCACATGGGCCAGCGGCTGGCCGGCTTGCCGGGGTTGAATAATGAAAACGTACTTGGCCATGATTCTCTATGGTTAACAAAGCGATTCGAGGGGCCTATAAACTACTCTGCGCCGGAGCCTACCAAAGACACCAAATTTAGAGCCTGGACCGATGGAAACCATTGAACTTCGCACCGACCAGCGGAATACCCTCGTTGAAATCACGGATCAAGTCCGACAAGCCCTCCGCAAGCGAGGCATAAAAGAAGGCTTGTGCGTCATTTACTGCCCGCATACAACGGCCGCCATCACTATCAATGAGAACGCCGACCCCGATGTCCTCCACGACATGCTTTCCTGGCTCAACCGCACTATTCCCCAGCATCAACCCGACTTTCGGCACGGGGAAGGCAACAGTGACTCCCATCTAAAGGCTAGTTTGGTGGGATCCAGCGCTACGGTCCTTATAAACAAAGGCGACTTGGTATTGGGTCGATGGCAGGGAATCTACTTTTGCGAGTTTGACGGGCCGCGCCAACGGCACGTGCACCTCCAGTTCCTGGGCGGATGAAATCCTCGTTGATCGACTCAAAAAAGGAGCCGGCAAGAGCTTTCCCGGTCTCCGTATCTCCCTATTTTTCAATAATTTCCGGCACGTCGTTTGTCCTTGAGAATACCAGGCTTTTTTGATAGGATTAGCAGTACGAAATAAGCTCAAAAATGGCCGTTCGAGCGACTGCATGTTCACATTCACGCGCTGGGTTTCGATGCCGGAAAATGAGGGGGCCCGTTCGGCCGTCGCACAATTAGCCGAGCACGTGGCGGGACAACGAGTAAAGCGGGCGATCAACCCCTTGTTTTTGCACGGACCGCCGGGCAGTGGGAAGACGCATCTCATTTCCGCACTTACTGTTGAGCTTACTCACCGCTATGCGGACAGGGTAATCGAACTGAAGGCCGCCAACGAAATTGCCAGTCTAATCTACCCAGAAGGCCCAGTATTGCCTTCCACTTCGGATAGCAATGGCCGAAACGCTTTGATTCAGTGCGATTTGCTAATAATCGAGGACCTTCAGCATTTGGCAAGTTCCCTTGCGGTTCCGTTGGCCAACATCATCGATGACCGGCTGGCACGCCGGCGTCAAACGGTGTTTACAGCGACGGTCGGTCCCGCTCACCTAAGCGAACTAGGAACCCGCCTTACGAGCCGGTTGGCTGGGGGCTTGGTGGTCGGCCTAGCGCCGCTTACAGCACCCAGCCGGCTTACGCTGCTGGAAACTCTGGCTCGTAGAAAACGCTTCCCGCTAAGCCAGGAGGTGCTTCTCTGGCTGGCTGAACATCTGAATGGTAGTGTCCGGCAATTGGAGGGGGCGTTGGCTCGCCTCGAAACTTTATCGCGCCTGCAATCCCGACCGTTGAGCAGCGCCCGCGTGGCGGAGTTTTTTCGGACGGAGGCAGATGCCGGGCGGCCGACCGTTGAACGGATCACCCAGCGGGTCGGCCGATACTTTCAGCTAAAACCGGAGCAACTGCAATCCCGGCGGCGCTTGCGCAACGCTCTATTGCCGCGCCAGGTCAGCATGTATCTCGCTCGTCAGCTAACGCCTCTATCGCTGAACGAGATCGGCGCCTTTTTCGGAGGCCGCGATCATAGTACGGTGTTGCACGCGTGCCGTAAGGTGCAAAATGCCCTAAGTAAAGACGCCAACCTGTCCGGCGCGATTTGCCAGCTGAATGCGGATCTGGCATGAGCTAACTACGTGGAAAAGCTGTTTGGGAATTGAAGAAATGCCGTCAACCGATGTCGGCAAATGAAACACCGTTTTGCCAAAGGAAAGGCCGGCCACTTCGGTTGACGGTTGCTCGCAAGAAAGTTAAAGGCGCTCAACACGATTTCCACCAGAAGAGCCTTGTTGCAAGACCTTATGCGACGCAGGACTTATAGGAATATTGGGAACGTTATCTACAGGATAGCTTGAGACCTTAGTACTGCTACGGGTCTTAAATAAGAACTTAGTTCTTTTCCTTATCAAACGGCATCAGGAGTTGGCGGATGAAGGCGGTTTGTTATCGGGAAGGCTTGCTCTCGGCGTTTCAATTAGCCAGCGTGGCCATCCCCGCCCGGGATGTGAAACCGATCTTGCGGAACGTTAAAGCGATTGCCGAGGAGGGACGTTGCACGCTAATGGCCACGGACCTGGAATTGGGCATTCGCCTAGAAGTGCGAGGATTGGAAGTCTTGGAACCCGGCGAAGCAATCCTGCCCGCGTCCCGGTTCATCGCCATTCTGCGCGAAGCGCAGGCTGAACAGATCACCATCCAAGCCGACTCGAACGCCTGTACGGTAAGCGGCCCGGGCATGGAATTCGAGATGCCCAGCGAAGATCCGGCCAACTTCCCCGACCTGCCGACCTTTACCGACGACCGCTACCACGAGGTCGCTTCGGGAGCTTTGCGTGAGATGATTCGCCGGACGGTTTTTGCCGCGGCATCCGAGAGCGCCCGCTATTCGATGACCGGCGTGCTCTGGGAGCTGGAACAAAGCTTGGTCCGGCTCGTGGCGACCGACGGCAAACGTCTCGCTCTCATGGAAGGACCCGCCACGGAACACGGCGGTCATACTACCAAGGGACAGACGCCTGTCGTCCCGACCAAGGCCATGAACCTCCTCGATCGCAATCTCGATGAAGAGGATGCGCTTGTCAAAGTGTGTCTGCGTCCCAATGAGGTCTTGTTCCGCACCGAGACGGCGGTGATTTACAGCCGACTTGTTGAAGGGCGTTATCCCAATTACCGGGACGTCTTTCCTAAGAAGCCGACAGTCAAAGTGCCTTTAACGGTAACGTCCTTTCTGTCGGCGGTTCGTCAAGCAGCCATCATGACCGAGGAAGACAGCAAACGAGTTGTCTTCCACTTCGGCAAGAAGAAGTTGACGATGGAAGCTCAAGGAGTAGCAACCGGCCGGTCGAAAGTGGAGTTGCCGTTGGAATACGACGGCAAGGCTTTGGACATCAGCTTCAATCCTGCATTCCTCGTGGACATGTTGAAAGTCCTGCCCGGCGACGGCGCGTTGATATTGGAGATGATCGACGGCGCCAGCCCGGCACTGTTTAAGTTCGAGCCGAATTACTCGTACCTCGTGATGCCGCTGACGTAAGCCGTCGGGTTTGGCAGACCGGCCCGCGTTGTGGCCGCCAAGAATATTAAAGGCAATCGGGTCCGGACCTCATGGGCGTATATCGAAAACCATTGAAGGAGAAGGGCCCGGAGGTTTTGGGCGAGGTGCTTTGTCGGCTCTTCACGGCTCGCGGCTGGGGTCGGCGCCAGGAGCAGCTTCGGCTGGAGATGGCATGGGCGGAAGCCGCCGGCCCGGAAAACGCCCAACACACCCGCGCTGTCGGATTGCGGCGCGGCGTGCTTGAGATCGAAGTGGATAACGCCACGCTCTTAGCCGAGCTGGTCCACTTCCATAAACGCAAGTTGCTGGGGCAGGTCCGCCAACGGCTGCCCAGCGTGACCGTACACGATCTCCGCTTTCGCGCTGGAACGCCGAAGCGGGATCGGGTGTGAATTACGACCCGGGGAGTTCTTTGTTTGCCTTTCGCGCCTGCACCAAGCGGGTCAATGACGCTGACAACCGCACGACGCGCGGGCGCGAAATGCAAATCGACGGACGGTCCGGGCAAGGAAGGCATTATGAGTCAAGAAGCGATTGCTATTGCGGATACTGTCCTGACAAATGGGAAGCCGCGCGATCTGAGCCGCTATGAAGGTGAAAACGTTCAGATTTACCGCGACGCCGCCCATATCCGCCAACGCCCCGGCATGTACATCGGCGACACCAGCACCAAGGGGCTCCATCATCTAGCCTACGAATTGGTTTACAACAGCGTCGATGAAGCGCTGGCCGGCCATTGCAATAACGTCCATGTAAAAGTCAATGTCGATGGCAGCCTCAGCGTCAGCGACGACGGCCGAGGCATCCCCGTGGACGAGCATCCCGAGGCCAAGCGTCCTACGCTTGAAGTCGTCATGACGACCGTGGGCGCCGGGGCGAAATTTGACAAGAATACTTACAAAGTCTCAGCGGGCCTGCACGGCATCGGCGCCAAGGCGGTGACGGCGCTCAGTGAGTGCGTCGAAGCGGAAGTGCGCCGCAATGGGCGGGTTTACTTTCAGGAATATGAACGCGGCAAGCCGAGCAGCGAGGTGATCGATCGGGGTCCGGCTCAACAGACGGGCACGAAGATCACTTTCTGGCCTGACCCTTTGATTTTCCACGAAGCGACGTTCGACTATGACACGCTCGAAGTCCGCCTCCGCGAACTGGCGTTTCTCAACAAAGGCCTTGGCATCCAGCTCACCGATGAGCGGACCGGCAAGAAAGAGATGTTCAAATACGACGGCGGCATTGCCGAGTTCGTTCTGTATTTGAACCGCTCGGAGGAGACTCTCCATAAGCCCATTTATCTGGAAAGAATTCTCGATGAGGTGAAGGTCGAAATCGCTCTCCAGTATACGACCAACGACGAAGAGCGCGTCCGCTGCTACGCCAACAACGCGTACAACTCCATGGGCGGGACTCACCTGAGCGGCTTCCGCGCCGCCCTGACGCGCGCCCTGAACGCGTATGGCACTAAAGAAGGCCACTTCAAGAACCTGAGCCCCATTGGCGAAGATTTCCGCGAAGGATTAACCGCAGTCGTCAGCGTCCAGGTGCCGGAGCCGCAACTCGAAGCGCAAACGAAGGTGCGCCTGAACAATCCCGAAGTGGAAGGCATTGTCTCCAGCGTCGTTCACGAGTTTTTAACGCAATACCTTGAGGAAAACCCTAAGGAATCTACAAAGATCATCAAGAAGGTGGTGCTTGCCGCGGAGGCCCGCGAAGCGGCGGCCAAGGCCAAGAAGGCGCTCAAAGATCGCAAGAACATTCTCAATTCCGGCGGCTTGCCCGGCAAGCTCATGGATTGCACCAGCCGCGACGCCGATGAATCAGAGCTGTTTCTGGTCGAAGGCGATTCCGCGGGCGGCTCAGCGGAGAGCGGCCGCAATCGCATGATCCAGGCCATCCTCCCGCTGCGCGGCAAGCCGCTCAACGTGGAAAAGGCCCGCGTTGAAAATGTGCTCAACAACGCCGAAATCGTCAGCATCATTTCGGCCGTAGGCATCGATATTGGCAACGTCGAGGACATTGGCCGGCTGCGCTATGGCAAAGTCGTCATCTTGACCGATGCCGACGTGGACGGACAGCATATTCGCACGCTGCTGTTGACGTTCTTCTATCGCCAGATGCGCAAACTGATCGAGGACGGCCACATCTTCGTGGCCCGGCCGCCGCTTTTTAAAGTGACGCAGAAGAAACATGTGCGTTATGTGCAGACGATCGACGACATGACCCACGAACTCATGGGTCGCGGTCTGGCCGGCACGAAGCTCGACGTATTGGCCATTGAACCCGAGGGCGCGGAAGTTCCCGCCCGGCCGGCGATGCAGTTCGAAGGCGAGCGCCTGGCCCAGTTGGCCGGGGTGCTGAGCAAATTAGAAGAATCCCTCTTAATCTTCGAACGCCGCAATATGAGCCTGCCGACCTTACTGGCCAAGGCGAGGAGCGGCGCCCTGCCTTCGTTTCGCGTGTTATTGCAAGGGCAGGAATACTGGTTTACCAGCACGGCTGAAGTGGATGCCTTTCGCCAGGCCAAGCAGACTGAATTGGGCCAGGAACTTACCGTCGCCGATGAATCGATCGCTCAGCCGAGCATCAATGGGCAGGGCCAAGCCACGATCACTTTCATCGTGCAGGAATATCACGAAGTCCGGGCGATCAACCGCGGCTTGGAGAGACTGCGCGAGTTCGGCCTCGGCGCTTCCGACCTCATGCCATCGCCGCGGATCGCCGGCCGCGATCCCGCGCCGCGCTTCTACCTCCAGAATGGCGACCAGCGCCACGAGCTGCTTCACCTCCGGGATCTTATGGGGGAAATCCGCCGCCAAGGCGAGCGCGGCCTGTCGATCACGCGTTTCAAGGGCCTCGGGGAAATGGACGGCGAGGAACTGTGGGAGACGACGCTCGACCCGGAAAAGCGAACGCTCATGAAAGTGCAACTCGACGACGCCCTCAAGGCGGATGAAATGTTTCGCATTCTCATGGGCGAAAAAGTCGAACCGCGCCGCGAGTTTATCCAAAAGCATGCCCTGGAAGTAAAAGAGATCGACTACCACGGAGCTTGATCGAGGCAGTTCAGGCGAGCGGAGGCCGCAAGTCCCCTGATGACCGCCAAGTGATCAGGGGACTTACGTCCCCCGTTCGCCGAAGACGACATTTTGCTTGTATCCCGCCTGGGATTGCTGTTAATTCAGGAAAGATTCCTCATTACTTGCTGGAGATCCGCACCATGCGCCGCTGCCTCGCCGCCTTCCTTGCGTTATTCCTTTCCCTCGGAATTGTCGCTTTTAACGAAGGGCTTTTCGCCAAAGGCCAGCCGCCCGCCGGCGACCGAGCTTCTCGACGCCAAGCTGCCGCCGCTGCGGCTGCCGCCGCTCAAGCGCCGGCTGCGGATGGGGCCGCCGCCACACAAGCCGCCCCAGAACCGCTGCGCACAGCCGGCGATCGCCCGATCAATATCGAACACATAAGATTGGATCTCAAAGTGGATCTGGCCAAGAAAACTGTGGACGCCAAGGCGAAGCTTAAAGTCCACGGCCTTCGGCCTCTGAACAGCATCACGCTAGACGCGGTAGATTTCGAGGTAAGCAAGGTCGCCATCGGCAATGGCGGCGCCGAAGCCGTGCCGGCACGATTCGAACATCACGGCGGGAAACTTGTGATCGACCTCGAACCGGCCTGGCCCACCGGCAAGGACGCGACGCTGAGCATCGATTACCGCGTGCGCGAGCCCAAGGCCGGTTTGCATTTCTTTGGACCGACAGCAGCCGAGCCGGAAGTGCCTTTAACCGTCTGGAGCCAGGGCGAGTCAACCACTAATCGTTATTGGATCCCTTGCCTGGACAGGCCCAACCAAAGGCAGACCAGCGAACTCGTTGTCACGGCGCCCGAAGGTTTTGAAGTGCTTTCCAACGGCTCCCTGGTCGAGCAAACGAAAAACGCCGCAGAAAAGACGAGCACTTTCCACTGGCTTCAGGATAAGCCGCATCCTTCGTATTTGATCACGCTGGTGATCGGTCAATACGACATCGTGAAGACCGAGTGGGACAAGATTCCCGTACTCTACTATGTTCCCAAAGGTCACAAGGACGAGATCGAGACCACCTTCAAGCATACTCCGGAAATGATTGAGTTTTTTAGCAAGCGCTTCGGCGTTCGCTACCCATGGGATAAATACGCTCAGGTGGTAGTGGAACAGTTCAGCGCCGGCGGCATGGAAAACACCAGCGCCACGACGCTGACGGAATTTGCCCTCCATGACAAGAGGTCGCTCTTGGACGGATCCTCCGACGGGTTGATCTCCCATGAATTGGCGCATCAGTGGTGGGGGGACATGGTCACATGCCGCGACTGGTCGCATTTGTGGCTCAATGAAGGCTTCGCATCGTATATGGAAGCCTTGTGGGATGAGCATCATAACGGCGCGGACGATTATGCGTACAACATGCTGCAAAAGGGCAGGGGCGCCATAGCCGGCGGCAAGGCCCGGCCTGTGGTGGACCGTCGTTATTCCAACCCGGATGCCATGTTCGACGCCCGGTCGTACCCCAAGGGCGCCTTTATCCTGCACATGTTGCGCAAACAATTGGGAGACGACGCCTTCTGGAAGGCCATACAGAAATACGGAACCGATAACCGCTTTCAATCTGTCGAAACCGGCGATTTCCGCAAGGCGCTCGAACAGGTAAGCGGTCGCGATCTGGAACGCTTCTTTTATGACTGGACCGAACGCGCCGGCAATCCGGTTCTCGATGTCACTACCGAATACCTTTCTGACAGCAAGCAAGCCAAGGTAACCGTCAAGCAAACGCAACCTGGGGAGCCTTTTCAGTTTCCCCTGAAAATCGCATTCCAAGAACCCACTGCGGTTGCCAGCCTCAAGTCCTCCGATAAGGATCCCGCACAAGCTAATCGTGCTCCCAAGCTGTTTGAACAATCCGTAACGGAAAAAGAACAGACCTTTTTGATCCCCCTCGACCAGCGTCCTCAAAGAGTCGACATCGATCCCGACCAGGCCGTGCTGGCTGAAATAAAGGAGAATAAGAGCCAGGATTTATGGTTGGCTCAGTTGAGCAGCCCCAGTGTAGCGGGGCGGATTCGAGCGGTCGACCATTTCAAGCAGAGCAAAACCCCTGGCGATCGTGAAGCTCTCGTCAAGGCCTTGACGGCCGAGAAGTTTTACGGCGTAAAGCAGGAGATTGCTCGCGCTCTGGCCGACTCAGGCGGCGACGTCTGCCGCGACGCCCTGCTCGAAGGGACTAAACAAACGGACGCGCGCGTGCGGCGCAGTTGCGTCGACGGGCTGGGCAAGTTTGCCAAAGACGCCAAAGTGGCTGCGGCCGTGAAGGAGCTAATCAAGAAAGGTGATGACAGCTATGCCGTCGAAGCGGCGGCGCTCGGCGCTTATGCCCGTCTGGAGCAGTCCGATGCGGTGGCCATGCTGACGCCCTGGCTTGACAAGCCGTCGCACCGGGATGTGTTGCGCAGCGCCGCCCTGAACGGGCTAGGCAGCGCCAAGGATGTCTCCTCGCTGGATACGTTGATAAGTTGGACGGAAAAGGGCAAGCCGCGCGTCGCTCGGGGGGCCGCTATGCGGGCCCTGGGACAGCTCGCGCGGGAAGGCACGGTCAATGACGAACAGCGAGCCAAAATAGTTAAAACCGTTTCAGCTTGTTTGGATAGCGCTGATAGACGAACCCTACTCGGCGCCGTAACGACCTTGCGAGAAATGGGCAAGCTGGCCGCACCGGCGTTGCCCGCCTTGGAAGCATTGGAAAAATCGGACAAGGACGAACGCGTCAGCAATGTGGTGAAGGGCGCCATCGAGCAAATCCGCAAAGCGGGGGAACCTCAGTCGGAGGACCTCAAACGCCTGCGCGACGAAGTCGAGGGCCTGCGCCGCAGCGAGAAGACGTTGCAAGACCGTCTCGATAAACTTGAAAAAGCCGGACGGAGCACTCCTCAGCGTTAACGAACACCTCTAGGCGTTGGGCGCGATTCCGATCGTGACTGGCTTATTTGCCACGATCGGAATCGTAGCTATTTTCGGATTGATGGCCCGTACTGATCAAGCTTTTTAGGCGGCGATTTTCAGGGCTATTGACTCTTCGGGCGCGGCGCCGACTTGCAAGCGCTTGCCCAAATAAATGGGATGCAAGGTAATCAGCACTTTCTCTTCAGCACCGATGCCGGCTAGAAACTCGTTGACCATTGACCAGGGAACGTCGAAATGGAAAACGGTTTCTCCGTTGGCCGGGTGGCCTGCAATGGCCCACATGTCTTTGCCTAAGAGCCAAATGTTGTACGTGTGGCCCCACCGGCAATAGCAGTTATCAACCAGGTAGCTCCGCAACCACTCATATTGGCGCAGAAAGTCGCCATCCGGTAGATGGGTCAAGTACGGATCGGCGTCATTGACGGGTTGGCCCGGATTGGCGGGGCCGGGGCAGGCGGCATCGTAATCCAAGCCCAATTCGGCCTCGTCGAGAATTCCAAGCGGCAAATAGACGAAATGCCGGTTGAACCAATCGCCACGGCGAATCGATCTTCCTTTGAAGATTTCAAAGTTTTCCGCGCCATAGACGGGGGCCGCGTTATGGGCGGACGTGCCGGAGATATTGAGTCCTAGAGAGCGCAGCCAAGCCAATTCCGTTTTGATGGCCTGGGCGCCGTCAACGCCCTGCTCGAGGTAAATGGCATAAGGGTCGATGTGCAGGCCGATCTCAGCGCCGTCGTCTTGGAGTTGCCGGTACAAGGCGCCATTGTGCTCGTGACGATGAAAAATGCCATCGGCGAAATAGCCGTAGTAGGCTGCCGTATGAAGCAAATACATCGAGATGGGGAATTGTTGCTGACCGGCGATTTGAGCCATTCTAAGAGCCGCCGGCAAATCCATATCGACGTCCGTGCGTATCGCCAAGTTTACCGAGGAAGCGCCGTCCGCCAACTGCGCAACTGTGCCCGGACGGATAGTTTTCAACTCGGCGATCGAGGCCAAGATCGATCGGAAATAGCCCAAGTCGTTGGCCAAATCGAGGCCGCTTTCCGAGAAATAGGCGCAGCCCGTGTTTACCATGTTTAGGACATCGGCGCATTTCCATTCGGAGGAGCGAACCTCGTAACCGGAAAAGGCGGAGTGGACATCATGGTGGGCCATCAGCACTTCGGGCGCCACTCGTTCCCGGCTGGCAAGGATGACGGTCTCGACCGGAATGTCCGCGCGCTGTGTCGCCTGGGGAAACACCAAAACGGTCTGGAACCCTTCTTGCCGCAGCACATCGGCGGCTCGCCGTGCGGATAAGTCGTTAAAGCAAACGCGCGTCTGGGGATCCCAGCGATAGCGGTGATCGGCAAGGTCCTGAAAGTAGCCGCGATAATTGATTACGTATAAGACCTTGCGCGTCATATGCGCCATCGCCCGGAGGAAAGCGTCGAGATCGTACACATTGTCAATCGTCCCCTGGGAAAAAGTCAGGTCTGCGACGATTTGAGGAATAGATTCAAGAACGTCGCAGCAGAAAAAAGAATGGTTCGGATTTCTATTGCTGTCATTGCAGAAATTAACGAGGCGAGGCGACAAATCGATTCCCAAGTAATCCTTGTCGTGAAAGAAGCTCGTGTAACCATGTCCTGTTCCGCAACCTATCTCAATGATGGATTCGATCGGGCCGACCGGACCCTGGTTCATAGCCCTAAACCAGTTCTGAAAGAGATCGTGAAGCGGCGCCCGGTATTGATAGATTTCTTGGTACCACTGCTCATCCAATTCTTTTTCGATCCACCACTCGCCAAAGCCGGGCGGTTTAGGACGGACCGGGCTCGATTCGTATCCCAATAGGCGCATCGTGCCGTAGGCGATTTCCGAAAAGCGCTGCGCCTGGTGAGGAGTCCAATCCCGCCAAGAAGGAAAAGCGCCGGACTCATCAATTCGGTCTTCGAGCGAATTTATGCGCCGTTGCAGCAAAGAGGCGACACTGGATTCGTCGAAGTCCGTCAAGCCTACAAAGTCGTAAATTCTCTTAATCGTCTCCGTCGTGGGCTGCGTGTAATCGACGATTAGAACACGAGCCGGGTCGATTTCTTTGGCAAGCGTAACCGCGAGCCGGTTGATGTAAGACCAATACCAGCTCGCCATGTCAAAGCGAGAAAGGCTGCGCCATTCTTTATGCCACGGATCCTCGCGTCCGGGTCTAGGTAGGCTATAGTCAAACGGATCTGGGCCGACCTGGCGAGCCAGTACGGCCTCTGCCCTTAAAGACAAATCGCCCCGCTCCCGGCATTCTTGGTAAATGCAAGGGAACATTTGATTGTGCCAGTTGATGAGCGAGGTGACTACCTCCCGGCCATCGCGAATGGGAATGATGAAACGGCAATGAAACAATTGATCGAGATGCTTCATGAAAGGAAGCAAGGAGATCTGCTTTTCAATGTAATGCGGCCGTTTGCTGAGCCCTTTGCCGACGCGCGGGGCAATGTGCCGCGTCAATACCTCGTACGGATCGCTTAGACGCCTCTCCAGCATCTCGCGTGATTCCATGGTGAGGTTGGGCATCGGTTCAACGAGACAATGCGCCTGCTTGCTTAGCCCAAGAACTTTGAGCAGAGACGTAGTGCCCGAACGGGCCGAGCCGACAATAAAAGTCGCACTCACTCGAGGCATCTCCAATCCTACGAGAACGGCTCACAGCCTTTAGCGCCTGAACGGAGTCTATTCGAGCAGCGCTAGAAGCCGAAGCGCGCGAGAGGACTTTGGCCCCGCCGCACGCGCATGGAGCTTGAACTGGACGAGATAGCTCGATACTTAATGTGGGCCCCCTGGCCCACCAACGCGATTGGCAGCGCGATTACTCAATTTGCCCAACTTCCTTCATTCGGCATGTAACCCGAAACAACTCCCTTGAAAAAACCGGTCCGTCGTTAGCTTCGGCGCATCGGTCTCTCATACTTCATTCCATTTTCCACGACACCCAATGGTCATCGCTTCTTGCGCCCTTTGCTTTTTTCAAGAGTGCTGGAGAGAGAATCGGAACGAGTCAGTATAAAAATGCCCGGTTGCATGCATCCGCGTGAAAGCAAGAAGGCAATTCTAGCCGAGTTCTTGCGTAGTTTCAGAATCTTTCCAAATCCTTTAGCTCCGCTACGAGTTAGCTCGTTATAGACCGGGATTTAATCGTTCCACAAATGAGGTTTGATCAATCCTTCGCCCTCGCCTTTGCCGGCGATGAATGAAGGGTTTCTCCCGTTGCCGCCCATTCCACACCGCGGATGAGAAGCGTCTGGAAGGTGCTATCTTTCATGGCCTCGACGTCATGGCCTAGCACATTGTTGCACACGCGGCCTTTGCCGTAGGTCGCCACCCAGATGACGGGTTCGTCTTTGCCCGTATTCTTTTCATCTTTAGCCTTATCGGAATAGGCCGTGGCCAGGACTTCATTGCCTGGCAGCATCAGGGAGTTCTGGTAGAGTTCGTCCCGGCCATGTTTGAATTCTTTGATTCCTTTGGTGATGGGATGGTCCTTGCGCGTCGTGACGGTGAACTCGTGCATCTTGCCGTGGTTGCCCTGCTTACGCCAGCCGCCGCCGATAGCCTTTTCGAATTCTTTGTCCAATTCCGAAGTGCCCACGAATGCCGCCGAGGCAAAGTGGTAGACGTATAGGCCTTTGCCGCCCTTGACCGCATTGAGGAAGGCCTTCTTATTGTCGTCGGACCAAACGCTGGCGGGGTTGTCCTTGGCGCCCTTGGGTGTGTCGCGGTAATTGAGCAAGAAAACGTCATACTTGGCCAGGTTTTCGGGCGTGAGATCTTTGGAGGGCGTCTCGGTAATGTCTACCTTGTGCCCCGCCTTGGTGAGAAGCTCCTTGATGAACGGGGCGGTTTCCTTCCATTTATGAAACTCGTCGCCTGTGATGATCAGAACCTTGATCTGCTTGGCATCGGCCGCGCGGGCGTCCAAGGCGCCGACAAAAAGAAGGCCAACAGCGGACAGCAACAGCGCTCGCATGGTGGATTTACTCCAAGGGCGGTACAACGTTCGAGGGCGAGACGGGGTTGATTCTAAGGCGAACTGCGAAGTGCGACTACTCAAATCGTTTCAACAGCAGTGAAACAACCAATGTCTGGATTGTGGCGCTCTCAGAGCGAAACTGAATCAGTAATATCGGCAAACAGGATCTCAGTGATCCTTGGCAAAATCCCCTTTAGTTTTCTCCAGTTCCTCGAGCGCTCTCTCGGTATCGTTCACGTCTTTTTCACTTACTTGCTTCGAGCCTTGGGGAACTTTGGCCGTGGAATTCTTGTTAGAATTGACCTGGGCCTGCTCCTCGGCGTTGTGCTCCGCTTCGGTCTTGCCTTTAACGATCTTCATGGCATTTCCTCCCGTTGAGCGTTAATTTGGCGATTGAATAACAACTACGGAGCAACTGCGATGCCGAAACCGCAGAAAGTGTCGCGGCGTCAAGTTGAAAGGCCAAAACAGTGGAAAAAGTAAATCTACGTGAAAAGTTCGATCGGTTCACCGAACACTGGCAGCCGAAAATTGTTGGCGACTTGAATGGTCAGCACATCAAGCTCGTGAAGTTTCAAGGGCCTTTTGTGTGGCATCATCACGACAGCGAAGACGAACTTTTCCTGGTCGTCAAAGGCCGGTTCCGCATGGAATTTCGGGACAAGAATGTTTGGCTGGAAGAGGGCGAGTTTCTCATTGTTCCGCGCGGCGTCGAGCATCGACCGGTCGCCGAGGAAGAAGCGCACGTCTTGCTCTTCGAGACGGTTTCAACCCTGAACACCGGCAATGTGCGGAACAAGCGCACGGTGCCGGAATTGGAAAGGATCTAACGGGTCGACCCCCCGGACCGTATCGAAGACACCTCCACAGGGTCCGCATCCCAACTGACAGCTGCGAGTCCCAATGAAGCCGCTGCTGCCTGTTTTATTCCGCTTTTTCCCGGAAGCGATAACCAACGCCGCGAACCGTTTCGATCAGGTCATTCGAGCCCAGTTTGTGTCGCAGCGTTTTGATGTGCACGTCGATGGTTCTTTCCAAGACGATGGCCCCTTCCCCGATAGCGGCGTCCATGAGTTGATGGCGCGAAAAGGCCCGGCCCGGCTGACGCAACAAGCATTCAAGCAGACGAAACTCAGTCGGCGTCAGATCAAGTTCCTTGCTTTGCACGTAAGCCTGGTGGCGCATGCGGTCGATGCGGACATTGAGGTGTTCAATGAGATCGGTGGGATCAGAGGCGCCCTCGGCACGGCGCTGAAGGGCCTTGATTCGCTGGAGCAGGACCTTAACGCTGAACGGCTTGGTAACGTAGTCGTCGGCGCCCATCGAGAAGCCGACGACCTGATCGGTCTCCTCGGCCTTGGCGGTCAGCATAATAATGGGGATGTCGCGCGTTCGTTCGCCGGCTTTGAGTTCGCGGCAGATATCGAGGCCGCTCAGCGTCGGCAGCATCAAATCCAGTAAAACTAAGTCGGGCAAAAGAGTCTGCGCTTTACGCAGGCCTTCCTGGCCCTCGTGGGAAATGATGGTCTCGTAGCCTTCACGCTCTAGGTTGTGCTGGAGCACTTCCGTCAACGCTCGTTCGTCTTCAATGATCAAAATGCGCGTGCGTGCCATAGTGCCGAGTGAGCCGTTTGTTGGAGCCGCTAAAGTTGCTGAGCTCATGGTTAGCTTACTTTCTCCGAAAAGGCCTGCGGACGATGGCGGACGATTTCTCCTTCCACCAGATAGATCACTTCTTCGGCGATGTTGGTCGCATGGTCGGCGATGCGTTCGAGGTGCCGCGTCGCTGAAAAGAGCGACAGTCCGGGCTCGACCAGCGCAGGATTTTCCTTCATGACGTCGATAATTTCGGCAATGACGTCATCGTTGTAGCGATCCACTTCATCGTCGAGCCGGCAGACGGTCCGCGCTTGCCGCGTATCCAGGTTGACGAAGGAATCGAGGCTTTGCTGAACCATCGCCGTCGTGAGGTCGGTCATGCGTTGCAGCTTTTCGGGAATGGAAAGAAAAGGCGGCCTTGCCAGGGCAATGGCACGTCCGGCAATGTCTTCTGCTAAATCCGCCATGCGTTCTAGATCCATGTTAATCATCATGGCGGCCGCAATCCGGCGTAAATCACGGGCCACCGGTTGATGGAGGGCCAGCATTTTAAGGCATTCTTCCTCAATATTGTTTTCTTCCTCGTCGATCTGCGAATCGCCGTCGATGACCTCCCTGGCCAGGTCGACGTCGCGCTCTTGCAAGGCGCGAATGCCTTTTTGAATGGCTTCCTCGACCGATGCGGCCAACGCCAAAATGTCGCGCTGCAAATGATCGAGATCGCGTTCTAGATGTTTGGACATTGTTCGTTGTTCGTTGTTCGTTGTTCGTTGTTCGTTGTTCGTTGTCAGCGGATGTTCAGTATGGTGCTAAGAGAATTATTGCCTGTCTTTGCAACCAACAACGAACAACGAACCACGAACAATTTAACCAAATCTCCCCGTAATGTAGTCTTCCGTTTGCTTCTCTCGTGGACGCGTGTAGAGCTGATCGGTCAGGCCGGTTTCGATTAGTTTGCCTTGATAGAAGAAGGCGGTTAGGTCGGAGACGCGGGCCGCTTGCTGCATGTTGTGGGTGACAATGACAATCGTGTAATGGCGCTTGAGCTCAAAGATCAAATCTTCGATTTTGAGCGTTGAAGCCGGGTCCAGGGCGGACGCCGGTTCATCAAGAAGGAGGACCTCCGGATCGGTCGCCAAAGCACGGGCGATACAAAGCCGTTGTTGTTGACCGCCGGACAGATTAAATGCTGAGTCATCGAGGCGATCTTTGACCTCATCCCATAAGGCCGCATGGCGCAGGCAGCGCTCCGTAATTTCTTGAAGCTTGGCCCGGTTTCTCAACCCGGCGACGCGCGGTCCGTAAACGACGTTCTCGAAAACCGGCTTCGGGAACGGGTTCGATTTTTGAAACACCATGCCGACACGGCGACGCAGGTCGACCGTATTGAACGAAGAGCGGAAAATCTCTTCGCCATCCAGCAACACTTCTCCCGTATGCCGGACGTTTTCAACAAGATCGTTCATGCGATTGAGCGTTCGCAAGAAAGTGGATTTGCCGCAGCCGGACGGCCCAATCAGGGCGACCACGGAGCGCTCCGGGATGGCGAGCGACACATCGAATAATGCCTGATTAGCGCCATACCACACCGATAGCCCGCGAATACGGAATTTGGTGCGCGTGGCTTTTAGATCAGGCGGCTGCCAACCGCCATGACTGCGCTCCGAAATGATCGCGGAATACGAAAGCGTGGACACGGACACACCTCGAAATTTGCGATGGCCGCGCGGGCCTTCGCTTTTCAGCTGGACGTTTATCTTGGCGCTGGTGATGCTACCCAGACAATGTGTAGATTCGATGAAGGAACGGTGAATATCAGCCCAGGCCGTAAAGCCCTATTTCCGTCACGATAGCAATGCGGTTTGACTGCCGGCGGGCCTAGGCAAGCGAACGATAAATGTCGTCCCCTGACTGAGTTTGCTCGTAGCCTGGATGGCGCCGTTCATGGCCTGAACGAGATGCTTGACGATTGCTAAGCCGAGGCCGGTCCCCCCCAATTCACGAGAGCGCGCCTTATCGACGCGATAAAAGCGTTCAAAGATGCGCGGCAAATCATTTTCCGGAATGCCGATGCCGCTGTCGGCCACCTCCAGATAGGCGAAATCCTTATCCGCACGCCAACGCACCCAGATCTTGCCCCCGTCCGGAGTGTACTTGAGGGCATTGTCTACCAGATTATCCAAGATTTGGCCGACCGCTTCTTTATCAACCCAAGCGGTCATGTCCGTGGCGACGCCCGCTTGGGGAGTATTCCGAGAACCGGTCCCGTTGATCGGCTCGGGACCAAGAGCTTGCAAGACTTGATTCTTGGCAGCGGCACGCGCGTAGTGGCGTTCCAAACACGCCTTAACCAAAGGCTCCAGAGGCGCTTCCTCGCGTTCCAGAGCCGCTTCGCCGGACTCAATGCGCGCCAGACTCAGCAAGTCGAGGATAAGGGCGTGCAGGCGAGCGCTTTGGTCCGCGATCTGATCCAGGAACTTCTTGCGCATAGCAGGATCTTCCCCCGCCCAATCCACCAGGGTCTCCGCGCAGGCGGTGATCACGGCCAACGGCGTCTTCAGCTCATGCGAGACATTGGCGACAAACTCTTGCCGGAGACGCTCCAGTCGGCGCAGCTCCGTGGTATCGTGAATAACAAGCACCGCGCCCCGAGCGGGCATGCCCAGCAGCCGTGCGGCATGAACGGTCAAGGTGCGGGGGACGGCGCCGTTCCACTCCAGCTCTCCTTGAAAAGGGGCGACGCTGTCCAGAGCCTGGAAGACAATATCTTGCAGGGCCCGGACGCGGACGACTTCCCACAGTTTGCGGCCGACGACGTTTTCGATTTGAAATTCGAGCAGCTGAGCGGCGCGCTCATTGGCGAAGAGAACGCGCTGACCGCCGTCGAGCGCGATCACCCCTTCGACCATGCCGCTGAGAACGGTCCGCAACTGTTGGCGGTCTTCCTCGACTTGGGCGAACTGAAGGGCCAGCTGCTCGCTCATATGGTTGAACGCCTGAGCTAGTTCCTTGAGTTCTTTTGTCGTCGTGCCATACACTTTTTGGCCAAAATGTCCTTTGGCGATGCTCCCTGATGCTCGAGCAAATTCCTGGAGCGAGGGCGCGAAAAAGCGCTCCAGCGCGAGCGCCAGGACTATGACAAACACTCCCGCAGCCGCAGCCCACTTCCAAACCTGTCGTTGCTCTTCGGAGTACGTGTCCGTAAGCGCGGCCAAGATGCCAATCAAGGCCAACCAAAGAAGACACCATCCGATATAGACCTGCCAGAATGGTCGAGAACGCCACATGGCCAGAAGCCCAAAGGTTTCTATCGAGCGTCCCAGCCGGTGAAGAGCCGGACTTCGCCACGCGACCAGCGCTTAACTTTTCCGGTTGCCTCATCCTTGGGATGAAAGGGAGGCTCCTTAATCAGTGTCCCAGTTTTTTGAACCGTTCACTAGACCTTAATCTGCTTGGCTGGCCACCAACACTCGTTTCCCGGTAATCAGGCGGATGCCGAAGTTCAACACCATGATGGCGGCTACCAAGACAAACGCCGCGGCCCAGGCCTGCCGGCGCCAATCCTCATACCCGCTATTGGCGTAGTCGAAGATGAATTTAGGCAAGGAGGGCGTGAAGTCATTAAGGGAACGAGGCCACAAAGAGTTGCCGGATGCCGTCAGCAAGAGCGGGGCTGTCTCGCCTGCCACGCGCGCGATGCTCAAAAAGACGGCCGTAATAATGGCGGGCAGAGCGGCGGGAACGATGACGCGGGCTACGGTCTGCCAGTGGCCGGCTCCCAGCGCATAACTGCCGCTTCGGAGAGACTGGGGCACGAGTTTCAACGATTCTTCGCAGGCGCGAAGCACGATGGGAATCATCATGACTCCCAGGGCGAACGCCCCAGCCCATCCCGAAAAGTGCCCTGAGATGGGCCTAACAACCGCGTAGTAGCCAAAGATGCCGATCACAATAGAGGGTACGCTGCCAAGCATTTCCGCGACGAAGCGGACAACCGACCCAAAACGCTTGCTCCGATACTCGGTGAGATAAACGGCGGCCAGGAGCCCGATCGGCACGGAAAAAGCCGTAGCCATGGCGACCATGATGAAGCTGCCATAAAAGGCGTTGGCCATTCCGCCTCCGGGCTGGCCAACAGGCGCCGGCAACTTGGTAAAAAAGTCCCAATTAAGTGCTGTTCCCCCCTTATACAGCAGGTTCCCCATAATGAGGAGAAGTGGAACACTGGTCGCGATGAAGCTAAACCAGAGAATGCCCGTCATCGTTAAATTGACAATCGAAGCTCTTCGAGAATTACTCGGCGCGCCGCGCATGTTCGGAGGCGCATCCGTCAAAGGCGGCGAATTATTCTGCCCAGAAGAAGAAACAGCAGTCGATAGTTCTCCGTTAATCGCCGAATGAACCGGCCTTATTGTTCTACCACCGGGCAGGCGAAGCTTGAAAACGGCCTTGCCGGCTCGGCCGCGGTTTACACGCCAAATCAGAAGCCGGCCCGCGGCACTAAAGCCGACGCTTACCAATAAGAGAACGAGGCCCAATTCGACCAAGGAGGAAAGGTAGAGATCGTACGTTGCCTCCGTAAACTCGTTGGCAATGACGCTCGGGATTGAATTGCCCTTGGCGAAAAGGGACAAAACTATATCCGGTCGATTGCCGATGAGCATTGTGACGGCCATGGTTTCTCCCAAGGCCCGTCCTAGCGCTAGGAAGCAGCCACCGACAATACCAGGTCCCGCATAGGGGACTACGACAGTCCTAATCATTTGCCAGCGGGTAGCCCCGAGTGCCAAGGAACCTTCGCGCTGGGGCCGGGGCACGGCGCGGATCACATCGTAGGAGACGGCGGCCACGTAGGGCACGATCATGATGCCAAGAACGAGCCCTGCTGGAAGTAGGCCAACTCCGCCGATATTCGGACCTCCCAAAGCGCTTAGAAGGCCCTGCAAAGCCGGAGCGACTACATAGAGCCCCCAAAATCCGTAAACGACGCTGGGAATGGCCGCCAGCATCTCGACCATGAACGCTCCCAGTTTGCGAAGCCGCTTAGGAGCGATCTCGGCAAGGAAGGCGGCGGTGCCTACTCCGAAAGGAATAGCTAGCGCCATGGCGATGAGTGAAGTGATAACCGTGCCCCAAACGAAGGCCAGCGCTCCGAATTCTCGATGGGTGGGCTCGGGATCCCATTTCTTGCTCGTGAAGAATCGAAGGCCGTTGACCTCTATGGATTCCCAAGAGCGCCAGACCAGAATGCCAACCAGCAACACTACCAAGAGAACGACGCAGAGGGCCGCTGCAAAGCAAAGTTGGCGGAGAAGAAAATCAGCCCAACTGTTAACGCGGGTCGAAGAGCGCCACGTCCCCTTAGGCGCCGTCATTGCTCTGCCAGGCGGCGGCTCACCACTGGCGGACGCCGGTCCGGTGCTCATTTCGTTAGTCCTTGATGACATTATCCCAAGAGCTTGCAGCGACAAGAAGGATTGGCTCTGATCACGGTCGAGGCCAATCGATTTGGACTTTGTGAAGCTTTCAGTTATTTTCCGACCTTGATGGAGTCCAGCTTCTTGTCCAACCGTTCCACCAAGCCCTTGGGCAGCTTCGCATAGTGCAATTCTTCGGCGTATTGCTGCCCTTCGTGGGTAATCCAGCGTAGAAAGTCGACTACGGCCTGGCCGTTCTTGGTTGGTTGGTTTTCATAGACGACCGCCCAGACTGTCCCGCTGATAGGGTAAGAATCCTTCCCTTCAGCATTAGTGATGGAGTAACGCAAATCGTCAGGGATATTCCTTAGGACGTTATCACTGGCCGCGGTTACCGATTTCAAATCAGCTTTGATGGCGGCGCCTTCTTTATTGACCACTTGGCCGTATTCAATCTTGGTTTGCAGCGCGTAAATTAGCTCGATGTAGCCGATGCTCCCCGAAGACGATTTAACCCGCCCCGCAACCCCCTCGTTGCCTTTGGCGCCTTCTCCGCACGGCCAGTCAACCGAGGTGCCTACGCCTACTTTCTTCTTCCATTCCGGGCTAACCTTGGACAGATAATCAACCCAGATGTACGTCGTCCCACTGCCATCGGATCGGTGCACAACTGCAATCTCCTTGTTCGGCAAGGAGGCTTTCGGATTGAGGTCTTGGAGAGCTTTGTCGTTCCACTTTTTAATTTTGCCGAGATAAATGTCCGCCAACACCGGCCCGCTAAATGTCAGCGGTTCCTTCACGTCGTCTAGGTTGTAAGCCGGAACGACTGCCCCCATCACAAGGGGAATGTGAACGACGTCGCCACCCGTTTCCTTGGCCTTTTTCAATTGCTCTTCGTTCATGGGTCCGTCAGTACAGCCAAAATCGACCGTCTTGGCAGTCATCTGCTGGATGCCGCCCCCGGAGCCGATGGACTGATAATTGACCTCCACTCCCTTGGCCTTGTCGTATTCGCTGGCCCACTTGCTCATCATGGGATAAACAAACGTGGACCCTGCACCGTTCAGGCGCGGCTTCTCATTGCCACCCCCGCAACCGAATTGGAAGAGCAAGACGACGCCCATGGCTATCGCCCCACTGGCCAGGGCAAGACGATTGCAAGCGGACCTTTCCCGAGGCTTGGCGAGGAAGCTTAACACGGGATTCTCCTTCGCAAAGAGCGGTGTTTTATGACGACAGGACGCTAGAAATCGCAATTCGCGCTTATGCCGGTAAAATATCGCTGCGGAGGGACGAATCTGTGAAGGAATGGTGAAGCTTTGGTGAAGGCGTGCAGCGAGCATCTTATCGTTGGGGCAGCGGGGATGGAGATTCTTTACCAGCCTGCGTCACCGTCTATGTCAAGTCACTTCTTCTCTACGTCCTCAATCGGCGGCTCTTTGCCTTCCTTGGCTCGATAAATCGCGGCATAACGGTCTTTGGCTTTGGAAGTACAGACGAAGCATTGGGACAAGGCGCGGTCGTGCTTGTCGCACCAGTCGCCCTTCTTCTTGAAATCGGCGGCAACCTTCGCGTCGCAAGCGCTGCATTCCGCTTCGGGAACGCCGTGTTCGTCACACCACCAGCCGCTGTGGTCGCCGGCACTGGCCTTGACCTGGCCGGCTCTTTGCTTTCCGTTTTCTTTGACTTGGCCTGTTTTGCTATCGGCCGATCCGCAGCCAATGATGCCGGCCACTAGAGCCGAAATCGCCACGAACAATGAGCTTCTCCAAACCATAATCATGGCATCTCCTTCTTAAGCATGAACCTGCTCCTGAACCTTCGGAAAGACTACTGCGGGTCCATTTCGGGAATCGTGGTCTCCACTTTTCAACTCGACACTGTGCTCCCCAAATAGCCAGGAAAGTTGATCGGCACGCAGCCCAATCACATGAGTCAATATCCACTCCCCGCCTTGCGCAGCTCTATCGAAGAGCACATATAAGACACGACCGACCAGAAGCGACATCACCATCGCGCTGATTACCCCGCCAATAACGACGGTAGCCAGGGGCCGTTGCACCTCGGCCCCTATGCCCGTGCTAAACGCCATGGGCAGGAAGCCCAAACTTGCGACCAGAGTTGTCATCAACACAGGCCGCAAACGCGTCAGGGCCGCTTGCGACACGGCCTGATTCACCGGCAGGCCTTTTCTCCTAAGTTGGCGAATATACGAAACCAAGATCATGTCATCCAAGACGGCAACGCCGGACATGGCAATAAAGCCAACGGCAGCAGAAATTGAAAATGGCATCCCGCGAAGCCACAGGGCCAGTACGCCTCCCACCCAACCCAAGGGTACTCCGGCGAAAACCCGTAAGGCATCGATGACGTTTTGGTAAGTCAAATAGAGAAGGCCGAAAATCAGCAGCATGGCCAAAGGCACAATCAAGAGCAAGCGCTTCGAAGCGCGCTCGTAATTTTCGAATTGCCCGCCCCACTGGAGGTGATAACGGCCTTGAAGCTTTAGGCTGGCCGCATCGATCTTGCCCTGGGCCTCCGCGACGAAGCTGCCCATGTCTCGGCCCACGATATTGCACGTCACGACGATCCGCCGCTGTCCCCACTCGCGCGTTATGGTCGAAGGCCCTTCGACCTCCTGGATATCGGCAAGCCGGGCGAGCGGGATCTGATCGCCCGAAGATGTTGTCAGAAGGATTTCGCCCACGTCCTTGGGCTTGGCTCGGAAGCGCTCGGGAAGGCGGAGCACCAACGGAAAGCGGAATTGCCCCTCGACCACCTCGCCCAGCGGCTTGCTGCCTATCGACTCCACCAGGTCAAGAACTGCTTTGGCAGGCACGCCGTATTTGGCAATTTCGTCCTGTTTGACCTCGATCCGCAGCACGGGTTGCCCCGTGACCTGATCCACATTTACCTCGGCAGCCCCTTGGATGCCTTCGAGCCATTCCTTGATCACCACCGCCTTTTTCTTCAAGACGTCTAAATCGTCGCCAAAGAGTTTGACGGCGAGGTCGGACCGGACACCGGAAATCATCTCGTTGATGCGCATTTCTATGGGCTGCGAGAAAGCAATGCGCTGGCCGGGAATTTGCCGCAATTCTTCCTTGATTAGCGCAGTCAGCTCCGTTTGAGTCTTGGCTCTTTTCCAGCGATCGCGCGGCTTGAGCGTAATGAAGAAGTCCGTCAACTCAACGCCCATTGGATCGGTCGCCACCTCCGCCGTGCCAATTCGGCTCCAGACATGCTGAACCTCATCGGGAAAAGCCGCCAAGACCGCTTTCTCCATTTGCGTATTCACACGGATCGATTCCTCTAAGTCCGTGCCTGCCAGCCGAACCACACCCACGGCAAGTGCGCCCTCAGAGAGGCGAGGCACAAATTCAGACCCCAAATTGGGGGCGATCAGGCCAAACGTCACGGTCAACAGCCCAACTGTGGCGCCTACCACAGCGAGCTTATGATTCATGGTGAAACGTAGCACCGGCGCATAAAGCCACTTGATCACTCGCATCAATATAGGCTCGCGGTCTTCAATCCTCCTTGGCAAAACCAGGCTCGCCAGCACGGGCATGAACGTCATGGACAAAATCATGGAGCCGGCCAGAGCAAAAATGACAGTTAGGGCCATGGGCCGAAATAGCTTTCCTTCCACTCCTTCGAGCGTGAGGATCGGCAGGTAAACCATCATGATGATCAGTTCGCCAAAGAGCGTCGGCTTGCGGACTTCGACAGCGGCTTCGCGAATGACGGCGAGCTTGTTGCGTGTGGTTACGCCTCCCTGGGCAATATGCCGAACGCAATTCTCGACCATGACCACGGAACTATCCACCACCATGCCAAAGTCGATGGCGCCCAGGCTCAACAAGCTGGCCGCGATGCCGAAGCGCAACATCCCGGAAAAAGCGAACAGCATGGAAAGCGGTATGGCCAAAGCAACAATGAACGAAGCGCGCAAGTTGCCCAGAAACAAAAAGAGAACCGCTATGACCAGGAGGCCGCCTTCGAAGAGGTTGCCTCGCGCCGTGTCGATGACATAATCAACCAGTTCCGTGCGGTCATAAACGGTTTGAATTTCGACGTCGGGTGGCAGCGTCTCCTCGATCTCGTCGAGTTTCTTTTTGAGATCGCGCGTGACGACATGGCTATTCTCGCCCATGAGCATGAATCCCAGGCCAAGCACGGCTTCGCCTCGCCCATCGGCGGATACGGCGCCACGGCGAATTTCGTGGCCGATCTGGACCTCGGCGACCTGGCCGACATGAATGGGGACGCCTTTCTTGGCCGCCACAACAATGTTCTTGATTTGTTCAAGGTTTACCGTGCGGCCCACGCCGTGGACAAGCAACATCTGGCTATTCTGCCGGATGCTGCCGCCGCCCACGTTGTGATTGTTCTTTTCGACCGCCTCGGCGACCTGATCAAATGTTAGGCCGTGCTTGATCAGGAGATCGGGGTCGATGCGAACCTGGTACTGTTTTTCATACCCGCCCCAGGAATTCACCTCGGCTACTCCTTTGACCGTTCGCAATTTCGGCTTGATCACCCAATCATGAAGGGTGCGCAATTCCGTGAGCTTCTTGACTTTCTCTTCTTCCGGAAGCGTGGAGAAATCGCACCCTTTGCTCCTCACAACATAGTGGAACACTTCTCCCAAACCTGTTGCCACTGGCCCCAACGTGGGCCGTGCGATCCCGCGGGGCAATTCGACCGTGCCCAGCCGCTCATTCACGAGCTGGCGTGCGAAGTAGATGTCAGTCCCGTCTTCGAAGGTCACGACTACCTGGGAAAATCCGAACTTTGAGACCGAACGAAGCTGATCCAGATGGGGCATGCCGCCGATTTTCTGCTCGATGGGAAACGTTATTTGTTGCTCGACTTCGTCGGGTGTAAGCGCGGGCGCAGTGGTATTTATCTGGACTTGGACGGGTGTGGTGTCGGGAAACGCGTCAATATCCAGACGGGTTAGAGCGATGCCGCCCGCGGTCGCGCATGCAGCCACCGCTAAGATGACCCAAAAGCGATGCCGAAGCGAAAAGTCAATGAGCCAATTAAGCATAACCTTGCCTCCGACCGAATGCGGCTAAGGGCTCGTCGGGATACCAACCCGCGGCCTTAGCGAGGTCCTGCGATTTACTTCGCTCATGCTTTTTGAAGTTGCGTTTTTGTCCCGGAGGGACACCCGATAATAGCCCAGCGATTTTATCGCTGGGAAATCGGTCGGCGCTATCGCCCTTTAGTCCCGCAGGGACGACTGAATGCACTCCAGGTTCAGTCGTCCCTCCGGGACTAAATTCCAAAAAGGCGTCCGCTGGAAACCCAGCGATAAATCGCTGGGCTATTGTCGGAAGTCCCTACGGGACAAAACGCATCCGCCTCCGCGGATAAAAAGCGCAACTTCAAATCTCAGACTTTGGGGTAGTGCCTCTAGTCTCGCTCCCCTTGCTCAACAGCCCGACCGGGCTGCTATTTCTTGCAGTCCGCTCAGCCTTCGCCGAGATTGTTTTTGAGAAGCTCCGCTCTCAGCGTGCCGCTCCCCTTGGTCGCGACAACTTCACCGACCAGAATGCCTGCAATAACCTCCGTATTCTCCCGGTCTTTAGCGCCGATGCGGACTTGGCGGACATGGAACACCTTGGGCGCGGCTTCAGACAAATAGTTTTTGTCGCGGACGAAGACGACAGTGCAATCGCCCTCCCAATGAATCGCCTCATTGGGCACAACCAACGCATTAGATTCCTTGCGTAGGATGATTTGTCCCTGCCCAAAGGAATTAGCGCGAAGTCGTCCTTCGCTGTTGGCGAGATTCGCTCGCACCTTTACGGTGCGCGTTTTATCATCGACTTCCGGACTGATCCAGGAAACGCTCCCCTGGCTTTCCTGCATGCTGCCGTCTACGAGGAAACGGACGTGTTGGCCGAGAGTGACCCGATTGGCATCTTCCTGGCGCAGGTTAAGAGTGAGCCACATCTGCCTGGGGTCAGCCACAATGAAAAGGGCTTTCGCCGTATCAACGACCTCGCCGTTGACGACCTCTCGGTTTACAATCACCCCCGCGATAGGAGAAACCACAGGGAGAAGATTACCCGATGTAGTTTTGGCGTTAAGAGTCTTGCTGAGGCTTTCAGGAATGCCCAGAAACCGCAAGCGCCGCGATAGCTCTTCGTTTCCCAGGTCCTTCACATCTTCCGCCCGGATCGGCAAGCCCAAATTCGCGAGCGCTTGCTCGGCGCTCATGAGTCGAATTTCGACAGCCTTCAGATCAGCCTCCGCTTGCCGATAGAGCGCCAAGGAAACCGAACCGCCTTTATCTTCGCTATAGCGCTTGAAGGTTTCCCGGCGCAAATCGCGCTGTGCCAGAGACTGAAGGAACTCCCCCTTGGCTCGGCCACATTCCGCGGCATCCACCAAAGCCAAGACTTCGCCGCCCGCCACCGAATCTCCAAGCTTCTTCATTACCCGCCATACCGTCGCCGGCGCCTTGGCGGAGAGCCGAGCGATACGAGCTTGATCGAAACCGACCTCTCCATTGGCGTTAATCGACTCGGCCATGGGCGCTTCCCAAACAGGCGTGACATCGATTCCCGCCTTCTCGACCGCCTCCTTTGAAACAAACTGGATGCGACGCTGATACAGCTTGCACTTGCTGCTGTTTGGAGGGCGTGGGCTGAAGTCCAAGGCCAACCGAGCCCGTTCAAAGTCCGCCGAGGTGATCATCGGCGGAACGGGAAGCTGAGCTAGATCGGGATGGTCGATCGGACATTCCGCAACACCGTGCTCTTTGCACCAGCCATATTCCCGTTCCTTGGGCAGAAGATCCTTATTGCACTCAACGCAAATCGATTCCGGCACGCCGTGCTCCTCGCACCAGTCATCTTTGTCTTTGGCAGCACTTCCCGTTAGGGCCGCAAAGCTCGAGAAGGACCAGCCTCGCTGGTGTCCGGCATAGGCGACACCGCCAAGCAGGGCCAATATTAGAACCGTGGGAATCGCCTGGAGCGTGCGCGTCAGGAGTGACGGGGAAGCGAATTGACTGCCCTTCGGCGATTCGGCAGGGGGACTTTCAACGAGTAAAGGGCTGTTTATGGATTCAGTCATGGATGGCTCCATCGGATGGTCGGTAGATAGCCGTTAAGGCATGAGTTAGTTTGTCGGGTCGCGTTGACCGCTTACTTCGTGCGGGCCTCTGAGCGCGCACGAGTAATGTCAACTAAGCCGCGCACGAAGTAAGCGGGTTTTCTTGGCAACCAATGTGAAATCGGCTCTTAGATCAACAGCCGTAGAATGGTCGAGGTTCGAGGCGGCCGATCAACGGCCCCACTAATCAGCCCTTCATGGGTAGGAAGGGCATAGGCGACGTGCTGTTCCAGGCAGGGAATGAGAACTACGGAGAAATGCATCTTATTGAGGCCGAGAGTCTTTGCCATGCAAAACGCACAAGTGCCTGGCCCCGGACAAGACGGGAGTTCCGATTTTGGCGTCGTCGGCAGGTTTGCCGTTTGGCACCGGCAGAAGCCATCAGACACGATGTCGCCACAGTTTGGACAGGCGTCTATGTCATCTGAGGAAAGGCATGTTCTGTCTAATGAGCAACAAGGGCAGAATTGGGCAACGGTCTGTGATTCTGTTTGACCCAAAGAAAAGGGTACGCTACGGCAGGATGAGCACGAGGAACCCTGCGCACATTGTGGCAGCGCGGCGCCGATCCCCGTGGCGAATACAAACGCCACAAGGCTTACCGAGGTGATCAACTGTAGCGGCTTTTGACTCATTCTCCGTAGTTCTCAGCCAGACCCATGCTACCCCCCGAAGGTAAAACTAACCGAATTATAGGTTTTATCGGCGAAATGCGTCAATAAAGGAAAAGAAAAGGAATAGCGGCGTACATTTCGCGGCGAAACTATCCGAGGAAAATGAAAACAGGGTCATCGTTGATTTCCTTACCATTTCTCCTCAGCCGCCGGCTGCCCTAAATACTTTCCATTTCTTTCCACGGGGGGTCAGGCGAAATGAAGAGAACCATATCGGAGGGGCCTTCCCGGCCAGCTAGACCTTAGGTTTCGTTTTTCATCCCAAGGCTCTGTTTTTCACACGTAGCTTCCGTTTTTCACCAGGTGGTTCCTTTTTTCATCAGGGGTGGGTGGGGGATGAAAAACGGAAAACGGTTGCTCATTTCGGCCGCCACAACGCGGCCAAATACATTCGTTTCAGCCCGGCGCTATAGGGAGTGTGTGAGGGGTCCGAGAAATGATCTTTCGTAAACTAGCTATTTACAAAGCCTTCCGGCAAAAAGGATCATTTCTCTACTGGTGACGGCGACGTGAAACGAATTGGCTTGGCGATTGCATTGCCTGTTACCCTTTCGAGCCGGCCTTAAACCCCAAATGCTTTCCATTTCTTTTCACGGGGGGTCAGGCGAAATGGAGAGAACCATTTGGCGGGCGTGAGAGACGGATCAGCCGTTGTGCCTCGGTGCTTGCGGCTCTGCTGTGCCGGCAATGCGTCTTTCGCCGCGGGACCGGGTTCGTTATACTCCGTCTCTCATAATTGTTGCGGAATGGGGAAAGGAGTCCCAGTGCCTTCCAATCGTTGGATGGCGCTTCTTTGTTTGGCCAGCTTGCTGTGGGCGTTCAGCTTCGGTCTGAGCGCGCCGCTCGCCTCGCTGTGGATGCAAGATGCCGGCTGCAGCGATACGCTCATCGGTCTAAATACCAGCGCCTATTACCTCGGGATTGCGATCGCGGCTTGTGCGGTGCCGTGGCTCATGCGCCACTGGGGTTATAGTTCCCTTTTCCTGGGCATGATCGCTTCCGGGCTAACGTGCATGGCGTTTCCGTGGCGTGAATCCTTGCCCGGCTGGTTTATCCTGCGCGCTTTCAACGGCATCGCAGGGGCAATGAGTCTGATCCCGCTAGAAACCTACGTCAACCACACGTCATGTCCGAACCGGCGCGCTCAGAATTTCGGCTATTACGCTTTTTGCATCGCCCTGGGCATGGGCCTGGGAACGCTGGTTGGCACGCAAATGTATACGTCGCTGCCGCGGACGGCATTCTTCCTCGGCGGCGTCGCGGCCCTGGTGGGCGCAGGCGTGGTTGTCGCCTGGCGGCCGGAGCTGTCGCATGCCGTGGAAGAGACTTCTCCCCGCATCCCCGTGAAGGTCTCGCGCAACTTCCTGAGCTTCGGCAGCGCCTGGAGCCAGGGCTTTCTCGAAGGGGGCATGGTCGCTTTATTGCCGGTGTACTTGCTGGCCGCGGGCTTCTCCGAAGACGGCATGAGTTGGCTCATGAGCGGCTTGATGATCGGCGTCATTCTCGCCCAGGTGCCGGTCGCCTGGCTAGCCGACAAACTGGGTAGGACGTTGATTTTGGCCGGTTGCCATGTCGTCGCGCTTGGCGGCATTGGCCTGCTCATGCTGCCGGCCGGGGCGGCATGGCTCGGTTTTTGGTTGTTCGCAGTCGGCGCTTGCTCCGGGGCTTTTTACCCGCTGGGGCTGGCGCTCCTGGGAGAACGGGTCCCGCCGCGCGGACTGCCGCGCGCCACGGCCTGGTATTTGGCCATCAATTGCCTGGGCAGCTTGACGGGACCGATGATTGCCGGCGCCTCCATGGATCATTTTGGCCGCCACGTATTGTTCCTCACAGGCGGCGCCGCGGTCCTGCTGGTGCTAGGAACCTGGCTGGTCTTGGAAACGGTTCACCACAAATTCCACCGAAGTCCGGGTGTCCTTTCTGAAGGTCATCAGGATCCATCTCTGGCGCGGGCGGCCTAAAAAAGACCGGAACCTTTTTCGGGACGCCTTGTCCCTGTAAGGCCCCCACGAAAACGCTCAAAACGGACCCGTGGAAAGCATTTGTGAGTTTTTGTGCCTTTTCGTGCGTTTTCGTTGACCCTCTGGCCCAAGTGATGACCCTGTCCTCCACACGTCAAGGTCAGTTTTTGGGGGGATGCCGGTGCCTGTTTACGCAGCGAAAGCGGGCCGGTTGCGGTTGGACATCGCCGGGGGAACTTTCGCTGACCGCTAACGCCTCTTCGGAGCTCCGGACGGTTGCGGGGCTGGGGACGATCGGGACTTCTCGGCCTCGGGTAACTCAAGCCTGTCGCCTGGAGCGTGACGCGTCGCCGCGCCCGCCGAATTGGCTA
>JBJMQT010000146.1:0-12288 GCA_045802525.1 Gemmataceae bacterium
AGGTCCGAAATCTAGATAACGACCCCGCTCATCCAGAAAGCCTGCAAATCAAGTCCTTTGAGTGGACGCAACCGTGCGCTGGCGTCCACAAAAGGATTCGGCCAAGCGGTTCTATCGCGCGACAAGGAGGTAGAATGACGCTCACTTTATCCACGGCGGCCAGGTTTCGTCCTGCTGCATGCGTTTTAAGAACGCACGGCTCGGGGCAAAGGAAGTCTGGTACGGCTCGCGCGCCTCGACAGCCAACTCGAAGTGCTTGCGAGCGCCGGCCCGGTCACCATCTCCGAGTCGCATTATTCCGATCCAAAGGTGCCAGCGAACGCGCTTTCTTCTTGACCGTGGATCGCGTTCGAGAAGCTTCTCGGCAGTTAGAAGCGAGGGGGCGCGGACAAGGTCCAGGCGCTCACGTGCCATTGCCGCGTACTCCGGCGAATACTGATCGAAATTGCCCGGAAACTCGGCCAGGACTGCACCGGCCCGAATCTTAAGCCCGAGGAAGTTGTAGAGCAGGCAACGATAAAAGATAAAGCCGTCGGTTGAGGCTCCAGACATGCTATTGCAGATATTTTCAGCCTCTCGAAAGTCCCCAGAAGTTTTCGCGATCATAAGAACAAGGCTACCATCTCGGACATACCCCGCCGGAAGGTAACCTTTGACTACGTCTCTCGCCTGCGCAACTCTGTCCCGCTCATAAAGCAACCAGGCAAAATTTCTGGCGACCATGGGGCCAACTTGATTTTGTTGCATGGCCATTTCGTAGCATTGGAAGGCCTCATCCATCCGCCCTTGGTCTTCGAGAAAAACGCCGCGCGTCCAAACGGCGACCGGAACGTCGGGAAGTGCTTTTAGAGCGTCCGCATCCCCTTGGGCGATGATCAGCGCCTCGTTATGTTCCTTGGTTTGGTTTTTTTCCTCATAGAGAATCGCGGCAATGTGATGCACGTAGAGGTCCTCCGCAATGACCAAGGCATTCCCGCGCTGAATGCTTTTGGCCGCAATCACATCATCTCGCGCTCTCATAATGTAGGAGATCTCGCTGGTATCTATTGCCAAGCCAGCTAGGACGTGTGCCCGGACGACGTGGGCGATCAGTACGGGCTGGCGAGGCAAGGCATCGTCGAGAGTCTTAAGCCCCTCTTCAGGAAAATCCCAGGCCTGGTAAAGGCCTTTATAGAGGCCGTCCTCTGGCGTATTTGGTGCCAAGGAGCCGAAATGGGTGCCGATATGAACCCCCCTTTGCCAGTCCCCTGCGCTAAAATAGGCAGCGCCCAGGAGCCAATTGGCTGCCTGACAATCGGGCATCGAGGCCCCCGCCCGTTCCAGAAGCGGGATAGCCTTCTCGACCTCGCCACTATGGAATGCAATCTGGCCCCGCCGCCACTGTGCCCACTCCTCCTCCACGCCTAGCTCCTCGGCTTCTTGGATCGTCACCTTGGCTTCAGGGAATTGGCCGCTAAATATGAGGGACTCCGCATGCTGTTTCTTCTCCGTGAGTAGCTTTTGGCGCGCCGTTCCCTCGGCTGCGTTGCGCTCTTGGCGATTCTGCCAAGATTGAAAAACTATGAAGCCCGTCAACATGCTTGCCACGACAGCCAACCCCACTGCCGCCGCCAGGCCCGGATGCCGCCGAACCCACATTCCTAGACGCTCGCCCGGCCCCGCACGCCGCGCTGATATGGCGAAGCGATTGACATAGCGCCGTAGGTCTTCGGCCATGACCCCGGCCGTTTGGTAGCGCCGATCGGGGTCTCTCTCCATTGCCTTGAGACAGATCGTCTCCAGATCGACTGGCACATTCGGGTTTACTTTCCGGGGAGCAATTGGCTCCTTATTTAGAATCTGGGCAAGCACTTGATCGCGCCGCTCGCCCTTAAACGGCGGATGAAGTGTCAACATCTCATACAGTGTCGCACCCAGCGAGTAGATGTCAGTCCGGTGATCGAGCGGCGTCCGCCCTGCGGTGATTTGCTCGGGAGACATGTAGGCCGGCGTGCCAATAATCTCGCCGGTCATCGTCATGCCCGGTTGCTCCAGCATCCGCGCCAGGCCGAAGTCGTTGACGCTTAGCCGGCCGCCAGGCGAGAGCAACAGATTTGATGGCTTAATGTCACGATGAATGACCCCTTGCCGGTGGGCATATTCCAGCGCATCGGCCACCTCGGCAATCGTGCGAGCCACCTTGTCGCAATACCCGTTTTCTCGGCCTGTCGAGGAAGAACTCAGTCCGGCCGTTGAGCCTGCGGCGGTTGAGCCTTCGATGTATGGGCCGGTCTGCGCGAGTTTGGGGGAGAGGCCGATCCTGTCTGTCGAGGCGTACGGCTTTGGTTCGGCGCTGCTGACCGTGGCCCCCATCTGCCGGATGACGTGATCGAGCGATGGTCCCTCGATCAGCTCCATCGCGTAGAAGTGTGTGCCGTCGTGTTCGCCCGTTGAGTAGACCGGCACAATGTTGGTGTGATGCAGCTTGGCAGCCGCCTCGGCCTCACGGTGAAAGCGCTGAATGGCCTTGGGCGTTAACCCCAGCCCGCCGGAGAGCACCTTGAGTGCCACTCTCCGGTTGAGCGACACCTGCCGCGCCTCATAGACGATGCCCATACCGCCGCGGCCGAGTTCGCGCTCGATTTGAAAGTCACCGAGGCGTTGGTGCCCAGACGAATGCGTCGTTGATGTCATAAGAGCGGCTTACCCATGGGGCGGTCACACTGGCAGCTGCCCTTGTGAGTAGATAACCGGAGCCCGTTACTAGTGCGAGAATACAGCCCCCAGAAGGAAACGAGATCTCGGAGGCCGGATCGGACTAGGGCTAGAAGCGATGATGTGTTTATGACGGTGGCTTTCTCCCAGGGTGGATAAATGGGCGAATTGTTCGCCCCAAAACCGCAAAAAAAATCTTCTAGGGAGTTCATTGAACTTTTCTATTGTTCCGCGAGCATTTGAGTAGTTGCGGGGATTGGTCATGGTGTTTTGCTCTTAGTCGGACAGGTGCTGAAGAATGCCAATACCTGGCGTCTCGGCTGGAGCCGCATAGAGCGCCAAAAGAGTGCCAAAACGCCGAAGCTGGTGGACGCAACCCAAGGGTTGTGTCCGGATATGCGACCACTTTATTGCGCAGGGCACGCGGCCATTGATGGCAAATAGACTTCTTCGGTTTTGTAAAATCGAGCAATATTCCAGCCCGACTCATGCTTGTTTAGAACTCTGGCCCCTCCAGTAGACTCTGATTTGTTGAACGCCTCCTTCGGCATCATCAGTTCACACTTCAACCACACGATATTTATCCGCTGAGCCCTGTTGGGCTAATTCATCTTCCCGTCTAATTTCCACTTCGGGCATGAAAGCAATGAAATCTCTTCCGGCCTGATGTTTTCGCAATCCTTTATGGGAATCAACGAGTTCGCCGTTTCGATAGATGTCGAAATGTTCACCTTTAAACCGCAATAGGTCTTCTAGTGTAGCCATTGCAGGATCATCCCTTTCGCCTGCTTGGAAAGGTTGACACAGGCTTATTGAAAAACTTGTTTCCCGCTCTGCCAATCGAGCGCGTTGGAACCGGGAACAAATCTTGCATCAAACGGGACTCTTCGGATTTCCCAGCAGGGCATTGTTTAAGGCTCGTCATGGCAGCGGTAGCCGATTATTTCCTTTGTGCCTCGCATTGGCTTCTACTGCTTCAGACGGTCAATGAGGTAATCCGCGCTGCTCTTGTATTTCTCACTGGGTCGGCCCGGGTATACGAGGATCACGTCCACGCCCGTCGCCTTCAGTTTCTCTTCGAGCTTGATTCCCAGGATGGGTGAGTGAGTCGGATCCTTTGGGGAATCGCCCACCTTGGCATCCTTGTCTCCGTCGTAAAACAGGCCGATCGGCGGGTCGTCTTTGGTGACGTGTTCGATCGGCGAGTATTCCTTGATCCACTTCAGGACCTTTTCACGATTGTCGATTAAGCTCTGGAAATTTGGCAACCCGAAGGCGTGCGCCCCATAACTATAGTTAGGCATCCATTCACGCAGTTCTTTTGGATCGAGCGAGGTCTGGGCGCCGTTTACTGCAGCACAATACAGCCGCGTGGATTCCCGGGCGACTGGGTCTTTACTAGTCGGGTCGGCCATGTCGTCGTGGAAGGCGAGCCAGAGTGACGAGCAACCGCCGGCCGATCCACCCGTGGCACCAATGCGTTTCTTATCGATGTTCCAATCATCAGCCTTCGAACGAACAAACTGCAATGCGCGAGCGGCGTCCTCCAACGGCGCCTTCACGGGCGGCACGACCTTTTCTTCAACTCCTTGTTTAACAAAGCGATAGTTGATTGCCGCGACAGAAATGCCTTTATCGAGAAACTTCTTGGGATTAATCTTCTTATCCCCGTTGGACCAGCCGCCGCCGTGGATGTAAAAGACGACCGGTGTCGGTTTGTCCGACTGGGCCTGGTAGAAATCCAGTACCTGGCGCGCATGCTTGCCGTAGGACACATTTAGAAACTCCTTCGGATTCTCGGCCCGAAGGCCGGATCCCAACAGAGAGAGAGCCAGCAAGGGAAGAACGCGTTTCATGCAATGGACTCCTTGGCAGGGAAAGAGGTCGAGGTGCATTGTAGGGATTGAGGCTATTGATTGACGGTATTCTCAAAATCGCCACAAATGGCGCGCAAGAAAAGGATTAACAGCAAAGTCTCGCCGATGTGGGGTGCGCTTGGGTTCACCTGAAGCTCCAAGACTCTAAGAGGATGCCAGCGCCAAGGATTTCATTCCAGTTGGTTCCGCTTCATGCGATGCTGCCGAAGCTGTGGGAATGCTCCGGCCCGACTTATTCTTCTCCGTCGAGGATTTCCCTATGTCTGATTTGGATGTGCTCAAAGATCGTGTAGCACAATTAGAAAGCCAAGTGAATCGAAGCCGGCGCTTGACCGCCTTCTCGGCCATTCTTGGCGCGATGGCGATCGCAGGATGGCTCTACCAGTGGTCTAAGCCGGCCGACAGTAACCAGGCCGGCAAGCAAAAACTTCAAGCCGAGAGCTTTAGCCTGGTTGATGCAGCCGGCAAAGTGCGCAGCCAGTGGGCCGTGACGGATAAAGGGCCGGCTTACATGATGGCCGATGAAAAAGGGGTGGAACGGGTACGGATCGGCGTGATAGAGCAAGGACATTATGTGGCCTTGCAGGACGCGGCTGGAAAGTTGCGGGTGGTTATGGATGGCACGTTTCCGGATGGGCCTTCCGTGTGCGTCGTGGATGAACTGGGGGCGATTCGAGGGCGGATGCTGGCCAACAAACTAGGATCGTTCCTATCGCTTATGGATAGCAGGGGCAAGACAGCGTAGGCTTGGGAGTGAAGGCGCCTTTTTCAAACCATGATGCTTGGCTCAGAAAACTTGGCATTTGGATGGTTAGCCGTCACCTGGAGCGTTATGCTCATCCGTCATGAGCCGCTGGTGCCAAGAACGATACAAGGATTACGCACCGGACGAAGGTGGAAAAATCACTGAAGATTTGGAAGACATATTGACCGTTAATAGCCACGAGCACCGGGTAATGCGTGGAGGCTCCTTCGATTTTATCCCTGTAGACCTGCGATCAGCCAACCGTCATCGGAATGTGCCGACGGACCATGATTTTAATTTCGGGTTACGGCCTGCAAGAACCCATCGCTGATGCCGTTGCGACCCGCCTTAATACGCATTAGTAGCTATTTGAGCGAATGAAAAGCGGCAAACTGGAATGAGCTGGAAAAGCTATCTTTGCCAGTGAGATTAGCCGGAGGCAGGGGTATACGATCAAGGCACGCTGGGCGCGCGGTGGTAGTTTGCTATTTTGGTGTAAAGGAGCGAAAATTGATCTCACTGGGACTGCCAGCAGTGATGGATGATTGTACCCGCTATTTGGTAATCCGTTCTGAGAGCTTCATTAAGTCTTGGTGTCCAATGCACTCGGGGCTGCCCTTTCAAATTCGAGTTCTGCGACATCATCGTGATAAACGGCCGTAATGCATTTGCACAAAGATAGCAGTGCGATAGAAAAAATGAGTCATTCATGCTAAATGAGACTGCCAACCAAATGGCAAGTGTGGTTAATCAGAGAAACCCGGGTCGGCGGGAGTTCCTCCGAGCCGGACTAGCAGCGTTTGGCAGTTTGTCGTTGCCCGGGCTGTTTCGTATGCGATCGACAGCGTCCGAAAACGAATCGCGCGAGCGGACTGCTGTAATCGCCGTTTGGCTTCGTGGAGGTTGTAGCCATCTCGATACCTATGACCCCAAGCCTGAGGCCCCTACAGAGTATCGGGGCCCTTTCGCTCCCATCGCGACTCGAACGCCCGGTCTGCGCATCAGCGAATTGCTTCCTCGACAGGCGAAAGTCTCCCATAGGTTCGCACTGCTGCGATCCATGGCCCATACCGGCGGCGGGCATCCCGCTGGCTCACTTCAACCCCTTTCAGGCGATCCCGATCCCCAGGACAAACTCAGGCCGGTTCTGCCGGATTTCATGAGCGTGGCGCACCGCTTACGTTCTGACATGGCCCGGAAACTGCCAAACTATGTCGGTGTCAATCCGATTGTAAACTATGACAACTTCACGATTGCGGGACCGGGTTATCTCGGAAGTTCGTATGTTCCCTTTGCGGTAACCGGCGATCCCAACGCGCCTGATTTCCGCGTGCCGAACCTTGGCTTGGTGGATCAAGCCAGGCTAGAACAGCTCAATGAACGGCTCAGTCTTCAGAAAAAATTCGATTTGATGCGGCGGGAGATCGACCGTTCCGGGACCATGGAGGCCATGGACCGGTTCGAAACCCAGGCGATGAATCTACTAACAAGTCCAGAAACCGCGGAGGCTTTCGGTCTCAACCGAGAGAGCGACAAGCTGCGTGATCGCTACGGCCGAAACCAGTGGGGTCAACAGCTGCTTATGGCCCGCCGACTTGTAGAGGCCGGGGTCGAAATCATCACGTCCACGTTGGATGGCCCCTTGTGCGGCCGGGTTAGCAACTGGGACGACCACGCCGTCAACCACCATGTTTTTGATGCGATTAAGTACCGGGCGCCATTCTTCGACCAGGCGGTGGCGGGGCTGATCGAGGATCTATACGAACGCGGCCTTGATAAACGTGTTCTTGTCGTGGTGACGGGAGAATTTGGCCGCACACCGCGAATCTCCTACGTGGCCAGCAGCGGCGGGGGGGCCGCCAGCGCGGCGGCGGGGACCGTGCAACCTGGCCGCGATCATTGGCCTCGAGCAAATTCTATGATTTGGGCCGGCGGAGGTATCACCACTGGTCAAGTTATTGGCGCCACCGATAAACGCGGTGAGGAGGTTACCGAACGCCAGGTCGGACCACAGGATTTTTTAGCGACGATCTACCGGCATTTGGGCATCGACTATGAAAGAGTCACTCTTCCAGATCATTCCGGCCGGCCTATCCCTATCGTGAACAACGGCAAAGCAATCACGGAGTTGCTTTAGCGTTCTCAATTCAAACTCGCTCGTTGGTGCAGAGCATCCATCACATGCCTTACCCTGAGGTCCTGGCTTCCTTTTTCTGCCTTCTTCACAGCTAACCTTCCTAGTAGCATTGCGAGGGTTGTTTTATGTCCTCTCTACAGTGCCTTATTGCATTCTGTCCAATCCTGTTTGGCGTCGTTCCGGGGCATTCCGCACCACAGCCTACCCGCGAGACTGAAACTTACCGCCGCATCAAGAAATACCTCGACAGCGTGCCGGCCATTGACACGCATGACCACCTAATGCCATTCGACAAGCTGCCCTATGTCGAAACTGAGTACGGCAAGGGAATGAACCTGTTTAGTCTTTGGCGGAACAGCTACTACACATGGAATCACCAGCTGACGGCATGGCAGCCTGGTGGCAAATTCGAGGACTGGTGGACCAAGGCCAAACACGACTTCGATAACTCCCGCGCTGCCAGCTTCTATCGGTATCAGCTTCCCGCCTTTCAGGACCTGTACGGCATCGACTTCGACCGTATCACAGACACTCAGGCTCGCGACCTCAACTCCCGCATCTTTCGTAACTATCTCGATCAGCGCTGGCTTTATCAGGTCATCACCGAGCGCGCGAATATCGAGTTGATGTTCAACGATCCTTATTGGGCGCGTTTCGACTTTCGCACGAGCTACCCTTTCGGTGTCCTGGTTTTTAACGTGACAACGCTGGTCAGTGGCTTTCATTCCTCGGAGTTTAAAAGCGAGTGGGACGACCCTTACCAATTTGCCAAAAAGAAGGGGCTACAAGTCGAATCGTTCGACGATTATTTGGCCGTACTCGACCGACTCTTCCAGGAAGCCAAAGAGCACGGCGCGGTTTGCCTGAAAACGACGCTTGCGTATCAGCGATCGCTGCATTTCGAGAAAGTACTCAAGGACCGGGCAGCGAAGGTCTTTGGCAAGAAACGATCGCAGTTGACGGAAGGGCAGGTCAAGGAATTTGAAGATTACATCATGTGGCGTTTGGTTGAGTTGAGTGCCAAGTACGAGCTTCCGTTTCAGATTCACACCGGCCAGGCACGCGTTCAAGGCTCAAATCCAATGTTGCTAGTTGACCTCATTGAAGCGAATCCGAAGACGAAGTTCATTCTGTTCCACGGCGGCTACCCCTGGGTCGGGGAAACAGGTGTGATCGTCATGCGCCACGGCGCGCATGTGTGGATCGATTCGGTGTGGTTGCCGACGTTGAGCTATTCGGCGGCCAAGCGAGCATTTCACCAATGGCTTGAGGTAATGCCGTCGAACAAGATTATGTGGGGCGCTGACTGCAATCACGCGGAGGGAATCTACTGCGCCACGGAATTCACGCGTCGGTGCCTGGCGGAAGTATTGGCGGAGAAAGTGGACAGTGGCGATCTATTAGAAGATCATGCCCTGCGAATAGGCCGACAAATCTTGCGCGACAATGCCTTGGAATTGTTTCCACAACTTAAAGATCGGCTATGGAAGGGTAAGAAAAAACTTAGGCCGCCTCCCTAAGTCGAGTTGATGGTAAGGGAAGTGCTTTTCAGTGGGCTGCTTCCCAACATTGCTCAAAGCAGAAAAGCCGATCCATTCCACAACTAATCTCAGGTTCATTACAAATAAACGATTTGGTTCCACAATTGCGATTCCCATCGACCTTCAAGGTCCTTCAGCTGGGCGGTCTGTTCTTTGGAATCGTTCTTCAATTGGTTATTCTCTTACGAAAACCACAAGACTGAGTGCGGAGCAGTTCATGCTCACCCCCGACCATCTGTATGGCCTGTTCGATCTACGAAGGCAAGCGTTCAGAAACCACATGCCTGGTTTGCAATTACAGGCCCTGACAAAACCCCGCTGGCACGGCATCTTCGAGGCAGTTTCGGGGGCTTTGTCAGAGTCCTTTACTGTAAATGATGGCTCTGACCTACTTCCAAGTGGACGCAACCGGACGGGCTCGGTTGGGTCCACTAGTAACGCGCTGTTCGCTTGTAAACGCAATAGATCTTTTTGCTGGTCCATCTGCCAAGAAAAAACAAGCCAGCGGGTTTCAGGTTTTCACAGCAACCCTAGAACAGGGTTTCCTTCCACTAAAACAAAGGGCCGCCTTTGCTGATCGTGTACCACCGTCTGGGGATCTACCCCCAAACAATAAAACAAGGTGGCGATCAGGTCCTGAGGAGAAACGGGGTTGGAAGTGGGAAATGCAGCGATCTTATCGGATGCTCCGTAAATCTGGCCGCCCCGGATACCGCCGCCGGCCAGTAACACGCTGAAACACGACGGCCAGTGGTCGCGGCCGCCTTGTGGATTGAAGCGTGGCGTTCGGCCGAATTCTCCCATGACGATGATTAGGGTTTCATCAAGCAGGCCACGCTCGGTCAGATCCATGATGAGGGCGCTTAAGGCGGCGTCTGTAGGCGGCAACAATTCCGTTTTGGCCAAGTGCAGATGATTGGTATGGCTGTCGAAACCTTGGGCCCCTTTGCCGTTGTCATGTCGAACCCAATTGACCTGCACCAAGCGAACGCCGGCTTCCACCAAGCGCCGGGCCAGAAGAACGGATTGACCAAAGGCATGCCGACCGTAGCGATCGCGCAGCCTTTCGGGCTCGGCGCCTATGTCAAACGCTTGCTGAACTCTACTGGAGGAAACCAAATCGAACGCGCGAACTACATTTGGATCAAGCGACCGCGTATGAGCGGCGTTCTCCCATGATTTTGCTTGTTCTCCCAACTGACTGAGCAAGTCATGGCGGCCGTGAAGACGGGTAGGAGAAAGTTCAGGCTGGGGATTCAAAGCGCCATACGAATACGAAGGCAAATTGGGATCGCTGTTAACCCGATAAGGGTCATAAGCGGGACCCAGGAATCCGGCATGCTGGCCGGGCCGTTCCGGGCCCACGGGAGAAATCGCTTCGGGCACCATGACAAAAGGCGGCAAGGCTGCTTGAGTAGGCAACAACTTGGCCAACGCTGACCCCGCGTGGGGCCGGTCTTCCCGGCTCAAGGATACTGACTGCGGCGCGGCCCGCTGAATGGGACTGCCCACCATCATCCAGTATGATGCTTCCGGATGATTGGGTGTTGAATGGCAAACAGAGCGAAGGATCGCACACTTATCGGCCACCCTTGCTGTGCGAGGCAATTGCTCGCTGATGCGGATGCCCGGCACATTGGTGTCAATGGGTTTAAAAGTCCCACGAATTTCTTGCGGGGCATTGGGTTTAGGGTCCCACATATCGAGTTGCGAAGGACCGCCTGAAAGGAAGAGAAGAATCGCCGACTTGGCCCTGGCGGCCGGTTTCGCACCTCCGGCATGTTTGCAGGCAGCTGCCAATTCCAGCCGCAGCAGGTCCGGAAGGGTTAGACTTCCCAGGCCCAATGCGCCAATCCGCAGGATTTCTCGGCGTGTCCAACCATCGCAAAGCTTCGTGCCTTGTCGTGCATCGAGATGCAGCATAATCGGGATTTCCCAGGCCGACGTTATTTTGGCTTGCTAAGCTCGTTTGCTCATTTTGACTCTAGCATAATGATGTTATTCGACCAAAAGTAAATCGATCAAGGTTGTTCGCCATCATGTGGAACGACGGCACTTTGGTATTGGGCCAGGATTTCTGCCAGGGACGACGGCGGCTTCAGACCTCGTTTTCCCGTTCGCCTGGCCTCTGCGTACAGCGGGGATATAGAAATGCCTAAACTCTTTAAATGTTCGGAGGGCCATCACTGGCAGGCTACGCGCGCTGGAAGCGAGACTTGTCCCATTTGCGGGTTGGTCGGTGCTGGCATCCCTCCCACTGCTTTCTTGACTGCGAAGATAGACCTCAACCTGGCTGGCGAGCCAATAAACCTAGAAGTAACGGTTCCGGTCCGGCCCGTTCGGCGGATCGAACTGCTGCCGGTATTTCAGTCGGTGGCCGAGGTCATTATAGATCAAGCCGTGCAGAAGGCTGAGGCCGGAGGCGCGAAGGTATCTTGCAAGGCGGGCTGTGGAGCATGTTGTAGGCAATTGGTGCCGATAACGGAAACAGAAGCTCACCGCATACGCAATGTCGTGGCCGAAATGCCTAAACCGCGCCGGTCAGAAATCCTAGCACGATTCGCCCATTCGAGGAATGCTTTACAAAAGGCTAATCTGTTGGAGCCGCTCCTTCAACCAACACAAGTCAATGATGACGACCTTAGGCCGTTTGGGCTGAAGTACTTTTTCCTGGGAATTCCCTGCCCGTTCTTGGAAAACGAATCATGCTCTATCTATCCAGATCGGCCAATAGCCTGCCGGGAATATTTGGTGACGTCGCCGGCGGAGAACTGCAAAAACCCAACTTCCGAGACGGTCACATGCATCAAACCGGCCGCCAAAGTATCAAACGCTGTTGCCCGGTTGGACAACGCTTCGTGCAACGATTCGATTCCGTGGGTGCCGCTGATTTTGGCGCCAGAATGGGCGAAGGCCCATCCCGAAGAACCGCCGGTACAACCAGGACCTGACCTCATCCAAAGGCTTTTCTACCTTTTGGCCAGACGTTAGAAGAATGTAGGTTGACGTGGAGAGCAAATGGGCTCCAAGTGAGAAACCAGGTCCGAAATCTAGATAACGACCCCGCTCATCCAGAAAGCCTGCAAATCAAGTCCTTTGAGTGGACGCAACCGTGCGCTGGCGTCCACAAAAGGATTCGGCCAAGCGGTTCTATCGCGCGACAAGGAGGTAGAATGACGCTCACTTTATCCACGGCGGCCAGGTTTCGTCCTGCTGCATGCGTTTTAAGAACGCACGGCTCGGGGCAAAGGAAGTCTGGTACGGCTCGCGCGCCTCGACAGCCAACTCGAAGTG
>JBJMQT010000147.1:0-38449 GCA_045802525.1 Gemmataceae bacterium
CGGGCTTCTTCCTTTTCTCGGGGGCAATCTTCTTGCGGTCTGGACGACGAAAAGGAGCCGCTTGACGGGCTCCTTCTCGCTTGGCTTGTTCAAGTTGTTCACGGAGCTGTTGGTTCTCGGCGGTCAATTCCTCGACTCGCGCGGTCAGGCGCTCGACTTGCTTACGCAGGTCGGCCACTATTTGAAGCAACTCAGCGTAGGTGGGTGCATCCATGCTCCCGCTAGTATAGGATTTTCAGTGCAGCTGGCTAAACACGTACGAGCCTGGTAACGAGCGAATTCAAATGACTAAAGAAAAACCCTAAATGTCAGGAGGGGAGCTTTTGTTGCTTGTTTCGAATTTTGGATTTGTTTCGAATTTCGTATTTCGAATTCTCCTTAGGGTATACCGCGGACGATCGTGGGGCCGATCCATCGGGTGAGGCGGACGGGGAGGCGCTGCCATAGGCGGATGAGGCGCTCGTAGCGGGGATTGTCCGGACGCATATCCCCGACGGCACCGGCACGGAGATAGTACTGCCAATCGGCGGGAGCCGCTTGAGCGCCCCATTGCTTCTTGAAGCGATAGGTGGTGCTGTCCGGGCTCGATCGCCCGAAGTCGAATTGGTTTTGGCCACGGCTGATGGCACGCTCCAGGAGATGCCAATACATGAGCATGTTGGCATTGGTGTGATTGTGCTGCCGAAGCGAGCTGGCGCTGGGCACTTCGCTGATGCCCCAACCATGCAAGATTAGCGACGCGGCCACCGGGGTAGCGCCGGCGCGGACTACGCAAAACTCGGCTCGGCCGGGGAACTGCTGAAGGGCGCCGGTGAACAGCTTGGGGCTGTAAACGGGAGTCCCTAAATCGCGCATGTTGTGGCTGAAAACCGCATAAAACTCGGGCAAAATCTCCAGGCCGCCAAAGACAACGGTTAGACCCGCCTTTTGGCCTTTGCGGACCTGATTACGGACCTTGGCGTCCAGCTTCTTCCAGAGAATGTCCGCGGACACGGGCAATTCCAGCCGCATGTGGACTTTGCTGCTGACGCGATGGACCAGTGCGGGGTGGTCGACGCCGCCTTCGTGACGCAATTCGAGGTAGCGAACGTTCAGTTTATCCGCCAAGTCGGCGGCGCGGTTGATCAGGGCGTTGGCGGTCTCTTCGTCGTCGGCCATGACGCCGCCGTAATTCAAATACGGTAAACTCACGAGAAACTTGCCGAACAGCATACTGCGGACGTAAGCCAACGGCAAAAAGCCGCGCGTCTGGCTTTCTTCGACAGCCTCAATGCAAAAAGGAGCATGGCGGAGGCCGCCTTGAAGAACTTTTAGCCAGCCGGGATGACGCGTCAGCGGCAGTTGACCGGTTCCAAGGGCGAACGCTTCCAGGCGGGGCAGAACCCGATCCAGGGTCCGGCTTTCGTGCACCAGCAGCTTGAGCCGGGGCGGCGCGATCAGCGAATTAGAAACAATCATGGTGGGGCGACCCAAAGCAAGTGCAGTGCCAGGGAGGCCCGTGCATCGAGCTTTGGCTTCATTGGTCGCCCCACTGAGAAAGAGAACGGCGGGTGACAAGGTTTGGCTAATTGCCATAACACAATAAGCGACTGACTGTTCCGCCATTAATCAGGCGCCGCTAAAGTCGCCAAGTCTCTGATCCTGGCTTTGGCTCACAGCCTGGTTTGACGACGCAGCTTACCAATTGCGATGGCCGACTATTGCGATAAGTAAACAGCGAAAGCCCAGACTGTATCCTTTTGGAAACAAGGAGGCTTAAGACTTGGGCAGAATCGAAACAGAGAGCCTTAGGGCTTTAGCAGAATGGTGGCTAACGGGGTCGTTGTTTCAAGCCCCGTCCACGCGGCTTGCACGCTTTTAGGGCAGACGATTCGACCGTAGCACAAGCGTCTCGCTTGTGTGTTCGGCAAGCGCACAAGCGAGACGCTTGTGCTACGTACCCTAATTCTGCCAGGGTGACAAAGCACTCGCCCCGTTGAACGGGGCTAACAGCGCTGCCCGGGCATCGCTTGCAGAATTGTTTCCGCACGTTTTTTAAGGTCTTCAGCTCTCTCCTCGCCGTGTCGCTCTTGGACAATTCGGTACCCTGCGGAGAGTCCCGAACAGCGGTGGGAGCCGTGAGCGTCGCTGGCCAGAACGGCATACGGGTAAGTCCGCAGGAGTTCTTCGGCCGCCCTTTGGGCATTCGGGCCAAAGTTGCCCAAAAGCGAATCGACGGTGATCTGAATCCAGGCGCCGGCGTCAACCAGCTTTTGGAGGCGACCGGGCTCATCGCGGAAATAGCCATGCCGCTCGGGATGAGCGACAACAGGCGTTGTTCCATGGTCGCGGAGCCAGCGGATGTGCTCGGCCGCTCCGGCAGGATAGGAATCGTCTCGCCAGGGAAACTCCAGCAGGGTGTAGGCCGGGTTATCGCCCAGATGGCACAGCAGTCGAGCCTCGTAGTCGCGCTGATATTCGGCGGCGTCGGTTAACTGGATTTCCGAACCGGGGAAGACGACGAGCGGCACATCGGCTTTCTTCAATTCCTCATTGAACTTGGCGACGCGCGGCAAGATGTCAGCCCGCAGCAGCCGAAGATGACGATGGCAATGAGGCGTCGCTACGATATGGGTGATGCCATCCCCGACGGAAAACCGCGCCAAAGCGAGCGATTCTTCCAAGGTTTGGGGTCCGTCATCAAGGCCGGGCAGGACGTGGCAGTGCAAATCCAGCATGATCACCCCGGCGCCGGCAATAGCGCGTCCGCGATGGCGTTCCATTCGGCTTCGATTGACTGGCTCGCCGTCGGTTTGCCGGCCCGGCGATACCAGTAGCCGGCATTCGCTAAATCCCCCTCCTGGCGGTGCAAATGGGCATGGACCCACGAGCCTTCTGGATCTTCCTGCTGTTGGGCGCAATCATGGGCCTTGTTCCAGTCGCCTTTGGCGGCGTGCCATAGGCCCTGGAGGGCCGGGGACAGGCCCGGTGGAGGCCCCTTGTCGTTCAGGGAAGCGCGAAAACTTTGTCGATCCATGTGATTCCCTACTCCCTACTCCCTACTCCCTATTCCCCATTCCCTACTCCCCACTCCCTTAGAAGTTAATCTTATACCTGAGCGCATTCTCCGGCTTTCCATGACGTTGATTCGTAACACTAGTTTCCGAGTGGCGATTCATAACATTCGTCAACATGAGCTACGGAGAGGAGTTGCGTCAAATGGCCTGGGTGTGTGTTATGAATGAGATGAAATAAACCATTTGAAAAGCGGCCAGAGCGCAACTATTTGGTAAATGGTTCGGGAGGAAAACCGGAGCCCGATCGCGATAGCCTTCCGTTTTGTTCGCCTTGCACCCCCCGCCTGGGACCACTAGACTGCCTATTTGCGGCGCAGCGGCCGTAAACGCCCCTGCCAAAGTGCAAGGAACATTCAACGAATGAGTTACGATCCCGCCAATCCACTCATCGTGCAAGGGGATCGTACTATCCTCGTCGAGGTGGATAATCCCCACTACACTGCCGCCCGCGATGCTCTGGCTCCCTTCGCCGAGCTCGAAAAAAGCCCGGAACACATTCACACTTATCGTCTTACATCACTATCGCTTTGGAACGCGGCCGCGGCTGGCCATACGGCCGAAGCAATGATCGAGGTTTTGCGACGCTTCAGCAAGTTTCCCTTGCCGACCAATTTGGCGACGGATATCGCCGAACTTGTCGGCCGGTATGGCCGTGTTCGATTAGAAAAAGCAGGCGACAAACTGAGGCTCGTATGCACGGACAAGCCCCTCTTAGAGGAGTTGGCCCGCCAGCCTAAAGTCCGGGAGTATCTGGGTGAGCGTGTCGACGCCATAAGCTTCCTTATCGATCCCGCCTTTCGAGGCATGGTCAAGCAAGGGCTCATCGCCGTCGGCTACCCCGCCGAGGACGTGGCCGGCTACACCGAAGGGGCGGCGTTACTATTGCACCTTCGCAAAGTGGCTCGCTCGGGTTTGCCCTTTAATGTCCGGGATTACCAACGCGACGCCGCTGACATTTTTTATGCAGGCGGCGATGTGCGCGGCGGCAGCGGCGTTATCGTGTTGCCCTGCGGCGCCGGTAAGACGGTGGTCGGCATTGCCGCCATGGCTCTCTTGCAGCGGTCAACCCTCGTTTTAACCACCGGGATTACCGCGGTCAAACAATGGCATCGCGAGATCCTAGACAAGACCGATTTGCCCGACGACCAGATTGCCGAATACACCGGTGAATCAAAGGCCCTTGCTCCCGTAACCCTAGCAACTTATCAGATCGTAACGCACCGGCCTGACAAGAAAGAAGAGTTTCCGCATTTCAAGATTTTCGATGAGCGCGATTGGGGTCTGGTGATTTACGACGAGGTGCATTTGTTGCCGGCGCCGGTGTTTCGAGTGACCGCGAATATCCAGGCTCGCCGCCGTCTCGGTTTGACTGCCACGCTCATTCGCGAAGACGGTCGTGAAGCGGACGTCTTTAGCCTCATCGGTCCGAAGAAATACGATGTTCCCTGGCGCGAACTCGAAACGCGCGGCTGGATCGCCGAAGCTAATTGCCACGAAATTCGGGTTGCCCTGCCCGACGATCTGAGGATGGAGTATGCGGTCGCGGAGTGGCGCGATAAGTATCGCCTCGCCAGCGAGAACCCGGCCAAAGAGGACGTCGTGGGCCGATTGCTCGAACACTACGCAGGAAGCAAGCTAATTATCATCGGCCAATATTTGAAACAACTGCGACACTTGCGCAAACGCTTCAATATGCCCTTGATCACGGGGCAAACTCCCAATACTGAACGAGAAGACCTCTACAATAAATTCCGCAAGGGCGAGATTCGGCAACTCATTTTGTCCAAAGTCGGCAACTTTGCGCTGGATCTGCCGGATGCCAACGTGCTTATTCAGATCTCCGGCACGTTTGGCTCTCGGCAAGAAGAAGCGCAGCGTCTGGGCCGAATCCTGCGTCCCAAAGCCGGGGGCGAGATTGCGCACTTCTATACGCTGGTGACCCGCGATACGCGCGAACTCGATTTTGCCCACCATCGGCAATTATTTTTGACGGAGCAGGGGTACAGCTACACGATTGTCGATGCCGGCGAACTATTAGAAACGGCACGGATGACTGGGTGATCGACGAGCGGCATTTGCAAGAAATCGATCCATGGCCATTGAACCCAATCGAACCACGCCCGGGACTCGGATTCCGGTCAAACTGCATCGCCGCGTCTGCTTGATCCAGACAGAGGATGCAATCCTGGCCGAAGAACTGCTGGCGCGGAACAAGCTCGCTCAAGATGTCGCCGGCCGGCTTACGGATCGCATACTCTTAGTTCGGCCGGGCCGGGTCGCCGCGGTGGTTGAGGAACTACAGAAAATGGGGCACACGCCACAAGTCGTTGGTTCAAAGTAGGAGCCGCTCTCAGCCTACGCATTATGCCCCAGACAAGACGATTGCTCAGGCTCGGTTCCTGATTCATACTTCCGCTTTTTGTCACACCTGAATGCCGATCCAAGACACTTCATACTGGTCCAAGCTTTTAAAGGACACGTTAGAGCGCTACCGCGAGCCGTTGCTTCGCCAGGTTATCGCCAAGCTGCTGAAGCCCCGCAGTCAGTGGCCCGTCAATGAATTAATTGAACGCTGCTTAGGCATGGTTGGCAACGCGGCGGTCATTGACCGCCGGTTACACGACTTGGATCCCGAGGGTCGGCAAGTCTTGGCCTTCATCGGGCATAGCCAACAACCCCGGTGGCGGCTTGGCAATCTTGTAGAAGCCGTTGTGGCCCTGGGGCACCTCGACGGCCTGCATCCCATTCTTGCCCTATTGGAGGCGGGGCTTCTCTATCCGGTGTTGCCTGAGACGGTCTCTTCGCTCGGCAGTTTCGAGGAATGGCTGGGGCAAGCCGGCGGCAAGGACCTCGAAGTTTTTGCTCATTCTCAAGTCGCTGCTCGCGCGATCGGTGAAAACCTGGGCTTCCCCGCGCTCACTCCGGTCAAAGTCGACAAACCTGCCATCCACGAGTCCGATGGCGTTGAATGGCCTTTGCGGTTGGCTGTCCTGTGGCAACAGATTGTGCCATCGCCGTTGCGACGCACGCAGCAAGGTGAATTGTTCAAGCGTGATCTCGAGCGGCTGCGTCAGGACAATTTGCTCAATAGCCCGCCCGCTGATAGCTTGGCCGAGGCGCCTGACCTGCCGATGTTGGCCATTGCATTGGCCCAGATTGAGGGGGTGCTAACCAACCAAGACGGCGAACTGAGAGCCGCTCAACTGCCGACTTACTGGCAAGACGGCCTGCTTCGCGCGCTCCAATCCTTATTCGTCGGCCTATTCCGCTTGCACGATTGGAGCCCTCTAGAGGGATCTATATTCGGGGTGGAAAACGCTGGAAACCCGTTCCCCTCAGCCTATTTGTTGGCCCTCCTTCTCCTGGCCCGCCAGCCAGAAGAAGCATGGGCCCGGCCCCCAGACGTCGAAGAATGGGTTTTGACACACCATCCTTTCTGGGCAGGGGAGGGGCTCCGACCTTCACGCCGCAACCCGTGGATGGCGACTTTTCTTCTTGGCTTGGCTCACAGCCTTCGTCTGATCCAAGTGACAAAAGACGAGGAAGGTCTTTGGGTCGTTCGGATTTCGCCAACCGGCAGGTGGCTGCTGGGCCTTGCCGACGCGCCATCGTCTAACCCCGCTTTTCCTCAGACGCTTTTTGTGCAACCGAATCTGGAGATCGTCGTTTATCGCCAGGGATTGACTCCGGCGCTGATCATTCGGCTAACGCAATTCGCGGGATGGAAAAGCTTGGGATCAGCTTGCACCCTGCAACTAGACCCGGATTCGGTTTACCGCGCATTAGAGGCGGGGCTCACCTTCGACACGATTGTGCAGACGCTCGAGCAACATGGCATGCGCCCCACGCCAACGGCTGTGATCGAAGCTCTGCGCACATGGTCAAACAAACGCGAGCGCATCACCGTGTATTCCTCGGCGGCCCTTTTGGAGTTCGCATCGCCGCACGACCTCAATGAGGCGGTCGCACGCGGCTTGCCCGCGATCCGCCTATCCGAGCGGCTGGCCTTGGTGGCGCAAGACGACGCCATTGAATACAAGCACTTCCGCTTAACGGGAACGCGCGACTATAGTTTGCCGCCGGAAAAATGCGTGACGATCGATGCCGACGGCGTCACCCTAAACGTGGATCTTGCAAAGTCGGATTTGCTGTTGGAGACGGAGCTGCCGCGTTTTGCCGAGCGCGTTGAACGGCCGGCGGTCGATGGCCGGCGGATCTATCAAATAACGCCGGCTTCAATAGCGGCGGCTCGTGAAACCGGTATGACGCTGGCCACTCTGGAGAATTGGTTTCAACAGCGAGCCGGGCGATTTCTGACGCCCGCGGTCCGCTTGTTCATCACAGGACCGGAAGTCCCCCCCGCAACCCTGAATTCGCGACTCGTTCTGGAAGTCGCTACGGAAGAAATGGCCAATGGCCTCATGGAGTGGCCGCCGACCCAAGTGCTAATCGAGGAACGCTTGGGACCTCAGGCTTTGGCCGTAAACGAGGAAAATGCGCAGGCACTTCTCTCGAAGCTGAAAGATTTGGGCCAGGCCGTGGCTGACCAGGAAGCCGATCGAGCCGAGCGACCCGCCTAGAGTTGCATGTCTATACTTTTCATACCGCAATAGGCTGAGATATTGAGAGTTCTTTCGCCTTGCTTCTCTCCATGAGCAAATATCCCACCGGGATGATGAGGCGCGTAAAGAGCATATTCGCCGTCAGGCCGCCAATGACCATGATAGCCAGCGGTTGTTGCATTTGAGCCCCGGGGCCGATCCCCAATGCCAGGGGAAACAATCCGAGAATGGCGGCCAAGCTTGTCATCAAGATCGGTCGAAAACGCGTACGGCCGGCCAAGAGCAGCGCGGGCCGTAATTCCATCCCTTCTTTGCGCAGTTGCTGAATATATTCGACGAGCAGGATGCCGTTTTTCATATCGAGCCCGATGAGGAGAATCACTCCCATGGCGCTGGAAATGTTAAGAGGCGTATTCGTAAGCCATAGTGCGAAGAAACCGGCCAGGAGCGACAGAGGCTGCGTCATGAAGATGAGCATCGGCAAGGAGACTGAACGAAACTGGAACGCCAGCATGATAAAGACCAGAAATATCGCCACGACCATGACGATAAGCAGGCTGTGAAAGGCTTCTTGCTTGCGAATATAGTGCCCGCCCAGTGCCCAGTGATAGCCGCCTGGAAGAACGATATTATTCATTTCTTGCTGAACCACTTTGACCATCTCATCCAGCCCGCCTTCCTCTTCGTTTTGCTCGGCCGTGACGAATATGGCCGGCTGCTGATTCTCTCGCCATTGTTCGTCCGGCGTACGCACCGGCTCAATTGACGCCACCGATCCCAAACTCACAGCGCGGCCAAGGCCGGCCAGCGGCGTTGAATAATCCTGAATCGGCCCGGAAGGACCGCTCGGGACGACATCCGGCAAGAAGATCATTTGGTTGAGAACGCTGTCGACATTGAAGCTCCTCTTTCCAAAGCGAACGGTGTCGGGATAGCGGACGCGAACGTTGGTGATCCGAGCGGCCGACTCGCGGACCTGCGTGGCCACCTGCCCCAGATAGATCGCGGCGAGCTGCCTTTCCACTTCTTGAGGGGTCAGGCGCAGGCGGGTTTGCTTAACGGCATCAACTTTTATCATCAAATCGGGATTGCCTTCGTGAACGTTGTTGTTAACTTCCTTGATCCCGTGCCCTTTGCCCTTGGTTTCCAGGGCGTCGCCCAGTTGTTCCGCCAGTTCGCGCAGCTTTAGATAATCCGGTCCGAATAATTTCACCTCCACCGGCTTGCTTGCTCCGGACAAGTCGTTGAGCTCGTCCCGCATGATTTGCACGAGTTCAATTTTGAGCTGGTGTTCGGCGAAATGCTCCTTAACATCGCCTTCCACCTCGTCCATGACGTCCTTTATGGCGCGGCGGCGGTACTTTTTTCGGACACCTTCTCTGCCAATGTGTTTGAGTTCGTCATCGATCTTCTCGGGCCGGACCGGCTTACGCATGCGGCTGACGAGCCCTTCCTCCGCCGGCCGCAGCACAACTTGAATATCGCCTCGGTTGCTCTGCGTGGCGAATATGCCGTTCTCCGAGCCGGTGCGCCGAACATACGATTCGACATCCGGGTTCTCGGACAAGATGTGCTCGATCTCCTCGACCATTTTTTCCGTGCGATCGAGCGGTGTGCCCGAAGGTGCCCAGTAGTCGAGAATAAACGAACCTTCATCCATGGCGGGCATCAAACCCGTTTGTAATCCCTTGACCAGCGGCTCCGGAGGCGGCTGGCCGGCTTGCTGGGATTTCCAAAACGAAGGTATGCCGGTGTAGAGAATGATCCCGACTGCCACCGCTGCCGATGAGATGCCCAGCGTAAGCCAGGGCACGCGCAGAGCAGCGCCCAAGACCAGTTCGTAAACGTGAGCGATGGCTCGATAGATTGGCCCGGGAGGCGGCATGGGCCGCCCGGCCAGAAACCTAGCGGCCAGCACCGGAACCAGCGTCAAACTAATCACCATCGATACCAGCACCGCGATCGCGAGCGACCAGCTCAGAGACGCGAAGAATTGGCCGTAAACGCCGACAATAAAAGCCAAAGGCAAAAATACGAGCACTGTCGTTAGCGTCGAGCCGATGACCGCGCCGGTGATCTCGCCGGAAGCGGCATTGATCGGGTCCGCGTCGCCACGGCGAATCGGTTCAGGTTGACCGCCTGTCGAAGACCGGTGCTCCGGCGCCAAATGTCGCGCGATGTTTTCGATGACAACCACCGTATCGTCGATAATCAACCCGATGGCGACGGCCAGACCGCCTAGCGACATCAAATTGAGCGTTTCTCCGATCCAGTGCAGGAAAAGAAAAGTGATCGCCAGCGTCGTCGGAATCGCCAGGGCGGAAATCAGCGTCGCCCGCCAACTGCGCAGAAATGCCAACAGAATCAGAACGCTGAAAAGGCCGCCGATGATTATGGCGTCGCGCACGTTGTCCACCGCGGTGGAGACGAATTGGGCTTGATCGTAGACGATTGTGGCGTCGATGTTGTTGGCAGGCCGCTTCGCCAGCAGGGCGCGCAGGTCGCGCGAGATGTTAAGCGTGTTGCCGCCCAAGCGCCGGAAGATCGTGATGACGACGGCATCCTTTTCTCGGAAGCCGATGGAAAGCACGCGATCCTGGTGCAACACCTTGACGTCGGCGACATCTCGAACTCGCAAGGGCTGATTATTCTTTGTCGCGATCACCAGTTCTTCAATTTGCGTGGCGTTTTCGGCCTGCGTATTGACGAGAAGTTGAAACGCAAACGGCGGATGTTCGATCCGGCCGACGGGTTGAAGGCGGTGGCCCTTGCTGATTTGATCGGCCACGTCGGCCGCGGAAAGACCCACGGCCAACAAATCATCGGGGCGCGTCTCGACCTCGATTTCGCGCACATCGCCGCCGGCGACATTGGCGTAGAGCACATCAGGAATCGTCTTGATTTGTGGTGCCAGTTGATAGAAGGCATACTCGCGCAATTGAGACGAATTTTCGCCGCCCGTTAGAACCACCGAGATAATGGGGAAGATCGACGGCGTCATTTGCTCGACGGTGAGTTGAACTTCCGGTGGCAAATCGGAGCGGATGGAGCCGATGCGGTTCCAAGCCAATTCCTCGGCTCGGCGCATGTCAGTGCCGGGGCTGCAATCGATGTAGATCTCGCTGCCGCCGCGAATCGTCTTTGAGCGCACTTGAGCGACGCCGATAACCGAGGATACCGCTTCTTCGAGAGGCCGGGTGACGCGCACTTCCATATTGGGCACGGCCAAACCGGCCACGCGGGCCACCACGGCAATGCGCGGAAAGGTCACTTCGGGATAGACTCCGCTGGGCATGCGCGTGGCGCTATAAATGCCGCCCGCCGTAAGCAAAAGCACGGTAAGCAGAACGGCACTGAAGTACGGACGGACCCAGGAGGCAAGATTAAACATGGCGCGTCTCTAGTCTTGAACAAAAGCTTAAGTAATTGCCAGTAATAATGTATCGACAAGGCAAATGCAAAATCCTGCCCCCATACCCCCCATGAAAACCAAGCGGTAGCAGCTTTTCACCTTTTTTGGGGGCTTTCGATAGCGGCTTCGCCCGAAAAATACGTTGCATTGCATGCGCCCCCACCCGCGCGGCGCCGCGCCGTTGAGCGTCTATGAGCGTCTTTGACGCCGCCTCCCCGGCCGGAACCATAGAAAACAGAGCCGCGCACGCCGGTAAGCGGTTGAGGCGCTTACTAGCGTGCGCGGCTCTGAAAACGCGGCGGTTTGGAGCTTACTTCTTGTCTCCCGCGCCCAACGTTCTCTCCGCTTCGGCCTTGAAGCGCAACAGCTCCTCATTTTTGGGATCGTTCTTCTTTAGCCACTCGGCAGCCTTGTCAAACCACTTCCGCGCATCTTTCTTGTCGCCTAGTTGCCAGCGGACCATGGCTAGGAAGAACCAATCGTTCGCGTCGCCTCCGTTGCGAAGTTCCATGGATTTCTGCAAAGCTTCGCTGGCCGCCTTCCAGTCCGACGCGCGATAGTAAGCAACCCCCAGCGTGTTCCAATAGGTTCCTTCCTTGGGCGCTAATTCGGTGGCTTTCTTTGCTAACTCAACGGCTCGTTTGGGATTGCGGAATTTTTCATCGGGACAGGTAGCGAGCAACCAGGCAAACTCGTTGTGAAGCCCGGGGAGTTTCGGCTGCCGACGCACGCGTTCCTCAAATTCAGGTATGGCCTCTTTAGGGCGCTCGTTGGCCGGTTTGGGAAGCAGCGCCTTGAATTCAGGGAGGTTGCGAACGGGGGCAAGGTCTTCGTCGTCGGCCATATCCTCGAAGTTGGAATAACCGGCGGCAATCGCTTCCTTCAAGCACGCTAGAGTCAGATGGAGGTATTTCTTGCTTTCTTCGATTTCGGCGGGGCTCGACTTTGCCTTTTCCTTTACAAGGAGTTGGGCGCCTAACGAATAGGCACACGCCGCGTCGTAAAGGATGCTTTTATTCTTGATGCCGATCTCACGGAGCTTTGCGGCCGAGCGGATGACTTCCTTAATTTCCCCTTTCTCAGCGAAGTCCGTAGCTCGTCTATAAAGTAAATCGGGTAAGTCGCCCGGGGCTGACTCGAGAAGTTTTTCCCAGGGGCCGGTTATAAGAGCGGAATTGCCTCGGTGAAGAGTGCCCGGAGTCACCTCCGTTCCGGGAAACGCTAAAGCAATATCGTTCTTAACGCTTTGGGGCGGCTTCCCCTTTCCCGCGGCAATGACCGTTCCGTAATCGGATATAACAAATCCCTCGTTGCCTTTTAGCGCATCATCTAATCGCTTGAACTGGGAAATGGAACACTTGAGATAACAATAAATGCGTACACCTTTATTGTTATTTCCTTGGAGCAAAATAATGCCAAATTCGTCCTTGAATAATTTGTCAAAGTCATTTTCGAAGGGGGATTTCGCTTTTGCAGATTCGGGTTCTGAGGCTTTCTTCGCTTTGGCTTCTTGCTCGATTTTCCTGGTTTCTTCAATGGCCGTTGAGTACTGCGGCCAGACTCGGGCGAGTCTGTCCTGCGGGGCTTCGTCGGCCTTAGAGTTCTTCATCAGTTCTTGAACGGGTTTGGGCAATACGCTTTGAATGGCGGCGTCGCCTTTAATCAAATTCTCCACACTTTCCAACGCAGAAGGCAGGCCTGCCTCGGCCGCCTTGACATACCAGGCGGCCGCCTCAAAGTGGCGCTGTTGCGCTTTCGCAGCGGCGCCTAGTTCGGCGAAAATTTCCCTCGTCTTTAGAGCGGGTCCCTCAACAAATGCCGGGGAAACTCGAAGCGCACTTAAAAACTCTTTGTATGCCGGGTCCGGCTTACTCTGGCTGAGCAAGATCTTTCCTCGGACAAAGCTCGTCCCCGCCCGGATCGTCGAAACACGGGCATCGTCTTTGACTCCATCCGCCAGGCATCGATCCAATTCGTTTTTGACATCGTCCAAGAATAGCAGCGCGCGCGGCGGGTCCTGGCCCTTTTCCATAGAAGCGGCCAATGCCAACAGGTCCTCCGCAAGCTGGAGGCGCAGTTCCGGCTCACGCGGCCGATCCAATGCAATCTTCTTTTGTTTAGCGACCTTTTCAAAAAGCCGAACGGAGTCCGTATTGGTTGCAATTCCTCCAAAGGAATAAACGCACAATTCCTGGAATGAAATCTTGTGTTCCTTGGCAATCTTATAGAGCCTCAAGAATGAAGCCTTCACTTCTTCGGGGAACTTTCCGTATCGGACTTTTTCTATCCATTTGATTTGGTCTTCAAAGTACTTCCAGGAATCGGCAATGTAGACGTCAACACCCTGTTTGACGCCGTCGAATTCCACCGGAACGGTAAACTTCTTCAGTGCCCGGCGCCCCAGGGCCTTGTCGAAGGCGTCCCGAAGTTTCGCGAAATGCTCCGGAGTGAACTCTTCGGTCTCGGCCAAGAGGGCTGAGTTGTCCGTTTCCGATACATAGGGTTCGGTTTCGGAGAAATATTTCCTGATCGCCTCGAACATGCCCCGGTCATCGCCGAGCTGGCGATAGAGATCTGCCAGCTTCTCATTTGAGATAATGACGATATCGTGCAAATAGAAATTGGAAGAGGGGTCGCCCTTGAGCAACTCTCTGGCGCGCTTAACGACATCCAGCCGTAGTCTTAGCGCCTTATCATGGTTCCCGGATTCTGCATAGAGAGTAGACAACCTCAATAGACAGGAAAGCAAAAGTTGCTGGTGGTCCGGATCCTTGAGGGAATTTGGATCGATCGGCAAAATACGATTCTGCAACAGTTCCATCGCCAAGACGGTATTCTTTAGGGTTTGGGCAACCCGCACGGATCCATCGCAGCATAAAAGATACTGATTGATTGTGTCCTCGCTCTTATCCTTCAATCCACGCTGATATTTGTCGTACAAATCAATAGCGACGTTGTAGGCGGCTCGGGCCTGGTCATAACGTTCTTGGTCAAGAAGTAATTCGCCCCGTGTTTGATTCACGCGCATTAATTCGCGCAAGAGATCATCGGAGCTTGGCCGGAAACTCATTATCGGGTCGGATCGATTGCAATAGGCGTCGAGAACCTGAATCGCCTCGAGTTTGCGCTTGCTCGCTTGGTGAATCCGAGAAATCTCCCGCGTCGATCGGATGCATTTCAAAGGATATCGATCATTGGTCGAATCGCGCTGAGCAAGGCCTTCGTTGGTCTGGACGACTTCCTGATAAGTCGCGATCGCTTCATCCTTGCGAATGAGCGATTCCAGTACTATTGCTCGTTCCAAGAGAAGTTCCGAAAGGAACACCGGGCCGTCGACAACGGCCGGATTTTCAGCCATATTCAGTCGAATCGCCGGCAGTAATCCATCGAGGTAATTGAGCGCTTCCTGGGATTTGCCTGTTTCCCTGAGTTCGAGGGAAACATTTTTCACCATTATGCTGCGTAGAGCATTGCCCATCGGTATTGCGGGAGATAGTCGAATCGCCTGGTTTGTCAGGTCAACGGCTTTTTTGTAAGCTTCAGCCCTTTCCGCCCTATCGGCGATGCGATCCTTGGCGTCGTTGTTAATGGCTCGGGCCAAGTAGAGGAGATAGTCGGGGTTATGGGAATCCGCGTCAGCGGCTTTGCGGAGCAGCGGCAAAGCCTTAACCAGGTCTGCTTGGGGCGATGGACCCGAGGGCAGCAGAGAGGCTCTCCGGACAAGGCCGCGTCCCCATTTGGCCTCATAGGCGATTTCCTGGGGGAACTTCGCCGAGAGCGCTTGAAAAACCGCAATGGATTCGTCGGCAAACGGCTTGGCTTCGGTGTAGTTTTGCTGCTCGAACAAGACTTGAGCCTTTTCGAACAAGGCGTCTCCCAACGCCGCCTGCAGTTGAGGGTCGTTGGGATTGGCGGCGAATGACTGGCGGCAAAGCTGCACCGCCCGGTCCAGATGGGCCAAACCTTCGCGGGTTTGTCCGATTTCCTTGGCGACGACCGCCAGTTCCCGAAGCGTATTCGCGGCACGAAGGGAAACAGCGGGATCGCTAACTCGGTCTGCGAGCATGGCCTGATACTGGACTAGGCCGCGCTCAAGAAATAGCTTGCGGATCGGCTGAGACCCGGGCTGACCCCGTAGCTGGTCGTCGCTAAAGGTCTTTAACATCTCGTTGAGGGAATCGCGTTTCTCGTCGAACCGTTGCGCGGCCAGGGCGGCGCTCTCGATGGCCTTGTTTCTCTCCGTCTCGGCTTCGTCCAAAGCCGTTTTTCGTTGTGTCAGAGCTATGGCGACTTTATTTTGTTCGATGTTTACGGCAACTAGACCGGCGACCACCGCGGCCAAGATCAAGCTTCCGGCCAGAACCGGGCCTCGATTGCGCCTTACGAATTTCTTCAGGCGATACAGATTGCTTGGTCTCCCGGCTTTGACCGGTTCATTGTTCAAATAGCGTTCGACGTCGTCGCTGAATTGGCTGGCCGTTTCGTAGCGGCGCTTCGGGTCCTTCTCCAGGGCCCGCATGGCGATCCAGTCGAGCTCACCGCGCACCAACTTTGTGAGTCTGCCCGGATCGAGCTGCCGGCTCGCGGCAATGCTCGGTAAGGCGTTGGAGGAACTCAGTTTGGTGCTGGGCTTCGATGGTTCGTTGTCGATAATCTCTTTGCGCATGGCATCGTCGCCAATCTTTCTTAATTCTTCCTCCGTGAAGGGTGGTGAACCGGCAAGCAACTCGTACATCAACACGCCTAGAGAATAGACGTCTGTTCGCGTGTCGATGTCATACGCTCTGCCGGCTGCTTGCTCTGGGGAGGAGTAAATCAAAGTGCCGACGGTTTTCCCCGCTTCGCTTACCAACGTCTTATCGGTCAATCTGCCGGCGAGAGCTTTGGCGAGGCCGAAGTCGATGACCTTGGGAACGGGTTTGTCGTCGATTTCTTCGACGAGCACATTCGACGGCTTGATATCTCGGTGAACGATTCCTTTTAGGTGAGCATGCTGCACGGCCGAGCAAACCAAGCGAAAAAGTTTAAGGCGATCGGTGGGAGGCAATCGTTTTCTGTCGCAGTAGCCGGTGATGGGTTCACCCTTGACATATTCCATGACGAAGTAGGGTTTTCCACTGGGGCTGGAGCCGGAGTCGATGACCCGGGCGATGTTCGGGTGATCCATCCGGGCCAAAGCTTCTTTTTCCGCGTCGAATCGGGCCAGGACCTCCTTCGTATCCATCCCTTCGAGGATCATCTTGATGGCAACGCGCCGGTGGGGTTGCAGCTGTTCGGCTTCGTAGACAACCCCCATTCCCCCTTGGCCGATTTCGCGGAGAATCTTGTACTTACCGCCGAAGACGGTTCCAGGGCCGGTGCCCGGTCCGACCTCGTCGAGAAAGGCGGCGAGGCGTTCGAGGTCGTTGTCAAAATCGGGGTCGGGCCGCACCAAGCGGGCATTGAGACGCAAAAGCGGCAACAAATCCGAGAACTCGGCTAGGTCCGCGTCCCTCGGCATCGAGGCGTTCTCGACCAACACCGGGATGACTTTATTTCCGGCCTCTAATGCCAGGCGCACCTCTTCGCGGACATGGTCGATTTCGGGCCGATTCCTACGTTCCTTCAGCAGCGGAACCCACCGAGGACCCATGACAACGAGCACTACCTTGGCCGAAGTGACTTCTAACCTAAGTCGGTCCGGGAAGTCTTCTCCCGGGCTCAAGTTCTTATGGTCGTAAAATAGGGTCCACCGTGGCAGGCGGATCTTTAGATGATCGAAGAGGTCCTTGACAGTGCCCGGACAATCCGCCCGGCGGTAAGAAAGGAATAGGCTGCTCATGAGGATCCTCACCAATGGGGATGCCACAGTATAATAAGTGCCCTAACCGGATTCATGAAGAAAAGGGTTTCAAACAGAGCGCGTGCGACCAAAGTCGGGAGTATGCTCCGGCTCAAAAACCTTCAGACGCAGAGGAGTGAACCTGTATGCCGGCGAACAACCATTTCCCCTAGCCAAACCACTCCGTCTCGGCCATGAGCCGCAGCCACTCGCGTTGTTCAATTTCCAGCGTATGTTCGCAGCTCCAAAGAGTAAGGAGGGCGGTCTTCGCATCGACGTTTTCTTCCAGCCAATGGTCCATTTCGCTGAGTACATGCCGGGTGGACTCGAAGCGCTTGACATTGCGGCCAAACTCGTTGGCCATGCGATACGTCCGGATGCCGGCGCCAAAGACGGGCAAGACGGCAGCCAAAAGGGCCAGCGAAACAGCCGCGGAAAGGTGAGCTTCCTGAGACTTCTCGGGCTGCAAAAACAGGACACTAAAGTGCACGAAGGCCGCCAAGACGCTTATGAAAAAGAGCCACTGGGGGAGAATTCGCGTCACCCGATCTCTAAACGCGAACCGCTTGATTCGATTGCCAAAATACTCGATCTGCGCATGTAAGCGCGTCGCTCGATAGTAGCCGATTAACTGGCGTAAGACTTGCTCGTCGCCCTGGTACTCCCCTAATTCAGTCAAAAAGGCCGGGCGATGAACCTCGGTGAGCCACTTTTGAGGCTCCTCGATCGTCTGAACTTTATCAATGACGCTCACATCCTCACGGAGCTTGGCGACCCGGTCGCTCTTTTTTTGTTGATTACTTCCCCAGATGACCGGGTCGATCAAGTAGGCAAATTTCAAAAGTCGGCAACGTTCGGCTTTATAGCGTTCGACGAGCCAGTGGTTGAGCTGGGAAGCTACGAGGCCTAGAACCACGGCAAGCAACGCGGCCAGCGCCGCCAAGACCTCGGCGAAAACGAGTATTTCGTCTCGAGGAATCAAGCGGGGAAGTTCAACAATGGCCAATACGACGGCAAAAGTGGCGGACACCGCCGCAACCTTCGTCAACCGTTGATGGGTCTTCTGATGACTCAAGGCTGCGGCATCCGCCTTGTCGAAGACCGGTTCAACAAGCGCTTGACATTCTCCAATACGCTCGGCGATCAAAGGCCATTCTAAAGCCGGATCATGAATGTCATCGGGCACTGGATGTTTGCCGGCTAGAATCGGTCCACTGGTTTGGCTCATTGAGCGTGCCTCGCAAAAGGAAGGAATGTCATGGCGGGCTAATTCGGCTTTCCTCCAAACGGCTGCGCCTTTTCGATCCGATAACCCAGAGCAATAATGACTTTTAGGGTTTCTATTGAGGTGTTTCGGTCGTATTCTTTTTCCGACTCAGGAAGCTGCTCGTAGGGCACCAAGCATGGATGTTCTTTTTTCTTGTCGTCTCGGGCGGGACCCCATTTCCAACCCTCGTCGGAGCGCTGTCTGGCCCATACCTCATGGGTATTCTTGGCTAGAAGCTCGATCAACTCCGACACCTCTGGACCAAGGACTATACCCGGCGTGCCGATGGGTAGAGGTTTGTAGTCCACAAGGTATCCCTTTATGCCCGAATTGACGCTCTATTATGGGAAAGCTTTTGGAAAGATAGTACCCCATAAGCCTTCTACTTGCTTCATACTTTTCAGCAGTAGTTGAAGAAGGGTGTGAAAACACCTAGAGCCGAATTAGGGCTTGATGCATAAACGGCTCAATGCTGAAGACGCACCCTGCCAAGACGTGCGGCTGCCTCGTCTAATGAAAGGCGATCCCCTTATGGCCGATAAGCGCATTGCTTCGGTGGCTCAGAGCAATATCCGCTCGGTCGCACAGATCGAGAAGGAGTTGCTGCGCCAGCAATCGACGATGGACCGCATCAGCGAGCGAATCGTTGGCTTTACCAGCAGCATTTACTTCATCATCGCGCACGTCATTTGGTTTACCGTTTGGGTAATCGGCAACGCGCTTCTGCTCGTCCGGGGACCCTTTGATCCGTATCCCTTCGCATTTTTGAATCTGCTTATGGGCATGGAATCCGTCTTTTTAACTACGTTTGTCTTGATGAACCAAAATCATCAAAATCGGCAAGCCGACCACTGGGCGCATTTGAACTTACAGATCAGCATGCTGGCCGAACAGGAAGCGACCAAGATGCTGCAAATTCTGCAAACGATCTCCGATAAGCTTGGTCTCAAAAGCGCAGCCGGCGACCACGAACTTAAGGAAATGGTCGAAGAGACGCACGTGGATCTACTGGTCAAGCACCTGGGGGAAGCGCGGGAGCCGCGCGACGCCGGCTCCTCGTAGGTCAGGCTTGTCCTTCTCGGACCGACGGACAGAAAAACCGAGCTGGGGTCAGGATCACGCAGGAAAGCTCGACCTCCCTCGATAGCTAGACGCGTAAAAAAATCTTGTTTTTGTAAAGCACCAGGAGGAACAGCCATTCCACCACGATAACGCTGAGAGCCGTCATGACCGGCTGGAACGATCCGGAGCGGTTAATCACCCCGCCAAAAAAGAATTTACCGACTGCTTCGAAGTCCACAATCTTGGTGTGAGCCAAGAAGTAAATAGTGATGGCATTGGCCCCGATCACGATAAAGAAATAGGCCCAGAACCGGAGCCTCATTACATCAATGACGCCATAAAAGAGAGCGAGCAACAAGAGACTCCAGCCGCCGGCAACCAACACGAAGGAACTCGTCCAGAGGTTCTTGATCACGGGAAAGTTGTGGCTCCAGAGGTTGCCCAGAAGCAAGCAGACTCCTCCTGCCGCCGCCAAACCCAAGACCTTGATCACGGGCGCGCGCCGAGTGAGCAACCACTGGCCCGCGAGGGCGCCCAGGAGCGCTGTTGCCACCGCGGGGATCGTCGAGAGAAGCCCTTCATTGTCTCCATACCCATAATATTCCTGGTAAATCTTGCCCGGCAGATAATGGCGGTCAACGTATCCTGGCAAATTACCTTCGATCGTGTAATCGCCCGCAGAGTGTCCGGGAGCTGCCACGGAGGCAAGCAAAGCCCAATACCCCAGAAGCAGCGCTGCCGTGATCACCGCCTGGCCGCGCACACTGGTGTGCATGACAATCAAAGCGGCGATGCCATAACACAGGGCGATGCGCTGCAACACGCCGGCAACACGCAGCTTTTCGAAATCGAATTGGAGAAAATGGTTGTAGAGCAGGCCTAACGCAAACAGCAAAACGGTGCGGCGGACGATGCGCCAATGGAGTTGCCTGGGTGATTCGCCCCGCAGGCGCAAAGCTCCCAGAGAGAAGGGCAGCACGACTCCCACGACGAAGAGAAATAGCGGGAAGATCAGATCATAGAAGTGAAAACCTTCCCAGGGCACATGTTCTAATTGCTCGTCAACCAAGTCCTTGTGCGACCAATTGGCCCAGTGGGCCAAGGCCTTGAATAGCTCCTCGCCGCCTACGATCCAAAACATGTCAAAGCCGCGCAGGGCATCGATGGAGAGCAGTCGCGAGGAAGGCGGATTAGATAAAGCATTGGGATTGCTTGGCATAGTGTTCATCCGATTCGTCAAACGACGCCTTCTTTGTGCGGCGCCCCTGGCCGGGAAAGAACTGTAAGCCAACGGGCGCTCGAAATGAGCAACAGAGTCGCTACACAAACGACGATGAAAACCGTGAAGGCGACATTCAGCCATCCCTTCACCAGCGGCATCTCCTGACGTTCCATTTGGCCGATCCATAGTTTAATCAATTGGCCCGCCGCCGTCATCGTAGTAGCGATCACAAACATCATGGGCAGCAAGGTAACCGGCGCGTATTTGCCGCGCCCGCTGTTGACTAACAGCGTGGTCACCAAGCAAAGCGCGATGACGGCCAAGAGTTGGTTGGCGATGCCGAACATGGGCCAGATCGTGTCGATAGAGCCGGTGGCGACCAGTCCTCCCCAGCCGGCAGTCACGATTAGAGTGGCCAGCGCCGCGCCGGGCAACCAGTCCGTTTGCCCTAGCTTCGGGTGAACGGAACCCATCGCCTCTTGTAGCAGGAAGCGGGCGATGCGCGTGCCGGTGTCAATGGTCGTGAGGATGAATAACGCTTCGAACATAATGGCGAAGTGAAACCAGTATTTCATGAGATCGTCAAACGGCAGGCCAAGCTCGGAGAGCGGTTTGGTCAGAATCAGCGACATGCCGACCGCCAGCGTAACGGCGCCGCCGGTTCGTCCGCGCAGCGACTCGCCGCCAACTTTATCCTCGACCTGCGCCAGATTGAGATGCTCGATGGCGTCGACATTGCCCAGTTGCTGATTGAGGCGGTCCAATTTTTCTTGATAGATGCCGGCTTTGTCGAGGCTGACGTTAATGTCGTAATAAAGCTTGGGGTCCAGAGACGCGGCAGCAATCAACGCGACGATGCCGACCAGCCCCTCCATCAACATGGCGCCATAGCCAATCATGCGCACTTGGCTTTCTTTGTCGATCATCTTGGGCGTCGTGCCCGACGAGACTAGCGCATGAAACCCGGAGATCGAACCGCACATGATGCAGATAAAGACAAAGGGAAAGATAGGGCCGGCGAAGGTTGGCCCCCCTTGCTGAAAGACTTCATTAACAGCGGGACAAGGCAACACCGGGTTAGCAACGATTACCCCACAAACAAGCAAAGCGATTGTGCCGATCTTCAGATAACTCGATAGATAATCGCGCGGGCACAGCACCATCCACACTGGGAGCACCGAAGCCACGAAGCCATATCCCGTCAACGCCCAAATCGTCTCGGCCTTGGTTAAAGTGAAATAGCCCGACCATGCCGAGTTGGCGATCCAATTGCCGCCGACGGTCGCCGCCAGCACGGCAAGCGCGCCGATCAGCGAGGCTTCGCCCACCCGTCCCTTGCGGATGCGATACATGTAGAGGCCGACGAAAAGGGCGATCGGGATTGTGCAGGCAATGGTAAACGTGCCCCAGGAGCTGCCCGGGATCAACTGTTCGGCCCTCTCCGGCAGCGTCACGGTTCCATTCTCATCGAGACTTAGCCCCACTCCCGCCGGCAAACGCACCGTGAACGCCTCGGGACGATCAGTCGGAGGGCTGGACGGCGTGTAACGGACTTTGCAACCCTTGGGGAACTGATAGATCGCCTGATTCTTGGAAAGAACAGACTCGGGTAAAGCCTGACCGGCCGGCAAAGCGATCTGCATTCCCGGGGCCAGCTTGACTTCCTCTCCGCCCAAGGCTTTGACGACGACATATCCGAGTCCGGCCAAGGCGACGATTACGATAAAAAGAATGGCCGACGACACCACCATCGCCGCGGGCCGGCCCAGTTCCGTGCGCGCGATCTCGCCCAACGATTTGCCGCCGCGCCGCACCGAGGCGGCCAGCACGAGCATGTCTTGAACCGCGCCCGCCAAGCAAACGCCGATCACGATCCACAGCAATCCGGGCATGTAGCCATATTGAATGGCCAAGACCGGTCCAATCAACGGTCCGGCGCCGGAGATGGCTGCGAAATGATGGCCAAACAGAACCCACTTGTTAGTCGGATGATAGTTTTGGCCGTCGTAGAAGCGGTGTGCGGGCGTCGGGCGCGAATCATCTAAAGCCGCCACCTTCGCGGCCAGGAAGGCGCTGTAATAGCGGTAAGCGATGGCGAGAAGGCAAAGTGCCGCCAGCAGAAGCGGCATGGCATGGAAAATAGTTCGGCCGCCTGACACTTCGTAGAGAAAACCTGCCAAAAGGGGAAAAGGCATGATTTGAGTGTCCCACTCATTGGTCTCGCGTCTTATAGCCCGAAAAGCCCCCGCAGGCGCGTATCGATCTCCAACTGAAGCGAAGGCGAAAGTTGCCCTAATTCCCGTTGAATAATGGAGGTAACAGCCGTCATCAATCGGTGGAGGCGAAGTGTGGAGGCAAAACGCAGTCCCGTTGCCGCAAAATCCGGGTGACTGCTGTCCAAGGTCAGGTCGGAGGCTATTTCAAAGGAGGGGGCCTGGGTGGTCAAGAAAGCCAACACAACATGACGATGATGGCCGATTGCATCAGTTAAGCAAACTGCCGGTCGCACTTTGGTTCCGGACAAATCATCGAAGGGAAAAGGAACGAGGACAACTTTACCCTTGATCATGGAAAGGCTTTCCGTCCGCTAGCGTATAAACATCCTCGACCGGATCATTTAAAAAGTCAAACGCGACGTTAGTCGAGGCGACCCTATGCCAGGCCGCCTCTTCAATTTCCTCATCCTCTGGAAACAGAATCAAGACGCGCACACGGCAAGGGCTTCCGACCGGCAAGGGGGCATCCAGGTGTAGTTGACGCTCGGCGTCAATCGTGCCACTTATATCAATCGCTTTGAATCCACTTATCATATTTGATCGCCGTTTTTTCCTCAGTAGAGTTCCGAAAGCTCCGTGTTACCTAACCATAAGAGGCAGGCCTAGTGGTCCATTGCACCTGAAAACCGCTCATCCAACATTATATTTCCTTCGGTATCCGCATGGCATAGAACGAGCGCCACACGAAGACCAGCGCAACCGCCAGCATGACGACGCCCACCCAGGGAAGATAGTTGGTGCCCCCGGTTAAATACGCTTTCTTGAATGGAATGGAAATCTCCACCGCCAGCAGGCCGAAGAGCGTTGAAAATTTGATGATCGGGTTTAGCGCGACCGACGTCGTGTCTTTAAACGGATCGCCGACGGTGTCGCCGATGACAGTCGCGGCATGAAGCGGCGTGCCTTTCTCCTTGAGATCCACTTCGACAAGCTTTTTGGCGTTGTCCCAAGCGCCGCCGGCGTTGGCCATGTAAATGGCCTGAAACAGGCCGAAAACAGCAATGGAAATCAAGTAGGCGACGAAGAAATTGGGATCGAAGAAGGCAAAGGCGAGCGTGACCGACATCAGGGTAATGAAGATGTTCCACATGCCGCTTTGAGCGTATTGCGTGCAGATGCGGACAACCGTCTTAGAGTCCTCGATGTCGGCTTCTTTCTTGGTAAGGTCCATGTTCTTCTTGATGAATTCGACGGCCCGATAGGCCCCGGTTGTAACGGCCTGCATGGAAGCGCCGCAGAACCAATAGATGACCGCCCCGCCGCAGATAAAACCGAGCAGCACGGGCGCGTCGGTCAGGCTGAGATGGAGCATCTTTTCCTTATCAAGCAACAAGATGATTGAGAAAATCATCGTCGTCGCGCCCACCACGGCGGTGCCGATCAGCACCGGCTTGGCGGTTGCTTTGAACGTGTTGCCCGCGGAGTCATTCGCTTCGAGATAATGCTTGCCGCGCTCGAAATCCGGTTGGAAGCCGAAATCGCGTTTGATTTGGTCGTTGACGCCGGGGAGGTGTTCTGTCTGCGCCAATTCGAAGATGGACTGAGCGTTGTCCGTAACGGGGCCATAGCTGTCCACCGCGATATTAACCGGCCCCATGCACAAGAAACCGAAAGCAACGAGGCCAAAGGCGAAAATGGAAGCCGGCACTATGTGGGAAGGCGTCTCGCCCATGACTCTTTGCAGTTCGCCCTGGCTAACGAAAAAGGCGCCCGCCATGAGGCCCGCAATGAGCAAGCCCTTCCAGAAAGCGCTGAAATTGCCCGCGACCAATCCGGACAGAATCGTCAGCGAGGCGCCTCCTTCGCGCGAGGCGGTAACAATTTCATTGACGTGCTTCGAATGCGAACTCGTAAAAATCTTGGTGAACTCGGGAATAAGCACGGCAGCAAGTGTGCCACAGCTAATGATGGTAGCCAATTGCCACCAGAGATGAGGCAGCGCCTCCTTTACCTCATTGCCGCCCACGAGCCGGACAACGGAAAAATCTCCGATGAGTAAGTAGCTCATGCCGAACGAGGTTGATATGCACAGGATGGAAGCGATCCAGATCAGGCGGGTCAACGGCTCCTCGAAATTGAATTCCGTCTTGCCTCGATATTGCGCTTCGGAGATAGCCTGGTTGATGAAGTAGGAAACGCCTGACATGAAGTCCATCAAGAAACGCATCGCAAAGATCCAGACGATGAGCTTGGCCTGAATGTCGAGATAATTGTGGACCCCGGCGGCCGCCGTGACCGCCAGCGTGATGAACGTGATAAGGGCGACGCCCGTGACGCCATAGGTCTCGAAGCCGTCGGCCGTCGGCCCAACCGAGTCGCCGGCGTTATCGCCGGTGCAGTCGGCAATGACGCCGGGGTTGCGGGGGTCGTCTTCCTTAACGTTAAAGACGATCTTCATGAGGTCCGAGCCGATATCCGCGATCTTAGTGAAGATGCCGCCGGCGATCCGCAAAGCCGAAGCGCCAAGCGATTCGCCGATGGCAAACCCGAGAAAGCAGAAACCGACGATTTGCCTGTCGACCGCCAACAATATGAACACCATCATGACGAGTTCGAGCGAGATCAGGAACAAGCCAATGGACATGCCCGCCCGCAGAGGAATGTTGACGACGTCCCAAGGTTGGCCGCGGAGGGACGCAAAGGCGGTTCGCGAGTTCGCGAAAGTGTTGACGCGGATGCCATACCAGGCCACCGCATACGAACCGCCCATGCCAACAAGCGCGAAAATCAGGACGATGATCAGCGTGACAATCGGGCTGAAATGGGCGCCGGCCGCCGCTCCCTCCTTTGCGCTGGCATCCTCGTGGCTGAAGCCGAGCAGATAAACGGCCATCGCCACGGCAATGAAGCAAAAGAGCATGAGCAGAAACTTGCCTTGCTGGATCAGATAAGTCTTGCAAGTCTGGAAGATGATCTCGGAGATGTCCAGCATCGATTTATGGGCCGGCTGTTTGTGAATTTGCCAGAGCTGGTACAGACTGATGCCGAGAGTGCCCAGGATTACGAAGGAACCCCAGAACAGCAAGGAACCGGGTGTGATGCCTCCCAAGGTGTCGAACCTTCCATTCTCCCAAAGATTGGGGATGGCCAAGTCCGCGTCGCCGGCTCGGGCCGGCGCGACACCTACAAGCAGACCGAACAAAGACCCGATAATGGTCTTGGAACTCTTCATAACTGTTCGACATCTCCCTTGTTTAGCGCTTTTAAATAGTCGGAAGCCCGGTTCTTGCGAGGGGTGATTGTTAGCCATATCCGGAGTGTGCTCCCGATGAAGTTTTTATTGCGTTATAGGTTGTTGGTTCACCGCTCATGCGAATAACTGCGGTGAACAACGGCTAAGATAGGTATGCCGGTCAAGCAAGTCTACCGGCTAGCCAAAATCTGCTGGCAAATATCCAGACCAACCGCCTCGCTCCATGCTTTTTGAAGCCGCAATAGGACGGGTCCAGGCCAGGGGATGGGTTCTCCGTTGATCTGACTGACGCCGGCGATGCAGTAGGGCGTGCTGGTTAATAGCGCCTCGTCCGCCATGAGGCATTCGTCGATAGTGAACGGCCGTTCCGCAAAAGGGATCGCCAACTGGCCGCACACCTCTTCCACGACGCGCAAGCTGATCCCGCCCAGAATGGACTGCTTCGGAGGCGACACGACCCCGCCTTCTTGCACAATTAGGAAGTTGGCCCCGACGGTCTCGGTTACCTGGCCCTCTGTATCCAGTAGCAAAGCGGTTGCCTCAGGCGCTTGATCCTTCACTTCTTGCTCCGCTAGCCACCAATATAGTCGGCTGCGGGTCTTGATGCGCGGATCGACGCTTGCCGCCGGAACATGGCGGGTATCAGGCACAATAAGATGCGCGCCTTGCTGGAAGAGGGTCTTATAACGGGAAAAAGGAAGAGGAAAAGTATGGAGGCCAAGCGTTGGTTCTCCATCGTCAGGTCCGCCCGGCAAGCCTGCGTAGTAACCAATTGGGCCGGGGGTTGCAAAGACAACTAGGGCAAGCTCTTCATCCGCGTTCAGCAGGGCGGAGTTTTCTTGAACAAGTCTTTGTGCGATTCGGGTTAATTCAGCTGCGGAAACGCGAAGGGGAATACGGGCAAGTTGGCAACTCTGTCGGAATCGACCTAGATGATCGGCCAGACGGTAAAGCCGCCGGCCAAACGTACGGCAAAGGTCGGTGACCGTGGCTCCCATTACGAAGCCGGAATCGTGCAAAGGCAATCCGATTTCCGACAGGGGCTGGTAGCGGCCATTAAAATAAGCAACAGGGGTGGACATAGCATATTGTTCAGCGGCGTGCTGCAGAAGCGTTTGAACTGGATAACGCTTTTGCAAAGTGCTGCTAAACCAGGGTTACTTTTTCCGATCGAGGTTCTTCTTTAGATCGGCCGGGTCCAAATCTACTTTTGCTCCCTCTTTGGGCACGTCGACTTTGGCCGACCAAAGAATGCTATTGACCACCAGGCGCCGGAAATTTTCATCGCCCCAGTTTTTGTGGAAATGGGCGCCGGTGAAGCCGAAGGAGCGCCCGCCGTCGGCACGATCGAAGGTCCAGGCGGTAATTTCCGACCGGCCCTTGTGCTTTTTCGCGTCTTCAGTGTGGCGGCTGGAATCTGGGGGCGCGGCCTTCAAAATCGGAGTAACCCCCCTTCATGTCCGGTGCGAAACGAATATTGTAGTACCATTCGTCGACGATCCGGAATGGCTTGACGCCCCGCGTTACTACATGTTCGGCTATCTCCCTGAAATCGGCTTCCCAGTGCGGATTGGTTGAAAAACCGGTTTCGTAATAGCCGCCCAACCAACTCAGAACCCTAGCGCCGGCCTTCTTCGGATATTCAACCGCATAGTGCAGGTTGACGAATCCGACGCCGGAATCCATGAGCTTCTGAATCTCTTCGACATGCCCTTTTTGAAGGGCTGGGTGGTTATCGCCGCCATCCATAAAGAGAACGACAGCTTTGGCATCCTTGAACGTCTCTTCGGGATGTTTGGGCCAATCATCCCGGGCTATGACGGGATAGACGCCCGCCGTTTGTTGCAGCAGTTTCATCAACACCGAGCAGCCGGCAAAGAACTCATGCTCGCCAGGGCCATGACTCTTATGCCCGGCGATCAGCACGATTTTCGCCAGCTTGGGATCCGTCGGCTGCTTTTCAAGGGGCACGCCTGACTGGTCGTAAGGATCAACGTCGGCCGCGCGGAGAGATGATCCCACACACGTCGATAAACAAAGAGCGAGGGCGATCGGTGATACTACAGGCTGCATGTTTAGTTCGCTCCCTTGGCTCGTTCGGAGTAAGTGCTTTGCCAAGACCTTGGAGATTTATTCTAATGGGCCCGTATAGCGCAACGTAACCGGATTCTTCCTCATCGGCCATTTTATTGCGACCAACCTTGATCTCTGTTACGATGCCGGGACCAGGCAACCTATAGGAGATCTCCCATGCAAGCGAAACCTCTTCCGAATCGTCGCTCGGTGCTGAAGGCTGTCGGCGTCGGCGTCACAACTTCCCTCGTGAGCGGGCGTTTGCCGGCCAAGGACCAAGAAGAACCGCGCAAAGCCAAAGGCAATATCAAGCAATCGGTCTGCCAGTGGTGCTACGCCGACAAGCTCCCCCTCGAAAAGCTCACGACCGAAGCCAAGAAAATGGGCTATCAGTCCATTGAGCTTCTTGGGCCCAAGGATATTCTCACGGTCAAAAAGCTCGGGTTAACGTGCGCCATGATGCGCTGCGCCTCCATCAGCGACGGCCTAAACCGCAAGGAAAACCACGAGCGCATCGAGAAAGAACTTAGGACGCATATCGAATTCGCCGCCGCCGAAGGCATCCCCAATGTCATTTGCATGGCCGGCAATCGCAAGGGATTGGACGACGCGGAGGGCCTCAAGGTCTGCGCCGAGGGCCTTAAGCGCGTCCTGGGATTGGCCGAGGAGAAAAAAGTAACGATTTGCATGGAAGGACTGAACAGCAAGGTCAATCACAAAGACTACATGTACGACAAGACGACCTGGGGCGTCGAGCTTTGCAAGAAGCTCGGTTCCGACCGCTTCAAGCTGCTCTACGACATCTACCACATGCAAATCATGGAAGGCGACGTCATCCGCACGATCCGCGACTTTCACCAATACATCGCCCACTACCACACCGGCGGCAACCCCGGCCGGAATGAAATTGACGAGACCCAGGAACTCAACTATCCCGCCATCGTCAAGGCCATCCTGGAGACCGGCTACAAGGGCTACTTAGGCCAGGAATTCATTCCGAAACGCGAAGCGATGAAGTCGTTAGAGCAGGGATTTCGGATTTGTGATGTATAAGATCGGCTCTGTGCCAATGTTTTTGGCACACGGGGAGCGCGCTTGGCACACAGGGTTTACACTTTAGACTCTCCCTGCGTTTGAAGGCGGCCAACGTGTTGGCACCCTTGGGCCGACGCTGGCCGCCTTCAAATGACTGACGGCCAAAGTTAACGAAGGCGCGCAAGTCGACAGAGGTGTTCAATTACTGATCACCCTCTGGCGCGCGGGCGGTGCACCAGAGGGTCGTCACTTGAGCCACAGGGTAGTTGCGTCAGAAAAGCTTGTATGCTTATTCTCAAAACGAGTTGGATGGAGGAGGTCATGACGATTCACGCAATTTACGAAAATGGCGTCTTTCGACCGATGCAGAAGGTTGATTTGCCCGATCGGTGCCAAGTCGAAGTCGAGGTTCGGCAGGTCACACAGGAGAGCCAGAAGCCGACGCTGGACGACGTTTACGCAATCCTGAACCGGCGCCATTCCTCCGGTGAGCACGATCTGGCAGCGCGGCACAACGACCATCAACCATGACCGCTGTATTCCTCGATACCGTAGGCCTGATCGCGCTTTGGGACAAGGACGATCAATGGCACGCAGCGGCGGAGAGCGCCTACCAGCATATCGTCGCGCAACGGCAATCAACTCTGACAACCCGATTCATTCTTCTAGAGTGCGGCAACACCGCCGCCCGGCGAAGCTTTCGTAGCGATGTATGCGCCCTGAGACACATGCTTGAGCTGCGCGATGAGTTGGTTGTCCCGACGGAAGAGGATTGGTCGCACGCTTGGGCCGCCTACGAACGTGGTGAAGCCGCACAGGCGGGGATTGTCGATCACGTTTCCTTCGTCGTCATGCGCCGCCTTGGTCTTACCGAAGCGTTCACGAACGACAAACATTTTGAGGCTGCGGGATTTACCGTCCTGTTCTGACGGCAACTCTCCCGGCCGCACGACGCTCCATCGCTGGGCTCAATTGCCACGAAGCAAGGCCAGGTCTGCGGGGATAATTCAATTTACCTTCACACCATTTTGGTTCGTGGCGGGCTGGTGGCCCGAGAGGAGGATTGGCAATGGTCTAGCGCTCGCTGGTACGTAGGACTGCAACCGGGGAAGCTGGAAATGGACGAAGGAGTTAACCCGGTTGGCAAGGGGGCAAGGCGCTGGACGCTTCGGCACGCCCTTCGGAGTACCTCAGAGCGTGCCACACAGACGTTTTCTTTCTGAAGGGAGAAGTAGCATATTGAAGATTACCGAGGACCAAATTAAGGCTGCATATGGAGTGGCGAAACGCGTTTACACAGGCGAAATCAGTAGAGCGGCTGGAACCCATGAGCTAGTCCGAGACCATGGCCTGAATCGCAGTAGTGCTGCCGACAGCATTAGCAACGTAAAGTACTTGATGCGCGGAGTGCGGTATGCACGGACAAACAACAAGTTCGCGACAGACTACTTCCTTCAGATGATTCATCGGGACTTTGGTTTGGAGATGCTCGATAAAGCGGTTGGTGCGGTTGAGAAGCACGTCGCATACTATGAAAGCCTGCGACCTGGGACTTCTAAAGCCATTCAAGCGATTGCGAAGAAGTATCGGGCTATCGTTGGTGGGACGAGGCAAGCCTTTCTAATTACATGGAATCCACAACAACAGCGATGGCACGACATGCCGAAAGCGTCCACCTTGACGCTCTCAGGCGAGATTTACAAGGACTGGTGGGGCGTGCGTAACAAATCAGTCACAATTGGCAGCCGGCTTTTTCTTCTTCGGCAAGGCGTTGAACCAAAGGGCATTGTCGGGTCTGGGTGGGCGACCTCAGCGCCAAAGCTTCGCACCCCACCCGAGCCAGGCCGCATCAATCACATAGTCGATGTCGTCTTCGACATAATGTTGGACCCTGAAAAGTATCCACCACTTGATTGGCGCACTTTTATTATGGCGCCATTAAGCGAGGTTCACTGGACAACGCAGTCTTCGGGCATCAGCGTACCAGACGAACTGGAACCAAAATGGCAACAGCATGTTAAGAGGGTTCTCGGCTACCTTCCAGACGTCCTCAGCGAAAACGTCATTGACACAGAAGAAACGCTCTTTCCCGAAGGTCGGGGGAGTTATCGCCTGCACCGTCAAATCGAACGAAACAGCCAACTCGTCAAGGCAGTCAAGGCCAAAGCGAAACTGGAGGGGCGGCTGTACTGCTGGGTGTGTGACTTTGACTTCGCCAAGCGTTACGGAGAGCGGGGCGAGGGCTTCATCGAAGCCCATCACACCATCCCTGTGTCGCAACTCGGCGAAAATGCCACAACGAGATTGGAAGACCTAGCGATGGTGTGCAGTAATTGCCACCGAATGCTGCACCGGACTCCGTGGTTGTCAATCGAGGAACTTCGTGCCCTGTGCATCAAATAGCCCTCATGACTACGGGCTCTAAAAGAAAAGTCAACGCGCTCGATTCAAGTGGAATATCTTCTTGCTTCGGCGGCAGTGGTGGCGCAAATACCTGCACGTTGCACAATCAAACAAGCTTACCGGGGTCGAGCCTGTTTCCGAACCAAGGGGCGCGCTTGTTTGCTGCGTCGCGATTTTGCGCGCTTTGCCAGGGTGCGCTCTTGCGCTTGGCAGTGTTGGAGGTAGCCGTCAATGCCTCCGTAGCGCTTAATCAACTCTTCGCGGATCTGCCTGATCGGTTCAACGATATCGTCATTCATCTTTCTTCCTGCGTATAGGAAGCCGTACCGAATCATGGCGGTTTCAACGAGGAAAGATCCCGCACCACTCCGGAGCGAAATACCGGCTCCGGCTGATCGGTGATGAAGCCTACATGGAAATCAACATTGCCGAGTCGCGCCAAGACACGCGTGATGAGCGCCATCTCGTCGGCGTCGCAATCGATGACGTGCTCTTCGTGGACGGCGACGTACTTGTCGCGCTGGGTCAGGAGCAGTTGCGGCAAGAGCCGGCGAAAAGCGCGGTATTCGCGCTCCCATTTGGTTCGCGGTGGAGGCGGCCAGTGAAAGTTCGGCGGGCCCAGCGTCGCGGCGTCGTGTTCGGTGGACATCTTCGCGACCTCGGGAAGAAGTTGGGAACGAAACTTCTCACCGCATCTTATACGGTTTTTGCTTCAGACGAAACAGAGTCTTGAGCAAAGTGCGTGCTACCCGGAACGCGAACCGCTTGTTGGCTCCGCACAAAGGGGGCGCTTCTCGCTTTTCATTTCCCCAGCGCCGCTTGCGCCGCCGCCAACCGCGCAATCGGCACACGGAAGGGGCTGCAACTGACGTAGTTTAATCCAATTTTGTGGCAGAATTTGACGGTGTCCGGGTCGCCGCCATGTTCTCCGCAGATGCCGACCTTCAAATCGGTTCGGGAACTGCGGCCTTTCTCGACACCCATCTTCATCAAGGCACCGACGCCTTCGACGTCGATCGATTGGAATGGATCCCTGGCGATAATGTCGTGTTCCAAGTAAACGCGAATGAAACTGCCGTAATCGTCACGGCTCATGCCAAGCGTTGTCTGAGTCAGGTCGTTGGTACCGAAGCTAAAGAACTCGGCCTCCTTGGCAATCTGATCCGCCACGATTGCCGCCCGGGGCAGCTCGATCATGGTGCCCACCAAGTAGGCCACTTTCACGCCCTTCTCGGCGAAGACTTTTCCGGCCGTCTCGCGAACGATTTTGGCTTGAGCCTTCAGTTCGGGCAAAAAGCCGACGAGCGGAATCATGATCTCCGGCTCGACCTTGATGCCTTCCTTTTGCACGTTGCACGCCGCCTCAATGATAGCGCGGGCCTGCATCTCGGTGATTTCGGGATACACGATACCCAGCCGGCAGCCGCGGAAGCCGAGCATTGGGTTAAGCTCGTGCAATTCCTTGACGCGGCGTTCAATCGTTTCAACCGGAACTTTGATCTTGGCCGAGAGTTCTTTCTGTTGCTCGGGTAAGTTCGGCAAAAACTCGTGCAGCGGCGGATCCAGCGTTCGGATGGTGACGGGGTTGCCTTTCATCGCCCGGAACAGCCCCTCGAAGTCGGCGCGCTGGAAAGGCAGCAGTTTGGCCAGAGCGGCTTTGCGCGCCTCGACATTTTCGGCGAGGATCATTTCGCGCATGGCGTCGATGTGATTGAAGAACATATGCTCGGTCCGGCAAAGACCGATGCCTTCGGCGCCAAACGCCATGGCCTGGACGGCCTGGTCGGGCTGGTCGGCGTTGGTTCGGACCTTGAGCTTTCGAGCCGCATCGGCCCAGCTCATGAGTTCGGCAAACTGCTGGTAAACGACGGATTGTTCCGGTTTCATTGTCTTATCGATGAGCACCTGGACAACTTCGCTTGGCTTTGTGGCCACCTGCCCGGCCAGGACTTCCCCCGTGAAGCCGTCGATGCTGATCCAGTCGCCGTCTTTGAGCATCTTGTTGCCGACGGTCATGGTGGCCTTGGCGTAGTCGATATTGAGCGCCTGGCAACCGACGATGCAGACCTTGCCCATTTGGCGGCTCACCAAGGCCGCATGGCTCGACGCTCCGCCGAACGCGGTCAAGATGCCGTCGGCGGCCTGCATGCCACGAATGTCTTCGGGGCTTGTTTCCCGTCGGACAAGGATGGCCCGGCTATCGGGACTTCCCTTGGCATGCTTATTGACCCACTCCTCGGCTTCGTCCGCGTGGAATTTGATGCGCCCGGTAGCCGCGCCCGGGCCGGCATTGATCCCCTTAGCGAGCAGCTTGCCTTCGGCGATCGCTTGCCTTTTGGCGTTGGGATCGAAAATCGGTTGAAGCAATTGATTCAAATCGTCCGGCGGAATCCTGCCGGCGGACAGCGCCTCCTCCTTGGTGATGAGCCCCTCGTGAGACATATCGACCGCGAAGCGCACGGCAGCAAAGCCCGTCCGCTTGCCATTACGGGTTTGCAGCATCCACAGCTTGCCTTTTTGCACCGTGAACTCGATGTCCTGGACGTCGCGATAATGCTTTTCGAGCTTGTTGCGGACATCGTCCAGTTGTTTGTAAACCGCGGGCATGTCCTTCTGAAGCTCGGCAATCTTTTTGGGCGTGCGGATGCCGGCGACAACATCTTCGCCCTGGGCATTGATGAGGTATTCACCGTAAAAACTCTTGTCGCCTGTGGCGGGGTCGCGCGTGAAGGCGACGCCCGTGCAGCAATCATCGCCCATGTTGCCGAACACCATGGAACAAATGTTGGCCGCTGTGCCCCAATCTTGGGGGAAGCCATATTGGCGGCGATAAACGATGGCCCGGTCGTTCATCCACGAAGCGAACACCGCACCGATCGCTTGCCACATCTGCTCCATCGGATCTTCCGGGAAATCCTTGCCGGTGCGTTCTTTGACCGCTTTCTTGAAGCGCTTGACGAGTTCTTGGAGGTCGGCTGTCGTTAAATCCGTGTCAAGCTCCACCCGTTGGGCATGCTTCATTTCGTCCATGATGTGCTCAAAAGGATCGATGTCCTTCTTCGATTGCGGTTTGAGCCCGAGCACGACGTCGCCATACATCTGCACGAAGCGCCGATAACTATCCCAGGCAAAGCGCTCATTGCCGGTTTTGTCGATCAAACCGCGCAAGGTGCTCTCGTTGAGGCCGATATTGAGCACCGTGTCCATCATGCCCGGCATGCTGACGCGGGCGCCGGACCGGCAGGAGACGAGGAGCGGATTTTTGGCGTCGCCGAACTTCGCGCCCATGGCGGCTTCGGTTTTCCTGAGGGCTTCGTCAACTTCGGCTTTGACCTCCGGAGGATACTTGGAGTTGTTGGTGAAGTGATTGCAGACCTCCGTCGTGAGCGTGAATCCGGCGGGCACGGGGAGGCCAATGTTGGTCATTTCAGCGAGATTCGCGCCTTTGCCGCCCAGTAGATTCTTCATATCGGCCCGGCCCTCCGCTTGGCCGGCGCCAAAGAAATAGACGTACTTACTCATAAGGAAACTTTCCCTTCGTCATGAACCTGGCCGTATCGCGAACACTTGCTCGTAGCGAGACGCCAGATCGACAGGTATCGGAGGAAGTGTATGAACGGAGCCGGGTAGCGTCAAAGCCTGGCCGGCTGCCTTTTACGAAACGCCGTCGTTGTGCGTGTTACGAAATGAACAAGGAGCCCAAGTCCATTGCACCTACAATGCCTGCCTGTAGGATAAGAAACCACCTGCGAAACCGCGGAACGCATTCCTACCAAGGATTCTTCAAATGAACGCCTCAGCCCTAACCCGCCGCCAAGCGCTCGCTTCAGCAGCCGGTCTTGCAACGCTTCCGGCCTTCGCCGCCGACAATAAGACCGCCAAAACCCATGCCTTTTTCTACTCCCTCAATACCAGCACCCTCATGGGGCAAAAGCTTGACATTATTGAGCTGATCGAAATTGCCTCCAAAGCGGGCTATCAAGCCATCGAGCCGTGGATGGGGGAACTCGATGCGTACGTCAAAAAAGGAGGCAATCCCAAGGACCTTGCCAAGCGCCTGAGCGACCGGGGCCTGCGCGTCGAAGACGTGATCGCCTTTTTCGAGTGGGCGGTCGATGACGAGAACAAGCGGAAGAAGGGCATGGAAGAAGCCCAGCGCAGCATGGAACTAATAGCCAAGGTCGGCGGCAAGCGCATGGCCGCGCCGCCGCTTGGGGCGACGCAGCAAGCCGACTTGGATCTCTTCAAAGTGGCCGAGCGCTATCGGCGATTGCTGGAGTTGGGCGACAAGATCGGCGTGACGCCTCAGGTGGAATTCTGGGGCTCCTCGCGCCCGCTCTCGCGCCTAAGCGAAGCGGCCCTGGTAGCAGTGCAGAGCGGCCATCCCAAGGCCTGCATTCTCGCCGACGTCTACCACCTCTACAAAGGCGGCTCCGAACCTAACGGCTTGCGCCTCCTTAGTCGCGAAGCGCTCCACGTTATCCATTTCAACGACTATCCCGCCGATCCGCCGCGCAAGGATATTGCCGACGCCCAGCGCGTTTACCCCGGCGATGGCATTGCTCCCCTCAAGACAATCGTGCGCATCCTGAGAGACATCGATTTTAGCGGGGTGCTGTCGCTGGAACTCTTTAACCGCGATTACTGGAAGATGAACGCTCAGGAGGTCGCTAAGACCGGGCTGGAAAAGATGCAGCGGGTGGTAAAAGAGAGCCTGGAATAGCTTATCCCTCCGCCTCTAAATTGCAGCCCTATCATCAAACCGGTCAGCCCCAATTAAGGCGCCGTTCATTTCCTATTATTGCCCCGGCGTTTTCAGTTGACAGCCTAGGGTAACTATCCTAAGTGTTTTAGTGAATGATCGGTAAACAAGCTGGCGGCTCTAGTTCGCCTGCCTATCCCCAAGCCTCACCCGGGCTCCGATCTAAGTCTCCCCCCCTAACGTGCATGCCGCACGCTTCCGGCGCTTGGCCAAAAACGGTCCCTCGGTTGCCTCGAATACTTTTTCGCTCAATAAGGGGAAGGCACAACCATGCCCACACGGTCTTCTTGTCGACGCCAGCGCGGTTTCACGCTCATCGAGTTGTTAGTCGTCATTGCCATCATTGCTATTCTCATCGGCCTGCTGCTGCCCGCCGTGCAAAAAGTTCGCGAGGCGGCCGCCCGGGTCTCGTGCACGAACAACCTCAAGCAGATATCGTTGGCCACGATCCATTGCAGCGACTCGCGCCAAGGCGCCATGCCCCCCGGCATCGGCTGGTATCCTACCACCAATCAAGGCCCCGGCGGCGCCTACGGCAGCGCCTTTTTCCACATCCTGCCCTATATCGAGCAGGACAACCTCTTTAACGCCAGCTACGACTCCACTACCCAAAGTTACAGCAATTGGAACACCGCCATTATCAACCAGTCGGCCAAGACCTACATCTGCCCGTCGGATCCGACGGTGAGCAACGGCACTGATGGCGCACCGGGTTGGGGCGTCACGAGCTACGCCTACAATCATCAGGTTTTCGGAACCTCCTGGGCCGGCAACAGCCGTTTTCCAGCCGCGTTTGCCGACGGCACGTCGAACACGATTCTGTACACCGAAAAAATCGCCGTCCCTTCCGCCAACGTTTGGTCGTTGGATTACGGCGGCAACACCTGGTGGGAGTGGTCGCCGAAGTTCGCGGCTGACATCACCGGACCGACTTCGAAGTTTCTGCTTAAGCCGACCTTAAGCTATTGCGACAGCACGATGGCATTTTCGCCCTCCGCCAGCGCCGATCGCAACATTTGCACGATGCTGGCGACCTCGCCCCATACCGCCATCATCAACGCCGCTTTGGCGGACGGCAGCGTCCGGAGCATAGCCGCGGCGATCACAGGCGACACCTGGTGGGCCGCCATCACGCCCAACGGCGGCGAAATCTTGGGCAGCGATTGGTAATCCGCGGGGCCGACAACAGAGACCGGCCTCGCCCAGGCCGGAAAGAGGCAACGAGGTTTCAAAAATCTAAGCCCTGGCGAGACTCCATTGGATCTCGGTCCGGCCCTAACAGCCGTGAACGAGCGCCGGTTGAGTCTCGCTTTCCGTGATGCTGCATGAAGTCGCTTATGACAAAACCCAGGGAATCGGAGCAGAGAAATGAACGCTAATCGAGTTTTCAAAAGCCGCGTTGGATTCCTTCTGGGCCTTTTGGCAGCAGCTCTGGCGGCGGGGTGCGGCACTAAGACAGCCAAGTTGTCCGGCAAAGTCCTATTCCAGGGACGACCTGTGCCCGGCGGCTTGGTGACCTTTTACCCGACCGACGGCCGCGGCATACCGGCCTCGGCGGTCATCGGCGAAGACGGCGCTTACCTTGTAAACAATGTGCCGGTTGGGACCGTTAAAGTTACGGTAAGCAACCTGTCGCTAAAGAAAGGCGATCATCCTCCCATCGGCATGGGTGGCCCGTCGTCGTTCAGCTATGGCCTGGCGCCCAAGGATGTCGTGGAACGGGCCAGGCAAGGCAAAAACATTCCGCAATACGAAGGCGCCATCATGGCCGGGAGCTACATCCCCATCCCCACGGCGTTCGCCGACGTAAAAACCACCGGCCTGACTTACACAGTCGACAGCAAAAACGACGACTTTGACATCGTGTTAAGGTAGTCCGGAAACACCGCGCGTCGGGGCCGCTTGGGACACCGTGCCACAACGGAGTCTAGGACGCCCCATGCGTCTAAGTACCCCCCCCAGTGTGCCAATTCTGGTGGCATACTGGGGTAGTAGCCTGGCACACTGACGGCGGTAGCTTGGCACACAGGCCAGGGTAGGTTGGCACACTGGTTTACACTTTTGACTCTGCCTAGATTTGAAGGCGACCAACGTGTTGGCCGCCTTCAAATAAGAGACATGTAAAGACCACGAAAAAGCGCAAGTCGGCGCCATGTGTTCAATTATTGATCACCCTCTGGCGGGCGGGCGGTGCACCACAGTTGGCTATAGACGAGTGTAGAGGGGGATGCCTCAATAGGCGGATTAGGGGCAAATGTGGTATTTGCCGAAGCCGCGATGTAGGAGGTCATCCCCATGAGAAGAA
>JBJMQT010000148.1:0-61737 GCA_045802525.1 Gemmataceae bacterium
GCGCTGGGCAAGCTCAGCGAAAGCATGCAGACGGAATAATACAGTGCTAGGTGCTGAATAAATTCGTTTCAGCACTCGTTCCTCTATTCTCGCCTTAAATCCATTTCTTTCATTCAATCCCCTACAGGGTGTAGGGCGATAACCAAACTAACAATGATCCCCGCATGGCGTTTCGCGCCCGCACCTCCCTGCCGGCAGAGAAACGAACTCCAGGATGGGTACGGGATGCGCTGGCGATACACCTTGATTGCCACGGGTTGCTTCATGCTGGGCTGCCACTCGTTCATGCAGTTTGGCGAAAAAGAATCGGACCACGTAAGTCCGGCGGCTATTAAAGATGGGGTAAGGGCCAGCGACGTCAAGGACGAGGCTCATACGCAACCCGCGACTGTTCAAACGGCCTTTTTGAAGCTAGGCTCGGCTCCCGAGCGCGTCGTAACCGTTGTGGAACGCCTTGTCGGACCACAAGAACTGGACCTAACAAAGGACCGCGCTAAGGATTCTGAAGAGGCCTTACAGTCACTGCTGATTCGCCTTCATTACGCGGAACATCTGGTTAAACAGAGCCGCGATGCCGACGCGCGCAAAGAATTCGACCGATTTATTTGCGACGCCCAGGACCTCTCTCCTTTGCCCCTTCGTCAACTGATCCACGGCCACAGCCGCTTGATGGAATTGGCCATGAACGATGAAGACGAATATGGCGAACACTTTCATCGGGGCGCCGGCCTCTTCTATCTTGCCTGCCAGTCAACGGAACTAGGGGAAACGAACGGCAAACTCAATGTGGAAGCCTTGCTGTGCCAAGCGGCAGGGGAATTGACCCTGGCCAAAATGCAAAAACCCGATCAACCCCGGCCTTCATGGTATCTCCACGAGGTTTGGCTTCGTCTGGATCAAAGGCGACCGGCTCAGCGCAGCCTGCGGGATGCCCAAAGCACCTCTCCTTTTGGCTCGCTCACTCCCGCCGAGCGCAGGGGCTTGTATTCGGCAGTAGCTGCCCGCGAAAATTACCCGCTACCGAAGCGCTGAGGGTTGATAAAAGCCCGTATCGACGGCTCTTCGTCAAGCACCGTCCCCACTTTGTCGTTTTTTGCCAACGAAATCCCTTCAGATGCCGTTTTATCTTTATCCGGTCGGCGTTGCGCGCTTGACAGGACTCAGTAGCGGCTGATAGCCTTCACCCATAAGGTCCTATCTCCAAAGAGGTTGGCAAGGTGTGCTATTCAGCGTTTCAGCGCCACCTTGTAGGCCTATTGTCCCTGAATACCAGTGTTTGAGGTTGAGTCATGGTCTCGGTTAGTTCTAGGTGCATGCGGTTCCCAATTTCGGTTTTGACGTTCGCTCTATTATTGATCTCCAGTTGCACGGGCGCAGTGTCGGCTCAGCAAGTCTCGACGGAAACTAAGGAGATTCAGCCCGCGAATTGGACAAAACTAGAGACAAGTTTCAAAGAGAAGAAATTACTTTTCGGCGATGTAAGGGATGGCAAAGCAGATCCTAAAGAAAACGCCGAAGCCATCGATATCGGAGCGCAATTTTACAGCTATCGGGTTACCTGGCCGCAATCCCAGTCGATTCAACCTCTCCCCGGGTCCATGGACACGGTCTACAGGGATTTCGAGAAAGACATCGCGCTGGCGACCAAGGCGAAATCGGATGTTTTCCTGCAAATGCTTGGCGAAAAAATGGCCAAGTACTGCAAGGATGTGATCGACAACAATTCCAAGGTCATTGCCCGCATCAACGCGATGCGCTTGGTGGCCCGCCTGGCGGAAGCCGGAGTCGAAGATACCGCCGATTTGCTCATCGACGAGACAACCAAGAACGATCAATTTGAAGCGGTCAAGCTTTACGCGCTTAAGGGGTTGGGAGGGCTCGTTGCCGCAGCCTCCCAACCCAAACCAACGGTATTCAGCAGTGCTAAAGGCAAGGAGCGCGAAGCCAAGGCGATCCAGGCTTTGGTCGCTATGGTCGAACGCAAACCGCCTCTGCCCGAAGCGCTGACTCCCGAGGAAATGAACGGGTTCCGCAAAGTCCGATTGCAAGCGCTTGAAGCGCTTGCCGTTTACCGCAAGCCGGCTCTCGTGGATGAAAAGGGAGCGATCAAGCTTCCCGTAGCCCTGAGCTTACTGGAAGTGCTCAAAAGGGAAGGCATGTTGCCCGAACCGCGCATCGAGGAGCAAGTGGCGGCGGCGGTTGGACTGGCCCGCATGCGAGCCAAGGGCATGCCGGCTTATCAGGCGGATTATGCCGCCAGCCAGTTCGCCCCCTTTGTCGTCGAATTCGCTTCGCGCTACCAAGATAAGGTTAACGGCGGGCGCGACGCCAAGGAGCCCTGGAGATACTATGCGGCCCGCCTGATCGAGGCTTACAATGAGTTTCGCACAGAAAACACCGTCTCCAAAGACTTAGTCGCCGTCATCGACCAGTGCTTGACCGTGCTCAATGGCATTGAGGACAATCAGCAGGTCAATCCGGGAGAGTTAAAGCAGTGGCTCGGGGAGCATCCTCCCAAGACGGCCACCTCGCTCTTCAAGGGTTTGCCCGATGTCAAGGCGAAGGATGCCGCGGCCCCGGAAAAGGCCGATGACAAGACCAAATCGAACAAGCCTGGTGAGCCGGAAAAGAAGTGAATCGCCTACCGGCGGACGGCGGCGGTAATTCCGCGCGGGCCGCGCCCTTAGTTGTTCGCTCCCAAGTCGCCCAATATGGCGGCCGCTCGGTTCGCATCGGTGTTGGTGTCGAAAGCCGCGTAACCAACGAACTTGTTGCCCAGGACGCACATGGTCAGGCCCTGAAGACTGATCCCGGCAATGGCCCATTGTTGGGTAACCCGGTGGCCCAGGCCGGCTTCGTTGTCCCCCTCGACGCGAAGGACTACGGGGTTGTAAGTCTCTGTTAAGCCAACGGCTCGAGCGGCTTTGACCTGGGAAGCGCCGGAGACGGGGGCCACAAAGATATAGCCCGTGCCCGGTTTATCGGAGCGGCGCTGGGTAAGAATGAATTCCAGATTGGCGCCGGCTTGGGCCAGGGTCGCCAAGAGACCGGCCACGCCACCCACCCTGTCGGGAGCCTCGCCAGACCAGACATGGACACGATCGAGCTTGAATCCCATGGTGATTTTCTCCTCTGCTAATGGCTCGCTCGTCTTGGAGGCGCGGCGAACGGCGCGGAAATTATACCGATCGGAAAATAGTTTGTATTGGGAGCCGGACTTGAGGGATTATAGCCCGTTCCCAGCCTGGGCGAAACAGTTAACCGAACAGGTTTTCTAGTCGGCAATCGGACAGCCGGCGAAAGAATCTAGTTGCCCAGAGTCTGACGTTCTTAGATGATGAATAAACGTATTGGATGCCTGTCCAGTACCGGGAAGTTTCCTGATTGCGGAGGTCTCAAGAAATGATGCGCTGGTTGCTGGCTACAGGGTTGCTTTTGGCCGTGCCTTTCGGTTTGGCTCAAGCGGAATATCTAATTATTGTGGCGAACCTGGGACTTTCCAAGGATGGGGAAACCGCTAAACCGGGCGCCCCGGGATTTCCCGGCGGCAACCTTCCCGGGTTTCCAGGGGCCGGAGGCAATCGCGGCGGTCTTCCCGGCATTCCCGGCGGAGCAAATCGAGGCGCAGCCGGAGCGATCGGCGGTCCCCCTCCTGGATTTCCGGGGGGCATGGGCAATCGCGGCGGTCCTCCCGGCTTTCCCGGAGGCGCCGGCAATCGCGGCGGCGCTGGCTTTCCAGGGGCGGGAGGCACCATGCCAGGCATGGGAGGATTTCCCGGCGGCAAAGGCGGTGGATCGGGTGAAGATCTGACGGGCACGCCCTTGAATGTGGTTGCCATTATCGAGGTCGCCGTCAGCAGTCAGCAGCGCTTCACGCAAGGCAAGTGGGTGGAAGTCCGGCACAATTTGATGGCCCCGCAAGCCGCACATTGCTTCCTCAAAGATCTGACCGACTTCTCGGTCGCCAAGGTAATTAATGTTAAGACCATAAACCAACAGTTCAGAGAGCGGCTATCGAAGATGGAAAAGCAAGAATCGCTTCAGAAGCCGGAGGATTGGCTCAAGCTGGCAAAATGGTCTCTGGAGCACGGATCCGTGACGCATTTCTCCGAAGTGATGGATCGCATAGAGAAAAAAGACAAAAGCAATGCCACGGTTCAAACCTATTTGAAAGCTAAGGAAGCGCTCGAGAAGCCTGTTACTAAGGAAAACGACGCCAAGCCCTGGATGAGCAGACTCAATGACCGCTTCAAGATGGTCCAGAGCGCTCATTACATTTTGATTCATAAGGCGGACAATGATAAATCACCCGAGGTAACTGCGCTGTTGGATCACCTTGAAAACAATATGAAGTCGTTTTATTACTGGTTTGCCTTACAAGGCAAGACGCTGCCGGTGCCGGACCAGCGTTTCGTGGTCGCACTAATCAATTCCGAGTTCGACCGGAAGATGGAAATCTTCGGCTCGCCCTCTTTGGTCGGCGATGGATTCTATGTCCTTCGCAATAATATTGCTATCTTTTCGCAGAAGCCCGTTGATCCCGATTTTAGGGCGTTGGACGAACGCACGAACGACATTTTCCGAAAGTATCCGCGGGGAAAACTACTTAAAGGCACAACCGTAAAGACGGAAAACGGCGCCGGAACGGACATGGATGCGACAGCCACTTATCAGACCTACGCCCTTTTGCATAAAGCCCTTGAAGAGGATTGGGAACGGGCAACCGTCAGCCACGAAGGGACCCGCCAGTTAATTGTTGGCGCGGGCCTCTTGTCCCAAGGCGTCATGGCTCCCCAGTGGATCGACTTTGGCATGGCTAGCTTTTTTGCCACGCCTAAAGGAGCGCCCTGGGCCGAGACGGGGTCGGAAAATACTGCCTATCTTCCAGGTTTCCGGGATTGGGGCCTAAAGATCCTTGGTTCCAATAGCTCCAAGATTGCCGCTGAAGCGCTGAAGAACACGGTTACCGATAGCTTCTTCCGCGAAGCGGCCAAGGGAAAGACCCCGGCCGAAAAGCAAGCATTGCTCAAAAAAGCCCGAACCATGGCCTGGGGATTGAGCTACTTTTTGGCCAAAAATCGCCTGGACGATTTGCTCCAATACTATCAGGAGCTCGCGAAGCTTCCGCGCGACTTGGAGTTTGACGATCAAGTGCTGATGGAAATCTTTGCCCGTTCCTTCAAGCTAATGGACGAATCGGGAAAAAAGGTCGATCCAATGAAGCTAGAGCAGCTTGCTGAAAATTGGCGGAGCACCGTAAGTGCCACGCCGCTGGAACACGAGGAGTTAATTAAGGAGGCTGCCAAAATGATAGGCGCCCAGAATCAGGGGCCGCCTGGTACTGCCGGCGCGGGTAACAAAGGTCCCGGCGTAGGGGGGAAACTAGGCGGCGGAGGAGCCGGCGGCGAGTAACCGCTGAATCCACGTCGCGAAGCCACCTTGTTATGTAAACTTTGCAGACGGCCTACGGATTACCAAATCCGTAGGCCTTTTGCATGGCCGACAGATAATCGCGCCATAGGCTCTCACGGGTGCCCTTCGTTACTTTGGTAGCCCAATCGGTTCGATGACAGCTCGCTATCTTGACGACTTATCCTGCGAGCGAATAGGATGAGTTGCATCATGGTCGGATGCCCGATCGGATGGGTAAAGCCGAAGTGGCGGAATTGGCAGACGCGCCAGGTTCAGGACCTGGTCCCTGTAACGGGGGTGGAGGTTCAAGTCCTCTCTTCGGCACTATTTCGCATGAAGGACTTACGTCAATCAGGCGTGAGTCCTTTTTTTCTTAAGCTCGTTTACTCCGACGACAAACTGACGCCATAATATCGTTCTGTCGCTGGCAAAGCCGTACGATAGCTGTTGCGCGTCAAGGAATTTGTAAGGGCCTTTTCACTGATCGCCGAAAGGTTTCGTTGCATGAAACGCTGGTTTGCAAGCTCGGCTCTCCTTTTATTCCTTTCCGTCTGTCCCTCCGCAGCCGCCGACAAGCCGCTTCCACTCCAAGAGGCGCCCAAGAGAATGACCTTGCCCGAAGGGTTTAAGGCCACGCTCTTTGCCGGAGAGCCGGACGTTGTTCAGCCTATCGCTTTCACATTCGATGATCGCGGCCGGCTCTGGGTTGTTGAGTGCACGTCGTATCCCCAATGGACGGACAAGAAGGAAGGCAAAGATCGCGTCTTGATCTTCGAGGATAAGGATGGCGACGGCCATTTCGATACGTGCAACGTCTTCTGGAATAAAGGGGCCAACCTGACGGGGATCGAGCTCGGCTTCGGCGGCGTCTGGCTTTGCTCTACGCCTAACTTAATCTTCATCCCGATCAAAGAGGGCACGGATGAACCGGCGGGACCTCCACAGGTAATCCTCGACGGCTGGGATCTCAAAGCGCAACACAACGTCTTCAACAGCCTGACCTGGGGTCCGGACGGCTGGCTCTATGGCTGCAACGGCATTTTGTCGAATGCGCGCGTCGGCGCGCCCGGAACGCTCGATGCCAAGCGCGTTCGCATGAACTGCGGCGTTTGGCGCTATCATCCCACCAAGAAAATGTTCGAAGCAGTTGCACACGGCACCACCAATCCCTGGGGCCTTGACTTCGACGACTACGGCCGGATGTTCATCACGAATTGCGTGATCAAACACCTTTTCCATGTCATCCCCGGCGCTCATTTTCAGCGCATGTACGGTCAGGATCTCAACCCCAATTGCTACGCACTCATGGAAAGCTGCGCCGATCACATCCACTGGGCGGGCGGCGATTGGACCACTTCGCGCGGCGGCAAGGGGGAGCACAGCGATAAAGGCGGCGGCCACGCGCATTCGGGGGCCATGGTTTATCTAGGTGATAATTGGCCCGCGGAATACCGCAACAACGTGTTCATGTGCAACATTCACGGCAACCGCATTAATCGAGACGTTATTGAAGAGCAGGGATCGGGCGTCGTAGCGCGTCATGGCAAAGACTTTTTGTTCGCCAACGACGAATGGTTTCGCGGCATCGCGCTCCAGTATGGACCCGACGGCGGTGTCTTTGTCACCGACTGGTGCGATACCGGCGAGTGCCATAATTATGTTGAGGTCGATCGGAGCAATGGGCGCATTTACAAGGTAACCCACGGGCAGACCAAACCTTTTCGAGACAATCCGGCCCTATTGCCCGACGCGGATTTGGTCAAACTACAACGCCACAAAAACGATTGGATGGTCCGCCACGCGCGGCGCTTGCTGCAAGAACGAGCGCATTGGGGCAAGCTTGATAAAGAAACGCCCGCCTCGCTTAAGGCGATCCTAAAGGAAGAAAAAGATGTCACCCGGCGGCTGCGCGCTTTGTGGGCGCTGTTTGCCATTGGCGCTCTGGATGATGCGCAGATCGTGAAACTGCTTGGCGATTCACAGGAAAACTTGCGCGTCTGGGCGGTTCAATTGGCCGTGGACGATCGAAATCCTTCGGAAGCAGTCGTCGGTCAATTGCTCAAATTGGCCGGTGACAAGAGCTCCTTGCCGGTGCGCTTGTCGCTTGCCTCCGCGCTACAACGGTTGCCTTTGGAACAGGGCTGGCGTATCGCCGAAGTGTTGCTGAAAAACTCCGATGATGCTAAGGACGTCAATTTGCCTTTGATGCTCTGGTACGGCGTCGAACCGCTCGTCGCCACGAACTCGGAAAAGGGCATGTCGCTTTTGGCGCACGCGGAAATCCCGCTCATACGACAATACATCGCGCGCCGGCTCGCTTCTCAGCCGGCGACCTCCGGCGACGCCTTGCCCGGTGTCAATCCGCTTATTGAACTTGCCGGCCGAATTCGGCGCAACGAGGTGCAACGCGATATCCTAGCCGGCATTCTGGAGGCTTTGAAGGGCCGTCGCGACGTGCCGATTGCCAAAGGCTGGGCCCAGGCCTACCCGATTCTGGAGGGGAGCCAATCCGAGGAGGTGCGCGATTTGGCGCTAACGCTGGCAGTTCTTTTTGATGATGAACGGGCTCTTCAGACTCTGCGCAAGACGATTCAATCCAAAGACGAGCCCTCCGCCAGGCGGGAAAAAGCCCTCCAGACCCTGATCTTCAAGCAAAAACCGGATCTCTTGCCCTTGCTCAAGGAGCTGTTGGGCGACAAAGACTTGCGTGCCAGTGCCATTCGAGGTTTGGCCGCCTTCACCGACGACAAAATTCCTTCACTCCTCTTACACCACTACTCCTCGTTCACGCCGTCTGAAAAAGCCGATGTCATCCAAACGCTGGCTTCCCGGCCGGCTTATGCGCTCGCCCTGCTCGACGCCATCGAAAAGGGCCGGATCCCGCGTACCGACGTGTCCGCCTTCGCGGCTCGGCAAATGGTCGAGCTAAAGAACAAACAGGTCAGCGAGCGCGTCGCAAAGGTCTGGGGAACCGTGCGCTCCAGTTCACAAGACAAGGTGGCCCAGATGGCGAAATATAAGGCCATGCTGACGCCGGACTATTTGCGCCCGGCCGATGTCTCAAACGGGAGAGTCGTCTTCAGTAAAACATGCGCTTCGTGCCATCGCCTGTTTGATGAAGGTGCGCGGATTGGGCCCGAATTGACGGGATCCCAGCGCGCTAACCTGGACTATTTCTTGGAAAACGTTCTCGATCCCAGTGCCGTCGTGGCCAAGGAATATCAAATGTCGCTGGTCGAGTTAAATAGCGGCCGAGTAATTACTGGCATAATAAAAGACGAGAATGAGCAATCCATTACCGTTCAGACCGAAAAAGAAGCTATCGTAGTGCCCAAGAAGGAGATTGAATCGCGAACGCAATCTCCCGTTTCCATGATGCCCGAAGGCCTTTTAGATAAGTTAACCAAGGAAGAAGTGCGCGATCTGGTAAGCTATTTAGCGAGCCCGACCCAGGCGCTGCTTCCGAAAGCGGAAAAGACGAAGTGAAGGAGTGAAGGAAAACAATAAGGCAATCATCGGCTGTTCCGATAATCGCAGACTCGGCTACCAGATACGCTCACTCATGGGGATGATACCAATGTCCAATCCAATTTCTCGACGGTCCTTCACGGCGCTGTCTTCGGCGTTTGTGCTGACGAGCGCAGCGGACGTGGCGATGGCCGATGACAAGCCAAGGGCGGACCCGCCCAAAGCCGTTGCCGGGCCCATCGAAGCCGCATTTGAGCGCGACTACACGGCCCCCGAATTCAAGCCCTCGTGGAAGAAGCCGCAGATTAACCGCCTTCTGGTTCAGGATTTTGTGATCTTCGCGCATTCTGATTTAGCCAAGGTAAAACAATTGCTCGAAAAGGAACCGGCTTTGCTCAATGCAACAATGGACTGGGGCGTCGGGGATTGGGAGACCGGGCTTGGCGGCGCCTCGCACATGGGCCGCCGGGACATCACGGAATACCTTTTGGAAAAGGGCGCCCGCATCGATCTCTTTTGTGCTGCCATGATGGGCCAACTGGACGCGGTCAAAGCCTTCCTAACTCTGCAGCCAAAACTGATCGACGCGAAAGGCCCACACGGTTTCACGCTGCACTTTCACGCCCAGGTCGGCGGCAAAGAAGCCGAAAACGTGCTCGACTATTTGCAGGCAATCAAGAAGCTCGAACTCAAGCCGGTGCCGTTTCTAAAAAAGACGGCCGACGCTCCCGCCAAGAAGCTCAACTGAATCCCAAATTCCTAATTCCTTCCATCGGCCTATTACCCGATAATGGAAAAGGACCGGTTTAGAGTAAAGCCCATCCGAGGCGACGTTATGACTCCTTTCGGCTCTGAGCATCGTCATGCGATCGGCATAAATCGCCGTGAGCTTCTGCAGGTCGGCTATTCGGGCTTGCTGGGAATCGGCCTTTCTTCAATGCTGGCCCGGCGTGCTCAATCGGCTGAATTGGACCGGACGCAAGGGCGAACGGCTCGGAAGCCGAAGTCGGTGCTTCTTGTCTTCCTCACCGGCGCGCCCAGTCACGTGGACATGTTTGACATGAAGCCGGATGCGCCGGTTGAGATCCGGGGGGAATTCCAGCCCATTGCCACGCCAGTTGCGGGACTCCAGGTCTGTGAGCATCTGCCCCGCCTGGCCCAACGCGCCGACAAATACGCCGTCGTCCGGTCGCTGGCGCACCGTGAGACCAACCATCTCGTGGCCACCCATCATGTCTTAACGGGGCATCCTCAGCCCGGCGCTTTTTTTGACAAGGTTGCCTCGCGCGACGATTGGCCTTCCTACTCTTCAACCGTTAACCATCTACGGCCCAGGCACGACGGCATTCCCGCCGGCGTCAACTTGCCCACGTTTCTGATGGAAGGCCCGCTTGTCTGGCCGGGCCAGCACGCGGGATTCCTCGGCCCCAAAAACGACCCCTGGCAGATTTCCCACGATCCCAATAAGCCCGATTTTCGCATTGATAATTTGCGCCTGGCCCCGGGAATCGAAGTCGATCGCATCCAGAACCGCCACGCGCTTTTGCAAGGGATAGACCGCCAACAAGAACGGCTTGCCGACCTGGCCGCCTCCAAACAATTGTCCGATCAACAGCAGCAAGCCTTTGCCATGCTGACTTCGAGCCGGGTGGCCCGCGCTTTTGAGATTGATCGGGAATCCCCCGCGCTCAGGGACCGCTACGGCCGGAACGCCTTCGGCCAATCGTTGCTGCTGGCGCGGCGCTTGGTAGAAGCCGGCGTGCCCGTGGTCCAGGCGAACATGGGCCGGGTGCAAAACTGGGATACGCATGACGACAACTTTAAGAAGATGAAGAACCGGCTTCTTCCACCGCTCGATCAAGGCGCTGCCGCGCTCCTGGACGATCTGGAAGGATCGGGGCTGCTCGAAGAGACGTTGGTGATGATGCTGGGCGAATTCGGCCGGACGCCGCGTGTAGGCAAAGGCGTGGCCGGTGGCGCCGGCGCGGGGAAGGCCGGCCGCGACCATTGGTCTCGTTGCTTCTTCGGCGTCTTTGCCGGCGCGGGAGTGCGCGGCGGGCAGGTAATTGGCCGATCCGACAAGATCGGCTCGGACCCTCTCACGAGGCCCTATTCGCCCGATGATATTGGAGCGACCGTTTATCACGTCTTGGGCGTCGAACCTGCCATGGAGTTGCGCGATCGGGAAAACCGCCCTGTGCAACTCAATAGAGGCGAGGTCATGGAAAGTCTCTTTACCGGAAGAGCGGAATAGTCTCGCCACAAAATCCGGAAGATTCTTCACTAGAAGAAGCCAAAGATGCTCAGCTTCATAAATTGACTATTGAGAAGCGGAAGAACATAGGATTCGATCCTCATTAATACCCGGAGAAGTGACCGTGGCCGCACCTCAGTTGTCCAAGGAACAATGGAAAGCAATTCCCGCAAAGCACAAAAAGAAAGACGCCAAGGGCGTCCGCTTTCTGAAGGTCAAAGAAGGCGATGGCGAAAAGCTCATGGAGGTTCGCGTTTTCGCCAACGGTGAGCACATCAAAGAACCGGTCCCGGCCGAATGGTTGCAATAGCGCCAAACTGAAATAGAGAGAACCGCCTCATTTCCGCAATTGCATTTCGTCGAATAATTGATGGGGCAGCTTGGCGGCTGTTGGGGAGCCTCGTCGCGGGCTCCGGCCTGCGCCTTGGGCAACTGCCTCTTTGCTTCAAATCCAAGACGATTCCCAATCTTCCGTTCCATCCGGCACCACTCTTGCTACATCGTTGCCCGGCGACGCAGCAATCCGTGCCCTCAATGCCGGCTAAAGGAATGAACGGCTTTCCTGCAAGAGAAGTGAGCCGTAAATGGATAATCAACCGCCGCTCGATCGACTTCAATCGGCCACCAGCTTTGCACCACTTGGGGCCCCTCGTGAAACCAGGTCGCTTTCCCCAAAAGCGGAGATGACCGGTTTCGCCCGCCGCGTGGTGGTAGCCGTTCTCATCACCGTGCTCATCCTGTCGGTCGCGTATTTCCTATGGCGCGGGGCTCATGTTTTGCTTCAGGCGTTTGCCGGCGTTCTCTTTGCCGTTTTTCTGGCGGCGCTTAGCGATTGGCTGAGCAAGCATACGCCTCTTTCCTATCGATGGTCCTTGACCGTGGTGGTCCTAGCGCTATTTCTGATTAGCGGCGGACTGGGATACTTGCTTTGGAATCGGCTGGCTTTTCAAATTGGCGAACTAATCAAGACGCTTCCCCAGTCGTTGCAGGAGATCAAGAGTTACCTGATGCAATACACTTGGGGGCAATATCTCGTCGAGAATGCCCCCAGCGCGGCAACCAGCCTTAGCGAGGTTAGCCCGTTTACTCAGGTAACGGGTTTCGTCTCCTGGATGGCAGCCTTTCTGGAAGCCGGCATCGTTATCCTCATCGTCGGTATTTTCGGAGCCGCTGAACCTGACCTCTACAAAGAGGGCCTCCTTTACCTAGTCCCTCCACGCCACCGTCTGCGCGCTAATGAGTCTGTCGACGCGATTGCCTTCAATCTACGGCATTGGCTGGTCGGTCAGATGCTTCTCATGATAATTCTCGGGCTGACAACCTGGGCGGGGCTGATGCTGATTGGGGTCCCGCTAGCACTGACGCTTGCGGTGCTGGCCGGTGTTCTGGAGCTGATTCCCTATGTCGGGCCGTGGATATCCGCTGTGCCGGCCGCCTTGATTGCGCTACTCAATGGTCCCGAATGCCTCCTGTACACGCTAGCCTTGTACCTTTTTTTGCACCTGCTGGAGGGCTACATCCTTTTGCCTTTAATCCAAAGGCAGTCGGTTCACCTCCCGCCCGCCTTAACTCTAGTGGCCCAAGTATTGATGTGGGAGATGTTCGGCATCTTGGGCCTGTTTGTGGCCGCTCCGCTGACCGTGGCGGCCATGGTGCTCCTGAAAATGCTCTACGTCGAAGATACGCTCGGCGATGATGCGGTCAATGTCCCAGGCGAGCCGGGCAATGAAACCAAGTCAATGTCCAAGCCGGCCGGGGCAGGCGTGTGACGGCGCGCTGAACATCCATTACAGATCAAGGCAGAGCAAGCACGGTCACGCGCGACGGCAGTTCGCGCGAGCGGTACACGCGCTGCGTCGCTTTGCGGTAGTCGGAATCCTTCGCATTGAAAATATCCACAAATGTCTGGGGATTGCGGTTTACCAGTGGAAACCAGGTTGACTGAACCTGCACCATGAGCCGGTGGCCGCTGCGGAACGTGTGGTAGACGTCTGCCATAGTAAACTTGACCGGCGTCGGCTTGCCGGGTGTGAACGCCTCCGGCTTTTCGAAACTGTTGCGGAACTTGCCGCGGAAAACGTCGCCCCGCACAAGTTGCTGATAACCGCCCATCTTCACTCCCGTGGGATTCGGATCCGGATCGGGATAATCATTGGGATAGACGTCGATCACCTTGACGATCCAGTCCGAGTCGGTTCCCGTCGTGGAAACGAAGAGATCGGCTTTGATGGGTCCGGCAATGGTAAGGTCTTCTTCGAGCGCATCTGTCGTGAAGATTAACACGTCCGGTCGCCGGCCGGCGAAGCGCTGGTCGGCAGTCATGTACTCGGCGGCCATGCCGATCGAGGTGGCGTCGATAAAGGGTACAGGCTTGGAAGGATCGCTCACGTACTCGTCGTGGCCGTTTTGCGGGTTTGCCTCGGGCGGCAAGTCTTCGCCAAGTTTGCCGCCGGCTTGGAAGTAAAGGGACTTGGCTTTCGCTTTCGATGGCGGCCATTGCTCATGCTTGCGCCATACATTGGCGCCCGTTTCGAAGACCCACGCTTCGGGCTGCACGTCCTGCGAAGCTTTGTCTTTAAGGCGGCGTTCAAAGAATGGGAATTCAATGTGTTCGCGATAGAATTCCGAGGTTTTGGCGTTAAAGGGAACGTCGCCGAGCTTGGCGCCGTCGCCCCGGCTCCAGCCGCCATGGACCCACGGTCCCATCACGAGGAAGTTGTTGGTCTTTGACGAGTTCTTCTTGACGTTCTTGAACACCTCCAGGGCCCCGAAAAGGTTCTCCGCGTCAAACCAGCCTCCCACGGTCATGACGTCGGGTTTGATGTCCTTCAAATGCGGGCGCAGGTTGCGGGTCTTCCAAAAATCATCGTAGGTTTCGTGCTTGATGGCTTCGTCAAAAAACGCCGTTTCTCCCTTGAAATAGCGCTTACCCGCTTCGCTGAGCGGTCCAAGCTGGAGAAAGAAATCGTAGCCGTCCGGCGTGCCATGCTCGAAGCGCTCGGAAGCCTTCTTAGTCGGCTGAGGCCGTGGGCGGTCGAAGCCGGCCATGAAATTAAACATGTGCGGCAAAAAGAGGGCGCCATTGTGGTGCCAATCGTCGCCGATGAACCAATCCGTCACCGGCGCCTGGGGCGACGCCGCTTTGAGTGCCGGGTGAGCGTCGATCATGCCGGCCGCCGTGTAAAAACCCGGGTAGGAAATGCCCCACATGCCGACCTTGCCGTTGTTATTCTCCAAATGCTTGACCAGCCATTCGATGGTGTCAAACGTGTCGCTGCTTTCATCGATCTGGGTTGAACCCTCTTTATGAGCGTTGTGCGGCCGCATGTTGACGAATTCCCCTTCCGACATCCAGCGGCCCCGCACATCTTGGTAGACGAAGATATAACCCGACTTGGCGAATAGCGGCGATGGGCCCAGATTATCCCGATACTGATCGGCCCCGTAAGGCCGCACTGTGTACGGCGTGCGCGATAGCAGGATGGGATACTTCTGGCTCTGATCCTTGGGCACGTAGACGGAAGTGAAGAGCCGTTGGCCGTCGCGCATGGGGATGCGGTATTCATATTTCGTGTAGGCGGCTTTGATCTCCGCCAGCGTCTTATCCCGGGATTCTTTGCTCGAAGAATCCGGCTGCGCTGCCAAGAAAGGCGGAAGGGCCGCAGTCCCAAGCAAAACAGCCAAATAGGCAAGGCGGCGCAATGGCATGGTTCGGCCCCTAACACTGTGATGAGGAATAACCAACTATGAGATGAGCCTAAAGCTAACTGCAAAGAGGCGTCGGAGCAACCGATTAAATGCCTTAATCTCTGTCCCCGGCTTTGTCGACAAGGCCCACGCGGCTCATCAGCTGCTTAACCCGCGGATCCGAGCGCAGGCCGTCGAGCATTGGTTCGATTTCGAGGAACGCGAAGACTAAACACCGATTCTCATACGCCTTTTCCATCCATGCGAACGCTCGATCTTTCTCCCCAAGGCCTGAATAGACGAGTGCAAACAGGAAGGCCGGGACATATCGTCCTTTTGCAAGGTTGTTCAAATCGTCAAGAGCTGCCTGGGCTTCTTTTCTGTTGCCTGATACCGCCTGGGCGTATCCGAGCTCCGCTATGACCCACGGCGTGCTTGGAGACAAAGTATTGGCTTTTTGAAGTTCGGCGATGGCTTCCTCGTACATCCGCTTCTGAAAATAAGCTCTCGCTAGGTAGTGGTGCGCTACCCAGAAATAGGGGTCGATCTCGAGCGCCTTTTTATATTGTTCGATTGACGGGTCATACTGGCGCGCGATGTAAAATGACCAGCCCAGCATCGTACTGGCCATAGGCGAAAGCGGATCAAGCTCCTGGGCGCGCTGGCTCTCAGCCTTGGCGGAATCGAACCGCTTCCTTTCGGCCAGATAGATGGCATACCAGAAGTGAGCCGTCGAGTAGTTGGGATTCAGCTCGATGGCTCGTTTATACCTTCGCTCGGCCTCTGCCCAATTCCAATCGTACCGGTGGCTAATAGCTCCCAGTGTGGCGTGCGCTTCCGGAAGCTTGTCATCTATCTCCAACGCTTTCAGGGCCGATTCCTTGGCTTGGGGCATCGCCTCTCTGGGCGGCACAAATCCGTAAAGTGCGAGCAAATAGTATGAATCGGCCAACCCCGCATAGGCGAGAGCGTAGGTCCGGTCTATCTCAATCGCTCGCCGAAAGTAGTCGATCCCTTTCTTCATGCCCTCCGCGGTTCTCTTGTTCCAAAAATAGCGGCCCTGAAGGTAGAGCTGATAGGCTTCGGGTTTTTCCGTGTCGCGCTTGGTCAGGCGTCGCTCCTCTTCCCCGGTCAAGTGCAGCCGCAGGTTGGCGGCGATATCCTTGGCAATTTCGTCCTGTAATGCCAGGATGTCATTCAACTTCCCATCATACTGTTTGCCCCAGAGCTCGCTGCCGTCGCGCACGTCGATAAGCGAAACGCTGACGGAAAGGCTGTCCTCCCGCTGTTGCAGGCGACCTACGACGACCGCCCCAACGCTCAGGTCGCGCCGGATTTCCCCAAGGTCCGGCTTCCGCCCTTTATACCGGCCGACGGCAGTGAGTGATTGCACCTTCAAATCGCGCAGACGCAGGCGGGACAGGCCGTGGATTATCGTGTCCGGGATGCCTTCGCCGAGGTGTTCCGTCTTAGGATCATCGCCGACGTTCTCGAAAGGCAGGACCGCGACCGCTTCGATGGCTTTGGTCTCTTCCGGTGGATTGCCGATTTCGGATCGGTTACCGTTTTGAGTCAGCAAGTATGCCGCTGTGCCGATCCCTCCGATCAGCAACGAAGCGGCAACCATGCCGATGATGAAGGAAAACCGACGGTTGGCCGAGGGAGGACGGTGCAGGCCAGGATCACTCGCTGTCGACCGCAAGCTAAGCGCCAGATCACGGGCCGACTGGACCCGCTGGTTCGGGTTTTTCGCCAGGCAGTGATGAATGAGTCGGCTCAGCGCGGCGGGAATCTGGGGGTCTGAATCCGCCAGCTCAGGCGGTTCGTCGTGCAGGATCGCCGTCATGGTTTCGGCAGCAGTCTTGCGCACGAAGGCTCGCTTGCCGGTCACCATCTCGTACAAAACGCAGCCGAAGGAAAAGAGGTCGCTGCGGACGTCGGCCCGCTCGCCGCGCACCTGTTCCGGAGAAATGTAGCCTACCGTGCCCATCACGGCGCCGGCGTCCGTTCCGTCGGCAACATAAGGACTCGTATCCAATTGGGCGTTCGGAATCGGCGTCATGCGCGCAAGGCCGAAATCGAGAATCTTCACGCGCCCGTCGGCGGTTAGAAAGAGATTTTCCGGTTTGAGATCGCGGTGAATAATGCCCTTGGCATGGGCCGCGGCGAGCCCTTCCGCAATGGCAGCCCCGATCTCGACCGCCTCGCGCCAGGGCACCGTCCCCTTGGCCAGGCGGCCGCGGAGCGTCTGGCCTTCCAAGAGTTCCATGACGGCATACGTGACGTTTCCGTCCGTGCCATAGTCGTGAATGGCGAGGATGTTGGGATGGGAAAGCGCGGCCACCGCCTTGGCTTCGCGCTCGAAGCGGGCCTGCCGGTCGGGATTACCGGCATACAATTCCGGGAGAACTTTTATGGCAACATCACGCCCCAGGCGAGTATCGCGGGCCCGATAAACCTCTCCCATGCCGCCGGCGCCGAGCGGCGCGATAACCTCATAAGGCCCAAGCCGCGATGAGGCTGTGAGCATGCAGACAGACTCCTATAGCTACGGGCACACCATTCGCCGCCTTAGGTTGAGAAGTATATCACGCGGGCGACTCGGTTAGATACCCGTTACCGTGGCAAGGAAGCTCCGGCGACGGATGCGGCTTCATAGGCAGGATGGAAACCGAGTTAAGGTTTTGTAGTCAGCGCAGCTTGCGGGCAACCCAGCCCGGGGAGGTAGTTGTCCCAACCTTTCATGGGTATAATCAACGCCATGAAATCAAAATCGCCATCGCAGGTATTAGATCGGCTCGTGGATCTTCTCGGCCAATGCTTGACCGAAGAGTCCGCGAAACGCCTTCTCAAGCTTCGCGCCGACCGCCAACTTCAAGTGCTGGTTGACCACCTCACAGAAAGGTGCAACGAAGGAACGCTCACTCCAGCCGAACAAGCGGAATACGCGAGCCTCGTTTCCTTCGGAACGTTCGTAGCCCTTCTCAAGTCCAAGGCACGGCAAAGGCTGGCCCAGTGAGTGGGGGCGCCTCACGATCCCGGGGTTTCGGAGTACCTCAACCCCGGCCACCCCTCCGGCCGACTCCTGGCCAGCTCGGGTAATTCTTGGGCTTAACGAAGTCTGTTCCGGAAAATGATTGGGAGGAGCACGACGTTGGAAAGCGTCTTCTTTATCGGCCTCGGCGCTGTAGTAGCCGTCCTCTTGCTATTCTGGCATTTCAGCCGGTCCAATTCGTTGGTGGATCAATGGGCCAGGGAAAATGGCTACCGCATCATAAGGCGGCAATACCGGTCCTTTTTCAAAGGGCCCTTTTTCTGGACCTCGACCCGAGGCCAGACGGTTTACCAGGTGGTCGTGGAAGATGCCGCCGGAAACCGGCGCAACGGCTGGCTACGCTGTGGAAGTTGGTGGTTCGGGTTGTTATCCAACAATGTTGAGGCGCGCTGGGACAGCTAAAGGACCCCGAGTCGCACTGCAGCCAATCAAGGAGCGCCGTACCGGAACCAGGAGCATAGGATGATTCTGATCCGCCAGCGGACGGCCGGGTCGCTTCCATGCCAACAACTCAACAGGATTTATCCATGACTAGTCAGGCGTCTCCCGCCCTATTTTTTGACACAATCGGCGCCTACCAGCGTACGGATGCCCTTCGAGCAGCTCTGGAATTGGACCTGTTCTCCCAGATCGCGGCCGGGCACACGACCGCAAGTGCAATAGCGAATGCCTGCCGGGCTTCGACTCGGGGCATTCGCATACTGGCTGACTACCTGACGATTTGCGGCTTCATTCAGAAACAGGGTGACCGCTACGAATTGACGGCCGACTCGAAGATCTTTCTCGATCGCCAATCACCGGCCTACCTGGGCGGCGCGGTGGGCTTCATGCTGGCGCCGGGATTGAAGGAATGCTTTCGCCAGTTAACGGAGGCCGTACGCCAAGGGGGCACAGCTGTCTCAGAGGAGGGCACGGTCTCTCCGGAGAACCCGCTCTGGGTGGAATTCGCTCATGCCATGGCGCCGCTCATGTACATGCCGGCCCAGTTGCTGGCAGGGTTGGTAGGAGGAGACGCCGAACAACCGTTGCGCGTGCTGGATGTCGCGGCAGGGCATGGCTTGTTCGGCATTACCATTGCCCAGCGCTACCCCAAAACCCACGTCACGGCTCTGGACTGGGCCAGCGTGCTCGCGGTCGCTCAGGAAAATGCGCGGCGGTCCGGGGTGGGCGAGCGCTATGCCTTGCTCCCGGGAAGTGCTTTCGAGGTGGCTTGGGGCGGGCCGTACGATTTGGTGCTGCTGACCAACTTTTTCCATCATTTCGATGTGCCGACCTGTGAGCAATTAGCGCGGAAGGCTTTCGCGGCCCTGAAATCAGGCGGCCGCGCGTTAACCCTCGAATTCATTCCGGAGCCGGATCGGGTGACGCCGCCGGCAACGGCCGGCTTTGCCCTGGTGATGCTGGCTACGACCGCCCACGGCGACGCCTACACGTTTGCGGAATACCAGGACATTTTCAGCAAGGCTGGATTTCGGCGCAATGAATTCCTCGCGCTGCCGCCAACCAACCAGCAGGCTGTGATTTCCTACAAAGGTTGAGGTCCTGAAAAAATAATTCGGGCGGACGCCGGATTTCCAGGTATCCCACCTGGCGTGCAACCCAGTCCGGCGACGTAGTTGTCCGCAACTTTAATGGGTATAATCACGCCATGAAATCAAAATCGCCATCGCAGGTTTTAGACCGGCTCGTGGATCCTCTTAGCCAATGCTTGACCGAAGAGTCAGCGAATCGCCTTCTCAAGCTTCGCGCCGACCGCCAACTTCAAGCGCTGGTTGACGACCTCGCAGAAAGGTGCAACGAAGGAACGCTCACCCCAGCCGAACAAGCGGAATACGCAAGTCTCGTTTCCTTCGGAACGTTCGTAGCCCTTCTCAAGTCCAAGGCCCGGCAACGGCTGGCCCAGTCGGCGGGCGCCTGATGGTCGATGCCGAAACTCGGGCGTTCGTTTGGCGGAGGCAGGGCAGCGGTGCGAGTATTGTCTGGTCCACCAGGACGATTTCGATTTCTTCACATTCCACGTCGAGCACATCATACCGCGCCAGCACGGCGGAAATGACGACTCGGAGAACCTATGCCTTGTATTAATTGCGTGGGCGGGCCGATGGTTGGCATTTTTATTCGGGCCGTGGCGATGTAGGGGGAGGCAGGATTAGAGGGTCTGCCGAGTCCCCCAGTGCGTAAGTCTAGGACCAAAAAGTGCGGTGCGCAAGCTTCTAATGGCTGGGTCGATTTGGGGAAAAGTCTCGTGGACGATGGCAACTACTTCGCCCCTGTCCAATCGCCTTGATCTAATAAGTTCTCGGGCAACGGCATTCACCGCATCGATGAAACCGGGCGTTTGGATGATCTTCTGCGCATGATCTGCAATGGCACGCTTGAAGGCCCGTCTATTGGCCTTTTGGCCAGCAAAGCATTCCTTGGCAGCTTGGGATACAATTGCGCGATCGTCCGACCAACAGCCCGAGTTCTTAGCATGAAATAGCGAACTCTCCACTGCTGGCCCCAGTTCCGCTACGATGGCGCAGAGACGCCACAACCCTTGCTCGCGAATTTGCTTACAGGTTATGGACTCCATGCCACCGTTTCCGCTCCCGTCGGTTTCGATGGCCACTGCTAGAAACGGCATATCTAATAGGACGGCGCCGACGGCATGGCCAGCCTCATGACAGGCTGCCACCCATTCGATGCCATCTCTTGTTTTCTCCGTCATCTACTGGAAACCAGTCAGGTATTAAGGTATTAAATTGAGCGCGTCGCCTTCGCTACTAATTGACAGAAAAGTCTATTATCCGCGACCGGCTCGGGATAATGCCAATCACAGAACCGAACGGAATTTTGAACAAAGGGCAGCAATTGGTTACCGGAAAGAATGTTGAGCCAGAGAGTATTATTCAATAGAGCGGAAAGGATAAAGACTTCGTCTATTTTAAGAGTTGGTAAATCTTGAATCCATTGACAAAGAAATCGATCCATGAAGCTTCAAAGTATAGACAGATATCGACATTGCCGGTTCCTATGACGTATTCTGATAGCTTGTACGAAAAGCTGTGACTTATGGCGTAGCCGCCGTGCTCATTCGGCATTGGGCAACGATCCAAAGTTGCATACTCCTTACTCCGCTTCTTAAGAAGACCGCAAACCACGTCACTGACAACCTGAGCCGCTGAATCATCAGGGTAACATGCTCCAATCCTTTCAATCGACTCCTTGATGAGGGGGTCAAAGAACCAATTTCGCTTTGGATCACCGCCAAGTATATCGAAGGCAAGTCTATCAACATAATGAAGATTACCAATTAGGCATTCGAACCGCCCTTGGCTTAAGTCGATACTAGCCGGAAAAAGCGAAAACATCTTGGTTCTTAGGCCGTCCCAGATTTGCTCGTTCGCTTTGAGAAAAGCCGGTGCAAAGGCCAGGGCCCTTTCTCGCAAACCGAGTTTGTCGAGTGGGCTGCCTTGAAATTGCGGCCATTGGTTTATTTCGCTCGGAAGTTTCTGATGCATTTGACGCCCAGACGGAACGATCGATTAGGCCGTTTCTTCTTTACCTATAGATGGATAGTACTTTCACCGCCAGGATTTCGCAAAGAAAAACAAACAAGGTCTTGCTGCGATTGGAATACCGCTTGCAATGAGCTACCGGCACTCTGTCCTGTTTTCCCTAGGCGTCTCAAGCCCTCCCTATCGTCCCGTGTTTATTCTTTGCGCATAAGCAATGTGCTAGTCGGTTCTACCATTTCGAGATACTTTTTCGTTGTACTTGAAGATCAGTCGGCCATGGTGGTCGGCTTCACCTGTTATATCGTAAGTCGCCCTTCCTCCGTCTTGACGGCTTTGCGAGTACCTTCGGCACTCATCGACTACCGTCATTAAGGCGCCGTCGTGTGGTCCGTTTCGCAAAACAATCTCCATTGCATGTCTCCTTTTGCAAAAAGTACTCCGAGAATATATATCGCCACGCTGGCCGGTTCGCGAAATGGGCATCCGCATCAACCGAGCGGCTTTTGCCGGACGGGCACCACAGAGTAGCCCCAAACCATTCGAGTCGGCAAGCATAAGTGTCCAAGACCACCTCTGTGCCATCTGCAAGAGTAGCTCGGACGGCTAGTCCGGGTGGTAGGCCGAGCGAAATCGCTAGTTGCTCAGGGACGACTAGCTCGCCGGTGAAACCGGTATCTATCCAGGCATCCAATTGGTAATCGATTTCAGAACCCGGTTGCCGTAGCTGAACGGCCAGAAGAGCACGCCCTGCGCTGTCGATCAAACCCGTCATGACATGCAGGCCCCGAGGTGCACTGCCGTCCGATGTCCGACGCGCAATATGAAGGCCCGGCGGTTGGGATGCGCTTTGCGCGATGCCGACGCTGCTTCGCTCATGGTCTGACCGAGAAAAAACTCCCCCGAATCCGGCTCGATGGCCACGAAATAATCGCGATGGGATTTCTCCAATTGCGCTTGATAGCGCTCCGCATAAATTTGCTCGGCTCGCTCAGTCAGATCGTTTGTGTTTTGAGTGCGCATCTAGGAATCTCCGCGAGGAAAGCCTGCGCCGTGGATATCAATTTACCAGACTGTCCCGCTCAATCAAAACCGTAATGCTTGGTACGGATGTTCGTTGCCTTTGGAAACGGTTCGGGCAGGCATGTCCGCGCAAAGCCGTGGGCGTGGCGCTCAACGCAAGTTCGGCAGAAACCTTCTTGAATGCAGGCCAGCACTCGGCTTTTTGCTCATTGACGTCCAAAGACTCTCATGGACGCTCAACGGCGCGGCGCCGCGCGGGTGGGGGCGCATGCAATGCAACGTATTTTTGGCAAGATCACTTCTGACCCTCTGGCCCAAGTGACCCACCCTCTGGTCCCCCAACACTGCGCCACAGGGTTTACACCTGTAAACCCATGCGCTCACTTGGCGCTTTTGAGGGGCTTTGATTCCAAGGTGGCCAGCGTCGGACCAAGGATGCCAACAGCTTGGCCGCCTTGGATTGAGTTGGCAAATTCCAGATGCTGGGTGACCGGGATCGGTTGAATTGGACGGCAAGGCTGGGCAGCTACAGCGCTTCGGCCAGGGGTTTGCCTTCATCAAGAATCGGTATGGGGCGGCCGGAGTGATCCTTAAGGGTCTGTGTTGGATCCATGCCGAGGACGTGATAGACCGTGGCTAAGAGGTCGGCGGGTTTGATGGGTCGATCGACCGGATATTCCGATTTGGCGTTGGTCGCGCCGATGACCTGGCCGCCGGGCAAGCCGCCGCCGGCGAGAAGGGCGGAGATGGCGGTGCCCCAGTGATCGCGGCCGGGGCCGGAATTGCCGGGTTGGCCGGTGTTCAGACGCGGGCTCCGGCCGAATTCACCCATGACGACGACGAGGACATCGTTTAGCAAATCGCGATCCTTCAAATCCTGCATGAGCGCGCCTACGGCCCGGTCTAAGACGGGCAGCTTGTAGCCGTGGCCTTCCTTGATGTCGGAATGATCGTCCCAGTGGGGCATATCGACCGTGACAAACGTGACGCCGGCTTCCACTAGCCGTCTTGCCATCAAAGTGTATCGGCCCCAAGGGCTCTTGCCGTAGCGATCGGCCACGCGCGGGTCTTCCCGGTCGAGATCAAAAGCTTCGCGCGCTTTGCCGCCCAAGATGATGGAGACCGCCTCTTGCTGGTAGCGGTCCATCGAGTCCATCGTGCCGGTGGCGTCAAGATCACGGCGCAAGGTATCAAACCGGCTCAGGAGGTCGAGACGGCTTTCCAAGTTGCCCGAATCGCGCGGCGCCAGGTTTTCCAGGCACTTCGGCTTGTGTATTTCAACCGTGCTGTTGGCGGGCAAATACTTGTTTTCCCGGTCGACATCGAAGGGATTGTAGGCGGATCCCAAATAAGCCGAACCTTGGTAGCCGGGGAAAAGAAACACGCTCTCGGCAGAAGGGAGGCCGACATAGGCCGGCAGGCCGGGTGCGTTGGGCCCGAGCACCTTGGCGACGTAGGACCCGACCGAAGGGGATTGTTGCGCTTGGTTGACGGCAGTGGAGCCCATGCGGCCCGTGAGCATGCAGTGAGCCCCGGCGAAATGATCGCCCGAGCCATGATGCAACGAACGGACGAAGAGCATCTTGTCGGCGTGTTTGGCGTGCTGGGGCAGCAATTCCGAGATACGAATGCCGGGGACGTTGGTATTGATGACGCCATACGGCCCACGGTATTCGGCCGGAGCGTCAGGTTTGGGATCATAGGTTTCGAGTTGACTGGGCCCGCCGTCAAGCCAGAGAAGAATCACGGATTTATTCTTCCGGATAGAAGAATTTTCGGCGCGCGCCCGCAGGATATCGGGCAGCGATAAGCCAAGAAGACCCATGAAACCCGCTTTGAGAGCGGCACGCCTTGTCATTCCTTGACAATTGCGCGCGGAGATACCTCGTTGTATCTTCAGCAAGGAAGGTTCCTTTCCGAATTATCAATGGGGGCACATCCGTCGGTAGGAGAGTCATCGGAAACCTAACATATTTGGCGGGGCGGGGCAACCTCGGCTCAGCCCAATCCCGGCTGATACGATATTAAGGATCATTTAGCCACGAGCGGAATGCGGCTGCTTATCATTGCTTGGCTATTTCGCGGAGCATATGCATGGAATCGCGTCAATTTGGCAATTTGAAGGGTCAAGTATCGGTGATCGGCCAGGGAACTTGGTCTATCGACAGCGGCGACCGGGCGGCCGCGATTGCGGCCTTGCGCCAGGGTCTCGATCTGGGTATGAACCATATCGACACCGCTGAGATGTACGGCGACGCCGAGCTGATTGTCGGCGAAGCGATCGCCGGGCGACGCGACGAAGTGTTTCTGGTCTCCAAGGTTCTTCCCGAAAACGCCTCGCGGGCGGGTACGCTGTCGGCTTGTCAACGATCGCTTAGGCGCCTGAGGACGGACCGGCTGGACTGCTATTTGTTGCACTGGCGCGGCCAGCATCCCCTTGAGGAAACGATTGCCGCTTTCAATAAGCTTCAGGAAGCCGGGAGGATCCTATCTTGGGGCGTAAGCAACTTTGACGTGTCAGATCTCGAAGAGGCGTGGAAGGTCGCCGGTGCCGATGGCTTTGTCTGCAACCAGGTTCTCTATCATTTGCAGAAACGCGCGATTGAACATGCTGTCGTTCCCTGGTGCGAGCAACACGATGTCGCGGTGGTCGTCTTCAGTCCGTTCGCCCAGGGCGCCTTTCCAAGTCCACACACCAAGGAAGGCCGTGTCCTACAGGAAATCGCCGCCGCCCACGGAGCGACTCCTCGTCAAGTGGCCCTGCGCTTCCTGGTGCGTCGGCCCTCTTTATTCGCTATTCCCAAGGCCGCTAATTCCGAACACGCACGGGAGAACGCGAACGCCGGGGACCTGCAGCTGACTGAGCCAGAAATCGCTCAGATCGGCAATGCCTTTCCGCTGGGCCCCGTCCGGCTGTGTTGCCCACTTCGTAAAGCGGTTGTTGACTGATTCGGAAACCCAGTCGGCAGTGAGGCGCTGACATTGGTATGAAGTTTGCTCCAAAGCTTGTAGCCCGCTGTGTCATCGAGGTCGCAATGCCGAGCAATCACTTCAGTCCAAAGCTTCACAAACAGCTCGTGCTTCGCCATGCCGACTACACCGTTTATGCGGTCAACGGGCTGGCTGTGCGCAACGTCGCCCAGCCCGACGAAGAGTTCGGCAATTTCGCCACCCAGGATGATTTTTCCGATTTGATCCCAAAAGGAGAAATCTGGATTTCACAGAAGCTCGCACCTAAGGAAGGGGTCTTTTTCATCGCGGACGCTCTAACGCAGCTCATGCTCCAGGCCGATGGGGTTAAGCCAGACAAGGCCTATGACGAGGGCCTCAACGTGGAGCGGCTTTTGCGCGAAAAACTCAATGGCGTGGAATTCCGCGACGGCAAACCGCACAAGCAAGTTCCCAAGGAGATCTACCTGGAGCCCTATCTGACTATTCCAGATCCGAAAGGACCGGTCGACGCGTGGATTGTCGATGGCAATCTGGTTCGCAGCTATTACAAGACAGACTATACCGAAGGGGGTCACGGTTACGTGTATCCCTGGGTGCCGAAGGGAGAAATCTGGATCGAAGACGGCGTGGATCGCCGGGAAAGGCCTTACATCCTGACTCATGAATACCTGGAGCGCCGTCTCATGCGCGACGCCGGCCTGGGATATGACCACGCACACGAAATATGCTCGACGGTCGAATTCGATCTTCGCAAGAACGAAGAGATTAAAACCTTCTTGGCGTCTGGCCGGCGAAAAGTTCAAAAGAAAGACTTGCCCCGCTTGACCAGGCAAGATCTCTTTGTTTTTTTCTTGAGGAAGTATGTAAAGAGAAAATCTTGACTTGGGGTCAATCTCTTAAAGGTACCGCTCGAGAAGGATCCGACTCGCTGAGTCTAATATTCTGACATCGGGGATAAGGTAGCGGATGCCGTGCGAGTCGGTGAGCAAAGCGCCATGCTCTTTTAGGCGGTGGATATCATTTTCGTTGTTGAGCTGGAATTTAGTGCGACCTCGATCTGTTTCCACTTCCCATTCCGAGGGCTCAACGGCCGCGGAGACGGCGAGAATTCGACGCACGACGGGCACAAACTCGCGCTGAGCTAATTGCTCTTCAAGCACTCGCCGGATCGGAGCGGAGAGAGATTGCAGATCCTCAATCCAAATAAACTCATGTCCTTCGGCACCGCAAATAGCCACGCCGTGGCTGGGGTCGGTGAACGGAAACGCCCGGACGGGATTAACTCCGACATACTCACGCCCTGCGATGTTCAGAACCAACCTTCCTTGGCTGTCCTGATGCAAGCTGAAATCGTTTGAATCCGTTTTGACGTTTATCGCGCCGTTGAGGTTCATAACCCGTTCCCCGCCATCTTTGTTGTCTGGGCTACAAGGCCTGGGCCAGGCAGAACGGGCCGTTCGGAATTACCCTCCAGCACCTCCATTTGGGCTTGATGCATCCGGGCATAGCTTCCCGGCGATTCCAGGAGTTTATCATGCCTGCCGATTTCTACAATCCGCCCCTGTTCTAGAACCACCAGGCGGTCAGCTCGGCGGAGCGTGCTCAAGCGGTGCGCAATGGCAATAGTTGTTCGGCCGCGAATCAAGTTTTCGAGCGCGGCTTGGATCTCCCGCTCGGTCTCGGTGTCGACCGATGAAGTCGCCTCATCGAGAATGAGGATGCGCGGATCGATGAGCAGGGCTCGAGCGATAGAAACACGTTGGCGCTCGCCGCCCGAAAGTGATTGGCCGCGCTCGCCCACGAGCGTGTCATAGCCGTTAGGCAGGCGCAAGATGAACTCGTGAGCACGAGCGGCCCGTGCGGCAGCCACCATTTCCGCTCGGCTGGCGCCGGGCTTGCCATAGGTAATATTCTCAGCCACGGTCCCGTAAAAAAGAAACGGATCCTGGAGCACGATGCCGATATTGCGGCGATATTCCTCCACCGGAAAGGATCGGATGTCTGTGCCATCCACTAAAATAGCACCGCCACTGACGTCGTAAAATCGGCAGATGAGATTAATCAAAGTGCTTTTGCCGGCGCCGCTGGGCCCCACCAGTCCGATCATTTCCCCCGGTTGGATAGCCAACTCCAATCCATGCAACACCTCGCGCGCTCCATATTTGAAGCGAACGCCTAGCAGCTCCACGCGGCCGGCAAACTCTCCCGGGTGAACCGGCCGCGCCGGCTCGGGAACGCTGGGGCGGCGATCCAAAATCTCGAAGATCCGCTGGGCGCTTGCTGATGCGCGCTGGACGGCCGAAGCCATGCGAATCATCGATTCGATTCGTGTGTAAAAACGCGAGATGTAGGCCAAGAATGCGGTCAGCACACCGACCGTGATAAAACTGTGGTACACCCGCCAGCAAGCAAAGGCCCAGACGATGAGGAGCCCTGTGGTGGTCAGCACGGTTACAGTCGGCCCAAATTTCGACCAGATGCGATTGAGGCGGTCATTAGCGGCGAAGACTCGTTCATTCCCGCCTTCGAAGCGTTCAATTTCGCGCGCTTCCTGGGCAAACGCCTTGACGACGCGAATACCCGGAATGGCATCGGCTAGGATGCTTGTCATGCCAGACCAGGCAGCTCCAGCCACGCGGTAGCCTCGGAGAAGCCGCCCGCGCACGCGGTAGACGAGCCAGACAATCACGGGAAAAGGACACAAGGCGGCGACGGCAAGCGGTGCGTCAATCGTGAGCAGGATCGCCGCCGTCATCAGAATCATGAGGATGTCAGTGCCGAAATCGATCACGTTTAAGGAAAGGAAATTGCAAAGACGCTCGGTGTCATTGCTAATCCGAGCAATGAGGTCGCCGGTGCGCTTCCCTCCAAAGAATTCAAGCGACAACCGCTGTAGGTGGGCATAAGTCCGGGCACGCAGGTCCGCGCTAATCCGCTCGCCCACTCGGGCCAATACATAAAGTCGGCCCCAGTCGAGAAACCAGGCGAGCACGGCGGCGCCTGCCAAACCGCCAAGATACCAAGCGACGAGGCTAAAATCGGCCGGCCTACCGTTTTGATGGGGAATGAGAACACGGTCCAATAGCGGCATGGTGAGATAAGGCGGGACCAAGCCGGCAGCGGTGGAAGCAAGAGTTAGCAAGAATCCCACAACGATTAAGCCGGCGCTTGGCCGTGCGAACTTTACCAGCCGGTAAAGGGCCGCTAGCGCCGGCCTGGGCGGTCCGGCACTACATGCCGGACAGCGGCCATCCTGAGAATTGACGACCGACCCGCAGCTGGGACAGATCGCTAGACCGTTCCGACCATCTTGGCTCGAATGAAGATCCGCCAGGCGCTGAACTAAATGCAAAGCGTCGGCAGACCGCGCTGCCGTATAGCGCCAATGCATCAACCGCGTAGATCGGTTGATCAGTTCCAAAGTTCCTGTCCCACCATGCTCCAAGGCCCGGAGGGCCACATCCGGCTCCAGTGTCCAAATTTGCCGGCCCGAGCTGCCGCGCTCCAACGACAGCAGACGCCGGTTAGTTAGCACAACCAGGCCACGAATATAGCGCAATTGCCGATCGAGATCGGGCTCAAACCAGGCCTCCAACGACTCGCCCGCTTCCAGCTCGTTCGCCACGGCGGAATGCCGTTCCGGAGGAATCGTTTCCAAGACCTTGTGCAGCGGATTCAATGGCGCTCTCTTCCTTGCTCGCTAGGGCTACGACTCCAAACACACTTATTGTATGGCCTGCTGGCATCAAACTCACAGGCGATACTACAAACGGCTTGTCGACCCACTATATTGTAATTTCTGAGCAACGCTGTGCACATATGAGAGATTTGGGATGCCCGACAAATAAAACGTTAGAAAACTGCCTCGGTTCTCGTCATAATAAAAGCACCAATAAGGGTGCTGCCCGGTAGCCGTATCTAGTGCACCTTCGGTGCCGGCTATCTGGGCGAAGGCATGCGATTTGCCTGGCAGAGTCCGAATTTTAGCGCCAAGGTCGGCGAACCCATCATTTACCTCAACGTTGAGGGGTGGCACGCTTGCTAGTTCTATGCAGGCGCGCTGTAACAGAATCTAAAGCATTCAATCAAGGCGCCAGGGACCGGTTGTTTACTCCGAAAGGGGCTGCAGGAGGATACATGGACATCTTGAAAGTGCAAGCGCTGCGCGGTCCCAATATCTGGGCCAACTTTCCGGTGTTGGAAGCCTGGGTGGATTTGGGGCCCTACAAGGACAGCGGCTCCGATGAAATTCCGGGTTTCAACGACCGGCTAATGAATTGGCTCCCATCGATGGTCGAGCACCGCTGCAGCATCGGCGAACGGGGCGGCTTTTTCGAGCGTCTGCGCCGGGGCACTTACCCGGCCCATATTCTGGAGCATATCACCCTGGAGCTTCAATGCCTCGCCGGGACGGAAGTCGGATTTGGGCGGGCCCGCGAAACGGCCAAGGAAGGAATTTACAAGGTCGTTGTCGAATATGAGGACGAGCAATTCGCCAAAGCGGCGTTGGAGGCAGCCCGACGGCTTTGGCGAGCCGCGGTCCACGATGAACCTTTCGATGTGGCAGGTGAAATCGAAAAGCTGCGCGAACTCAACCGGCGCTTAAGCCCCCCGCCGGCAACCCAGGCGATAGTCACGGCAGCTAAGAAACGGCGCATTCCGGTCCGCTTCCTGAACTGCGAAGGACTGATTCAACTTGGCCACGGCGCCCGGCAACATCGCCTTCAAGGTTCACGCACCGACCGCACCAGCGCGACTGCCGAATCCATCGCCCGCGACAATCATTTAACGCAAAGCTTGTTGCAAGCCATAGGCGTTCCCGTGCCGTCCGGCGCGCTAGCCGACAGCGCGGAGGCCGCCTGGGAAACTGCCCAGGAACTAGGCTTGCCCGTGTCTATCCGGCCAAGATTCCGAAGAGAGCGCCGTCCCGAATGGGATCAGCTTCAAACAAAAGAGGCCACGCAGAACGCCTATAGGCAGGCGTCCAATGATGGAGACGATCCCGTGTTGGTAGAACGGGCTTTGGCGGGATATGTGCACCGACTTTTGGTGACCGACAACCGCGTGGTCGCCGCCGTTCGCCACATAAACAATGAAGTGTCCGACGTTTCCCACCAGCTTCACCCGGCAAACGCCGTTCGCGCCGTGGAGGCGGCGCGGGCCATCGGCCTGGACATCACAACCGTCGAGGTGATCACGCCGGACATCGGCCGGCCTATGGAAGAAGTCGGTGGCGCTGTGGTGGCCGTCCACGATCAGCCTGATCTCAATGAGTTTCTGCAGCCCGTGCCCGACGCCGTTCACCCGGTTGCTAGCGCTATTGTCGCCAGCTTATTTCCCGAGGGCGAAAACGGTCGTATTCCCGTTATCTCCATTACCGGCACAAACGGGAAGACGACGACAACTCGCCTGATTGCTCACATACTGGCACGGCAATACTCTTCGGTCGGCATGACTTGTTCCGAGGGTATTTACATCGGCGACCGCCTTATCGAGGCCGGTGACTGTAGCGGCCCCAAGAGCGCCAAGGTGGTCCTTCAACATCCGGAGGTTCAGGCAGCCGTGCTCGAAACGGCTCGGGGCGGAATTCTTAGAGAAGGTCTTGGGTTCGATAAATGTGCAGTCGCGGTTGTCACGAATATTGCCAAGGCGGACCACTTAGGGCAAGGCGACATTCACACGGCGGAGCAGGTCGCCAAGGTCAAACGTACCCCGGTGGACGTGGTTCTCCCGAAGGGCGCCGCGGTTCTCAACGCCTCCGACCCGCTTGTCGCTGACATGGCTCAACACTGCCGTGGCCAGGTAATTTATTTTTCGCGCGACCCGAGGCATCCGCTTATTGGAGAGCATCGGGCAGCCGGAAAGCGCGCCGTCTCTGTCCGTCACAACCAGATCGTTTTTGCTGACGGCAGTCGGGAAACCAGCCTCATCGCGCTCGACCGGATCCCGTTGACTCACGGAGGCCGGGTTGGGTTCAACGTGGAGAACTCTTTGGCTGCGGCCGCGGCGGCTTGGGCCATCGATGTACCGCTCGAAGAGATCCGTGCCGGGCTGGAAACGTTCGGCTCCGTTCTCGATCAAGTGCCGGGGCGGTTTAATTTGTTCGACTACAACGGCGCTACGGTCATTGTGGACTACGCCCACAATATTTCTGCGCTGGAATATGTCCTCGAGGTCTTGCGGCCATTCCCTCACGGCGAGCGCTCCGCCGTTTATGCGGTTCCGGGTGATCGCAGCGACGACGTGATCATCTACCAGGGCGAGTTGCTGGGCAACGCCTATGATCGCGTCATCATTTACGAGGATACGGAACTGCGCGGCCGGCCCGACGGGGCAATTTTCGCCTTGATGCGCCAAGGCTTGGCCAAGGGAAGTCGCGTCCGTGAAATATCGGAGGTTCGGGGCAACCTGCGGGCTATTGAGCAAGCCTTAACCCGAGTAAGGCCGGGAGAATTACTGGTCATTCAGCCGGAATTTCCCGATGAAGGCGCCGATTATTTCCGCCGGCTTATTAACGCCGGCGCGCGCGAGGTAACGCTAGATCGGGCCTGGGCCAGTGCTGCTGAGCTGGCCTTGAATGTCCATTGACGGCGTTGGCGAATTTCCTTTCAGTATTGCGCGAAGCACTTACGACTTGGATGGAGCCATCGCCCCCAAGCGCAGCGCGGGGCAAGTCGAGGAGAATATCCCATGGAATTCCGCAAAATCTGGGTCTTGCGCGGGCGCAATCGCTGGACTCGATTTTTGGCGCTCGAAGCGGAAGTTCTTTTAGCCAACATTGAAACCGCGCTCACCCATAACATCCCGATGTTTGAGGAGCGCTTGGCAAAGCTCCTGGCAGGCCTAGACGAGCAGCGGGCAGGACCCGGACCGGGGGAACATTTCTTTCAGCAAATTCGGCGCGGGACCAATCTCGCCCATGTTCTTCAGCATTTAACGCTGCTTCTGCAATCGCGGGCCGGTAGCGATGTCGCCTTTGGGTTAGCCAAAGCGGTTGAGCCACTCCGGTTTTACCGAGTCGTCGTGGAATATGAAGAAGAGGCTTTGGGCCACGCCTGCCTGGAGGCAGCCCGCAAATTATGCCTGGCGGCGCTAGAGGACCGGCCTTTTGACGCCGCGGCCAAGATGCGCGAACTGTGCGAGCTTGCTCACGATTGCCGCCTCGGTCCCAGCACTAACGCAATTGTTCGCGCGGCGCACAGGCGCAATATTCCAACCCGGCGGCTCAACGAAGGAAGCCTCGTTCAGTTGGGCCAAGGCATCCATCAGCGCCGCATCTGTACGGCCGAGACGGATCGCACGGGCGCTATTGCCGAGGCCATTGCCCAGGATAAGCAATTGACGAGGAGTCTCCTCCATGCCGTTGGCGTCCCGGCGCCCGAAGGCCGGCCGGTAGCCGACGCCGAAGCGGCCTGGGAGGCAGCGCAGGACATCGGCCTCCCGGTAGTTGTCAAACCGCAGTTTGGCAACCACGGCCGCGGGGTCGCAACCAACCTTAAGACGCGCCAACAGGTGGTTCAAGCCTATGAGGCCGCCCGTAAGGAAGATCAGCATGTCATTGTTGAAACGTTTCTTCCCGGTTCGGATCATCGGCTCCTGGTAATCGGCGACCGCTTGGTTGCAGCGGCCCGCCGAGAGCCGGCCCATGTAGTGGGCGATGGCCGGTCCACAATCCGCCAACTCATTGAGGAAGTAAACCGCGATCCGCGACGCAGCGACGGCCACGCCACCGTACTGAGTTACATCAAGGTCGACCCGGTGGCCCTTGCCGTATTGGCTGAGCAAGGCTACACGCCTGACCGAGTTCCTGCCGCCGCTGAAAAGGTACTGATCCGGCGCAACGGCAACCTGAGCACCGGTGGAACAGCGACCGACGTGACAGACGATGTCCACCCTGAAGTAGCGGCGCGGGCAGTTGACGCGGCCAGAGTTGTCGGCCTTGATATTGCGGGCGTCGACGTGGTCGCCTTGGACCTTGGTCGGCCGCTGGAAGAACAGCGCGGCGGCGTTGTCGAAGTGAATGCCGGTCCAGGACTTCGCATGCACTTGGAGCCGTCGGCCGGCAAGCCGCGCGCCGTAGGCGAGGCCATCGTGGACATGCTTTTCCCCGAAGGCCAAACGGGCCGCATTCCCATCGTTGCCGTGACCGGCGTCAACGGCAAGACAACGACCACGCGGCTGGTCGCCCATCTACTGCGTGAAGCCGGACACCGAGTCGGCATGACGTGCACAGACGGCCAGTTTGTCGACGGCCGCCGCACGGCGCCGGGCGATTCCAGCGGGCCGCGCGGCGCTCGCGCCGTGCTCTTGAACCCTCAGGTTAGCGCCGCTGTGCTTGAGACGGCGCGCGGCGGCATTCTCCGTGAGGGGCTCGGATTCGACTTCTGCGATGTCGCGGTCGTCACTAATATCGGCCGGGGCGATCATCTTGGTTTGCGCGGCGTCCAAACGTTACAAGAGTTGGCCCAAGTTAAACAAACGGTCGTCGAAGCGGTAGCGCCCAGGGGCGCCGCCCTCCTCAATGCAGCCGACCCGCTCGTTGCCAAAATGGCCGAGGTCTGCCCCGCCTCGGTGATTTATTTTTCACGCGACGCCGCCCATCCGCTGGTCGTAGCGAGTCGGCAGGCGGCAGGACGGGCCGTGCTGGCCAGCGCGAGCGCCATCATTCTCGCTGATGGAGAAAAAGAGGAAATCCTCATGGGGCTGGCCGAGGTCCCTATGACGCACGGAGGCCGCGTGCATTTCCAGGTGGACAATGTCCTGGCAGCCGTCGGCGCCGCCTGGTCGCTGGGTTTGCCACGGGACACGATCCGCAGCGGCCTGGCATCCTTCCGCGGCGATGCGGAATCCGTGCCGGGCCGGTTCAACGTAATCCTCGACGGCGACTGCACCGTAATCGTGGATTACGCGCACAACGCGTCCAGTTTAGCTGCCCTGGTTGAGGCCCTTAGTGAGTTCGATCATTGCCGGCGCACCCTGGTCTTTGCCGCGTCCAATCGCCGCGATGCCGACGTCATCGAAATGGGCGCTGTAATTGGCGAAGGATTTGACCGGGTGATCCTATACCGAGGCACAAGCAATCTCGATTCGGGCGCCGACGAGCTAAACGGCATTCTGCGCCGCGGATTTGGCGCCGGCAGTCGCCTTTGCGAAACGATAAGCGCCGATAGCGAACGAGCCGCCATCGAAACGGCTCTGGCCGATCTAGGCTCAGGGGACCTGCTCGTCCTCGGAGTCGACGCTGTGGAAGAGTCGCTGGCGGTTATTGAAGCCCATTTTCGTTGGCGTGCCCAAGCAGACACAACGAGCGGGCGGCTGCAAGAGCATACTGTTTAGTAGGACGATCGTCTGACTCTGGGCCAACGTCCGGACCAAAGTTCGTTTCTGTAAGTTCCCAAACTCAGAGAAACGATCTTTCTTTGCCGAAGTTCCTGCCGGCTAAGCATCACCCTCTATCATCTGACGCGCGGGCGGTGCACCAGAGGGTTGTCACTTGGGCCACAGGGTCTCGAATTGAGCAATCGTTTTCCGTTTTTCATCTCCCACCCACCCCTGATGAAAAACGGAACAAACCGATGAAAAACGGAAGCAAGCGGTGAAAAACGGAACTTTGGGTTGAAAAACGAAACCTAAGGTCTAACTCGCCGAGAAGGTCCCTTCGATTTGGTTCTCTCCATCTCGCTTGACCCCCCGTGGAAAGAAATGGAAAGCATTTTTGAGCCCTAGCCTGCGGCTGAAAGGGGCTGAAAGCCTACTGCTGCTACGACACGGAGAAATTGCAAGGGCCCATTGCCGCCTTGTGGCGCGGCCGAAACGAGCAATTGTTTTCCGTTTTTCACTCCCCTCACACCCAGCGCCGTGAAGGATACGGTCAACGTCGTCAAGAACATAGTCTTGTGTCTTCCGGCCTGAAGGGCCGGTTCTACCAGCCCAGGTCGAAGACCTGGGACACGGATAAACGCAAACGTTTCGGCCCTGAAAGGGCCGTTCACCAGAGGCTCTGGGTCGGGCTGAGGGCGATCCGGGGGCGTCCGAGACAAGCCTAAGGGATAACGAATGAACGCCCTTTACAGGGCCGAAACGGGATCGCCACCTATCGGCAGATCGACCCTCCTCGTTCCCAGGCTCTGCCTGGGAACGCACTGCCGGAGAGGCTCAGCTTCGTGTGGAGGAGTAGGAGGAGCTAGAATCGTTTGCCCGGGGCGCTATGGAGGCAGAGCCTCCTGGGCAGCGCGTTCCCAGGCAGAGCCTGGGAACGAGAAAGAAAAAGGTTAGGGGGGGTGACCCGACCAACGGCCACATCGGTCATTTTGTCCCGCCCGCCTTGCCAAAGTGTTTGTCGGCAAAGGCCCAGAAGGCTTTCCAGTCTTCCAGGGTCATTGAATGTTTGCCGTTGCGAATGAAATAGCCGAGCCGGCTGTCGACAAGCTTGCCCGGTTGGGGCATGTTCTTTGTTTCCAATCCTTCCACGCCCAGCAAGCGGTAGACGGGATCGGCGGCCTGCAATACTTCGAACTGGCCTTTTGGATTAGCCCACGTATCCTCGGTTGCATTGCTGAAGAGCACCGAGCGAGGAGCCATCAAGGCAACCAAACCATTCTGATCAAAAGGCAGCTTCTCGGGCTGGTCGTTAAACTCCTTGAACGTCCCGTTAAACCAGTGCGGGAAACCCTCGTTGATTTTTCTGACCGACTCGCCTACCTTGCCTCGGCTCGGCGCGGTGCCGCCGCAACCGGCCTGAAGCGGGATGGCCAGGGCGATGCGCTCATCGAAGGCGGCGGCCAAGAGCGCGGTCTTGCCCAGGCGCGAGTGGCCCACGACGGCAATGCGGTCCTTGTCGATATCCTCGTCGGTGCGCAAGTAATCAACCGCCCTTTGCAGTCCCCAGGCCCAGGCGGCGATTGTGCCCCAGTCGTGCGGTCCGGGCTTTGCGCCTTTCTTCTGAAGGTGCGGCTGGATTCCCTCGCGAACGTCGGGCCGGTCGGGATCGATGTCGCCGCTGTAGAAAGTGGCAACGGCATAGCCCCGGTCAATCGATTGTTCGATATTCCAGACGTCGAGTTGAGTGCCGCGGCCTTCTTCAGTCGCCCGGTTGTTCTTGACGCCGGGATAATGGCTATAGATCCACGCGGTCGGCAACGAGACAGTCGGATCTTTGACGAGGGCGTGGTTGCCGCAGAAATTCATGCCCAGAAAAACAGGCGCCGACCTCTTGCGGTCATTCGGGATGATGAGCAGGAGATGAATCTTTGGGCAATCCGGAGGCCCGAACGCGATGGTCACTTCCTTCTTGGTAGCCTTGCCTCCGAAGAAGCGTCGATCCTCCCTCTCGCTTGTCGCGGCGATCTTTTCCGGAGCGGGCGGGCTAAAGCCATACATGTAATATTGAAAGAGCGCCTTGAGTTCGGGCCGGCGCTTCTCGGTCCATTGCTCTTTGGTCTTGACGCGGTCGCCGCTGAACATGATCAGCGGATCGGGCAACTGCGGGTGGGAAGGCAATTTCGCGACATCGGGATATTGCGGCTCGGCGGCCTGGACAGTTGAAACCGCGAAAACCACCAGGGCAACGAGGACTGCCGGAATAAGCGCATGGCCCATTTTGGGGAAACTCCTTTTCGATTTACCAAAAGCGTTGTTTGCCGTTTTCGATGGTGAAGATCCGCGCGGTTTCGCGATCCTCGGCTGTGGTGATCCAATACAGTCCGCCGGCCGGCAGCTTTTCAAAACGGGCGGGATCCTGTTGGCCGGCCGTCTGGTTGGCGAGCGTCTTCCAGCCGCGGTCCCAGACCGACAGCGTATATTTCTTGCCTTTCTCGACCTCCTTGCCGGCCAATTCCTTTTTCAAATCGTCATCCTTGATTGTTGGCCGGGTTTCGGTGAGTTTTGCCTGTGCGGCTTTTTTGGAGTCGGCGACAAGCAGGACGACTTTGCCCTTGTCATCCAAAATGAAGGGGGGTGCTGCCGGAATCACTTTGTCGTCCTGAAAGTAGCCCACAAGATACGCGATCCCGCGGCCCATTTTGGTAAACGTCGCTTTGCCTTCCTTAACTAGAGCCCACTGGATGGGCCGCCATTCACCGCCGTTGAATACGCAGATGTAGGCAAACCGGGCCGGTGTCGCCGGGGCATAATCGAGTTGGGTTGTTACATCGGTCGTTTCCATGTACTGATCGGTCACATCCTTGTAGCTGCGCAAAGACAGCCAGGGCGGCATTTTTTCGTCTTTGTTGACCTGGGAGAAAAGATTGTCCAAGTTGTGCGAAAACATCTTGCGGTACACTTTGGCGGCTTTATTGAATAATCCGGCGTTGCCATTGCCGTCCTTGTCCAGGACGACCTCCCAGCCGTGGTTGTTGTCGCGGTTGGCCCAGAACGGGGTGTAGTCGCCGGCCACCGCGATGCAATTGGCACGATATACATAGACCTGCATGTTTGACATGTCGCCGCAGCGCCCGACGGGTTTCCTGCACAGTTCTTTGAAGCCCTGGTCGGTCGGATGAAGATAATAGAGGTCGCTGAAGCCGACATGATGCTTGCTGTGCTTCTGAACGAGTGCGGCGGCTTCTTTGGGATCTCGCGGGTCCTTCATTTCGGCGACAATGGCTTTCGCATCGACTTCGCAGGCAGCCCGCCAACGTTCTACAGGCTCCTTGTTCGCTCGGTAGGGCAGGATGTATTCGCAAAATGTATCAAACGTCATACCCTTGGCCCAAGGCTTGGTCTTCCAGGCTTTGAAGGCGAGGTCGATGTTCTCGATAAGGTAATCGGCCGAGACGGTTTCCAAGTCCTTTGCCGTATTTTGCGGTCCGAAGTGAAGCGGGCCATGCTTCTTTTCCAATTCGTTGAGCGCCCTTTGCGCTGCCCCCAGATCGGGATGCTTTAGCGCGTCGAATGGGACCTCCTTCTTATTGGTGTCGAAAAGGCCAGTAACGACATACGCATGGCCGGGCATGTTGCGGATAAGAAAATAGGCGGCCTCCAGTTTCTCTTTATCGCCGGCGTTCTGGTAATGGCGGAAGACCTTTTCCAGCTCAGCACGGTTTGTGCCCGCCTGGTCAAGCGCCAGCTCAACCGCGGCGGGCCACGAGTTGGGCTCTTTCCCGCTGGCATTCCGGGCGCCGAAGTTGGCAAGCGCCAAGGCGCCAAGGCACAAAATAAATGGGCGAAGCTGACTCATGACCGGTCCTTGTGGAAGGGAATAAAACACACTCCATAGCTACTCGTCCAAACCGAATACTCCCGATTGTAAGCCTGCTAAGGCCTGATGTCTGCGCGCTATGCCGTTATCGAAGCGACCGTCCGATTTGACGTCATTATGGGCTCCCGCCCTAGCCCCCCACAACTCAATTCGGGCCAGTGGAAGCTCGTCCGCAAAATCTTTACTCTTCGAATGGGATGGCTGCCAGGCGACCGGTCAGGTGGCATCGAATTTGCCAATTTGCTAGTGAGTAGCCGCTCAAGGGGAACGGCCGTAAGCCAAGGCATAACAAGGAGACAGTATCATGGCCGACACGATGACTAGCACGATGAACCGGTCCGGTCAAGGGATAGGCGCGGGGCAACAACGCCAGCCGGAAGCCTATCAGCATTCCGAGGGAACCGTCGCACGGACTATTGAGCAACAAACGGCCAAGCTGCCCTCCGATACGTTTTTGTGGCTGGCCTGCGGGTCGATTGCCGGCTCGCTGGGCTTGGCGATGGCGGGCCAGAAGCATGCCAGCCTGTTCGTGGGTCAGTGGGCCCCGACGTTCTTGATCCTCGGGCTTTACAACAAGATCGTGAAAGTTGCCGGTTCCGACCGCTTGCACAGTTAAGTTCCAACAATCTCGAATTTTTCTATTTGGAGACTCGACCATGCCGCGACAACAAAGTGCGACGCCTGTCGGCGTCCAGAAACATCTGAAAGGAGTCGATTATCCGGCCACCAAGGAAGATCTGCTCAAGACGGCCAAGAAGAACGGCGCGCCCAGTGATGTAATGGAAACGTTACAGAAATTGCCGGCGGAAAAGTTCACCGGGCCCGACGATGTCATGCGGGCTTATGGGCAAGAAGAGTAACACTTTCACTCTGTAGCTCTTGCGAGCCGGGAGCGTAAGCGCTTCGCTCACGCTCCCGGCTCGTTTTATATCACCTCTGGCACGTATTGCTTCTCTGCCGTTATGCTCATCACTATTCGTTCGTCAATCCGACGTGCATGGACATCGACAATGGTTCCATAGGAGGAGAGTGACTTGACCTTGTTTCGCTTGGTGAACAATTCATGTACAATTATCGAAAAGTCGGGTTCGATCAAAACTTTGGCTTGGACTCGACGCGGCTTGCCGCTCACTTGAGGAGATGGCGGTAACGCAGTGAAGTGTTTGCCCAAAGGCATCGAGAAGCAGCTTGAAAAGGCAAGGTTGCCTACAAGCGGCAGCATGCCTTTCATTCCCAAGCTGGACAAAAACAAGAAGGGCGAGCCGATTATCGTAAAGAAAACGATCCAGCACGGACCGAAGAAGGGCAAGAAGGGCTACGTTGACTCAAGTGGAAAGATCTGGATAAGGGACAGGGCGCATGGGGATTATCCCGACCACTGGGATGTTCAAGAAAATGGGGGCAAAATGGGACGAACACGAGTTGGTGATGACGGGGAGCCACTATGAAGCCTAGTGAAGACGATTTGAGCCGGGGCCTCGTGGCCGTTGGTTCGGCTGGCGGTTGGCAGGTCGATTTGGATGAGGCAATTTCGGATGATGAGCGATGGTTCATGCAAATCGAAGGGCCAAGCGTTTACTTGAATTTCGAAGTTGAATCGCCCCGTGTTATCGACAAGGCACTTGAATTCCTGATGAAGCGGAAGAAAGCCGATAGTGAATCGCGCAGAAGGTGGTCCCGAAAGAATGATGAACTCAAGATCGGCAAGTGTGACAAAGAATTGGTCACTCTAGTGCGAGACGATGAGTTCGCCGATCGATATTTTCTTGCCGTGCAGACGGCCACCAAACTCACATTCCGAGTTACGTTCGGAGGCAAGGATTTGGTCCAGTTGGAGAGCGCACTACGGCAGGCCAAAATCGACGTCGACGACGAAGGTCCGGAGTGACCTGAAGTTTGCTATTTCGTAATCACCGGTCATCACGTTCCGGCTTGCCACTTTGTGATTGACAACAATCACTGGTATGCCCGTCACTTCTGCCAGTATACTCCCCTTTATTCGAAAGTTACCATGCGATTCCCTCTATCCTCGGAGCGCCTGTTGCCATGAAACTCTGTCCTAGGTTTGTCGTACCCGTCTTACTCATGTCCGCCACGATATTGTCCGCCCAGGTTCCTCCCGACAAAGCGGAAGCCACGTTCAAGACCGTCGACGGACTAGAATTCAAGCTCTGGGCCTCCGAGCCGCTTTTTGTCAATCCGACGTGCATGGATATCGACCACAAAGGGCGCGTGTGGGTCTGCGAGTCGGTCAACTATCGGTGTACGCTGCTTCATAAGCCGCTCAATCGCAAGGAAGGCGACCGCATCGTCATCCTCGAAGACACCAAGGGGACCGGCAAAGCCGATAAGGCGACGACGTTTTATCAATCACCCGAAATGCTCGCCCCGCTCGGCATCGCCGTCGCCCCGTATCCCGACGGCAAGGGCTGCAAGGTCTTTGTGTGCCAATCGCCGGACATCCTCGTCTTCGAAGACAAGGAAGGCGACGGCAAAGCGGACGGCCCGCCGAAGAAACTCCTCACCGGCTTCGGCGGCATCGATCATGACCATGGCGTCCACGGCATCCTGATCGGGCCCGACGGCAAGCTCTATTTCTCGGTCGGCGATCAGGGCGTCAAGAACCTGCAAAGCTCCGACGGCAAAGGCCGCAAGTGGACGAGCAACGACACCGATTGCCGGGCCGGCACCATCTGGCGCTGCGACATGGACGGCAAAAACCTCGAACTCATCGCGCACAATTTCCGCAACGAATATGAGCCGTGCGTCGACAGCTTCGGCACGATCTTCACCAGCGACAACGACGACGACGGCAACGAGCAAACGCGCATTTGCTACGTCATGCCCGGCGGCGACTACGGCTACCACCCGCGCGGCCCCGGCCAATCGCACTGGCACGAGGAAAAGCCGGGCGTCGTGCCCAAGATCCTGCGCACGTACTTTGGCAGCCCGACCGGCATGTGCGTCTACGAGGGGACGCTGCTGCCCAAAAAATACTGGGGCCAGCTCCTGCACACCGACGCTGGTCCGCGCCACGTCCGCTGCTACCACCTCGAACCCGACGGCGCCGGCTACAAGGTCGACCGCGAAGACATGGTAACGAGCACCGACACCTGGTTCCGTCCTTCGGATATCTGCGTCGCGCCCGACGGCAGCGTCTTCGTCAGCGACTGGTACGACCCCGGCGTCGGGGGGCATGGGATGGGGGACACGACGCGGGGGCGGATTTATCGGTTGGCACCGAAGGGGAATAAGCCGAGTGTGCCCAAAGTTGATTTAGAGAAACCGCAGGGAATCGAGGCAGCGCTCGGTTCGCCAACAAATTCGGTTCGGTACATGGCAATAGCTAAGATCAATACGATGAAGCCGTCCGCGAAGCAAAAACTATTGATCGACGTGGCCCAAAATAATAAAAATCGGCATGTTCGAGGCCGAGCTTTGCTTCAACATTCGAAACTCAATTCGCTTCGCGCGTTCCTCATTGAAAATGGAATCGTGTCGGAGGAAGATTCTCGTTTCCGCATACTCACGATTACGCCATTGTTTGAACAAACTCCCAATTCAATCTCCAAACATCAAATGACTTTTGAGCGCGAAGACGCCAAAGAACTATTGGAATGGCTTCAAACCTCGCATAACCGGCGCGATTTGCTCCTGCTGCTGCAAACATTTGATCCAAGAATGGTAAAAGAACTGATACTCGAACTCGCAAGCCGTTACGACGGCAAAGATCGCTTCTATCTCGAAGCCATCGGCATCACGGTCGGGCATCATGACCAGAAACGCCGCGAGATCATCCTCGCCGATTTCGACAAGGAATTCCCCGAATGGAACGATAAAGTCGCCGATCTCGTGTGGGAGTTGCAGCCGCCGAGCGTGATGCCGACCTTGGGCAAGCGGCTGGCCGACAAATCCCTCAGCGCCTATTCGCGGGCCAAGATTGTTAACATCCTGGCGTCATCTCAGGACGTGTCTGCCGGCAAGGCGATGCTGGATGTGCTCCAAACCGATGTGCCGGATGAAGTACTGAACAAGGTCTTGGATACCTTTTCTCATCAGGTGTCGGGCAAGTGGGCAGAGCTGCGCAAGAGCAAGGAACTCGGATCGTGCATCGATAAACGCTTGGCCAAACCCGAGACCGCCGTTTCGGCGTTAATGCTCATCGGGGCAAGCGATCGGGCCGATTTCGTTGCTCACGCCGTCGCGCGGGCTGAAGAGCCAACCTATGCCAAGCCGATCCGGTTAGCGGCTCTCAAGGCGTTGGGCCTTCTCTCCTCGCCGGACGTACTGCCGGCCTTGCACGATCAATTATTCAGTAAAGATGCCGACATAAGCAAGGAAGCCTGGGCCGCACTGGCCAAGCAAGCTCAACAAGATGCCAAGCGCCCGGCGAGCGCCGGCGCCTTGAGAATGCTTGAGGGGATCGTCTCGGAAAAGGACCTGAGCGCCGACATTAGGCTGCGAGCCATCGAAGCGCTGGTCGGCAGCCGGCCGGGCTCCATGTGGCTGCTCGACAGGCAAGCCAAGACGGAGCTGTCCGAGCAGTTGCTGGTCGACACGGGCCGCCTCTTGCGCAACAGCCCGTTTGTCGACCTCCGCAACAAGGCCATGATCGCGTTCCCGCCGCCGGGGAAGATCGATCCCAAGAAAATGCCCAGCATCGCCAGCCTGGTCACGCGCAAGGGCGATGCCAAGCGCGGTCAGCAAATCCTCGCGGCCAGCGTTAAGAGCGAGTTGCAATGCCTGAAGTGCCACACGGTGCGCGGCGCCGGCGGCCAGATCGGCCCCGACTTGTCGATGATCGGCAAGAAAGCTAGTCGCGACAATTTGTTCGAGTCGATCCTCTATCCCAGCAAGGCGATTGCCGATCAATACGTCACCTGGAACATCGAAACCAGCAGGGGGCTGACCGTCTCGGGCCTCCTCATTGAGGAAACGGCCGCCCATGTTTTGCTACGCGACGCTAACGGCAAAGACACCAAGATCCCGCTCAAGGAAATCGACAGCCGCTCCAAAAACCCTGTCTCACTGATGCCCAGCGATCTGCTGGTCTACATGACTGAGGACGAGCTGGTCGACCTGGTCGAATACTTGATGAGCCTCAAGACGCCGGTGCTCGCCGTGGACTATTGGCACATCATTGGCCCGTTCGACAACGGCACAAACGACGCCGGCCTGGATAAAATCTTTCCACCGGAAAAGTCGGTGGACCTGAAAGCGCAATACGACGGCAAAACGGGCAAGGTCGGCTGGCGCACCGTTAAGCCCAATGCTCAGGGGTATGTCGACCTGCAAGAGCACTATGCGGGGCAAAGCCCGAATACCGTGTCCTACCTCTTCCGCGAAGTCGAGTCGCCGGCGGATCAGGCAGCGACCATTCTGCTCGGCGCCGACGATGGCTGCAAGCTGTGGATCAACGATAAAGAGGTCTTCTCTAACCGCGACCACGACGCCGCCCAGCCGGAAAGGCACAGCATTCCCGTGAAGCTGAAGAAGGGCCCGAACAAGATCCTCTTTAAGATCAACAACGGCAACGATCCGCACGGATTCTTTTTTTCAATTCAATCCGAGCAGGAGCTGAAGCGGCTGGAATCCAAGTAGCGAAAGGTGAGACGAATAGAGCCGCGACCGGTTAGGGAGCGATTCGTCAACGCTCCCTAATACTAGCGGCTCTGATATTCAAAATAGCCCCACTTGCGGCTCCTCGAAAAGCCTACGCAGCACAAAAACCTCCGCCTCGCGAAGGCATGGATTACGGGCGATAATCTTATCAGCACGGTCGGAGTCGCGCGTCCAATACAGTCCCTTAGCGGTTCGAAGGGCCACTTGGCCGGCTTCCACCGGTTCCATTTCGAGAGTTTCCGCTTCGCCAAGGGAAACTCCAGTGGCAGACACTTCCCCTCTTTGATTCGACCGAACCGACACGTATTGTCCATTGCTGGCCCGGAGTGCGATTTTGTTTCCTTGAAGTTGCACCACGCCAAAAGCTCGCCACAAAGGCTCGGCCAGCGGGCGAAGAGCCAGATCGTCGCATTCGCCGGTGCATGCCAAGTACTCTCCTTGCCGAGTCATCAAAGTCAGTTGAAAAGAAACGCGCTGTGCCGATTGCACTTGCGGAATGGAATCGAGGCCGACAAACCGGAACCCTTCGTTTTTGAGGACCGGCACAATCAGCTTGGTGGTCTCCAGCGTCCGATTGCCGGTCCTTATTTCCTCAAGATTTGAAGAATCATGCATCAGGACAATGCCTTTCCGTTTCGTTTCAATCTTACGTAAATAGGCCTGGGCACATTCCTCAGCCGGGGCGGCTCGCTTCCAGAAATCATAGTCGGCTGCGGAGATATCCCAGTTGATGGGCCCGACGTAATGATTGAATTGGCCGCTACGATTGAGAATGTCGGCGACAATCGACGAGGTCTTATCCTGTTGGGGATCCGAGGCGCGTTTCTCGCGCCAATTGCCATAGGGAGGACGCAAAAATACGGTTTCCGACGAGACGAAATCGCGGATGATCGCGTCCGTTTGAGCTATTTCTTTGATGACTTCGGCGGGCTGCTGGGCCGTAGCGACTAGGCCCGGGTGATTGAAAGTATGGTTGCCGATGATATGGCCCCAGGCTTGCAGTTGAGCAAGCGTATTGGGCTCTTCGCGGGCGTGCTTGCCGATGACGAAAAAGGCTGCCCGGATCTTGTGCTCATAAAGATAGTGGCCCAGTTCTAGAGTATGCGGTCCGGGTCCATCTCCGGCGGTCTGTCCCGGGCCGTCATCGTAAGTCAAGCAAAGCGTCTTCTCGGGCAAGCGATCGCCCTTGAGGTCCCGATCGAACAGCATGATCGTTGTGCCTTTTAATCTCGTCCGTTATGGGAATCGAAGAGGGTTTAAGCGGCGCGCACTTGCGGACGGCGAAGTTTTCCAGCAAGCATAGGCCTTGCTCCACCGAAGGAGGCGCCACCCGGCGGTCTCGCAGCACCCACGGAAGGCCGGCGAGGGCGGATGCGAAGCCGCGCATTGCGGCCCGGTCCCAAGGGCCGGACCAGGCCATTGACCCCGTGCGTCGTAGCGCGCTCCGCCAGGGGCGGCGCAGCCACGCGAACCACAGCGCGTTTCGCACTAAGTGCCACTGCCGCCTGTGCCCGTCGCGCATCTCGGAGGGATAATGGTGAACGACGAGTTCGGGCACATAACAAAGCCACCAACCCAGAGCCGCCAAATCCGCCGCCAATAACTGCTCTTCGCCGCCGATAAAAAACCGGCCGTTATACCCGCCTGCTTCAAGAAAAGCCGACCGGCGAACTACCGACGCCCCGGCCAAAAATCCCAAGAGCGACTTGCCGGGCATTTCGGGGGAACAAGTCAAGGGGCTCCGCAGGAGTTCTTCGCACACGGGATCTTCGCGTTCATCGGGCCCGATCAGCACGCGGCCGGTAGCCACGGCCAAGCGCGGGTGGGATTCAAAAAGCGCGATGGCCCGCGTTAAAGCGCCCGGCTGCCACCAGGTATCGTCGTCACAGAATGCGATATAAGGCGTGTCGACATGCTTTACGCCGAGGTTGCGTCCCGCGGCGCCAAGATTTTGGCCGGCGTCGATCACTTCAACCCGGGGAAATCGCGCTCTCACGGCTTCCGCCGTGCAGTCGGACGAACCATTATCAACGAGGACAATTTTTGGCCTTTCGGGAAGGAGAACCAGGTTTTGAAGGGATAACAGGACTTCTGCGCGCCGGTTAAAGGTGAGCATTACGACTGCGATGCGCTTGTTTTGCCTCAGCAATGAGGGTTCCTCCAACGAAAGGGCAGGCGACTTACCAGGAGGCTTTTGACGATGGGTTAGGGTTGCCAGAAACTTTTGTGCCGATCTGGTGGCTTTTGGAAGCAAAAATGGGTCTAAATTGCGCCGAAAGGTTCGCCTGCCAGCACAGAATTGGTCAAGCAAGCCGCGCTAGAGAGGCACCCGGTAAGGATTTGCGGAGTACGTCTTTAATTGAAGGCGCTGTTGTGGCGACGCTTACATCATTTTTGAGAATTTATCGGAGAAACGGGGATTCAAGCCTTCGAAGGGTGTTAGGAATGCTAACGGCGCGAAGAGTAGTAATCGAAATGTAGACGGTTTCGTATTTCCAAGTCCTGGCGTTCCAATTCTTGTCGGCGAGCTTCGATGTTTCTCTCTTCTTCAAAAGGTCCAGTGCCCTTGGCATGAGCCCAGGCGAGCGAACCGCTGTAGAGAACTACGACGGTTAAGACCGCGCAAGCAAACGCCAGGAACCGGCCACCCGAACGAGGTCGAAATCGCGATATGAGCAACACTATGCCGACGATAAAACAGACAAGAAAGACCTTATAACAGACCAAACCAGACCACCCGAACGAAGTGAGCCACCAATTAGCTACCGGGTTGCTCTCATAGATCTTTCCGCGCGAGTCGACCAGCAGCCGCCATGTCAAATAAAGATCCGTCATGCTCAGCAGCACAAACAACGTGATCTTGCCGAGATGGGGAATCCTGCGTTGCATCGCCTCTAACTCTTTTCCGGCCCCTTGTTCAGTCTGGCTCGCAATACCGGTGCGGCCAGCCATCCAAACGCCGTTACCGCAAATTCGATACCAAGTCTGCCGAGTAATTCCTAGCAAGAGTAGAATGCGCGACCTCGTCAGTCAAATGATGCATTAGTACCTTGGAAGACTCGAATTGGGCGATATCAGGTGTTTGGGCAGTGAAATGGGAAGGTCCGAAAGTGTGGTGCTCAAAAACGATACAACGCTGAAGCGGTTTCAGTTGGCGGCCCCGAACCATCCGAGCATTTTGTCGATGGGCCTCGCATTCTCCGCCACGCCAAAATCCTTGCCGTTGGCTTGATGGAGCAAATCATTCCACGCCTGGTAATCGGGCGGCAGGTCTTTCTTGGTAATTCTCTTAAGCGATTCGTGAGCGCTGTCGCGCATGGCAATATCTTTCTCCGCTTGCAATACCTTGACGAGCGATTCGGTCGCCTGGTAGCTCGTGAAATTGCCGAGCGCTCGCGCGGCCGCAATGCGCTTGTCCATGGCTTGTTGCTGTTCTTTTTCCGCGCCTTCAAGGCGGGCTTCGCCCACGATGCGAACCAGAATATTAACCGCTGTGGGATTTTCGGTCTGCCCAAGCGATCGAATCGCTTGGCACTGAATGGCACTGGCGGTATCAAGCGGGAACTTGCCCTCGCGATACTCCGCATCCGCTTTGTAGTACGCGTCTTCAAGGCCTTTAACCGCGCGCGGATCTTTGAAATGACCCAGCGCTTGAATGGCCGCCAACCGGCAGAAGTATTGATGTTCGGCAACTGACGCGGTCGTCAGCAAATTGACGACAAAGTCCTGTTCTTGATCGGAGGCGCCATATTGTTTGGGCTCGCGCAACGTGCGCAAGGCCTGAGCGCGCTTGTCGCCGTCGGTGCTGTCCTTCAATACTTGCAGAGGATTGGGCTTAACGAATAGGCTGTTGAACTCGAAATCGTGGCTGGTGACGTCGTCCCAAAATCCCGCGCAGCCACAAAGTCCCAGGTTTAACAGAACGGCACAGGCAATTCGCCAGCTCAAGAATTGGGCTCGCGTCGCTGCCGTTTTGAAATATTCGCGCACAGCCACCCCTCCCTACCCCAGCACACTATCCCGTGCTCTCCAAGTTCCGCAAACCTTACATGTCGGCCTATATTGACGGTCCTTGAACCCAAGGCGCGTCCTTTTCCACCTAGCATTTGGGGACGGCGTGATAACAACGCGATGCGGGAGGTGCAAGGGCAATACCGGTCAATGGACAACGGAGCAAACGCTCCTAGCCGCCATAGACGTTACCTTGATGCGTCGCGCTTAGCCGGGGGATCCAGCAGCTTTTGTTCTTTCAACCAGGAGGCTAGACGGATGCCCCAGGTCGAAACGGATCCATCGTCCAGAATGAGTGGAGGCACGCCATGCCCGGCTTGGTCAAAAATATGAAGCTCAGCAGGGACTTGGGTCTTGCGCAGGGCTTCGTAAAAAAGCACACTGTTTTCCGGCGGCACGAGAGGGTCGTCATTGTTATGGAAAAGAAAAGTGGGTGGCGTCTTCGTGCTTATGTGCAATTCATTGGAGAATGCCTCGACCAGGTCGCGGCTAGGTCGCGGACCGAGCAGCATCCGGCGGGTTACCAGGTTGGTATAAGCAATGTCCATAGTGATGACGGCATAGCCCAAAATTAGGAAATCGGGCCGGCAACTTAGCCTTTCGGCCGGATCTTCCGCGTCAGGCCGGCCGGAAGTGAAATGCGTGGCCAAGGTGGAGGCCAAGTGGCCCCCAGCCGAGAAACCGCAAATGCCGATGCGCTTGGGGTCGAGATGAAACTCTTTCGCACGGGAACGCACCAGACGCAGGGCGCGCTGCGCGTCGTGCAATTGAGCCGGATAGCGGTATCGGGGCGCTAATCGATACTTAAGGACGAATGCGGTTACGCCTTTTTTATTCAGCCACTCCGCTGGAATGCGGCCTTCCTTTGCGCCGGTGAGGTAAAAATAACCGCCGCCCGGGCAGAGGATGATGGCCGTGCCGTTGGCTTTGTCCGCCGGCAGCGCATAGACGGTCAGGGTGGGCCGGTCCACTTCCTCTTTGCCGACCGCGCCTGGGGCGCCATCCGGCCACAGGTCGATCACCTTCGGCGCTTCCGCCGGCACAGCCAGGGATAAGGCGATAACCAAACAATTCATAGCCACCATCTCCCTCTAAAGTCATGTCCTCGGCACAGCATGTGCCGCTTATTTCAGCGCAGAAAAGGAGGGTGCGCCGTGTCGGGCTTAGGCGAATGTGCCGAATGCGGCAAAAAACTGCGCAATAATTTCTTCTGCCCCCAGTGTCGAGACCCGCTCTGTAGCTGGCGCTGCCTCGACAAGCATAGGGACCGGCATGAGACGTCCCTCCGCCCGGCCGGGAAGACCGGTTCCCCAAATTCACAACAAGCGACGTAAGTTCAAAGAAAATCAGCTTGCGGCGAGGATCCTTGTACTACTGCTGTCTAGTTACAGCAAGCCGTCGTTGCACGATCTCGGAAAGCATTTCTTGGAGTTTATCGGGGTTGACCGGCTTGACCCAGTGGGCGTTGAACCCGGCCGCTTGGGTTCGCCGGCGGTGTTCCTCTTGTCCAAACCCGGTAAGAGCGATTAGGAAAGCGTTTTCCATTTGTGCGTCCTGTCGCAACCTTTTGGCCACTTCGTAACCGTCCATGCCCTTGGGAAGGCCGATGTCGAGCAACACCACCTCGGGCCGAAAGGCGCGCGCTACTTGAAGGGCTGTGGGACCATCGTGAGTTACTTCGACTTCGCAGCCGCCAGTCAATTTCAGCAACATAGCAAGGCTGGTGGCCCCGTCAACATTATCGTCCACGATAAGTATTTTGAGCGGAATCTTTTCCCGGCGGCGTGGCGTCGGCAAGGGGGGCACTGTCCGGGGCTGCCCTTTTGCCGGAAAGGCCGGGAGTCGCACCTTGAATTCGCTTCCCCGGCCGAGGCCGGCACTCGAAGCCGTCACCGTCCCGCCATGTAGCTCCACCAGACTCCTGACAAGTGCCAGGCCCAATCCTAATCCTTCTTGCAGACAACCGGGGACTCGGTCGCCCTGAGTAAACATATCGAATATGAAAGGGAGCATCTCCGCGCGGATGCCAATGCCGTTATCGCGCACGGACAACACTATTTGCTCTCCCTCGCTTCGGGCGGTCAGGCAGATGCAGCCGCCCGGCTCGGTATACTTGGCGGCATTGCTTAAGAGGTTTGTCAGGATCTGCTCAAGCCGCGCCGGGTCCGCGGCAATCCACAACGCTTCCGAGGGCAAGGCGACTTCTAGCTTGTGTTGTCGCTCCTCCAAGAAGGAGCGCTGGCTCTCCACCGCCCGGGCTACTATGGACGCCACATCGACCACTTCCTTGCGAAGCTCGATTTTGCCGCGCGTGATGCGCGAGATGTCCAGCAAGTCATCGACCAAGCGAACCATATGGGCGACCTGCCGGGACATGATTTCCGCCATTCCCTTAACGACGGGATCGTCGCCACATTTGATGCGTAAGATTTGCAAGGCATTGCGCACCGGGGCCAGAGGGTTGCGCAATTCATGGGCCAACATGGCGAGAAATTCGTCCTTGCGCCGGTCTCCTTCGCGCAAAGCCGCGTTGATGCGCTCGCGTTCCGCTAAGTAGTCGCGGAGAATGTATTGCCGTTCCCGGGCCCGCAGCGCCGCACGCACCGCGCTGATGAGCGTGGTCACGCGCACGGGCCTCTCCAGAAGAGTGACGTTGCCGAAACTGTCCAGGGCGCGCAAGGCGGCCGGCGAGTCGGCGCCGCCCCGCGTCAGCACAATAATGGGAAAGTCAGACCACGGAGGTTGTTTCGCCAATTCTTCAATTAAAAGCCGCTCGACCTCGCCGCCCAGAGCCTCTTCCGTAAGCACTGCGACTGCAGCGCCGGCCGCTTGTTCTTGGCGAACTTCGGCCAAATCTCTGCAAAAGGCGCATTCTATTCCGGCCCCTTTGAAGATCGTCCGGCTGAGTTCGGCGTCTTTATCCGTTGGGGCTAATACGAGAACACGGTTTTCCAATGGTGTTCCGTCAACGGCGCTCATCGCCCACCCTGTTCGCTCGATCGGTCGGTGGCAGGAAAGTGGGAATCCCACTCAGAATGCCTTGGTACTGCTCCAATGGGGCGCCCACGTGGATCCCTTGATTGCTTAGGCGGAATTCTCGGAGGGTCTCATCGTGCGCGCCGCCACGCCGCTTAACCACCGAGAGGGCGCGGGAGAGCTTGCCCTTCGCTTCGAAATATCTCAACAAAACCACCGAGTCCGCCAAATAGCTCGCATCCACCGGCGATTGCATGCTCGTCCCCAAAAAACCGTGCTGGGCCATTACCAACAGAGTCACGACGCCATGCTGCCCCAGGTACATCAGCAATTCGTGAAGATGGAGTGTCAAAAAGCGCTCCTCCGGCATGGCATTCAGATAACCATTGAGGCTGTCAATCACTACAATGCGAGCCCCCGCTTTCTCGACGGCTTGGCAAACGAGGTCGGCGAATTCTCCAGGCGAAAGCTCGGCGGGATCGATTTGTTGGACTCGGATTTTACCGGATGCGACATGCGCGCGGAGATTCATTCCCAGACCCTCGGAACGGGCCAGCAATGTCGTTATGCTCTCGTCGAACGCGAAGATAACCCCGGGTTCGCCGCGCGCGGCCGCGGCTACGGCGTACTGGGTGGCGAGCGAAGATTTACCGCAACCAGCCGGGCCCATGAGCAGCGTGCTGGTGCCCCGGTCCAGGCCGCCGCCAAGCAATTCGTCTAGCGAAGGTACGCCACTCCCGCCCTGCCCCCGTGCAAAGGCCTCACTGTGCTCGGAGGCAACCAATCGAGGAAAGACGACCAGTCCACCCCGCTCGATCTTGAAATCGTGGTAGCCGCCGCGATAGCGCATGCCCCGCATCTTCACGACGCGCAAACGCCGGCGCTCCGACCCGAATTCCGGAGCTAAATGCTCCAGCACCACCACTCCATGAGCCAAACTTTGAAGCTGAATGTCCGTCGATTCCGCAGTCAGGTCGTCAAGAAACAAGGCGGTGCATTGCCTTCCGGCGAAAAAATGCTTGAGGGCCAGAATTTGCCGGCGATAGCGAAGCGGGTTTTGTGCCAGCAGCCGCATTTCCGAAAGCGAATCGAACACGACCCGAGTCGGCTTGATTCTTTCCACTTCATCGAGCACCTGCTTGGTCGTTTCGCTCAATTCCACTTCCGAGGGATGAAACATGCGCGGCTGGGCGTCGGGAAGCAGGCTTTCTTCGGAAGGGATCAGTTCGCATATGGACAAACGATCAAGGGACCAGCCGTGCGACGCGGCAACGCCTAGGAGTTCCTCCTTGGTTTCCGAAAGCGTCACGTAGACGCCTTGTTCGCCCTCTTCGGCCCCCTGAAGAAGAAACTCCAGCGCCAACGTCGTTTTGCCGGCGCCCGGGCTGCCCTCGATCAAGTACATGCGATTGCGTGTAAACCCGCCGCCCAAGATGTTGTCCAGGCCGGCGATTCCGGTTTTGACTCGCTCGCTCGCAGCATGATCACGAGTTGCGGTTGTCTGATTAGTCACAGATTTAATCTTGCCTTTCCAATTAAAGGATTCCGAGGCAGGGCGCCAGCGCATCGCGCATTCGGTCGCCCTAAATCCTATGCAAGAAGCCTCCCGCAGCCACCGCTGAGGCCATACAAATCGGCCCCCGGTCGACATCTCTTTCCTGAAATCTAGCAATCGCCCAGGAATCGGCAAAGACAAATCATACCAAGAGGCAGACTGGGCTTGGGCCGCTTCAGCAAGCCGAAAATACGGTATGAAAAAGAGAGAGCCAGGCATTGCCTGGCTCTGCTCTATCTCGACCCCCTTGGGACTCGATTGTTCAAGATTTACGGCTTGAGCGATTTGGAGAACTCATCGAGTTCCTTTTCCGCTCGGTCCTTTTCGTAGCCGTACCTTTGCTGAAGCAAACCGGCCAATTGGTCCCGTTTGCCGGCGATGGTCGTGAGGTCATCGTCGGTGAGCTTGCCCCATTTTTCTCTTACTTTGCCCTGGAACTGCTTCCAGTTGCCTTTAATTTGATCCCAATTCATGATGGACCTCCTTGAGAAAAGTTAACCGAACCGTGAGGGGCGAACGTATCATGCCACCAAAGACTGCTCCAATTCCGAGAGTTCTTTTTCCGCTCTTGCCCTGCCTAAGCCGTATCGGATCAAAAGGAGATCGATAAGCTGTTCGCGCTTTCCGGCGATGGCAGTCAAGTCGTCATCGGTTATTAGGTCCCATTTCTCTTTCACCTTGGTTCGGAATCGTTCCCAATCTTGAAGCAATTCCCCGTGCATAATGCACCTCTCAATCCGTGATAGTCAGCTCAATGCGTAAGCGCCCCAGGTCGGGGGCGCCAACGGCTCGGGCGGAGGCGGTTCAGGCGCGGTGGGCGGCGGAGCGATGGGCTCCTCGGGCGGCACACCGGGCCGGGGCGGGACATCTTCCCGCCTGGGCGGCGGTTGCGGGTTCGGTGGTTCGCTTGGCACGGGAGCGGGTTCGCCGGGGCCGGGCATGGTTCACCTTGCATCAAAACGTGCGCGGGATGTAATCCAAGAGGACTAGGATTAGAATCACAACTAGGATGAGACCCAGCACACCGCTGGGCCCGTAGCCCCAATTGCGACTGTAACCCCAGGTGGGCAGGCCGCCCATCAGCAAAATCACAAGCAGAATGATGAGAATCAATCCCATGGTGAGCCCCTTTCGGTGGATTTATGGCCAATGCTGCGCGCCGAAGTAAACAACACTTCATGCGCTAGCGCGAACTCGCGTTACCCGACGCGGAGCAGAGCGAATATTTTCAACGCTCTTCCGCTTTTTGCGGCGTTTGTGGAACAGTGCCCTCGCCAGCGCGCCTGCCACAACTGCAGCGACGAAGCGAACGTGCTGGTCGCTTCCTGGTTTTCTTCCCTGAGCGTTCGGACCGAGTCTGTACTGTTAAACAGCATAAATCCATTGCCTATGTGGGCATCTTACCGCGGGGAATAGATTGGCTGCTTCAGAATCGGAGCAGCATTTTTCTGCGGATTGCTCATTACGCAGCTTCTGTGCCAAACTTCAAATGCACCTACTGAGCGAGATTCGCCTAGAAACCTTGAAACGAGCGACGGAAAGGGAAATTGTCGAGAAGAGACAATTACTGTTATGGGAACACGTTTGCACAAATACCGGCATTATGTCGGTCAGCACACTCGCAATTTTGTCATTTTCACATTCGTGTCCATTTCGCGGCGGAGGTTATAATTTTGGCTCGGAATCCGCCGTAGCTCCGCCTCTATTTATTTCTCTTTGGGGTAAACACCATGTTAAGAATCAAGCTGGGAATTGCCGCTATTCTCCTCGGCACATTCAGTTTTGCCGTCGCGGCCGAGTCGAACAGTGAAGGCTTTGTTAAACTGTTCCCCAAAGACGGCGCTCCCAAAGGCTGGCTGGTCCGCGAATGGAACGATGTCTCCAAGGAAGCCCCTAAGGGGGTCGAGTGGATCGTCAAAGACGGCGTTCTGCATAGTGGCAAAGAGCGGGGAACTTGGCTGATGAGCGAGAAAGAATACACCGATTTCATTTTGGAATTCGAGGTCAAACTTACCGAGCGCGGCAACAGCGGCGTGGCTTTGCGGGCGCCGCTCAAGGGCGACCCGGCCTTCGACGGCATGGAGCTGCAACTAGCCGACAAGCGTTACAATCCTGACGCGAAAGACTCCGAACTCACGGGAGGAATCTACCGCGCCATCGCTCCCAGCAAACAGGTCTATAAGCCCACCGAGTGGAATAAATGCCGCATTGAACTAAAAGGCATTCACTTGAAGGTCGACCTCAACGGTGAAACGATTCAAGACGTGGATCTGGATAAATACGATCAACCCGTCAAACGGCACGACGGCACCAACGCCCCGCCGGTCAAAGACCGGCCCCGCAAGGGCCACATCGGCTTTCAGCACCTGAGCCGGGAAAACGAACCTGTGCTCATCCGCGAGGTGCGCTTGAAGGAATTGAAGTAATTCGACTAGTGCTTTGTCACCCTGGCAGAATTAGGGTACGTAGCACAAGCGTCTCGCTTGTGCGCTTGCCCAACACAAGCGAGACGCTTGTGCTACGGTCGAATGGTCGGCCCCGACCCGTCTCCCCCCGCGTTCCTTGTTCGGCAAAACTTCCTTATACTTATGCGGGGGGAGAGGGGAGAGCGAAAACATATACCCGAGAGCGGAGGGACCTCCCATGGACACCAGAAGCGCTGGCATATTGGGCGCGTGCATCATTTTCGGTTCCTTGATCCTTACGCTGGGAAGCCGCGGATCGGCCGCGCCGTCGGGGCCTGAGGTCGGGCGCTATCAATTTGCTCGTTCCAGCGGAGTCAATTGCTTTGTGATCGACACGAAGACCGGTCGCCTATGGCAGAGATTTGTTGACCCTTCAGGCGGCTCGACGACCTGGGAGGAAAATAAAGGGCCCTGGATGGAAGCCGGTTCCAAATAAGCTTCCAAGCGGACGGAGAAGCGCAGGACGTCAGTTAACTCAACATTCAAATACGGAAAACAAGATGGCAAGCTCCGCAATACGCACCGCAGTGTTCACTTCTTTGACAATTCTCGTAGGCGGCCAAAGTCAGGCCGCCGATCCCTGGGTGGTCTACGAGGGCGCCAAGGGACCCGGCAACGGCAAGCACATCGTTTTGATTAGCGGCGATGAGGAATATCGCTCCGAGGAGACGATGCCGGCCTTGGGCAAGATTCTTGCCAAGCGTCATGGCTACAAATGCACCGTTCTCTTTGCCATCGATCCCAAAGACGGCACAATCAATCCTAATCAGAACAACAACATTCCTGGCCTGGAAGCGCTCAAGACAGCCGACCTGATGGTCCTCTTCACGCGCTTCCGCAATCTTCCCGATGCGCAGATGAATCACATTGTCGATTATGTCGAGTCAGGCAAACCGATCATCGGCCTGCGCACGGCCACGCATGCCTTCGCCCTCAGCAGCAAGACGTACGCGAAATACAATTGGAATAGCAAGGACTGGGACGGGGGCTTTGGGCGTCAGGTGCTCGGCGAGACCTGGGTCAATCATTACGGCGCGCACGGCAGCCAATCCACGCGCGGGCTACTTGTAAAAGAGCAAGAAAAGCACCCCATCCTGCGTGGCATCAAGGACGGCGATATTTGGGGCCCGACCGACGTCTACGAAGTCCGTTTACCCTTGCCAGGCGACAGCAAACCGCTCGTCTTGGGCCAGATCCTGGAAGGCATGAAGCCCACGGATAAGCCCGTCGAGGGCAAGAAAAACGAGCCCATGATGCCGATCGCGTGGACGAAGAGCTACCGCGGGGAGGCGGGCAATACCGGCCGCACTTTCACGACCACGATGGGGGCCTCGCAGGATTTCGAAAGCGAAGGCCTGCGCCGCCTGCTGGTCAACGCGGTCTACTGGGCCGTCGGACTGGAGGACAAAATCGATAGCAAGGCGGACGTGTCTATTGTCGGTGAATTCAAGCCGCTGCCTTTTAAGGGGGATGGTTTTCAGAAGGGACGAAAGCCCGCGGATTGGGCGCTGAAGTGATGGGTTGTTCGTTGTTCGTGTTGGTTGTTTGTTCGTTGTTCGTTGTTGTTTGTTCGTTGTTCGTTAATATCCGCAGGCACCGGGGGAACAGGCTCTGACACGCACCGGTGTGCTTACGCATCCGGGCCGGCCACCACCGAATCAAAGACGCGCACTTTCTTCCAGTTGCCGCGATTCTCCTCGATAAATTGCAGGTGCCTTGGCGCCTCTTGGTACCGGTCGTGGTCAGCTTTTGTCTCGAAGACGATGTGCAAGCTCACGTCGAATTCGCGGTCGTTGACCGGGCGGTTCAAATCTAGGGCGAGCGTGCCGACGGCAAAGGAAGCCTGGCCGGGGTGGCCCGTCAGAAACTTGTTGCAAGCGTCCAGCAAACGCTTTTTCGCTTGAGGGCTATTGTCCATGAGCGCGAAAAAGACGTTATGAGCGAGCCGGTTTACGGATGGCATGTTTCTCCTCACGTTAAAAGAACCGTTTGCCTGTGTCCTTCAAGAAGCGTATTGTCAAGGAACCGAACCGGCAATCGAGTATTTGGAGCGCACTACTGTAAGTTGAGCTTTCGAGCCTGACGGAGATTGGCGTCAGGCTGAAGGCTCGACCCAGGTTTGCCATGCCGTGAGGAGTAGCGCACGCGTGAAGTGGTTATCGGATGCCACGCTGGAGCATCTTCGCCAGGTCGCCGATTGGCCGGACCTGACGGGCACCAAGTATGAAGTGGTGGAGAAGGTCGGCCAGGGCGGCATGGGTTCGGTTTACCTGGCGACCGACCAGGAGCTTGACCGGCCGGTGGCTCTCAAAGTCGTGAATTCTTTGCCCGGCGATCAAGAGGCCACCGCCTCGCGCATCGACGAGGCCCGCATTCTTGCTCGGCTCGAACATCCCGGGATCGTTCCGGTTCACGACGCGGGCATGCTGCCCGATGGGCGCTTTTACTATGCCATGAAATATGTGCGCGGCCAACGGCTCGACGATCCCGCGCGGGTCCGCGAGACGCGCGACCAGCGCCTTCAGCTCTTTAGCAAGGTTTGCCAGGCAGTCTCATTTGCTCATGCCCAGGGCGTGATTCATCGTGACCTAAAGCCGGCCAACATTATGACCGGCCCATTCGGTGAAGTGCTAGTGATGGACTGGGGCCTGGCTTCCGTTTCTCAAGGAGACTTGAAGGACACGGGGAACGGGCAGGCCGGCTGGGGCACGCCCGGCTACATGGCGCCCGAGCAAGCCCAAGGACGGGGCGATGAACGGACGGACGTTTATGCACTGGGTGGAATTCTTTACTTTCTGTTGACGGCCCGGGGTCCCGGCTCGATAAAGCCGCGGCGAGTTGATTCAACCATTCCGCGCGCTCTGGAGGCTGTTTGCCTCAAAGCGCTTTCCGAGGATCGCGACACCCGTTATGCCAGCGTTACGGCTTTGATGGACGATCTCCATCGTTTCCAAGAAAAGTTGCCGGTGACCGCCTATCCGGAAGGACTGACTCGCGCCTCCTTGCGTCTGGCATCGAAGTATCGCGTCCCCATCGGCCTGATCCTGGCCTATCTGGCAATGCGGGTGATGCTCATGGTCTGGGGCGCGTGAGGCGACGACGATCGACCTGCACAGTCGCTTTGTTTCATAACACGGAGTCGGCTTGGGCGTTTCGTAACATTCCTCTACATGTGTATTGCCAAGGAGTTACGTCAAACGACCTGGGTGCGTGTTATGAATGTTATGAAATGAAACGTTGGACTCGGGTTAAATTAGCCGTACGTCAGCCACTGCCGGGCCATGTAATCTGTTAGCGTCCCGCCAATCAAAATGGCCAGCCACAGCATCCCGGCCGCGATGACGATCCAGGTTAAGCGCGGGCTGTGCAAGAGGTGCATGAAGAACAGGGCCACTAAAATCGCCTTGGCCGACGCTATAGTCAGGCCGGCCGCGGTGTGCCATGCGCCCAAATGCAGGAACGAAATGCCGACGGTCAAGAGCGTCAAGCCAATGAGTGCCGCAAAGACTGCATAGTATTGGGGTGGCGAAATCCGCGTCTGTTCCATCGCTTTGCTCGTTTAAAAGTGCAAGTCCTGGAGAGAATGCGTGCCGATCAGGTAAAGAAGCGGCAGCAGGAATATCCAAACCACGTCCACGAAGTGCCAATAGAGGCCGACGACTTCGACGGGAATGAAACGGTCCGCTGAGTAGCGCCCGCGCCGCGCCTGGACCAAGAGCCAAAGCAAAAGGGCGATGCCGACCGTTAGGTGCACCGCGTGCAGACCCGTCATGGCGTAGTAAAAAAGCAAAAACAAGCTGACGCGCCCGGGATTAACCCATTCGTCGGGGCGAAAGTGAGCGGTCCAAGGCACCAGGTCCTCCCGGTAATCGATGTAATATTCCCATGCCTTTAGAGCCATGAAAACCGTGCCCAGGATCGCGGTCAACGCCAGGCACCCGGCCAGCATGCTTTGCCGATTCTTGTGCGTGGCATGGACCGCTAGAGCCATCGTTAGACTGCTGGTCAACAAGACGACGGTGTTTATGGCGCCGATCAAGACATTGAGATGCCGGCTGGCCGCCTCAAAGTCGTCCGGATAGGCGTACCGATAAGCCGAGTAACCGGTGAACAAGCCGCCGAAGATGAGCAGTTCGGTGGCCAGAAACACCCACATGCTGAGCAGTTCGGCATCGCGTTGTTGCTCAAGGTCGTCAAATTGGTGGGCCAGGAGCCCGGAGTTGGTCGCCAATTTCCATTTCCTCTTGTTCAGTCAAGGCTTGTTGCAAATAGTCGTAAGGTCCCGTGGTGACAATGGGGGTGGCCTCAAAGTTATCCGTCGGCGGTGGCGAGGGAGTTTGCCATTCCAGGCCGGTGGCTTTCCACGGATTAGGGCCCGCCTTTTTGCCGTAACCCAGCGACCACAGCAAATAGGTAAACGGAAACAGATACCCGACCGCCAGGATCGAGGCTCCAGCCGAGGACATGACATTGAGCACTTGGTATTTCGGCGGGTAAGCATGATAGCGGCGCGGCATGCCTACGTAGCCAAGCACAAACTGCGGCAAAAACGTCAGGACAAAGCCAAAAAAGATGAGCAGGGCCGACGTTTTCGCCCAACCTTCCGGATACAACCGGCCGGTCATTTTCGGCCACCAGTAATGCAAGCCGCCCATATAGGCCATGACCGTGCCGCCCACCATGATGAAATGGAAATGGGCGATGATGAAGTAAGTATCGTGGACGTGCATATCGACGCCCAAAGCGGCAAGCATCAACCCCGTCACGCCGCCTATCGTAAACAAAGCGATAAACCCCAGCACGAAGAGCATCGGGGTTTGCAGCGAGATCGATCCCTTGTAGAGCGTGGCGGTCCAATTGAATACTTTGATGGCCGAAGGCACTGCCACGGTGTAGCTCAGGGCCGAGAAAATCATGGCCGAGTAAACCGACTGTCCGGCCACGAACATGTGATGCGCCCAAACCAGGAAACCCAAAACGGCGATGGCGATGCTGGCAAACGCGACGAACCGATAGCCGAAGATGCTCTTGCGTGAATAACAAGTAACTATCTCGCTAACAATGCCCATGCCCGGCAATACCATGACGTAAACAACCGGATGCGAGTAAAACCAGAATAGGTGCTGAAAGAGCAAAGGATCGCCCCCGAGCGCCGGGTCAAAAATGCCGATCGACAGAAATCGTTCGAGCATTACCAAGGTCAAGGCGATGGCCAGAACGGGCGTGGCCAAGAGAAGTATGATGCTGGTCGCGTAGAGCGACCAGATAAAGAGCGGCAGCCGGCCCCAAGTCATTCCCGGCCCTCGCATGCGGTGAACGGTCACGACGAAGTTTAGGCCGGTAAAGATGGAGGAGAAACCGGATATTACGATGCCGATTAGAGTGGGAATAACGTTGGTGTGCGATGACTTGCTGCTGAAGGGGGTATAAAAAGTCCAGCCCGTATCCACGCCGCCGGCCAGAATGGCCCAGAGCGTGAAGGCGGCTCCAACAATAAAAATGTACCAACTCGCCAGGTTAATCTTGGGCAGAGCGAGATCGCGAGCGCCGATCATCATGGGCAGAAAGAAATTGCCCAGGACTGTCGGAATGACCGGGACCAAAAAGAACCACACCATGATGACGCCGTGCATGGTGAAAAGCTTGTTATAAGTGTCGGCGGTGACGAGATCGCCTTGCGGCGTCATCAAGTTGAGGCGGATTAGAGTGGCCGCGGCGCCGCCCAAAAAAAACATGAAAGTGACTGTGACCAGATACAGAATAGCAATGCGTTTATGGTCGGTGGTCAGAAGCCAGGATTTCACGCCAAAGGCCGCATTGAGATAGTTCCGCGGCGTTTCCGGAGCCGGCGGCATGGCCTGCGGCACTTGTTCCGCTACCGTGCTCATGGATTGGGCCTCACAGCTTCTCCGGTGGTCGGATCGACCGCCGGGGGCGTCGACTCTTCATTCCGGGCAGGCGTTTCACCCGGCCTAAGCGCCTTGACAAAAGCAATCAACTGAATCAATTCCTGTTCATCAACTTGCCCTTCAAAGGACGGCATGATCGGTCGCCAGCCGGCAACAACCTTGGCGCGGGGCTTGAGAATGGATTCGCGAATATAGTCTTCGTTGGCTACTGCCGTCTTGCCGTCCTCAAGAGGAATCACTCGGTTGAACAGCCCTTCCAAAACCGGAGCGCGAGCTTGGGAATCGGCGCTATGGCAGGTGATGCATTGGTATTTCAGGAACACCTTGCGCCCCTGAAGAGCCAACGATCCTTCCGCATGGCTATCCAGCCAGGCGTCGAATTGGGCCTTTTCCATAACGACCACTTTGCCGATCATGCCGGCATGATTGGTCCCACAGTATTGGGAACAATAAAGGTCATAACTGCCTACTTTGGTGGCCTGAAACCACGTTTGCATGTAGCGGCCGGGCAGGACATCAAGCTTTACGCGGAAGTCGGGGACGAATAGATCGTGAATGACGTCTTCGGAGGTTAGCGTCAGCTTGACCGCTTGTCCTACCGGGACATGGAGTTCGTTAATTTCGCGCTGGCCGGTTTGATGCTGCATCTTCCA
>JBJMQT010000149.1:0-61548 GCA_045802525.1 Gemmataceae bacterium
GCTGGCAGGCGGCGAAGTCGCGAACGTGCCACACTTTCGCAAAAGTGCACAGATGCTCCGCCGCGTGATACCAATCCATAATCGTCGTTAGGTTATCCGCCAAATGGCGCTGCAACGCTTCTTCTAGGCCGTTGCCGCCGTCGGTCGCCGCGATCAAGTCGCTTACCTGGGAAACGCCTAGCGCCTGCGCTTGCTGACGTACTTGTTCCGCCAGCGCATCGAGTTCGAAATCGACCAGGTAACGCGTGTGCTCTTTGTCCGGCGTGTTGGCGGCATAGTCACAGTACGCGCATGTCACGCTGCACCCTACATACCCCTTTTTTTTCCGGCTTGCCACACTGGCTTGCCGGACCTCGTTGGCCATCTTCTGCCTCGCGTCGCGGAACTCAAAATCAATGGCGCCAAATTCTTCGGCCTCGGGCACGTCCACGGCCCGCTCGACCATCTTGCGGACCTGCTCATCGATCTTGGGCCGAAGCTCTTTCATGATGGCTTCAATACGTTGTTCCCGAGTCTCGTTTGCAGCCGAAGGAAGCGCGCGCGGACATAGCTCAACTCCTTTATTGGATGGATTTCCAATCGCTCCCCCAGACTACCGCGCGATGCGCTGATTTCCCACCCAAGTAACAGCTGCTCACCCTCACGATTGTAAGGAATAAATCAATTGTGTCGAATGGGCCGACAATATGGTATTATTTCGACAGATGCTCCTGGGATTGGCTCATGCACGACATAAATGAGGACGATCAGGCAGAATTAAGGGAAGTCGTTTAGCCTGTTGAGCCTCGCCAATATCTAAGGAGCAGGGATCATGCGCCGATTGTGTTTGCTGAGCATTCTGCTCCTGGCCGGATGCCAAGGCTTGGTTGGGCCCCGGCAGCGTCGGGACAATCCGCAGCCGGTAAACGATCCCAGCCTGACGATGGATGAGCAACAACGGCGCACTCGGGATCGGCTAGCTTTGCCGGAACCTTCGACGGATTTGGCGCCGCGCACTTACACCGAAATACCTCAGTGGAATGGCCGCTAGTTTAATAAATGCGGTCCATGAAGCCTGGGGTAAATCATCCGAGGTCTGTCATGCACCGCGTTTTTCCTCTCGGAATTGTTGTACTCCTGGCCCTGGGCTGCGCCTCTGTGGCGGAGCGCGCGACGCTAAAGCCTCTTCCCGAAGACAGCCCTCCACCTCCCTATGGAGACATGTTGACGCGGGCTCGTACCCAGGCCAATCTCGCCAACGATGCCTTCTATGTCAATAACTGGACGGACATGGAAGATGCCGCCAAGGGCCTTGAACAAACTGCCCGGCTCCTTCCCAAGGTGACCGATGTCCCCGCCAAACAAAAGGACATCCTACCGGTGATCTCCGCCGATCTTGCCAAAGAGGCGGGCGAACTCCGCGAGGCCATAAAGACTCAAGACGTCAAGAAGTCCAACGAGATCATGCAAAGGATTCACCTCAAAGTCCGTGAATTGCGCCTCGATAATTGATTCTCCTCATTTAATTAGCGACTATGGCCCTGATCCTTCCCGCCTGGTTTAAGCAGCGCCAAGGAAAGGCCGAACAAGCAGGCGATGAGCACACCTACCGCCTCACTGCGCCCCAATTGGGGGAAGCATTTATTGGGATTCGCCAAGCCGAGAACGGCCGCTGGTTGGCAAGTCTGCGCATGAATCAAGCGGCGCCGGAAACGGCAACGACCGAAGCGGAGTATGCCACTAGTTCGGAAGCCTGGGAGGCTGCTTTTGAACTGTACCGGCGCGATGTGGTAACCTGATTTGTTCTGTTCACGTTTCGCGCCCGCCCGTTTCGGGGAGGCGCGAAACGCGAACGAGGCAACAGCGGCTCACGGCTTCTTGGTTTCTTCAACCTTTGAGCTATCGCCGCCAAACGCTTTCTTCTCTAATATTTCCCTTAACCGCCTCTTCTGATCCGCCGTCAATATCTTCTCGTACTGGCTCCTCTCCGCCGCCTTCAGATCCTTCACTTTTTGTTCCAGCTCGTCAATTTTCTCCTTGTACTCCGCGTGAACCAATTTGACCTTAGCGGTCTGCTCGTCGGACAATCCTAACGATTTGAAGTAAGTGGGTAGCGTTCCTTTACCCTTGGGAGGATCCTTTTTGTCGTCGCCGCTGAGCGTTCCCACGACGAGGGCCGCCGCCAGAACGCCCATCACCACTCGTAGCCGATACATGAGATATCTCCGCAAAGGGACAATGGGAAGAAAAGTCTACTCCGACTCTCAATTGGCTTTTAATGCACACCGCCCAGGAGAGCAAGGAAAATAAGCGGTGTGCAATAATTTTCGCTTCTATAGAGTTGGTGGAGCAAACGGGCATTCAGGGCGTAGATTCAGTCGCGGAAGCTGGGGGATAGAGAGCAATGGCCGTGACCTTTTCATTGACTACCTCGAACCCGATCCCCAGGCTGTTATACCGATAAGCCATACCTGAGGTGGTTTGTTTGGAAGACCCGCCCGGTTTTCCCAGCGTGAAGACTCCCGGAAGCGGGTGAGTCCAATGGCTGGATCGATCGTCGGATTTAAAGTGAAAAATCTTCGTTTCGGGGTCGAGATCCAAGGAATAGCGGTTCTTGATTTCGGTTTCGGTGTCGCCGACTCGGATACCTCTGCCTGTACTGCCGAAATGCCGCTTGCGAACAACCAGAGCTTTAACGGTATTGGCGTGCAGCAGCGCGCAGACTTCGCCGTTTGACCAGAGCAGCAGGTCCAAGTCTTCGAGGTCGTCTCCATCGCCTTGCACGTCTTTAGGCTTTAGAATATGGCCCAAGAGTTTTTGGTAGTCACCGGTCCAGGGATTGCCGTGGGGTTGCTCCTTTTCCGGGGCTTCCCTCAGGGCAGCGATGAGTTCATCCCTGTTGAAGCCAATCTTAACGCCTAACAAGGATTCCCGGTCAGGTGTGGCAAAGGAATCCGATTTTAGAAAATGATGTAGCAAGCCGATGACGCCGGCAAGAACTACGATGCCAGCGCCGGCAAGCAAGGCGATTCTACGATGGCGACGGCCTTTTTCTGTTTTTGCCACAACATAAGAAACGGTTGACTGCGAACCCTTAGGAATTACAGGGGTCGGATCGACTTCATCAGGCAATAGCTCGGTCAGCCCACTTTCCCTGCCAGCTTCTTGTAGCCGGCGGTAGACTTCGATGGCATTTTGGGGTCTTTCATCGGGACTGGGTTTCAAGCAGTGCTCAATCAACTGCTGTAAAGCAACGGGCGCTTGGGGGCATGAATCAATTAGCTTGCGGCTGCTGGCATAAGGCAAATCGCCCGTAAGAGCCTCGTGAATGACAAGACCGCTGCTGTAGAGATCGGAACGGGCGTCTACGACCTGGCCGGCTAACTGCTCCGGAGACATATAACGCGGGGTTCCGAGGACTGCGCCCGGATGGGTCAATGTGTGGGAATCGACTGGTTCCCCACGGCGCAGCATGCGTGCAATGCCGAAATCAAGGATGCGCAGGTGCATCCGCACACCGCTTTGGCTTAGCAGAAACAAATTATCCGGTTTGATGTCCCGGTGCACGATGCCCTTAGCGTGCGCATGGATCAGCGCGAGAAGCAATTGCCCCCAGAGCTGGACGGCCGCATTGACTGGCAGGCTGCCTTGGGACTGCAGGCGTTCACGCAAAGTTGTGCCTTGCAAAAACTCCATTACAAGAAAAGGGCCGTAAGCCGGGTCAATGCCGAAGTCGTGAACGACGACGATGTGCGGATCGGCTAGTTGGCTGGCGATGCGCGCCTCGCGCTGAAACCGGAGGTCGAACTCCGGATCGGCACGCAATTCTGGATTGATTATTTTGACCGCGACTTCGCGTTCCAGAGTTTGATCGACGGCCCGATAGACTTTCGCCATGCCGCCGCCGCCGCGCACTTCAGTAAGCTTATAACGATCCCCAACCACGACGGGCAGCGCCAATTCCATCTTGAGGGTCGCGTGCGGACTCGTTGGCGTGCGCATGCCCGAGGCGGTCGCCGTTTCTGAAAGAGGCGTACCATCTTCAGGGCAAAACCGAACCGTCGGTTCATGGTGTTTGCCACAAGTCGGGCATGCTGTCATGGTTATCCCCACGGAGTGTAGCTCGCCCCTCCGAGGCGGTTTCGCGGCTACTTTAACTTCCAAGAATCATCAAATAGGCCTGCCCTTACAACTTCGGCTCCCAGCGCGTCATCTTTCTTGGACATCGGTTTGATCACAGCATAATCGCCTAACCGGGGAAACAGCCAAGCGTTGGATCTTTGATAATCCCCGGCCGGAAACGTGTGACCCGAGTTTAGCACGATATAGCGGCCGGTTTGCAGGGGGCTGGGGTAAATTATCACCGGTAAATGTGTCTCGGCCGGCACGGCGGTCTCACCCATCTTGATTTCCTCCTTGGTCCACTGCAACGGCAAGGCGTCAATCACCTGGGCAATGAGGCTGTTCGAGGCAGGGTCGCCGTATAAGATCAAGTTCTTGCCGGCCAAATCCTCCGGTGAAACATCTTCATCGTTTTTGACTGGCAATTCGCCCCGCATGTATTTACTCCATTCAGCAGCGAAACGTTCCAGAGATTCATCGGCAAATTTCTGCATGGAGGCATTCCAGGGTTTTCCCGTGCCACGAACGCACAAGAAAGAATCCGTGAAGGCATCGTCAATAGGACCTTGCAATCCCGACTGCTTCCGCAATAGCCGCTGCTGATCGGTTGCCAGGCGTTCAGGCAGCACATCTATCCATTTATCGCCTCGTTTTTCGAAATAGAGATGCAAGTTGCCTGCCGGGTCGAGATAGGGCCTAACTTCCAAAGTTTGACCGTCGATGCTGATTGTCAGTTTCTTACGAGAGGCGCCAATGGGGAGGTCGACCTCGAGGCAGCGTACATTGTCCGTCTTAATGGTGTAGCCGTTGTCCGTAACCTCCGCTTCGACTAAAGCGCGTTGATAATGCTTGTCCAAACTTAGCACCGAGACCCAATCGCACATGTTGTATTTCAAAGTGTACGTAATGAAGCGGACGCGCGGAATGTATTCGGGCCGGCCGTTTTGAAGATGTTTGACATACTGCTCCTCGGCCTTTTTTTGCCATTCGGGCGGAAATTCATGCTTGAGGCCGAGGCCGACGAGCAGCGTCATCGGAATGCCCAGCTTGTCAATTCGCGCTTGTACCGTCCGGGCCGCCTGCAACTGCGGATCGTCGGCGCCGGCATAGGCGACAATCGGCACGTCCGCCGCATTCTCCGCGTAGTCGGCCGCATCGTAGATGTGAAGGCAAGCCTCCTGGTAAGCCGGCAGTTTTTCGGGCAGGTCCTTCAAGTACCCGTGCGTGGTCGTAAATCCCGCACCGGGACCGACGACGCACCAGCGGCCGGGGTGATGGAGGCCCAGATGCCAGGCGCCGGCGCCCCCCATCGAAAAACCCCGTAGAACCACGCGCCGGGTGTCCAAAAGGCTGGTGCGTCCGAGGATTTTTTCGGACGAAAGAAAATGCTCAATAGCCTCATTGACGTCCGTTTCGCCTGCCCAGCGATAACCATTGTTGCCGCGCCCGTAAATGTCTAGGCGGATAAATTCGTCTTCTTTGGGAGCCTGCTTATCGCCGTTGTGCTGGTGGAGAAATTTGACTTCATTGAGGGCGGAGTCTCGTCCATGGAGCACCACATCAATTCGCCAGCGCCGGGCCACGTCTTTGCCATAATCCGCGGGGAATGTGACCGCATATGGTTGTAAAGATCCATCCACGCGCGATCGGTAACCGCGGGGGACCGTGTGGCCTTTCGCTTGGACCCAGGGCACTTCTCCCTGGCCTATTTGTGAAGCACGCAGCAGGCCGCGATCGAGCCCCTCGATAGTCCAGGCGGCCGAATCTTTACTCCAAAACTCATCGTGTTGCTGAATCCAGGTAGCCGCCTTAAGGAAGATCTCGGCCTCGGCCCGGACGGAGTCCGCAATCCCGCGCCGGCGCAAAGAGTCGAGTCGATCGCGCAGCTTGTCGGCACGCTCTTCAATTTGCTTGAGCACAGCCTCATCCGGCTTCGTGCTCGGCAGCGGCTTGTAATCCTGCTGGCCAAATGTTGCTAGAGCCACTGAGAACGCCGTAACAAAGAGAGCCGGGGTTCGAATTCTCATAAGAGTAAGCAAGCCTTTCGCTCAACAATTTCAGGCGGGTCACTTGACGATACTGCCGGCCGCCAACCGGAGTAAGGGGGCAGGAAGGTTCTATGGATCCTCTCGCATCGTCTAGTTTCCGGTATAGTGATTTCATCGACTCAGTGCGGAATGCTGACCATTTGGCCGCCTCTCTTCAAAAAGTTCGTATTAGATTTTTGAGGGATTATGACTCCCCTGGATTACCTTGTCATCGCCTCGCATCCGGATGACGCTGAATTAGGCGCCGGTGGGACAATTCTTTTGCTAAAGTCCCAGGGAGCAAAGGTCGGGGTCCTTGATTTGACCAATGGCGAGCCGACGCCGCACGGCAGCGCCGAAATCCGGCAGGCCGAGACGGAAGCTGCCACCAAGATTCTGGGTCTAGATTATCGTGGCAACCTTGGTTTGCGCAACCGCTACTTGACTGCCGATTTAGAATCGCGCCATCTTCTTGCGGGCAAGTTGCGCGAATTGCGGCCGCGCGTTCTACTCGCTCCATATTGGGAAGATAGCCATCCTGATCATGTCGCAGCTAGCGCCCTGGCGGATGCAGCGCGGTTCTCGGCCAAACTTACCAAGTGCGATTTGCCGGGTGAGCCTCATTTTCCCAATCGGATACTTTACTATTTCAGCATTCACCTGCGCATTCATCCCAAACCGTCATTTGTTCTCGACATCACACCTCACTATGAAGGCAAGATGCGGGCCCTAACCTGTTATCGCTCGCAATTGATCACCGGCCGACCGACCACGCATCCCACCTTGCTGGATGATATTCGCGATCGCGCCCGGTTTTGGGGGTGGACAATCGGCGCCGCTTACGGCGAGCCATTCGTCAGCCGCGAAGAAATGGGCCTGCGCGGCTTAAACGACCTTCTCTAAGGCGACCCCTGTCCATGGCTCGTGTTTCACGCGCATGGATAAGTCACGCCGTAACACTGAAACCGGTGTGGCTAGACAACTTACACGTCTCCTTGTTTTCCGTTTCTTAGGACATCGGGACCCGGATTTGCCGTTCCTTAAGCGCATTAAGTCGCGTGTCTTCATCGAGCGCGTTCGCGCTCCGCTGACGCGTCGGGGCTAACCGAAATTTACTCCGCGAGGTTGGCGACCGGTAACGTTGGGCCGGTGGGGAAGAGAAAAACGGATGCATCGGGCGCGGGACTGGAAGTCCCATACCGGCCTGGAATTGTGCTGGCTTCTTATCCGCCGTTGTGCCGATAAAAGCTCGGCGGGGTTGTCTTCACCATTTTCAGGCGCGGGGGGTATGTCCAGTGCGGCGCGAGTTTAACATTCTCGCATTGATCAAAGGCGTGGAGCGCTACGTGTTCGTTTACGACGACGCCAGCCGGCCCGATCTGATCGATGTCTTGCGTGATTGTGCCGCCGATCCTGGGCAAAGCTTCAATTGGTTTGATGCCGCCGTGCTGACTGAAAAGGCCCGCGAACAGGCGCGTGGGCCGGAAATCGACATGCCGAGCTCGCGGCATCGAATTTGACCTAAGAAGGAGTCGGAGCGGAACAGGCGCCCGGCCCTTTTGACCTGCACCGCCTGCATTGGGCCCTTCGATGGAGAATGCCCTGGGCGAGTTCCTTCGGCACTTGGCGTTGGAGAAGAATTCCTCCGCCCACACCGTCAAGTCTTATCGCGAAGATTTGACTCAGGCCCTGACGTTTTTCCGAACCCGCCTTGCTGACAAAAACCCCGCTCTCCCCCTCCTCAACACCCGGCTGCTCCGTGCCTATCTGGCCTGGCTCCATGAACAGGGTTATGCCAAGTCAACCGTCGCTCGGCGGCTGGCCGCAGTACGATCTTGGTGTCGGTTTCTGTGCCGCCAGGGTTTGTTGGAAAGCAATCCAGCCGACGGCTTGCGGGGACCACGTCAGGACAAGAAACTGCCCGGATTTCTGAGCGAAGATAACTTAGCCGCTCTTTTGGCCGCGCCTTCTGCCGACACGCCGCTTGGCTTCCGCGATCGAGCCATCTTGGAAACCCTCTACTCGGCCGGTTTGCGCGTCAGCGAATTGACGGGCTTGGACTTCGAATCCCTCGATCTCGTGGCCGGGCTAGTTACGGTGCGTGGCAAGGGTAAACGCGAGCGTTTGGCGCTATTAGGCCCCCAGTCGATTAGTGCGCTGAAACGCTGGTTGGAAGCGAGGGACATGCTAGCTCGTTTGCGTTCCAAGACATCCAACGCCATTTTTCTGAATAAGAACGGCACACGATTAACCGTGCGCAGCGTCGGCAGGCTGGTGGAAAAGTATCTGGCGATCGCAGGGCTCGATCCGGCGGCCAGTCCGCACACTCTGCGCCACAGCTTCGCCACGCACCTGCTCGACCGGGGCGCAGACATTCGCGGCGTCCAGGAATTGCTGGGCCACCGCAGCTTGGCAACGACCCAGATATACACCCATGTGACAACGACGCGATTGCAGGAGAGTTACCAAAAGGCTCATCCGCGAGCTTGACCCGAGTCAGAATTCCAACGGTTAAATGGTTTGTTGAATTCGCCCTTGGAATGGGAACGTAGATAAAGCTCATCGATCATCGAGGCGGTTATGTTTCGTCCCAATGCAGTTTTACGATTCCTGATCCCTGCAATCTGTTACGGAATTGCGGGCGCCGGGCCAGGGCGGGCCGAGGAGGTCAAATGGCAGACCGATTACCGGACTGCCCGGTTGGAGGCGGCCGCCAAGGATCGGCTGTTGGTGATCCACTTCACCACCGACAATTGCTTCTGGTGCAAACGCCTTGAAGCCGAAACGCTGAATAACCACAAGGTCGCCGGTCTCATTAATCAACGCTGCGTTTCGCTCAAGGTAGACGCCAAACGCGACCCCACCCTGATCGGCGCGCTCCGCATCAAAAGTTACCCCACGCTGGTCTACGCAACGCCTGACGGACGCATCTTGCAATTGCAGGAAGGTTTTCTCGATGTGGCCCGCTTTCAGGAACAGTTGCAAAAAGCGCTCAATGCCGTCGAGGCGGCGGAATGGTTAACCAACGACTATGAAAGAGCGTCTCAGGCCATTGGCGCCTCAGAATTTGCCCAGGCGCTCATTATTCTGCAGACTCTTATTGCCGACGCCAAAGATCGGCCGATTCAGCTCAAGGCCAAGCAATTAGTCAAGGAGATCGAACAACAAGCCTCCGATCGCCTGGACCGCGCTAAGCAGCTAGCCGGCCAAGGCCGCGACGCTGAAGCCGGCGAAATGGCCAAGGATGTTTCTACCCGTTACGCCGGCGCTCAAGCCGCCCGAGATGCAGCACAATTTCAATTCAGCCTGGCTGCCAAAGCGGCGCCGCAACCGGATCCGCGCACGCGTCAAGCCCGCGAGCTTCTTGCCCGAGCTCGCCAAGACTACGGCGCCGGCCAATACTTGGCCTGCCTGGAGCGCTGCGAAGGTGTGGTTCGCGATTTTGCCGACCTCACCGAGTCCGGCGAAGCCGTCCAGATGGCGGCGGAGATCAAAGCCAACCCCGAGTTCTTGAGGCAGAGCTGTGAGCGCCTTGGCGAGCGCCTCGGATCGCTCTATCTCAATCAAGCCGAAGCCTGGGTCAAAAAGGACAGGCCCGATCAGGCCATGCAGTGCCTGGAGTGCATCGTCCGCATGTTCCCCGGCAGCCGCCACGCCGAAGTGGCCCAAGTGCGATTGAATCAACTGCAAGGCAAGGAGGAAACGCGCATTGAGGCGCAAAAGCAGTGAAAAATCGGTGATGATAGGCCCCATCCTGTAGCCGCGCGGTTAGACCCGACAAGCTTCGCCCTTTCGGCTTCTTCATTTCGCTCGTCATCTTCAATGAATTGAACAAACAGGACACCGGGAGTGTTTCCCGAAAATCCACATTGGACATCGTAGACACCGTCGCCAGGGCCGGTCTGGCAAACAAACATTATTGAGCCGTCTTTTTTCCTCGTTGCATTGCGTCTTTAACCGGTTTAGCCTAGCGACACATCGGGCGGCTAACTTCGCGACCGTTTCTCAGTTAGACGCAATGAATTCAGCCTATTACCATGTTTGGCTGCGGAGGTGTCATGAATCTGATTGGCCCATACGAGTACACCGTCTGCGTCCAGAACAATGGCTACGTGGTCTTGAACGACCAGGGTGGCAGTAATTTCGTAAGACCAGTTACGGTTCGGTGTCCCAAACTGTACGTTTTCGCTGCTAGAAGCGTCCCGATTTACATCGGGCAAACAATTCAGGGTATGGCCGCCAGAATACGGTTAGGTTTTGCGGCCGACGGCTCCAATAGTTATCACGGATACCGCTGGCGGCATGAACTAGAGTCCGCTCAGCTTTTTGTTTGGTGTGTGGAAGGAGTTGCCGCGGCCGACCCGGTGTTGGCCCTAGAGTGCATCGAGTGTGAATTCGTGTACGCTTATCGGATCAAGCATGACCAGTGGCCCCAATATCAAACCGAGATACATTTTCACCCGACAAATGTGGATCACCGGTCAATTGCCGCCCAAATATTTGATTTTTTTCCCGTCGCGCCTGTACTAACCGGTGCCCGTACGGAGGTGCTACATAATGTTTGAAGCGCGCTCACTGAACCAGCGGCTGATGCTGACCGAAGCCTCTTTTCGGCCTTTTTAAGTGAGGGTTCCCTTCAGCTTCATAGGACCTCAAGATGGAACTAAAGCTAGAATCGGGTCCAATTTTGATAAATCCATCAATCGAGGAGATTGCAAACGTTTTGCCCTTTGAGGGATTTGCCATCATCTCTGAGAACTTAGAATCAATGAGCTTTATGCAGTTTTGCAAGAGCCGGAAAAAGGGCTTGGCGCTCGAATATCAGGTTGACTCATTAGAGAACCATTTCACCGCGACTTCCGTGTCGCTCACAATGGAGGGGATCGTCCTGGCCTTTCAAAAGTATGCACAAGGCGATGCGTCATGGCGGTCCGACTTTCAATGGCAACAATGGGAAAAGATCAATCTCAAAGGCAGAGAAACCATATTGTCTCCGGGGTGGGCTGAGAAGTTTCGCAAAAATCCGCCAAGAGTAATCGAATGAGCCAAGCGGCCCTTTGGCAAGCAAACAGTGAACGGGCTGAACCTACTATGCGGCCCCCCTGGCCCGGTTACTATGCAAAGCTTACGACGAGTGGCACAGTATCGACAGCTGGCCCTCAAGCAACCCAGAACTTCGAGACTTGCCGACAATGACAACTTCTGAATGGCGAGAGTTCTTGCAGCAGTGGAGTGACGAATGGCTCGCCACCGAGGAGATTTTCCCCGCTCAAGTTCGAAAACGAAGGTGGCTCGGTTTTCCGCCTGCAACCGAAAAACAACTACTTCAATTGGAAAAGCGCCTCGGCTACGAGCTACCCCCGTCGTATCGGAATTTTCTTCTTACGACGAATGGCTGGTTGCGCACATCAATGTTCATCGATCGAATCCGCTCCGTTCCAAAGGTCGACTGGCTAGAGTCCGACGCCCCAGAACTGCTGGATAACTTGTCGCCGAAAGACGACGGCGATTTGATGCAGAATTATCCCAGCGAAGATTACTTTTCGTATGACGGTCGCCCGATTTTCGAGGAAGAGCATCTTCGAAAAGCGCTGATTATCGCCGATCCGATTCCTGGCGACTCAATGATTTATCTCCTTAACCCCCTCATTGTGGCGCCAGACGGAGAATGGGAGGCGTGGCGATTTGCACATTGGATTCCGGGCGCCGAACGATTCCCGTCGTTTGAACTGTTGATGCGAGCCGAACATGAGCTTTTTTTGCACAGCGGTCACTCGCAAAAGTTTTTCGGCCCCTATCAAGGGGATTATGCGCCTGACCAACCACGACACGCCGCCCGAGCCATCGGACGGGGCCGTGCCAAGCCTCCACGACTGACCGTTCCTCAGCTTATCGCCCAACTTGAGTCACCGACCCGTGCCACTCGGGCGAACGCAGCGAAGCGTCTATTGCGCGAGTTTCGGCCCCACGATCCCAAAGATGAGCATCCAGAAATTATCGAACCCCTGAGCAGAGTACTTCGCTCGGATTTGGAAAGGGACGTGCGCTCAGCTGCGGCCGCGATGCTCGGGAGCTATGGAGACACTGGCGCGATCGGTCCTCTCATAAAAGCTCTCGACGATACAGAGCTAACAAGTATCGCACTCGGCGCGCTCTTCTATCTGGCTATATGCGTAAAAGATTCTGGAATAGCTGACGCGATGATTCGTTTTTTGGAACCGCCACGAGGCCTCTTTGATACTCAGCATGCCGTCCAGATCTTGGAAGAGTTGAAGGATACGCGAGTCGCCGCGATCGGGTTGCGCCTCCTTGATCATGCTCCGTTTATCCTTCCAGACGTCGAAGGGATTACAGATCGAACGCAAGCTGAAGCCTTTCATAGGTCCAGCGTGCGCTTTCTCGGGGCGTTCGCATTCGCAAGGTTCGCAATAGATGCGACCGAGGAGTTGGTAAAGCGACTCACGCATGCTGATGCGGGAGTGCGTGCGGCATCGACGGCGGCTTTGCGCGAGTGCCCCAATCGGGGTCCACACCTCGCACCTTTCTTAACGCCTTTACTCGAGGATCTCGACCCTGGCGTGCGACAGCAAGCGACCATGACGCTTCAATTTCTTGAGCCATCTCCCCCCTTTCGATATTTCGCCTGAAACGCTCTCAGCGGTCCAAGCGGAGGTTGCGGCGCAATTTAAGAGAGCATCACGAAAGAAGGGCCGCTTTTAGAGCTCGGCAAACCGAGGGCCGAGGCTGACATGAAAAGTAGAAACGCGTGCAGATAAAGACCTGCTGGGTGCCACTGCAGCGGTTTACCGCCGTGATCCTCGGCGTTTAGCGTATCGATCCTTTCGAAAAGGCCCTGACGCGCATTCTCGTTAGAATAGAAGAGCATGCGACGAAGCCATTGGAACATGGTAGTAACTTGGACTTGGGCTCGATGACGGGTTAAGCAAACTAGGTTACATGTTCGATCCCGTCCCGGCGGGGCTCAGCGGCTCGACTGAGGCGACGTGCAATAGGGAGCAAATCCGGAATTCCGCCCGAACCCCTTCTTCCGTCTCACCGACCCCGACAACAATGTCGGTTCGGGTCAACATGGCCATTTCCGGATGGCGAACCTCGTAGGCCTGCCCGCTCGACATTACCAGGCGGAAAGGTCGGAATGGCCGCTGCGTCAGTAGTTCCCGAAAAGTTTGCAGGTTCATATTGGCCAATTATAGCTCGGCTCGCAAAGTGAGTCGAGGAGAGGCAGACGAGCCGCACACAGACGAACCAAGTTCCAAAATGGCCCGATAGGTTAGATTAGCAGAACCGAATGAATGGCGTCGCAAGAGAATGCCTCATCAGCCCCCGTCCCCCGGCAGCCGGAGCAAGGTGGCGGCTCGATGCCAGTAGGCGTTGTCGAAACCCAGCGCCTGCTTGGCCAACACGTCCCGGCGCATCCAATTGCCTTCGGCCGCCAGGAGCCGCAGCGCCTTGAGGCGGCCGGCTCGCGCGGGCGGGACCGAGATGATCGGCCAATCGCTGCCGTGGACCAAATTCCGCCGGACCTCCTCATGCTTCAAGAGAGCCTCATACGAGTAGGAACGCGTCGGCAAATTGAGAGCTGCCGTGTCGCCGTAGAGGCGCTCATGTTCCCGAGCCAAGCGCAGGAAAACCGGCAGGCAGTCCTTCTCGAACGGTCGCGACCGGGTCCCGCAGTGGGCGGCGATGACCGTGACTCCCCGTTGCAAGGCCGGTACTAGCAACTCGGGGTCTGCGTAAGCGAAGTTCACGTAGGGCAAAGAAAGTTCCCCGCCCGTGTGGCATAGCAAGGGCAGCCGGTGGTGGGCGAGGAACTCATAAAAAGGCAGACACCGCTCGTCTGCCGGGTTGATGTTCTGCACCACCGGCAACCATTTGACCAGCACCGCTCCCGCGAGGACGCAGCGCTCCAACTCAGCCAATGCATCGTGCCTGTAAGGATGCACGGACGCGCCGAAAAGCAGCTTCGCGTGGTTGTGCGCCACCTCGGCAGCGTACTCATTGGTGACATAGAGATCCGTGTCGGCCGCGTTGGGCCGTCCATCGTCGCCATACACCTGGTCAAGGGCCAGCACCACGGCCGCGTCCAGCTCCGGGGTTTGCTGAACGGTTTGAACTAGCCGAGCCTCGACTTCGCGCTCGATTTGGTCGTCGCCGGCGAAGAACGACACGCCCAGCCGCCAGCGCATGAAAAGGAAACTGAGCCGTCGCCGCAGGCGCGGCGATACGGTCCCGTGCCCCGGCATAGTCGCGCAGACATGGACGTGGCAGTCTACGATCATAGACGGTCTCGCGGGGGCACTGAGTCTTTAATCCTCTTTTCACTATCGCCAAGTCAGTATCGTCGCTTTCCTTGTCTAATGCCATCCTTCAAGCGCCCCGGAGTGACCCTGGATTTTCTCGCTGCAGAGTTCTCCTCGTTCCCAGGCTCTGCCTGGGAACGCCCTGCTGAAGAGGCTCCGCCTCGTGGAACTGAGTATGAGGAACTAGATTGGCTGCTCGCTGCCCTGGCGAGGCAGAGCCTCTAGAGCAGGGCGTTCCCAGGCAGAGCCTGGGAACGAGAAGCAACGAGACGGCCACCAGCCCGGATGCTCGTCGGCGTAGCGATAAGGATGTATGTTTATCATCTAAGTATGTGGATCGTCTACGCAAGCCGGTCCATTTCGTTTTTCAGGGTAGTCACCAATCGAAAGCATGCAAAAAGAGCTGAAAGGATGCTTTAGCTTTGTTTTCACGGGGGGTGGGTGGGGTATGAAAAACGGAAACCAAGTGCGCATGAGCCCGTTCACGCGCGGTCCCGCCGCCGGCGCTGGACCCGCCATGACCGAGCCTCAGGGGCAAGGCCCCTTCTATTGATCAGCAAACGAAGCAATGCCTTGCATCGTCTATAAGAGGGGTGGCTTGACGGGATTTCGTTCTAGTGCAAGGATAAGTCGCCCTGGTGAGTCCTATCTGCTGGTCGACGGTCATCTTGTCGCCGAGTGCCGTTTGTCTCGAAGGCAAAGGTTGCAAACATGTTGCGTAAGTGTAAAGTCCGTATTTTCAGCATGGCCCTCTCCACGGCAGTCGCCTTTACCTGTCTGGTCGCTGCCGATTCGCCGCCCGCCGCAGCGTCGCCTCGCGATGGCTTTTTGAAGGCTTACCAGGCCGGCAACTACAAGGACGTCTATGAGGGCTTCCGCAAGTTGGCACTCGATCCCAACGATGATGCGAAAACCGTCGGGACGGACTTGGATTACGGAGTCGCGTGTCTTCAGCAGCTTGGCCGTGAAGAGGAAATGGACGAGTTTCGCGAAGCCGTTATTGAGGTGCACAAGAAGAACTGGCGGCTGCTGGATGCGGCGGCTCAAAACTATGCCAACAATCAGCACTACGGGTTTATCGTGGCCGGCAAATTCTACCGCGGCCACAAACGCGGCGGCGGCCGCTATGTCAATGCGCTGGAACGCGATCGCGTCCGCAGCTTGCAGCTTATGCAGCAGGCCCTGGAATTGACCAAAAATGAGCCGGACAAAACCGCACTCGCCCAATTTCATTTCCATTTCGCCGGCCTGCTGCTGCACGGATCGGGCTCCCACGAAGCCTGGCGGCTACAGTATCTGACCGACTTGACTGCCTTGCCCGACTACGAAGAAGGCTACTACGGAAACGGCGGCAATGCTCATGGCGCGCCGGTCGATGCCGACGGCAATCCGATCTTCTATCACCGGCCGAAGAGTTATGAAGACGCCAAGAGCGACGGCGAGCGCTGGCGCTGGATGCTGGCGCAGACGGTGGAATATGGCGCGGACCGGCTCAATGAAGTCGAGGATGAGTTTGCCAAGTTTTTGCGTTCGCAATTCGGCGTGCAAACCCTGGCCTATTATGGCCGGTTCATGCCGGAGGACGAGGAGGCCAAGGAGAAGAAAGACGGCACTTACTCGCTGCACACCCTGAGCGACGAAGAGACCATTGCCCGGCTGGCCACCGGCGTCAAGCGCTTCAAGCTGCCCGACGAATTCAACTGGATAAAGATCTACGAGCGCATCGCCGGCCGCGGCAAGGGCATGTACGGCGACAGTGCGCGCACGACGCTCGCTCAAATCTACGAGGACCGCCGGCAGTACGTCAAAGCGGCCGAAGCCTGGAAGAAGGCTATCGCGGAATACGGGAAGGGCCTACCCCACGAATGGCGGCAAAAGCGGCTCGACCAGATCTTGGGCAATTGGGGCCGCTTTGAAGGAGGCGAGACGCAGCCGGCCGGCACAAAGGCCACGGTCGATTTCCGCTTTCGCAACGGCGACAAGGTCGCCTTCGAAGCGTTTGCCATCAATGTGCCCAAGCTGCTCGATGACGTGGAGAACTATTTGAAAGGCCACACCGGCCAGCTCGACTGGAACAAGATGAACATCACCAACGTCGGCTACCGGCTCGTCGAGCAGGACGAAAAGCAGTATATCGGCGAAAAAGTTGCCGGCTGGGACATGGAACTCAAGCCCCGACCCGCACATGTCGATGAGCGCGTCACAGTCAAAACCCCCCTCAATAAAGCCGGTGCTTACCTGCTCACCGCCCGGATGAAAGACGGCAACCTCAGCCGCACCATCGTTTGGCTAGCGAACACCGTCATCCTCAAAAAGCAACTTGACAATCAAGTTCTTTACTTCGTTGCCGACGCGGTAACCGGTCAACCCGTCCCCAAGGCGACCGTCGATTTCTTCGGCTGGAAGCAGGTGCAAGATGCGCCAAATGTGAATCAGTGGCATGTCGAAACCAAAAGCTTTTCGGCGGTAACCGATGCCGATGGACAAATCGTTCTCGACAACGCCAAGCTGCCCACCGACCACCAATGGGTAGCCACGGCTCACGTCCAGGCTGGACCGGGGGAGGATGCGAAATTCGACCCTATGGCCCGCTTCGCTTATCTGGGCTTTAGCTATCTATGGTACAGCCGCATTTATGATCCGGAATACAACCAGACCAAGGTCCTGTTGATCACAGACCGCCCCGTCTATCGGCCGAATCAAACGGTGCAATTCAAATTGTGGATCGAGCACGCCAAGTACGATCAGCCCGATACCTCCGCCTTCGCCAATCAGCCGTTCACGGTGCAAATCCACAATCCCAAGGGAGAAAAGATCTTTGAAAAGAACTACACGAGCGACAACTATGGCGGTATTGCCGGCGAGTTGCCGATCTCCAAGGGGATGATGCTGGGCGTCTACAACGTCAATGTTCTTAATCACGGCGGCGGAAGCTTCCGCGTTGAAGAATACAAAAAGCCGGAGTTCGAGGTCACCATCGATGCTCCCAAGGAGCCGGTGCAGCTAGGCGAAAAGATCGTCGCCACCGTGCAGGCCAAGTACTATTTCGGCGCTCCGGTCTCGCATGCCAAGGTCAAGTACAAGGTGTTGCGCACCAGCTATAGCAGCACTTGGTATCCGCTTGGCCGTTGGGATTGGTTTTACGGCAAGGGTTATTGGTGGTTTGCCGGCGATTATCCGTGGTATCCGGGCTGGGCACAGTGGGGTTGCATGCGGCCTGTCCCAATTTGGTGGGGCCACGGCCATGAACAGCCGGAAGTCGTTGTCGAAAACGAAGTGCCAATTAACCCCGATGGCACCGTGCAGGTGCCCATCGATTCGAAGCCGGCCAAGGAACTGCATGGCGATCAGGACCACCAGTATTCGATCACGGCCGAAGTCGTCGATGAATCGCGGCGAACTATTGTCGGGACGGGCAATGTGCTCGTCGCCCGCAAACCCTTCAAAGTTTTCACGTGGCTCAATCGCGGCCACTACCGGGTCGGGGACACCATCAACGCCAGCTTCAAGGCGCAGACGCTCGATCAGAAACCAGTCCAAGGCGCGGGTCTATTAACGCTATACCAAGTCACTTATGACGACAAACATCAGCCCGTGGAGAAGGCCGTTCAGGAATGGAAGGTCGACACTGATGCTCAGGGTCAAGCCGACCAGAAACTCAAAGCCGACAAGGCAGGGCAGTATCGCCTTTCTTACCGCTTGACGGATTCGCAAAAGCACACCATCGAAGGCGGTTATCTGTTTGTCGTACGCGGCGAAGGGTTCGACGGCCGTCAGGTCCGCTTCAACGACATCGAACTCATCACCGATAAGCGCGAGTACGCGCCGGGCGACAAGGTAAAGCTGCTCGTTAACGCCAACAAGTCTGATAGCACCGTGTTGCTCTTCCTGCGTCCGACCAATGGGGTCTACCTGCCTCCCAAGATCCTTCGCATGAAGGGCAAGAGCTTTGAAGAAGATGTCGCTGTCGTCCAACGCGACATGCCGAACTTCTTTATCGAGGCAGTTACCGTGGCTGACGGCAAAGTGCACATGGACACGCGCGAGGTCATCGTGCCCCCTGAAAAGAGGGTGGTCAACGTTCAAGTTGTGCCATCGCAGCAGGAATATCTGCCCGGACAAAAAGCAACCGTAAAAGTTAAATTGACCGATGCCCTCGGCAACCCATTCGCGGGCTCGACGGTATTGAGCGTATACGACAAAAGCGTCGAGTACATTTCCGGCGGGTCTAATGTCCCGGACATCCGCGAGTTTTTCTGGAAATGGCGGCGCAGCCATTATCCGCAGACGGAGTCCAGCCTCGGCCAGTGGTTTGGCAACCTGGTGCGTTCCAACGAGATTGGCATGAGCAATCTGGGTGTCTTCGGCGACCTTGTCATTGAGGAACTAAGTACTTTAACCAAGGCGGCAAAGGGCGAGGCCAATCGTGGTGAAGGCCAACTACGCTTTAGAAATGGGGCTTTTCTTGGCAATTCTCCCGCCGGGGCAGCCGCCAGCTTTGGCGGCGGCAGAAGCAAAGACAGGGAGGTGCCCCTCCCCCTCGACGCTATCATAGCTGATCGCCCATTAGAGGGAGATGATGCATCAAAGCGAAAGGAACCGGCTTCCGGGGAATCTCCGCCAGTCCCACCCGGCGTCCAACCCACCCTCCGCAAGAACTTCGCCGACACGGCCTATTGGTCTGCCGCTCTTATTCCAGACAATGACGGCATTGCCGAAATCTCCTTCACCATGCCGGAAAACCTCACCGGCTGGAAGATAAAAGCCTGGACCATGGGCCTGGGCGCCAAAGTCGGTCAAGGCGAAGCTGAGGTTGTGACGAAGAAGAATATCCTTGTTCGGCTCCAGGCGCCGCGCTTCTTCGTGCAGAAGGATGAAGTCGTCCTGTCCGCCAATGTGCACAATTACCTGAAAGCCGACAAGGACGTGACCGTGTCTCTGGAGCTTGAAGGGAACACGCTCGTCCTTATGGGCCATGCCAAGGATGTCGTCCGCATCCCGGCCGGCGGCGAAAAACGCGTCGATTGGCGCGTCAAGGTTCAGGCCGAAGGCGAGGCCGTCGTCCGCGTCAAAGCGATTACCGATGAGGAATCCGACGCCATGGAAATGCGCTTTCCCAGCTATGTTCACGGTATGCTCAAGACGGATTCCTTCAGCGGCGCTATCAAACCTACTGGCGACTCGGCCCAAGTCTCCTTTACCGTGCCGGCCGAGCGACGCGTCAACGAAACGCGCCTGGAGGTCCGTTATTCACCGACGCTGGCCGGCGCTATGGTCGATGCTCTGCCCTATCTCGTCGAGTATCCCTATGGTTGCACTGAGCAAACGCTTAATCGCTTTGTGCCGACTGTAGTTGTGCAGCGCGTTCTTCAGAAGATGAACCTCGACCTGAAAGCCATCCACAACAAGCGCACCAATCTCAACGCTCAGGAAATTGGCGACGACAGGGAAAGGGCTAAGGGCTGGCAACGCTTCCCGCGCAACCCCGTTTTCGATGAGGCCGAGGTCCGCCGCATGACGGAGGCCGGAATCTTGACACTTGCCGGCATGCAGCTTTCCGACGGCGGCTGGGGTTGGTTCTCCGGATTCGGCGAGCACTCCTGGCCACACACCACGGCGACCGTCGTCCACGGCTTGCAGATCGCCCGCGAAAACGATGTCGCGCTCCCGCCCGGCATGCTCGAACGCGGCATCGACTGGCTTAAGAACTATCAAGTCGAGCAGATCAAGCTGCTGGCGAACTTCCCGAAGAAATCCGAACCCTGGAAAGAGTTCGCCGACAATCTAGACGCTTTGGTCTACATGGTGCTGATTGACGGCGGGACACCGAACCCCCAGATGCGCGACTTCCTCTATCGCGACCGCACGCACCTGGCCGTTTACGCCAAGGCAATGTTCGGCCTTAGTCTGCACAAAGAGCAACAAGCCGAGAAGCTGGCGATGATCCTGAAGAATATCGAGCAGTTTGTCGTACAGGATCCGGAGAACCAAACCGCCTATTTGAAGCTGCCGGCCGATACGCCCTGGTGGTACTGGTATGGCAGCGAAACCGAGGCCAGTGGCTACTACTTGAAGCTCATGGCGCGCACCAGCCCCAAGGACGAAAAAGCATCCGGCCTGGTTAAGTACTTGCTCAATAATCGCAAGCACGCCACTTACTGGAACAGCACCCGCGACACGGCCATCTGCATCGAAGCCATGGCCGACTACCTGAAAGCCAGCGGCGAAGACGCTCCGGACATGACCGTAGAGGTGTGGCTTGACGACAAGAAACTCAAGGAAGTAAAGATCGACAAGGCGAACCTATTCACGTTCGATAACCAGCTCGCACTGGTCGGCGACGCCGTTGCCTCCGGCAAACATGTGCTTGAACTGAAGAAGAAAGGGACGGGCCCCGTCTACTTCAACGCTTATTTGACCAACTTCACACTCGAAGACTTTATCACCAAGGCCGGCCTGGAGGTGAAAGTGAATCGGAAATATTACAAGCTCACCAAGGTCGACAAGTCGATCAAAGTGGAAGGCGCTCGCGGCCAAGCATCGGATCAGAAAGTGGAAAAGTATGAGCGCAGCGAATTGCCAAACCTAGCCATTCTCAAGAGCGGCGACTTGGTCGAAGTGGAACTCGAAATCGATTCTAAGAACGACTACGAGTATTTGATCTTCGAGGATCCCAAAGCCGCGGGCTTCGAACCTCTTTTGGTAAGAAGCGGATACAACCCCAACGATATGGGCGCTTACATGGAACTGCGCGACGACAAAGTCTGCTTCTTCGTCAGACAACTGGCCCGAGGCAAACACAGCGTCAGCTACCGTCTGCGAGCCGAGATCCCCGGCAAATTCAGCGCCTTACCGACGCAGGCCTATGCGATGTACGCGCCGGAACTGAAAGGCAACTCGGACGAGTTGAAGGTGGGGATTGAGGATTAAACGTTGGAGTTTCGCCTCTAGCCGACCAAGGGGCATTCTCTCGTCCGGGTGACAGGCAACGACGTTCCATTTGGTTCAACCAGCTGTTGGGAGGATCGCAATGGTGTCTGGCGCAGCGGAAAAGCCGTTGCCTGCCAAGATGAAGGTTTAAATAAGCATCCCGTCCTGGGCCAAAACTTTCACTGGGTGCAGCGCCCTGGCTCTCCGGCAACGGAGCGCCGGCCCATTACCTTTACGGCAGAAGACCCAGTTTCATTAGGGCTTTTCTTGTTGATGCTTGGGCAAGCATAGACCGAAACTCTTGAAGAGCAGGGCGGTCCCATCGAGATTGGGGGACAACGAAATCGTATTGTTCTTCCTGCAGCGGCAAAAAACCAAGGCTGGCTTGCTGGGCGACCGGAGCGATGGCGACGCCCCAGTCGGCACGGCGCTGGGCCACCGCAGCTACCACGGCATTGTGCGACCGGACTTCCGAGAAATAGCCCGGCGGCCTTGCATCACGCAGAAATCCATCAATCAAGATGCGTGTGCCGCTGCCTCGATTGCGATTGACGATAATGCACTCCGCGTCGGCCAGTGCCCGCTCAATTGCTTCTTGAGAACTGGTGCAGCCGGCAAAGCGGGGGTCATCGACCCGATACACAATCCCTTGTAAGCGTCCATAGCCGCGAACCAATTTAAGACCCTCAGTCACGTACGGCGAGTTGTAGAGACGCGTTAGAGGATCGAGCAAGTGAATACCCGCCAGATCGCATTCTCCCCGTCGCGCGGCAGCTAAGCCGCCAGTGCTGCCCACAGCAAGGAACTTGCTATGAAGTCCTTTTTCTTGCAATCTCCCCAGCAGGTAATCCAGGCCTGTGCAATGGCTGCCGATTACCACCAAGTCCGCCGGCCGCATGCCCGAACTAAGTAGGTAAACGTCAACGCAGTCTCCGGCTTCCAAATACTCACGTTGGCGCGGGATGACAATAAAGCCGTCGGCCCGGCTAAATGTGGTCACCGACCCCGATCCTTTCCCCATAGGATACGCGGTTACCTTAGCACCCCTTCCGCGAGGCAAATCCGATTCAGCTCCGGGATCGTGCACAAGGTTGACAAGCAAATACTCCGTTCGACCGCGTTCGGAATTGACGCGCATCGGCAGCCTGGCCGAAACGATCGTGGACGGATCGGCTGATCGGCCCCCCAGCTTCCTGATGACGGGCGCCATAAACTCGCGGAAGGTGAAAATGGCCGAAGTTGGAAAGCCGGGGAGAATGGCAATGGGAATGGGCCGCCCTTGCGCCACTTTGCCATCAGTCTGAACTCTATCGCGATAAATAGCGGCCAGGCACAACGGCTTCCCCGGCTTGAGGGCCACGCCGTGGACGATAATGCCCGGTTTACCAAATTCACTCACGACCCGGTACGAAAGATCGCCCGGCCCTTTGGAGGTGCCTCCAGAAAGGAGAATGGCATCGCAATCGCTGGCCTTTGCTAGGACGGCTTTCAAAGCAGCCTGGTCGTCGGGAACAATTCCCAACGAGACAGGAAGTCCGCCAAGTTCACGTACGGCGTCAGCCAAGATGGCGGCATTGCTATCGTAGACCAGTCCGGGCCGCATCCGGGCCCCCGCAGCGATAAGTTCATCTCCAATCGAGATTATGGCCACCCGTGGTTGCCGAATGACGCTGATAGTCTCCATTCCCAAAGCGGCCAGAACGCCGGTTTCGCGTGAGGTGAGATGGTCGCCACGGCGTAGAACCGTCTCGCCACGGCCAATATCCGTCCCGGCGAAAGAAAGGTTCGCACCCGGAGTGACTGGCTTGCGGACCACAAGAAAGTCGCCTTCGATATCGGTGTGTTCGATCATGACGACCGAGTCGGCGGCGCGCGGCGCCATGGCCCCCGTGGCTACCGCGGTTGCCGTTTTCTTGGCAACGGTCTGGGTCGGCGTCGCTCCGCAAGAGACGACCTCAGTATTGAGCTTGAGCAGGCTTGGCACTTCCTCGCTCGCGCCGAATGTATCGTCCGCGTGCAAAGCGAACCCGTCCACATTGGCCCGATCAAAGCTCGGCACATCCACCTGCGCATGGACGTCTTGAGCTAGTACGCGGTGCAATGCCTCTTCGACTCGGACCTCCTCCGCCTCTAATGGTGTGAGATCGAGTGCCGCATGGAATCGCCGTTCGGCTTCGTCGCGGTCGATAACATCAAGGAACTGATCTTGCTTCATTGAGTAGTCAATCGTTCGTTGATTGAAATGTGATAGCTAAAAATCGTAAAGGTAAACCTGGACTTGTTCACCCACGCCGTAACCTTCGCTATCGCCCGGAACTAAGACAAAGCCTGCGGCCCGCGTGGTAGAGGTCAAAATGGAGGCCCCGCTAATAGCCAACGGCTCCGCCTCGTCGTCGCGAATGGCGACGCGCACATAATCCACTCTCCCAATTGCCGAGGAAATCTTGCGACCAAGCTTGACCTGACGGGAACGATAAGGCAACTCCATAGATCGGCCGGCTAATCGACGGATAGCCGTTCCAGCGAACAGATCATAAGCGCACAGGCAAGAAACTGGGTTTCCCGGCAAGAGAAATACCGGCCGGTTACCCAAGAACCCAATGCCGGCCGGACTCGCCGGGCGAAGCGCGACTCCATGAATGGATAGTTCGCCAATCTCGGCCAGAACCCGCGGCGCATGGTCTTCCTGACCGACCGACGAGCCTCCCGAAATGAGCAGGACATCGGCCTCTGAGTCTTTCATCGCCGATTCCACCGCTGCGCGCTTGTCGGGAATAAGAGCAATCCTTTGAGTCAAACCGCCGTCGCGCTCGATCAAGGCGGCGAGCATGACGGAATTGCTGTCCACGATTCGGTAGCCCTGAGGCCGTGAACCGCAAGGCAGCAATTCGTCGCCGGTCACCAAAATGTCAATTCCCGGTCGGCGGACAACGGAGATCTGCGCGACGCCAATGGAAGCAAGGACGCCAAGGTCTTGGGGCCGCAAAACGCGGCCGAGCTGCAAGACAATGGTTCCCGGCAAGATATCTTCGCCGCGCCGCCCGACGTGCCGGCCAGGTGGGACAGGTTCGATGACGCGCAATAAACCATTCACTTCCTCCGCTGCCTCCGCTTGGAGGACGGCGTCCGCACCGTCCGGCAATGGAGCGCCGGTCATGATCCGGACAGCTTGGCCGGATGCCACCTTACCCAAAAATGGACGCCCTGGAAAAGCACTGCCGGTAATTGCGAAATCGAGCGGATTATAGGGCCCTGCTCCGAATGTCTCGCTGCCGATCAAGGCATAACCGTCCATCGCAGCCCGATCGAAGTTTGGAACAGAAACGTCGGCGATAACGTCGTCGGCAAGAACCCTTTGACTCGCCTCAGAGATCGCGACTGTCTCCGACGGCAAACGTCCCACCCGCGAATTCAGCAAAGTCAAAACATTCGCCACCTCGGCTCTGTCTTGAAAGCCGCGCATGCCAATGTTCTTGGCAACGCCTTTTGCCTGATGCGAGTTGTCTGGGAAATTCATCAACTTGTACTTTCAGCGATCCAGTAAGGACATCCACTTTGTCGGCGCATCCGGAAAAATAATTAGAGTCAACCGGGCTTATGCATACTAATGAGTGGTCGGCGGGCGTTCAAGCAAGCCCAGAGCGTGTGAATTCGGTCTTTGGCTATTTTGGCATCCCCGCAAAGTTAGCGTGCCAGGGCTAAACGGCGCAAGTCGCGCTCCTGCTGCACTCTCCTTAAGCCGCAAAACCCGCCACGGATAATGGACCAATTTCCTTTCGCTTCTTGAAATGGATTGATTGCTCACTTCAAGAAACCTAACGTTTAGAGAGAACAGGATGGAACTTGAGTAATTCGGTCAACGGAAGTCGCCAAAAAAGCGATTTATAGTTGAAGATTTCGGATCAGTCGTGGGGGGCGCCAAGCCATAAGGGCTTGAATTGCACCCCCAGAAGAGAAGAGGGCCTAAACATGATGAGCTTCCGCACGATGACTATTGGTATGAGCCTGGCCGCTGTGCTGGCCATTGGCTGCAATTGCCACAAGAATGCCTGCCGTCCGGCAGCGACCCCGGCGCCTTGCTGCAATGGCACTCCGGGCGTTCCCGAGAGAATTCCGCCTCAGCCGGCTGTAGGCGATGCCGGCCCTTATGGCGCTCCGCCCGTAATTGTAGCGCCGCCTAGGTAACGGGACGGCTCGCTGCGACAAAGTCGGTCGTACGGGATGCGGACAAGCTGCTGCCCGCGCCCGGCTTACGCCCTTTGGTGTTTTAGGCTCATGCATTGACTGCCGACTCACTTCAGCAAATCCCAAGAGATTTTCAATCTCATCGAGCCGCGCGCCCTTAGAAGCCATGCTGGCAAGCTTAAGGGCATCAAAGTCTTCCTCCTCGCATTTGGCTTACCTGATCCGGCAGGTACAGTTTACCGGCATTTCGAGCCAAATCCGATCCACTTCCCCTAAATCAATTGATTGACGGTCTCCTCCGCGCATACTTTTTCCGGAGCAGCCATGGTCCCGAGCGTTACAGTCGGCAAAGGGATTTCCAACCGCCTAGGGGGCTGCCTCGCTTGCCGACGGGATGTTTAGCCTGGTTCGCCGTAGTCCCCGGTGGGTTGGGACGAAGAGCGACACAAGCTCTGCTCACTGCGTTTGGTGCGACGGTTTCGCTTGCCGTTGTCCTACCGCCAGGAATGGAGGAGTAATTTCCATGGTGATCCGCCGATTAGTTTTGATCTTTGGCTTAACGGCCATGCTATGTTCGTCGGGCTGTTTTCACCGGCGCTGGTGTTGCCGGCCCCGATGCCAGCCGTGCTGCCCGGCGCCGGCCTGTTGTGAATCTTCATTTTCTCCGGGTCTGCCGCCACCGGCGCTCGCCGGCCCCGGTCCGCTGACGCCCATCCCGGCCAAGGCGACGGTTCAGGTGTACGAAGGCCGTTAAGTTGTATGGCCAATCCAATCGCGCCCGCGGGCTCTTAGTGTTTAGTTTCGCGCCCGGAGGCTGCCTGCGGGCGCGAAACGTTAACCATAACGGCCCTGTTCACGCCTGGGATTCGTTTCTGGCCCGTAACGATTGCCACTTCTCTTCCGCTGCGCTGCCCCGCAGGTAAAGCGGTTCCGCGGTCAACAAATTGTCCCTTTCCTGGCGTTCCAAACGAGCCAAGCCGATTTGCAGGAGCCTTTCCAAAGCAGGATGCCAAAACGCTGGATCGACCACGTTGTACTCGGCCGGTAGTTTCGAGCCGTACGTTTCTAATCCCGGGCCTGTAACCCAATCCGAATCATGGCGATGAGCCATCCACTCATCCAGCGCCAGAATGGTCAGTGGCGTTCGGGCATGCCAATCCTGGCTTTCATCTTTGCAGCCGTAGCGTTGGACATAAACTCTTCCCTGCTGAGCATCTGCAATGACTTCGAGCGATTGCACAGGAGCCGGAGAATTGGCCGCGATGACCGCGAAAGTGTCCGCCGCCAAGAAAGCGCATCCTGTGGCGTAAGCGAAAGTTTTTGCCGACATGATCCCGACGCGCAGGCCGGTATAGCTGCCGGGTCCGCGACTGACAATAACGGCCTGTACGTCGCCGGGCTTCCATTTTTGCTCTTTCAACAAATCAGCCACGGCAGGCGCCAGATCGCGCGCATGCCGGCGCGCTTCATCTAGCCGTCGGGAAGCAACCAACCGCGAGCCTTCTGCCAAACCAACCAGTCCTATGCGACCTGACGTCTCAAGGATTAGCAGCCGAGGATTCATTGGGACCTTTATAACGCATTCGGTAAGGAAGCACCTCCTGCCATGAACTCACGGCGGCAGGAACAGCATACGAAATCAAAGCTCTTGCGCCCCTTGGCGTCTTATTTCGAAGTCGGCCAACTGCGTTGGCATCCTTGGTCCGACGTTGGCCACCTTGGAATCAAAGCCCGTCAAAGGTGCCAAGTGAGCGTATAGGTTTACAGGCGTAAACCCTGTGGCGCAGTGGTGCGGGCCTAGAGGGTGGGGCGCTTGGGCTACAGGGCCATGAGTGTTCGCGCCAAAAAATACGTTGCATTGCATGCACCCCCACCCTAGGGCAAGCGTTCCAATGAGCGTCTATGGATGTCAATGAGCAGCAAAGTGGGGGCCGGACTGAATTCAAGAACCTTTCTCCCGATATTGCGTTGGGCGCCATGGCCACACAATGGCATAGGCACGCCAACCTCCCCGGTGTTGGAAAGAAATGGAAAGCTTTGGCGGGCGGCCTATAAAACGACCACGCCAGCTCCCTCGGTACAACGCTGCTTCCTTAAATGAAACGCCGCCAAGAGTTCTAACTTGGCTAGATAAGCGCTTGCAGCGTGGCTAGCGTGTCGGCTTCGGCGGCCGGTTTGTCTGTTCTCCATCGGTGTATGCGCGGGAAGCGAACCGCCACCCCGGACTTGTGGCGCGTCGAGGCCTGGATGCCCTCAAACGCCAGCTCGAAAACGAGTTCCGGCTTCACCGAGCGCACCGGTCCGAATTTTTCGACCGTGTTCTTACGAATGAAGGCGTCTACCTGGCGAATCTCCTCATTTGTTAAGCCCGAATAGGCTTTGGCAACAGGCACTAATTGTCCCTCGTGCCAAACGCCAAAAGTGTAGTCGGTATAAAGGCTAGCCCGTTTTCCGCTGCCGCGTTGAGCGTAAATTAAGACCGCATCAACAGTAAACGGGTTGATCTTCCATTTCCACCAGTCGCCACGCTGGCGGCCGACACGGTATGGCGAGGTGAGGCCCTTCAGCATCAGGCCTTCGACAAAGCGGGTGCGGCTCTTTGCGCGGGCGGCGCTAAGGTCTTCCCAAGTCGTGCCTTCTACAAGCGGTGATAAGAGCAATCGGCTTGATCCTGAATTGTGCAGGATCTCTTCGAGGCGCGCCCGCCGATCCTTCATCTGCCGCTGGCGTATATCGACTCCATGATCTTCCAGAAGATCGTAAGCGACCAAAACCACAGGCACGTCACTGAGTATTTTCTTGCCGAGCGTCTTGCGGCCGATGCGTCTTTGCAGTTGAGCGAAAGGCATAACTTGGCCGTTGCTCCAAGGCAACAATTCGCCGTCCAGGACCGTTCCATCAGGCAAAGAGTCTGCTGCCTCCGCGATTTCGGGATAACGCTCCGTGACCAACTCTTCGCCGCGCGACCACAGAAAGGTTTGGCCGGCTCGGCGAATGAGTTGAGCGCGGATGCCGTCCCATTTCCATTCGATTTGCCAGTCGGCGCGGTCTCCCAAGGTGGCGGGATCTTCTTCGATGGGAAAGGCCAGGAAAAACGGATAGGGCCTGCTGATGTCGGTTTCGCTCGTTTGCGGACCAATCAATCGGTTGAAAAACTCCGGCGTCGCTTCCCAGCTTCCCATCATGCGATGCGCGATGATCGACGCGTCGACGCCGCTGACTTGAGCCAGGGCCCGGGTCACCAACTGCTGCGAGACGCCCACGCGAAAAGCTCCTGTAATTAGCTTGTTCCAGACGAAGCGCTGGCGGTCGTCCATATTCAGCCAAGCTTCGCGAATGCCGGCAAGCTGACCCGCCTCATCGGTCGTGCGAAGAGGCAACAGCTTTTGCTCGACCCAGACGTGCAAGGGCAAGTCGCTTGCCGATCCCGATTGCGGCAGCAGCAAGGCGATCGTCTCAGCCAAATCACCGACCGCATGATACGACTCTTCGAATAACCATTCCGGAACACCGGCCATTTCAATCGCCCACTCGGCCAGTTTTCTAGTCGGCACAACTTGCTTGGGCTTGCGGCCGCTTAGGAAATAAATAGCCCAGGCTGCATCGGCCGGCGGCGCCGACCGAAAGTAACGAACGAGCGCCTTGACCTTTTCGTTGGTCTTGGTCGTTTCATCGAGCGCGGCATATAAATCGGCGAAGGCCTTCACTTCAGCGCCTGTTCGAGGGGGTAATAATGTCGTCATTTCCCAGTTCGTCCGCGCGGTTTACCGGGTCTTCCTCGGCTGCCTCGTCTCTTTCACCTTCGAAGCGCGTCGGGACAGCGGCCGCGTCGAGGCCCAACTCTTGCAGCCGCCGTACTACGGCGGCGACATAGCCGTGGGTCACCCAGACGCGCTCCGCGCCGGTCGCTTGAATCGAGGCCAAGAGACCTGGCCAGTCCACATGGTCGGAAAGGACGAACCCGCGGTCGACAGCCCGGCGTCTGCGTGTCCCTCGGATTCGCATCCAGCCGGAGGCAAAGGCAGTGGAGACGGGAGCAAAGCGACGTGCCCAGGGAGTGCCGTGCGCTGAGGGCGGCGCGATTGCCAAGGCGCCGGCCCACTCGGTGTCTTGCGGGGCCTCGGCGACGTAGGTCGTCTTGGGCAGCTCGATGCCGGTGGCGCGGTAATCGGCGACCATTTTTTCGACGGCGCCGTGCGTGAATATGGGTCCGATCCCGCAATCGACACCGGCCAGCAACCGCTGGGCTTTTCCAAGGGCGTAACCACAAAGCAGGCTGGCTTTGCCTTCTTCTTTGTTGGTTCGCCACCAGGCGTTGATATCCGCAAAGACCTGGTCAGATTTTGACCAGCGGAAAATCGGGAGGCCGAACGTGGATTCAGTCACAAAAGTATGGCAGCGCTGCAGGTCGAACGGGGCGCAAGTACGGTCCGCTTCAACCCTGTAGTCGCCGGAGACAACCCAAACTTCGCCGTGCAGTTCCAGGCGCACTTGAGCCGAGCCGAGGATATGACCGGCGGGATGGAGAGAAAGACGTACGCCGCTGATGTCAATGGCTTCGCCATACGGGATGGTGTCGATATTCGCGCCGGGTCCCAGCCGGGTTTGCAAAACATTCTTGCCCTCCTGCGAAGTAAGATAACGGTCGCTGCCCCAGCGCGCGTGGTCAGCGTGAGCATGAGTAATGACGGCGCGCGGGACCGGCTGCCAGGGATCGATGTGGAAATCTCCGGCCGGGCAGTATAGGCCTTGATCGGTCAGCTGTAAGAGAGTGTTCTCGTGCACATTGTCAATATTACCCGGTAGCATGAAGGTGTGATAAGAGCCCTAAACGTACCTGGTTTGCCTGCTTGCCCGTCGGCGTTGGATGAGCAAATTGACGAAAACTTCGGTTTTGCCAAGCTTGGATTCAACCATGGGTCTTGGCCGGCTCCTGGGAGCGCGGCTATTCCCGGGCAGCGTCGTGGCGCTCGTCGGCCCCTTGGGCGCCGGGAAGACGCATTTTGTCCGAGCAATCGCGGAGGGATTAGAGGTAGAAGACAGTCGGTTGGTCACCAGCCCCACGTTTGTGCTGATTCAGGAATATAAGGGCCGTTTGCCTATTTATCATTTTGACGCCTACCGGCTCCAGGGTGAGGCGGAATTTCTGGAACTGGGCGCTCATGAATATCTTGCCAACGACGGCGTCTGCCTTATCGAGTGGGCCGACCGCGTGGAGAAGTGTTTGCCCCAGGAACACCTGCGGATTGATTTTTCAATAACTGGAGAGACGAGTAGAACCGCGACCCTTCAAGCAATCGGCGAGCCCTATACGAAAATCCTTAACGACCTCGTTTAGGGGCGAACCTCACCGCTATTGCTTGAGGTATTCCTTCAGATAACCTTCGAACTGTTGCCGGTGCCCTTCCTCATCGGACAAAATGGTGATAGCCAGATCCTGGGTCACGTAGTCTGTGCCTTCCGTAAGCTTGATAAGCGAGTTGTATTGACTGATCGCGTCCATCTCGGCTTTCAGAACGCCACGAATGACGCTGACGACATCGGTTGAATCATTGGATGGTTGCAATTCCCGTTGACACATTTCCAACTTTTGGCTGCCGAGAATGGAGCCTCCTAGCTGCTTAATGCGATTGCCAAGCTGCTGGGCGTGGGTTAATTCCCCCTGAATGTCTGTAGCCAAGGCCTGTTTAATGAATTCCGCTCTTACGCCTTCCAAATTGAGGCTTTGGGCCAAGTAATTAATGACCGTCTCCAGTTCCATGGAATAGGCCTTTTGGAGGCTAGAGATAATCTGCTCTTTGGTGGCTGCCATGAGTCGGTCCTTTATTGAGATAAGCCGAGGGACTTGCGTACCTGTTTGGTCTCTTCCTTGAGAGCATAATTAGGGCTCTCGGTCAATTTGATCAAGGCCGGGTCGAGCTTGGAGAGATCGAGATCGGGCCGCTTCTGATGGAGCACCTGGAGAACGCTGAGGGCGTTGCGAATGATTAAGCCGGCAGCGCCCTGGTCGGGGACGTATTTGCCGTCCTTCTTGATTTGGAAGTTCTGCAACTGTTTATCCTCGTCGAGCATGTCGGCGAAGTCGTCCATCCACTCAGGAAAAAGCGAACTGCCGCGGCGAGCCAGGGACAAGAGAGCGTGGTAGCGGACTTCGAGTTGGTAGCGCTTTTGGAGTTCCTCTTCGGTAACCGCGTCGGGGTCGCTGTCTTTCTCTTTTTCCATTGCCAGTTCGCTGCCGTGTCCATTGTCGCGTGCCAGTCGAAGGAGAGCCTTCTCGCCCTTGTCCCCGTCCCAAAAACCGAGGGCCAAAGCGGCCGCTTCGCGAATCAATGGATCTTCCGCTTCGGAGCATTGCACCAAGGCGGATTCCACGCCCAGCGGCTTTCCGTCGCGCAAATACGCCAAAGAAGCGCGTGCGAGGCCTTGTTGACTTTCATCAACGGTCTTGGCTGCCTCTTCTAGGTCCGAAAGGATGCCTGCTTTTCGCTCTTCGGGCAAAGCCTTGTAGTCGTCCAAGTTGCTGCCCAGGTTTTTCAAAGCGAGTATGGCCAGTTGGCGTCTTTCGTGAAGTGTTCGAGCGTCAAGGCCTTTATCCGTGGTGGCGACCGTGCAGAGCACAGGGGCCGGCACCGGAATATTAAAGTTGCCAAGCGAACTGACCAGAAAGCGAACCAGCTTCTGGATTTCATCGAGGGATTTGTTTTCCTTGGATGCCTGGGCGCTCGATCGGGCGCCGGTCTGCTGAATAAGATTGGTTTCTTCTTGCAACGAATTTTGCAGAAGCCCAGTTAAGTCTAAGGAAAACTTCACATTAAAGGCAAAGCGCGGCAGCGCCTCCTGGCGGTCACGGGGCATCATTTGGGCCAACTGCTCTGCCGCTCGCCAGCGCACGTCGGAATTCGCGCTGTGTAAATCAGCCAACAACTCTTCAGGCGATTTGGCGCACCCACGCACCAGAAGAACGACAGGAATCAAAACGCCAATGACAATCAAGGCCGGCACAACGAAAAGCTGCACGATGAATTTACCGGACGGCGCCTGAACAGGAGGCAGACCCCGGCCGGGCTCATGCTTGATAGGCGATGGCGATTCAAACGACATAGAGAGGAAATTCACTTTCGGCGAAAAAGGCTGATAGGAAAGGGCCCTTAGTCGTTCTAGGCACGCGCCTAAAGCCGTCAAGGGAGGTCCTTGCTCGCTTGACAGTTACGCGCCGTTCTTGTTAGCTTGGCCCGAGCAGCCCAATTAAGCCGGTCTTCCGAAAGCCCCGCCGATGCCACTGACTCTACATCAATACGCCACCTATTTAGATGGCAGGGGCCTTAATTGGCCCGCGCCGCCGGAAATTGAGGCGCCCCGAGCTAAGCCGCACTTGGCACGTTTAGAAAACATTCGCGCTGTAACGTGGAATATCTACGGCACGCTTTTGCGCATCTCCTTCGGCGATTTGGTGTTTGAGCACCCTAATGACTTCATCATGGGGGTGGCCCTTGATAAGACGATTCAGGAATTTAAAATGTGGGGTTCCATGTCGCGCAAGCCAGGGCAGCCGGCGGACTATTTGCGCGAAATTTACAGCCAACTGCTGGCCGAGCAAAGGCTTTTTCCCGGCGGCGGCGAGCGCTTTCCGGAAGTCCTAGCCGATCGCCTTTGGGAATCCTTTATTAAAAAGCTCTTCCAAAAAGATTACATGTTCGACGCCAGCTTCTACGGGTCGCTCAATGAATTCAGTCGCAAGGTCGCCTATTTCTTTCACGCCAGCCTCCAGGGTACGGTATGCTATCCAGGCGCGGCCTATGCCCTGAGCTACGTAGCCGAAAATGGATTCGCCCAGGGACTCATTGCTGACGGCCAGTGCTTTACAACGGTGCAATTGCAACGCGGCCTTAGCGAGGAAGACGCCGAAGTAAACTTGGACGCTTTAGTTCCGGCCGACAAGCAGGCGCTGTCGTTCGAGATACGAGGTCGCAAGCCTTCGGAGCGGCTGTTTCGTCAAGCGCTGAATGTTCTGGCGGAGCAAGGGATTACGCCTGACCAAGTGCTGCATATTGGCTCTCGGATTGCCCAGGACATTGTGCCCGCCAAGCGGCTCGGTCTAAAAACCGGCCTGTTTGCCGCCGATAAGGCATCGCTCCAGGCCACGCCCGAGCAGTGCAAAGAAGTTGCGACCCGCCCGGACGTCTTGTTGACGGAATTAGGGCAAATAGCCGAAGTCCTCGGCTAAGGGAACCGCCATGCCTCCCGAACTTCATTTTGACCTGGCCCAAATCGACTTTAGTAAGGTCGTCGCGGATAAGGAAGCCATTCGGCGCCATAACCCTCAGCGTTTCGAGATGGAGCAACTGGATGCCATTGTCCATATCGACATGAAGCAGCATCTAATCGTCGGTTACAAAGACGTCCACGCGGATGAATTCTGGGTTCGCGGCCACATGCCGGGCTACCCGCTACTCCCCGGGGTCTTGATGTGCGAAGCGGCGGCTCAACTGTGCTCTTATTACATTGTCGCTTATGGCTTGATGCCCGGTGACTTTATTGGCTTCGGCGGACTGGAAAACGTCCGCTTTAGGGGTTCGGTTCATCCCGGCGACCGGCTCGTCTTGGTCGGCAAGGTCATGAAATTGCATCGCCGTCGGTCCATTTTTAATGTGCAGGGATTTGTCGGCGCCGCCATGGTGTTTCATGCCGACGTGCTGGGTATGCCTTTGATGCGAAAGACGGAGGGTTGACCTTGCGTCGCGCAGGGCGTTTGCCGCTGGAAGCGCTGGCTCCCTATCTTCTCGATGTTCCCGACCCTGTCGCCCTTCTCAACTGGTCCTCCATCTTCGCCAACGATAATCCTGTTGAAGTCGAGGTCGGGTTCGGCAAGGGCCTCTTTCTATTAACCAGTTCTTTAGCGAATCCGCAGACAAACTACCTCGGCATTGAAATTGAACGGAAATACCAGTTGTTCACAGCCAATCGGATTGCCAAGCGCAATCTCGGCAACGTGCGGCTCGTGAAGGCGGATGCCCGAGCTTTTTTGCGTGACTGCGTGCCGACGGAATCCGTCCAGGCGGTCCATGTCTATTTCCCCGATCCTTGGTGGAAAAAACGCCATCATAAACGCCGCCTTTTCACTCAAGAATTTGCCGGCCAGTGTGCTCGCGTGTTAATGCCCAATGGATGGCTTCATGTGGCGACCGATGTGGAAGAATATTTTCGCATCATGACGGAACTGGTTGAGCAGCAGTCTCTTTTGCAGCCCATATCCTTACCGGCGACTGCTTTGCCGGCCGGAGATGCCGAGTTCCAAACCAACTTTGAGCGCAAATCCGTACTGCAAGGTCGCTCCGTAAACCGCGCCATTTACCGCAAACCGGTTTAGCGGCAAGCTCGTTGGATTACCGCCTTTAGGCGACGACCGGCATATGCCGAAACTCCAGCGCTCTCGCCGGTAGCTCTCGTCTAAACTTCAAGTCTTCCGCTCGTTCCGGTCGATACCATCCTCAAGGTCGCACCCTCGGGGCAAGCGACTCAGGGGGACGGCAGACAATGAGTGAATCCGGCACCGGGCGAAAGCGGCGGCTGTTCCCGAACACGCCGGACACTGAACTGTATTATCCCGCCACGGACCATGAGCGGGTTTTGGGCCGCCTGCAACAAGCCATCGCGGACAGCGAAGGCTTAATGTTGCTGGCCGGCGAGCCTGGCACGGGCAAAACCCTGCTGTGCCATTGCCTGCTGGAGCGGCTGGGACCGGACGTCTGTTGCGCTTTCCTTACCAACAGCCATTTCCCCAATGCCGCCGGCTTGTTGCAAGCTCTCCTTTACGAGTTTTCCATGCCCTATGAAGAGCGGGGCGAACAAGAACTTCGCCTGGCGCTTACCGATTTTTTGCTAAAGAACTATTCACAAAATCGCCAGACGATTCTGATCATTGATGAATCTCAAAACCTCATGCCGGAGCACTTAGAAGAATTGCGGCTTTTGGGAAACCTAGAAGCGCGGGGCGGCAAAGCAGTGCAGATCCTTCTCAGCGGACAGATGAGCGCGCTGGAATGTATAAGTCGTCCGGAAGCGGATGCATTTCGGCAAAGGCTGGCCACGCGCTTGATTCTCGATCGACTCAGCCTCGAGGAAGCCGCCGATTATTTGCATCACCATGTTCGCGCCGCGGGCGCCCAATTGGGCGAATTGTTTACCGAAGAAGCGCTGGCCTTGCTAGCACGGGGAACCAAGGGCATTCCAAGACTTTTGAATCAAGCGGCCCACCAGTCTCTCCAGTTGGCCGAAGAAGCGGAGTCCATGCCGGTGGATGCCGAGGCGGCCCTCGAGGCTCTAAGCGGGTTGGACCTGGAAGCCCCCGAATACGAAAGCCCGGAAGACTTGCCCGCGCTTTCGGTGGACGGGACGGATCAATTGGCAGCGAACAACGCAGAGGGGCCGGCTGGGAAAGCGTCGCTTTTGGGCCGATTCAGCGTGCTGTCCTAGATGCGGGCCAATTGGGGCGGTCAACGAGGGAGTGGACCATGGGCCGGATGCTCGAAGTCTTCAATCGGGACCGCTCAAGCGATGGCCGTCAACAAGATGCGGCGGCGAAAGAGCCTTGCGCTATTCCCGAAAATCCACCGCACGACGTGCCGGCGCAGCAGGCGATCCCCTTTATCGAGGTTGGTAGTGGAGCGGCCGAAATTGATGCATCGGCAGACATAAAGGCTTTGATGGACCAGGCCGTTTATCCCATCCGATTAGCGCCGATCCTCTCGCTGCACAGACCTCACGAGCCGCCTGTTCCCAAGGGCAATCCATTCTCTCGGACTCGATCCGTCATTTTTCGACCTCTGCCCAGCGGCTTGCAAACCAAGCGGTCCGCGAAGCAGCGCTGGTGGATCAATCTTCACGAACCCGACAGTCACCAAGCCGGCGAAGTGCAGGCTCTTCTGGATGAAATGGGGTCATCGAAATCTACATCCTCTTCCCAGGCGTGGCTATTCACTTCTTTGGAAGGAGAACGATCGACGTCTTTGGTGCTCAAACTGGCTCTGACCGCAGCCGACAAAGCCCAAAGCGACGTTGTAGTGATTGACGCCAAAGGCCGCCGAGCGAACATCGGAGACACGCTCGGTCTGCCCGAAGCTCCGGGCCTGTACGAGTTCCTTCGAGGCGAATCGACCTTGGAAGAAGTGACGCGGGAAACCGGATACGCCAAACTAGCCGTAATCACGGCTGGGCTATCGGGAAAGGGATTGCCGGTTGGACCTCTTGGTTTGACGTTTCATCATTTCCTGAGTCAGGTCCGCCAGCGGTTCGGCCGGGTCTTCCTCGACGCGGGCAATTGGCGGAATCAATCCGAAGTCGCGCTGCTGGCGTCGTTCTGCGATGCCGTGTACCTGGTGTTAACCGATGACGAAGCCGAAAATGCCGAGGCCGGGGCATTAACAGACAGCTTAGCACAGCAAGGGATCGTGCTGAAGGGTTCGCTGCTGGTTTCCACGTTCAAAGGTTGATCCTCGTCTTTTGATTTGTGAGACCCTCTGACCCTGTAGCTCAGTTGCTGCGGGTCTAGAGGGTCTGTGCTTGACCCAGAGGGTCTAAATCTCTGTCGGAAGGATTACGCGATCCAAGGCTCCTGGTATACCAAACACCTTTCTTTACTTCCCCTGCAGTTCCTTGACCACCAGAGCTACTAAGTCCGGCTTGCGCTGCTTGAGCAAGTGGTCGATGCGCGATTGGGGCACGCCGAGCTTCTGCATGGCTGTGGCGGCGGATTGCCAAAGCTTTTCCAGTTTCTTCCCCTGACTCAAATACAATTCCGAAACCAGCTCGGCCAAGCGGTGACTTTGGATCGTGTCCTGGTTGTTGTAATAGCGTTTGATGATTTTCTGCTGATAGGGCGAGAAATCTTGAGGCATGGCTTGCTCTCCCGAGGAAGCGACAAGATTTGCGGTTCGTTATACTGCATTTGTTTATCGTTTCGCGTCCGTCAACGCCCAGCCGCCCACACCGAAGGAAGAGAATCGCATGCGTGCCGTTATCCAGCGTGTCTCCCAAGCTCGGGTCGTGATCGACGGCCAAACCGTCGGCCAAATAGGCAAGGGCCTGCTGGTATTACTCGGCGTCACGCAAACCGATACTGAAGAGCAGGCGCGCTGGCTGGCTGACAAAATCGTCGGCCTGCGAATCTTCAACGATCCTAACGATAAAATGAACCTGGGCCTGGCGGATGTCCGGGGCGCGATGTTGATCGTTAGCCAGTTTACGCTCTATGGCGATTGCCGCAAGGGCCGCCGGCCCAGCTTCATTGAAGCGGCCGGGCCGGAGCTTGCCGAACCGTTGTACCAGTGCTTCGTCAACAGTGTGCGGGCGCTGGGCATACCCGTCGCGACCGGCCAATTCGGCGCCATGATGCAGGTAGAGTTAACCAACGATGGACCAGTGACGCTGATCGCGGAAAGCAAGGAGAAGTGATGCCGGCATTGCCTTAGGGTACTTTATAGAATTGGATAAACGCACGAAAGTCCGCTAATCTCTTGCTCTTAAACGTTCGCTCCTTCATAATCTTCGAAATTCTACTCGGTCGCCCTCTCCCCGGTGTGGCGGCCGTTGGCGTTGCTTTCTTGGCATGAGGTATACATGAGCTGGAATCAACTATTTGCGAAGAAGTCCCTGGAAACCCTCTTGGCGGAAATGAAGGGCGAGAACCGCCTTCGCCGTATTCTAGGACCGGTTCAGCTCAGTGCCTTAGGCATTGGCGCTATCATCGGGGCGGGCATTTTCGTCATGACGGGTCGAGCGGCGGCGCAGGATGCCGGGCCGGCCATCATGATTTCCTACTGCGTTGCGGGACTAGGATGTGCCTTTGCCGCCTTTTGCTACGCCGAGTTCGCGTCAATGGCGCCGGTGGCGGGATCGGCCTACACCTATTCTTACGCGACCCTGGGTGAACTCTTTGCTTGGATTATTGGCTGGGATTTGGTTCTTGAATATGCAATGAGTTGCGCCTGCGTGGCATCCTCCTGGTCAAAGTACTTTAATCAGTTCCTGAAAGACGTTTTCAATACTCATGTTCCAAGACACCTTCTGACGGATCCCTTCACGATCGACAAAATGACCGGGGAAGCTTATGGGTGGTTCAACTTACCGGCTGTCCTAATAATGCTCCTGGTTACGGCAGTCTTGGTAATCGGCATCCGCGAGAGCGCTACCACTAACGCGATCCTTGTTGCTGTCAAGCTGGGTGTCGTGCTGTTCGTTATTGTTGTTGGTTACCACTACATTGATAAAGCCAATTGGTTCAGTATCCCGGTGGAAAAACGATTCGCCTCCGCCGACACAGAAGATAATTGGGGGTTGCTGGGGCAACTAGGAATAAATAAATGGCTGGCTCCTGTTGACGACCAAACCCGGTCCCCTTTCATGCCTTTTGGCTTCTCGGGCATCATGGTCGGCGCAGCTATCGTTTTCTTCGCTTACATTGGTTTCGATTCGATCTCTGCACATTCCGAAGAGGCCAAGGTTCCGCAAAGGGACGTTCCAATCGGCATTCTTACATCGCTTTTCCTTTGCACTGTCTTATACCTAATGGTCTCGGCAGTCATAACAGGCATGGAGCCATACCACGAGATTGACCCCGATGCCGCAATTGCCTCGGCCTTCAGCAATCGAGCGAAAGTGGACAACAACGAGTACCTGAAATGGTCGGCGGCGATCATTTCGACCGGTGCACTGGCCGGTATGACGAGCGTATTGCTTATTACTTTCTTGAGCCAAGCTCGCATCTTCCTCGCGATGGCCCGGGACGGTCTGCTTCCGCGCTCAATCTTCGCGTCCATCCATCCCCGTTTTCGTACGCCCCACATTTCCACTATGCTCACAGGCGCCGTGATCGTTTTGGCGGCCGCATTCACGCCAATTGTAGATTTGGAAAACATGGTCAATATCGGAACACTTCTAGCCTTCGTCATTGTCTGTGGCGCTGTCCTGACTTTGCGCATTAAACGGCCGGATGCTTATCGGCCATTCCGCTGTCCGGCCCTCTTCGTCGTGGCCCCGCTTGGGATTCTAGTCAATCTCTTCATGATGCTGTTCCTTCCGCCGATTACCTGGCTTCGCTTAATCGGCTGGCTGGCGATCGGCTTGGTTATTTACTTCCTATACGGGATGAGCCACAGCGTTATCGGCAGGAGACTGAGGGGTTTGGAAACTCCTGACCCGGCATAGTCTAAGATAAGCCCGTGAGGTCAAGGCCATGACCGTTGCTGCTAATCCGCCGGAGATTCCCCCGAAAGGCCAAGCCCCTTCCCCCGGCTTCCAGCAGCGCCTTGGCCTCTTCGATTCCACGATGCTGGTTGCCGGGTCGATGATCGGGTCCGGGATCTTCATCGTCTCGGCGGAAATTGCCCGCGACGTCGGCTCGGCGGGTTGGCTCATGGTCGTCTGGCTAGTTACCGGCGTGATGACCGTAATCGGCGCCCTTAGCTATGCCGAGCTGGCCGCCATGATGCCGCGAGCGGGCGGCCAATATGTCTACCTTCGCGAGGCCTACAGCCCCTTCTGGGGCTTTCTTTATGGGTGGACGCTCTTTCTTGTCATCCAAACGGGCACCATCGCGGCGGTCGGGGTCGCGTTTGCGAAGTTTCTGGGGGCCTTGGCCCCCCAGCTGGGCACGCTCAAGGACGCCGGCGCACGCGTTCTATACGAAGTGCCTGACCTCAACTGGAAACTGACCGCCAATCTTCCTTGGTTCCCTGAACCGCTCACTTTTTTCGAGCGCAAAGAGTTCGTCATCACGGCAGGCCAGATCGTGGCCGTCGCTGTAATCGTCTTCCTTACGCTGCTGAATACCCTGGGTGTGCAGGAAGGCAAATGGATTCAGAACATCTTCACGGTCGCCAAGACGTTGGCCCTGGCCCTGCTCATCGTCTTGGGATTGGCTGTTGCCTGGAACGCCGAGGCCTTTGCGGAAAATACGCGCGATCTATGGGGCGGCGCTACGGAGACCGCCAAGTATCAAACCACGAGCAAATTGCTTCATACCGGCGGACTACTCGTCGTCCTGATGGTCGCCGGTGGGGCAATGGTCGGATCGCTTTTTTCATCCGATGCCTGGAACAACGTCACGTTCACCGCCGGCGAGGTGCGCAATCCAAGGCGCAATCTGCCTCTTAGCTTGGCGATGGGAACCGGACTGGTGATCGGCCTGTACCTGTTAGCAAATGTCGCGTATTTGGCGACGCTTCCGGTAAGAGGAAACGTCGAAAAAGCCGAACAATTGGAGCGCTTGGCCAAAGTGGCCGAGCGTGAAGGTCTTGAGCAGGACGCACGCGAAAAACAGCAAGAAGCCGTTTTGACCCGCGGCATTCAGCATGCCAAGGATGAACGTGTCGGCACTGCTCTCATGGAACGCGTGTGGCCGCGCTTTGGCGCGCCGTTTATGGCCATTGCAATCATGTTGTCCACTTTCGGCTGCGCTAACGGCTTGATCCTGATGGGGGCCCGCCTCTATTACGCGATGGCCAGAGACGGCCTTTTTTTCCAATCGGTCGGCCGGCTCAATCAGCATGGCGTACCCGCCGCCGGGCTAATCTTTCAATGTGTCTGGGCGAGTCTCCTCGTCTTCTCAGGAACTTATGGCGATCTGCTCGATTACGTCATCTTTGCGGCGCTGCTCTTTTACGCACTCACGGTCGTTGGGCTATTCGTCCTGCGCCGCAAACAGCCCCAAGCGGAAAGGCCCTATCGGGCCGTCGGCTATCCGATCTTGCCGGCGCTCTATGTCGTCCTTTGCGTGCTCCTCATGATCGATCTGCTGGTCGTAAAGCCGGTATACACGTGGCCGGGGCTGCTGATCGTACTGACAGGGGTCCCGGTGTATTTTCTCTGGCGAAGGAAAGCAATCAATCCGAGTTAATTCATCGAAGCGGACCATTCGACCATAGCACAAGCGTCTCGCTTGTGTTGGGCAAGCGTACAAGCGAGACGCTTGTGCTACGTACCCTAATTCTGCCAGGTTGACAAAGCACTACTGCGTCCCCAAGCCTTGATTTTGGGGTAGAGTGAGACCGTTTCACGCTGATTTCTTGACACGATGCCCGAATCCATGAACCCCGATTACTAGCGTTGAGGACACACTAGTTATGGATTGATTAGATCTCCATCAGTCGGGCGTTCGCACCATTCATTTTGGAGGTTTGCGACTGAACTTGCTATTTGCGCTTTTTCAATTCCTGAACCAGCGCCTTTAGGTCGCGGACTTCCTTTTCCAGTTGCTTGATGCGGTCTCCTTCGCTGTCGCCGGCGGCCTTGGCTTGATCTATAAGCTGATCCATATCCGCCTTCAAAGCCTGTTTTAGACGCTCAAGAAACTCAATCTTTTCAGACAGCTGGGCAATTGTGTTCTCGTATTCCTCTTGAACTTTGATGACCGCCCGCTTGCCAAGCTCCTCAGTAAGCTTGTCATGCTTGACCAAAAGAAGGCGTTTTGATTTTTCTAGAGCTTCGGTGTGCCTTTCCAATTCAGCTGGCGCTATTGTATTTTTTGCGCTACGTTTTATTTGCTCAACTGAGTCCTCGAACTTACGGACAGATTGCCTTAGTGCTGCAATTTCAGGATCCTTCGCTACTGCGTCTTCAATTTCAGTTTGAGATATCATTGGCCTTTTCATCGGTCTGCTCTTTGCCAGGGCGAGTTCCACTCCCGCCCTCCGCAGGTCGGAAACGACCTGCAAGTATTCCTTTTGGGCCATTTCGAGCTGCAAATACCCGAAGGTGTCGACCCGCTTGGGTTCGCCTTGGGCTACTTCGGAAATCTCAAAAACCTTGACCGGTTTGCGATTCTCCGGTTTCTTAGTATCTTCGGGTTCCGCTGCCTGGCTTCGAAAGGCCAGGGCGCCCGCGCCAGCGCCAGTCAAACCAGCCATCAATACTGCCGCCGCAACAATTTTTATTTTGGTTAAGAACATGGCTTTCAACATCCCTTGGGTGAGAGAAATCGCCTGAGTCGATGCCAGCCCGCCGGCCGCCAAAGATCCGGCTGCGAATAGGACGGCACTTTTTGTCGTTGATGCTACGAGCGTGGCAGGCGCCGTAGCCGAAACGGCACTTTGCGAAAGCATGGTGGCCACGAGCGCGGCCGATGCGCCCAGTCCCCGGCGGACGAGGCGCGTTCGCAGGCGCTCGCGCGCTCGCGACAACCGCGAATCAATAGTGCCTTTGGGGCAATTCAAAAGCCGAGCAGCTTCTTCATTCGTTTTGCCCTGCATGTAGCAGAGCACAAATGGCTCGCGATAGTGTGCCGGCAGACGCTGCACTTCTTCATCGAGCAATACGCGCAAGTCGCGGCGGATGACTTCTTGCAAAGAATCGGGCGCATGATGGCAGGCAATTTGGCGATTGAGGATCTCCCGGCGTCGGGCAGACGATTTAGCCCGCACCGCAATTCGGCGGGCCACGCCGTGCAGCCAGCTGCCGATCGACTGGCGCTTGGCGATCGAGCGCGCCCGGCGAACGAGTACGAGAAACGTTGCCTGAAAGGCGTCTTCGGTATCCTGCACATTGTCCAAAATACGCTGGCAGACGGTGAAGACCAGCGGCCCGTGCCGGCGAACCAAAGCGCCGAAGGCCGCTTCGTCGCGGCGGCTAATGAACTGCTCCAAAAGCAGGCCATCGGTCGTCTCGCCGCTTGCCAGAGGCTGAGCAACCTTGTGGATGTACTGTAAGACAGCTTGTAAACGCCTTCCGGCCACGACGGCCCCCTAAGCAATAGCTCCTACACGACCAATAGTGCAGCCGTCGGCTCGAAACTTCCAGAAATTTTCCGCGGTGGAACGATCGCATCGCCACCCTCTCATGGAACTGTGGCGAGGAAAAACGAAGATCGTATAAGCGCGAGGCCCCGGCGAACGCGTTGCACGCGCTCGCCGGGGCCTTGCTGCTAAACGTGATGCCTATTAACCGCGGGCGTTCAACTTGACTGTGGGATCGTCTGCCACGTTAACCCAAACGTGAACGTGCGGTTCGCCGCGGAAATACCAGACGAACGACGGGCCTTCCAACCGCCAATTATCCCATTCCTTGTCCTCGCCAATGTCGCCGTCTTGATAAAAGGCCAGGCTGCATTTATCGAGTCCGCCTTGCTTCTTCAAGCACTCCACCACCTCATCCTGGTCTTCCTTGCGGAACGGCTCAACGAGCAAACTGAGAACTTTTTGCATGCTCTTTTTCTGATCGTCGGAAAGCTCCGCGATCGGAATGCCCGGATAGCCGCTCTTGTCGCCGCGAAAAGCTACGGCTGATTCGTGAGGCCTTTTTGAGACCAAGGCTTTCTTCTGCTGCTTGTCGTCAAGCAACTGATATACCTTGTTAGCCTCGACCGCCTGTTGCCAGAAGACATTGCCCGGATGATGGACTTTTTCGTTAAACCCGCTGGCCGCATGGCCGTAGAAAACGGGGCCGCCGAAAGCCACGTGCTCGCCGGTATTGCCGTCGGCGCGAAGCGTCATGTGCCGGCCCGTCATGACGAACTCGAATTTGTCCCCGCCCGGCTTGCCGAAAATGGCGATGCTCTGATCTTGGCCCCATTCCTTGCCGCCCGTGTCGTCTTTCAACTGTTTGAGGAAGTTCTTGTACCAATCAGGGTTGATCATTCCCTTGAAGACGTCGTGAATAATCCCTTGTTGCTTTTTGTTGTAGAACTCGCCGCGAATATGCGGCTCGGTGATTTGCCAATTGTTGGAGACGAAGGTCCGCAAAAGGCCGCGCTTGGGATCCTGGTAGTCCCAATCGAAGCACATCACTTTCTTTTGCTCGTCGGTGAGCGTCTCGTAGAGAGCGCTGACGGCGGTTTCCGCCGCGCTTTTGACGCTGGGCGCCGCCTGCATTTTTGGCGTTGCCCAAAGAGGCACAGTTGACGCAATCGCAGCCGTCACGCCGGCAGTCCTAAGGAAATCGCGGCGATTCAAATTGATCTCGCCCGCCTCGCAGTCCGGACAATCGGTCTTCTTGCTTTCCATGAAAACCTCCTAAAGGTGGGAATTCGCGGTGGAGGCGCTAGGCCGCCCTGGCAGCAAGGCGCAGCGTGGCTCCATTTGGTTGAGATTAACGGGCCGGTTGGTGAGATGCCAGTGAGAATGGCCCGGTCCTTGCCTTTTCCTGAAGTCCTCAGTATCGTGGGCAAACCGGCGCCTATCAGCGCTTTCCCACATTATTTTGATGATGAAACGCCACTACGCCGCTTGTTTATTGTTTTTTCTTGTTCCCGAATTTTTGCCGGCCGCGGAACCGGCCGACCTTGCGGAAGCGCGCAAGCGCTGGCTTCACGGCAATTACGACGAAGCCCGGAAACTGTACGAAGGTCTGGCCAAGGACGAGAAAAGCAAAACGGCGGCAATGATCGGCCTTAGTAGAGCGCTGCAAAGTCAGGGTCACTACGACAAAGCTGAAGCGCTCATTGCGGACGCCGTCAGGGACCAACCTAAGGAAGCCGATCTTTTGGCCCGCCAATCGGAACTCCATTACCTGCGCGGTCGATGGGCCGACGCGGAGAAGGCGGCCAATTCAGCCCTAGAGGTCAATAAGAACCAGTTCCTGGCCCGGTGGATTCGCGCTCAAGTCTTTCGTGATCGCGCTGATTTGGACAAAGCCGATCAAGAGTTTCGGTGGTTTGTCCGGACTTACAGCGAGCGCAGCGAAAACGATAATGACATCAAGGACCCGGAGGAATTGTTGCTCGTCGGACTCGCCGGAACGGAAAACGCCCGCTTTAACAATCTATCCGACCAGTTCAAGTTCATTTTGGAAGAGGTCTATGGCGACGCGCTCAAATACGATAAGGACTTTTGGCTCGCTGAATGTGAAGCCGGGAACCTGCTTTTAGAAAAGTACAACCGACCCGAGGCCCTGGCCGCCTATGACAAAGCGCTTTCGATCAATCCGAACGCCGCCGAGGCGCTGGTGGGAAAAGGTCAATCGGCTCTGAGCAAGCTGGATATCAAAGACGCCGAGGCCCTTGCCGAGCAGGCTCTAAAGATCAATCCTCGTCTGCCGGAAGCTTTGCGGCTGCGTGCCGACCTATACTTGGCGGTCAATAACATTCCGGAGGCAACCAAAAAGCTCGACGAGGCCCGGACGGTCAACCCGCGCGATGAAGAGACATTGGCCCGGATTGCCGCATGTCTTTATCTCCAAAAAAAAAGCGGTGATTTCGATTCCCTGGCGGCCGAGGTTGCGAAGGTCGATCCTAAACCGGCCATCTTTTATTACCTCTTAGGGGAAAGGCTAGAGGAACGTCGTTGGTACGATGATGCTGAGAGGTTCTACAAAAAAGCGGCCGAGCTGCGTCCAAAGCTTTCCTGGCCCCAAAATAGCGTCGGCTTATTGTACATGCGCCTGGGACGCGAGGCCGAGGCCCGTGAGATCCTAAACAAGGCATTCGAATCCGATCCGTTCAATGTCCGCGTATCCAATTCCCTCAAGGTATTACGGCATCTGGACAAGTACGAAAAGTTGCAAACGGCCCATTTCGATCTACGTTTCGATCCCAAAATTGACTCGGTGCTGGCTCGTTATATGGCGAGCTATTTGGAAAACGTGCATAGCGACCTAGTAAAGCAGTTCCATTACGAACCCAAAGGATTGATCCTTATCGAGGTCTTCAACAATCACGATATGTTCAGCGGCCGGACGATCGCCTTGCCCGACCTGCACACGATTGGCGCCTGTACCGGCAAGATGATCGCCATGGTTTCGCCGGCCGGCAAAGGCATTCGTAAGCCGTTTAATTGGGGTCGCGTGCTTCGCCATGAACTGGTCCACATTTTTAATCTTGATCAGACTCATTTCTTGGTGCCGCATTGGTTCACCGAAGGCCTGGCCGTCATGAACGAGGGGTATCCTCGGCCGCAAGTTTGGAACCAGCTTTTGGCGGAACGGGTCCCGTCGGGCAATCTAATGAACCTTGATAACATCGATCTAGGTTTCATTCGTCCTAAATCGCCGCTTGATTGGAATATGGCTTATTGTCAGAGCCAGATTTACATTCAGTTTCTTACCGAAACGTACGGGCCGGAAAAAGTCGGCGAAATGCTGAATGCTTTCCGTGAAGGCGCCGACACGGGAGCCGCCTTGGCAAAAGTTTGCAGAGTAGACAAAGCGGCTTTTGAGAAGGGCTATCGACAATACATCGAAAACATCGCCAAGACGCTCAAGAGCAAGCCGGCCGAAAAACCCATGACTTTTACGCAACTAAAGGCCGCTCATGAAAAAGAGCCTGACAATCCCGACATTTCCGCCCGGCTCGCCGACGCTTATTTGCGGCGCGATAAAGTTGAAGCCCGAAAGCTGGCGGAGGCCGTACTCGCGGCCCATGAGAATCATCCGCTCGCCTCGTTGGTAAAAGCTAAGCTATTACTTAACGCCGGCGATGCGGACGGCGCTCGCGAGTTGCTGAAAAAGGCGGCCGATCAGGATTCACCTGAACCCAAAGTCCTCCTAGAGCTAGGCAAAATGTACAGCGAGTCGGGCGATTTTCCCCTGGCCGCGGGTTTGTTCGAACAGGGGCGCAAGCTGGAGCCGTATGATAGTCAGTGGCTCGTTCAGTTAGCTCGAATTCACGCTCAGACGGGCGAAAAGGCCAAACAAATTGCCGTGCTGAAGGATCTGGTCCCGCTCGACGCTGATGATTTGGAGAATAGGAAGCGTCTCGCTCGGCTATTGCTCGACCAAGGCAAGGCGGCCGAAGCGGAACGCTATGCTCGGGAATCGTTGGAGATTGACATACGCGACAATGAGTCCCGCGCCATTTTGCTCAAGTCGCTGGGTCAGCAAAAGAATGACGGAGAATTGAAGAAAATGCAGGAATTGTTTGAAAAGTGATTCTGTGCCCGAAGCGCCGGCGAAGTGCACCAAACTTCCTCGGCGGCGCATTGGGATCAAAAGTCATGAGTTGGACCAACTGATGCCGTTAACGCTTCCCGACCTTCAGCAATTGATCCGTGAGATCTATGGCGCCAAGGACAGCCGGCGCGGAATTGAAGGGACTTTCATGTGGTTCATGGAGGAGGTCGGGGAGCTGTCGGCGGCTCTCCGTGGCGGGACAAAGGCGGAGCAAGCGGCAGAATTTGCCGACGTGTTGGCCTGGTTGGCGACCCTGGCCAACGGCGCCGGCGTGCATCTGGAAGCGGCGCTCTTGGAGAAATACGGCCGGAGCTGCCCCGGTTGCCATAAGTCCCCCTGTGCGTGCTCTGCGGCGGAGAAACCTTGAATTATTTCGGATCTCTCTTCATGCGTCCTTTCTTCTGTATTTGGCTGGGGCTCTTGCTGGGGCTGGCTTCTTTCAACCCGATTCAAGCTGCCCCGCCGGCAAAGCTCAGCATCGATCAAATCCGGGTCGGCTTCCAAAGCGTGACAGACTCCACGGGCACTAAGGCCGGTGCGGGAATCTTTAAGACCGCTGCATGGACTTCGGTGCGTGTCGATGTTACTAACGGCCCCGACGTGCTCGGGCGGAACGATTACCTACTGGTAACCGAGTCGACGGACGGCGACGACATGCCGTTTCAATACACCGAACGTCGACTCCTGCCGACGCTCCAGCCCGGCGAACAGATCACCTTGATGACGTACGTAAAACCCGGAACCGCCGGCAGCGAGATCACGGTAAGCGTGCGATCCGCCGATGGAAGAACAACCTTCGCGACCTCCAAAGCGCGCCGGGATGATTTTGATGCCATGCCCACCAATATGTATCTGTGCCTCGATGTCGGGTCGAAATTGCCTGCCCTTAACAACGCCTTAAACAGGAAACCCGGCAGTGCCAGGGGAGAAAATGACGAGGGGGAGGCATTGCCCGAGGATGGTCCAACGAAGCTGGTCACGGCGGAAACCGTTGAGCAATTGCCCACGCGCTGGATCGGTTACGTTGGCATCGATTTAGTCGTTCTTACTTCCGGAAGCGAGCGTCTAGTATCCGAGTTGGCAGGCGATCGGACCGGCCGCAAGGAAGCGCTGGCCGAATGGGTGCGCCGCGGCGGGCGTTTGCTCGTAAGCGTTGGACACAATCATCAGTTTGTGAATGGGCTGCTGGTGGAATTGGATCTCATCAAGTGTCCAATCGGCGGCAGCGTCAGCCAGCCTAGGTTGGTTCTCGAAAACAAATCAGAATCTTTACCCAGAGATCCCGGCATCCTGCAAGATAAACCAGGGCGTGGTAAAGCCTCCCATCCCATCGAATTAGCTCTTCTGAAACCTCAACTCGGCGTCGACGTATTGATGACGGCAGAAATCACACCGTCGCCAAACAAAAGCGAAAAGGCACCTGTCCTCGTTCAATCCTCTTGTGGTCTCGGACGCGTCATGCTGGTCGCGTTCGATGTCGATCAACCGCCTTTTACAAATTGGGAGGGACAGGAGAGGTTCTGGACCGCTCTCGCTCAAGATTTGGGCCTCCGCCTTCCCAGCGCTAGCGCACAAAACGCGAACAAAGGATCGCTCATGCGCAGCGAACTGCCGGAATTGGGGACTCTTTTGGCGGACGACCTCGAAGCCTTCGATGATATCCCGGTCGTTTCTTTCGGTTGGGTAGCCCTGTTCATTGTCATCTACATCATCGTGGTTGGTCCGCTTGACTATTGGTTCCTCAAAAAGGTAGTCAAGAGACTGGAGCTGACTTGGATCACCTTTCCCGCTGTCGTCTTATCCGTAAGCGCTGCCGCTTATTTCGCTGCTTATTACCTGAAAGGCAACGACCTCAAGGTCAATAAGATCGATATCGTCGACATCGATCTGGCCAATTCGAAGATATACGGGTCAACCTGGTTTACAATCTTTAGCCCGCGCATTCAGAACTACACGGTCGGCATCGAGCCTTCACAAACCGGCTGGTCCAGCGCTAGCGGAAGTCAGGTCGGCCCTGGCAGCCTCTTGGTTGAAGCCTTTGATCGGCCCGAGACTCCCATGGGAGATCGCTCTCGAACGGGCTCACAGGGACTGTTTAGTCGGAACTATCGATATGATGATGAAATGGCGGGATTAGAGGGCGTGCCGGTTCAGGTATGGTCCACCAAGTCCTTTGCCGCTTCCTGGCAGAATGCCATTTCATCGAAGGCTATTGAGTCCAACCTCCATCCGGCTGATTCGCAATCGGATCAGCTGGTCGGAGAGATTACCAATAATCTTCCTGTCCCGTTGCAAGACGCGGTGTTAGTTTTTCGGGAAAGGGCGTATCCTGTTGGCTCCATGGAATTAGGCTCTTCCAAACAAGTTCATTTACTAAAGGGTGAGAAGGCGAGCCAATTGCTCTCCGTTGATTTCCTCCGCGCAAGTAAGTCTGTCACCTCGGCCAAGCCAGATTTTGGAACCGGTGGGCGCACCCAAAATCTTTCCATCAAGTCAGTACTGTTTTTCGGCGCTGGCGCTAGAACTCAATACGGCAACAGCGGTCTCCGTTACCTCGACGAAAATTGGCGCGTACGGCCCGACCATTCGGGGGAAGCTGTCCTAATCGCCCGGGCGTCCCCAGCTCATGGACCTGCCGAGAAAATCACGGAGTCCGCGGTATCGCCAAGTCAATTGTGGTTGGGCCGGTTGCCTGGGTCGAACGCCAAGCGGCCTGAATTAGTCGGGACTTTATCCCAGGAAACCTACATTCGCGTTTACATTCCCGTCAAGCCGTGATTTATTGAGCCAAGCTCCCGAAGTCGTGAACCCAGGCGGCCCCATGATAGAGACGCGTGATTTAACAAAGATGTACGGGGATCTCTATGCCCTCAACCGGCTAACGCTCAAGCTGGAACGAGGCGACGTCTACGGCTTCATCGGCCCCAACGGCGCCGGCAAGACGACCACCATGCGCATCCTGGCCACTTTGCTCAATCCAACGTGGGGCGAAGCCTCGGTGTGCGGCTACTCGATCTACAATGGCGCCAAGGAAATCCGCCGGTTGATGGGCTATATGCCCGACTTCTTCGGGGTCTACGATGACATGAAAGTCATCGAATACCTCGAGTTTTTTGCAGCCGCCTATCGCATTAAAGGTCCCGAGCGCCGAAAGAAATGTGAACAGGTCCTGGAATTAGTCGACCTGGGGTATAAGCGCGACGCCCTGGTGACTAGTCTGTCACGCGGCATGACCCAGCGCCTCGGCCTAGCCCGTGTCCTGCTTCATGAGCCGCAAGTCCTACTGCTGGACGAACCCGCCAGCGGCCTCGATCCGCGCGCTCGCATTGAAATGCGCGGCCTGCTCAAAGAGCTTCGGAACATGGGCAAGACCATTTTAGTGTCCAGCCATATCCTTCCTGAGCTGGCGGACATTTGTAACAAAATCGGGATTATTGAACGCGGTAAACTTCTTTTCGACGGCGATGTGGCCTCCGCCATCAAGCAAGTTCGCCAACACACGGTGTTTCAGGTGGCCGTCGGCAACGGACTCAACGGCACGGCCAAGGAAAACCTGCAAAGCCACGCGGACATTCTTAGCGTCGAGCACAACGAGCAGGAAGACACGCTGCGCGTCACTCTCAACGAAAACTCCAACGACGGCAGCTTTATCGCCGACCTGCTTGTAAAAAACGGCTACAAACTGAAAATGCTCAAAGAAGAGGAAATTGATCTGGAAGACGTGTTTATGGGCATCACCAAGGGAATTACCAACTAAATATAGTGTAGAATTAAAGAACCCAGCTCGCCGATGGGACCTAAAAGGATTTTGTCCATGTGGTTCTTTGAAGGCCGCACCGTACCGGATATTCGCACACCTCTACCGGGTCCGCGCGCACGCCTCTTGCTCGAACGGGACCGGCATTATGTGTCCCCCTCGTACACGCGCATTTACCCCCTGGTGGTGGATCGGGGCAGCGGCGCGGTCATCGAGGACGTGGATGGCAATCTCTTTCTTGATTTCACCGCCGGCATCGCAGTCACTTCCACCGGCCACTGTCACCCGCATGTCGTGGCGGCGATTCAGGACCAGTCCGCCAAGCTGTTGCACATGTCGGGAACCGACTTCTATTACGAGCCGCAGATAGAACTTTCCCAACGTCTGGCTGAGCTGGCGCCCGGGCCAACGGCCAAGCGCGTGTTCTTCACCAACAGTGGGGCCGAGGCGCTGGAAGCCGCGCTCAAGCTGGCCCGCTGGCACACCGGCCGCTCCCGCGCCCTTGCCTTCTTCGGCGCCTTTCACGGCCGCACTTACGGCGCCATGTCGCTTTCCGGCTCAAAGGTCGTTCATCGCCGCGGCTTTTCACCGCTGGTGCCGGACATCCACCATGTGCCGTATCCCCGCGGCTGCACGACTTGTTCAGACGCCGATTCGGAATGTAATTGCGTCAAGCAAATCGAGGATACGGTCTTCAAGCGCATTGCTCCGCCAGACGAGGTGGCTGCCATATTCGTTGAGCCGATCCAAGGAGAGGGCGGTTATATTGTGCCGCCACGGGGCTTTTTGCCGTCGCTGCGCGATCTCTGTGATCGCCACGGCATTTTGCTCGTTACCGATGAAGTGCAATGCGGGATGGGCCGGACCGGCAAGCTGTTTGCCGCCGAACATTGGGGCGTCGAGGCGGACATTGTTTGCTTGGCCAAAGGCATAGCCAGCGGCATGCCGTTGGGCGCGATTATTGCGCGCGATACGGTGATGAATTGGCCCAGCGGCAGCCATGCGAGCACCTTTGGCGGCAATCCGGTCAGTTGCCGCGCGGCCCTAGCCACTTTGGAACTGTTGGAAGGCGGCTATACGACAAACGCCGCCAAACGCGGTTTGCAACTTCAAGACGGGCTACGAGCGATGCAAGGCGAGTTTCCCCGGCTGGCTAACGTGCGCGGATTGGGCTTGATGACGGCCGTGGATGTTGTCAAGGAAGATCGCCTGCAAACGCCCGACCCTGCTATGCGCGACGAGCTTATTAAAGCCGCGTTCCACGAAGGCCTTCTCCTGCTGGGGTGCGGCGAAACGGCCATCCGCTTCTGTCCACCACTCTGTATTACGGCTGATCAAATCGACACGGGATTGGGCATCCTCAAGCAGCTTTTGAAACTGCGGGTTGAACCCGAAGAAGCTCTGGTAAGCTAGCGCCGGCGCTTTATTTCCGAAGCCCGCTCTTGCAACTCCCTGCCCGGATTGGAATAATACTCGATCTAGTTTTGTCGCAACCTTGGGAACACCGAGCAGGCGCGGTGTTTTATTTGTTTGAACCCGGCGTTCCGGGATAGGAAGGCGTCATGGCGGATTCGGTCATTTTGGACACAAGACCCCGCAGCGAGCGCGGCAGCCGGCATGCGCGCCGGTTGCGGAAAAACGGCGCGATACCGGCGGTTGTCTACGGCCACAAAGAGGAAACCCTTGCTATCGCCCTGGCCGCCGAAGATTTGGAAAAAGCCATTCGCCGCGGCGTTCGAGTGGTCGATTTGAAAACCGACGGCAATCTTCAAAAGGCACTGATCTCGGAAATCCAGTGGGATTTTCTTGGTAAGGAAATCCTCCATGTCGATCTGACGCGGGTCGCCGCCGATGAGCGCATCACCGTTTCCGTCAAATTCGAGATTAAAGGCATTGCCCCCGGCGTGACGGCCGGAGGCGTGCTCGACCAGCCTCTACATGAGTTGTCGGTGGAATGCTTGGCTATCAGCATTCCCGAATCGATCCGAGTCAACGTTAACCAATTGCAAATGGACGGAGCCATTCACGTACGCGATTTGGTATTGCCGCCGGGAGTCACCACGATGGACGACCCCGATGCCATAGTTGTTCACGTTGTGGCTAAGCAGAAGGAAGAGGAAGCGCCTGTGGAGCCGGTCGCCGAGACCGCCGAACCGGAAGTAATTGCCAAGAAGGCCCCGACCGAGGAAGAACCGGAATAGTTCGTTGTTTGTCGTTTGTTGTTGGCGGCAACTTTCAACGAACAACCAACGCCGAACAACGAACGAAAAGCCATGAAACTCGTCGTTGGTCTCGGCAATCCGGGCAGCCGTTATGCAGGCACGCGGCATAATGTCGGTTTTGATGTGGTCGATCGCCTTGCGGATAGTGCGGCTGCAAGCGGGTTTCAGAACAAATTCAGGGGCCAGATGCCCGAGTTGCGTGAGGAGGCGCACAAGGTCTTGCTGGTCAAGCCCGAGACGTTCATGAATTTGAGCGGCCAGTGTGTCCGCCAATTTATGGATTTCTACCAGGTGCCGCTCGAAGATTTGTTCGTCGTCTGCGATGATTTTAACCTGCCTTTAGGCAAGCTGCGCATTCGTGCTCGGGGAACTCACGGCGGTCATAACGGACTGCGCGACATTCAGGCTCACTTGGGTACGACGGAATATGCGCGCCTGCGAATCGGCGTAGGCGACCCGGAAGAAAACGCCGTGGATTATGTGCTGGGCCGGTTTCGGCCCTCGGAACGGCCTATCATCGACGAAGCAGTAGCTCGAGCCGCGCAGGCCGTCGTGATGTGGATTCGCCAGGGCACGGATGCCTGCATGAATCAATACAATGCGGAGAACTGACAACTGACAAACAGGAGTTTCTGATCTACGATGCCAGCCAATGTTTATGAATGCATGTTTTTGCTTGACACCACCAAGATTTCGGGCGATCTGGCAGGAGCCGTGCAACAGTTGCATGCGATTCTGCAACGCAACAACGCCGAAATCCTCGCCAGCAGGGCCTGGGCCGATCAGCGCCTGGCTTTTCCGATTAAAGGGCAAAAGAAAGGCCAGTATTATCTGATCTACTTCCGCACCGAAAGCAAAAACGTCATCAATATCGAGAGGGATTGCGCTCTCAATGAGAGCATTCTGCGGATGTTGATCCTGCACATCGATCCGAAACTGGTGGATCTCATGCTGGCCGTGGCCAATGACGAGCACGCCATGGCCCTGCAAACGGTAAACGAGCCGCCGCCTGGGGAAGACGGCGACATTCCCGGCGTCGATATGGGTGGTGGCGACGGCGGCCATGGGATACGTCGAAATCGCCGCTCTCTGGAAGTCGCCGAATAACTGGGGCAGTTTTGATCCTGGAGAAATTAGAATCCTGGACGGCAGGGAAGGTGCAATTCCTGCTTGCAATCACTAGGTAACGGATGTATAGTACCGGGCATCGGGCGTTTTTCCGCAAATACCCTTCCATCCACCAGGAGCTAGCCCATGGCCAATCTCAACAAAGTAATGCTGATCGGTCGTCTGACCCGCGATCCGGAAACCCGGAGCTTCGCCAATGGCGGCAAGGTTGCCAAGATTGGCTTTGCCGTCAACAATCGCCGCAAAAACCAGCAAACGGGTCAATGGGAAGATGAGCCGGTTTTTATTGACGCCGAGGCGTTTAACCGTGGGGAGACTGGGAAACAGGCGGACTTGGTTGAACAGAATCTGCGCAAGGGCCGGCAGATTTTTATCGAAGGGCATCTTCGGATGGACAGTTGGACTCAACAAGACGGCCAAAAACGCTCAAAGCTCGTTGTAGTGGTCGATAATTTTCAATACCTGGATCCCAAGGATGGCCCAAGCGGGTCCGGAGACGGCGGCGGATATCGCTCCGCCAACGCACCTCGTCAACAAGCGGACAGCTATCCTTCTAACGGCGGCTACGGCGAACCGGAATCCGAACGAATGGAGCCGCCGGCAACCGCCGAGGCCGATATCCCGTTTTAGTCTTAAATAAGGTCTGTTTATGCCTACCCGACAACGCAAGCAAATCCGCAAGGGCCCTCACGGCGGCATGCATCTCGTCCTCGTGGAGGATGTGCAGCATTTGGGCAAGCAAGGCGACCTGGTGGAAGTTAAGGGCGGCTACGGTCGCAATTACCTAATTCCCAACGGCCTGGCAACCGTGCCGACCGAGCATAACATTCGCGTCCTGGGCCGGTATCAAGAACGCGTTCGGCAAGCGCGCGAGGCTCGTATCGCCGACCTCAAGGTATTGGCTGAGCAAATCGCCCGGACCACGATCAGCCTCGATGCCAATGCCAACGAAGAAGGCCACCTTTACGGCTCGGTCGGGCCCCAAGAAATCGCCAAGGCCATGCGCGGCAAGAACCTCTTGATCGATCCCGAAATGATTCGCATGGAAGGCCCCATCAAGGAAATTGCCCTTTACGCCGTCAAAGTGAACCTCGGCTACGACATCGAAACCGAAGTCAAGGTCCTGGTCGTGCGACCCACGGAAAAGAAGTAAGCAGCGATCAGCAGTCCGCAGGCAGCGCTGATTCAAAGGCTCCCTCCCATCCCCGGGAGGGTTTGTCTTTTCATTGGCTGAAAATCAGCTGCAAACAGAAGCGGCATGCTTACGAACCGAGCAAACCGCCCCTTAAGAACCAGGACGATTGAGGTGGCTCATGCCTTCGGATCGCGAAACGCCGGATCGTCTTCCTCCTCAAAACCGCGATGCCGAACGCAGCGTCTTGGGCAGCATGTTGCGGGATAACGCGGTCATCGGCGACGTCGTACAAATCATCAGCCGGTCGGAAACCTTCTACACCGACGCCCACCAGAAGATCTTTGACGGCATCACCAAGCTCTACGATAGGGGCAAGCCCGTTGACCTGGTTCTCTTGGCCGATCACCTCAAAGAACAAAAGCACCTCGAAGACACCGGCGGCTATCCCTATCTGGCCGAGCTCTGGGACGCGGCGCCGACCGCCGCCAATGCCGAGTATTACGCACGCATCGTCCGTGACAAAGCCGTCGTTCGCAACCTGATCCATGCCGGCAATGAAGTGCTCCGCGACGCCTACGACCAATCGATGCCGGCCGATGAACTGCTGGAATCAGCGGAGCGCAAGATCCTCGACATCGCTCAAATGGGTCTCACCGGGCAGACGTTCACCTTGGAAGCCGCTCTCAATGAGGCTTATGCCCGCATCGATGCCCGTCACGAGGGCGGCCATGAGTCCATCAGCGGTTTGGAAACCGGTTTTACGGATCTGGACAACATAACTGCGGGGTTGCAGAATTCCGAGCTGGTTGTCATCGCGGCCCGGCCGAGCGCGGGAAAGACCGCCTTTTCGTTGAACTTGGTCCGCCACATCGGCGTTGAGATTGGCCACCCGGTTTTCTTCGTGAGCCTGGAGCAGTCCCGCATCGAGCTGGCCGAGCGTCTTCTTTGTTGCCAGGCCAAGGTGGATAGCCACAAGCTTCGCGTCGGCAAGTTGGGCGGCGATGATATGCAAAGACTAATTGATGCCGGCAACGAGCTGAGCAAAGCCAAGATTTTCATCGATGATACGCCGGGCCAGGGCATGTTGCGGATTGCCGCTAATGCCCGCCGCCTAAAGTTGCGACACAAAATCAGGCTCGTTGTAGTGGACTATTTGCAGCTTATAGAGCCCGATAATCGCCGAGACAGCCGCCAGGAGCAGGTCGCTCAGTTGTCGCGCCGTCTCAAATTCTTGGCTCGCGAACTCCAGGTCCCTGTTGTCGCTCTCGCCCAGGTCAACCGTGGGTCCGAAGATCGCCAGGATCACAAACCGCGGCTGTCCGACCTACGTGAATCGGGAGCGATTGAGCAGGACGCTGATACCGTCATGCTTCTCCATCGACCCGAAATGTACGAACCCGGCCAGCATGAGGGCACAACCGAGATCATCATTGCCAAGCAGCGCAACGGGCCCACCGGCGAAATCACCCTTACTTATCTCAAGCAATTCATGCGCTTTGAGAATTTCGCGATCGGCATTCCTTTCGACAATTAGCACTAGGTGAATTCGTAGGCGAAACGAAAGACTTTCTTACTTTCGAAAACGGCGAAACGCCTCCAGCGTTTTCTCGAACTCGGGAGGCAAGGGCGCTTCCGCCTCAATAGTTTGGCGTCGGCGCGGGTGCTGGAACCGTATGCGCCGGGCATGCAGAGCCTGCCGGCTTAGAAGAATCTCGTCTTTTTCCGAAGGCAGTCCGGCAACGAGATCGGATAACCGCAGACAATCCCGGCCACTATAAACTTTATCCGCCAAAACGGGGCAACCGATACTGGCCAGATGCACCCGGATTTGGTGGGTTCGACCGGTCCGGGGACTGATCTGGCAATAGGCATAGCCGCGGAAGCGTTCAAGCACTTCATAGAAGCTACAGGCATCGCGCCCTTCTTCCTCTTCGTCCGTGACGATCATCTTGACGCGATCGTGCGGATGATGGGCGATCCGGCCTTCGATGTAATCGCTGTCCCGATCGGGCACGCCGGCTGTCAGGGCAACGTATTCCTTGAAGACCTTGCGCCGCTCAAATTGCATGCTCAAATCCCGGTGCGTCTGCTCTTCCTTGGCAACCAGAATGGCGCCGCTGGTATCGCGGTCCAGACGATGAACAATGCCGGGCCGATAATCGCCGTTTATTTGGCTCAATTTGGGGAACTTGAATTGAATGGCGTTGACCAGCGTGCCGCTCCAGTGCCCCTTCGCCGGATGCACGACCATGTCCGAGGGTTTGTTTATGATGGCGAGAAACTCGTCCTCGTAGAGGACTTCCAGGGGAATGTCCTCCGGCTCGGGCAGATCGTGCGTCGGATCCGGGAGCCGGATGCTGATGTGATCGTGGTTACGGACCTTGTAACTGGCTTTAGTAGGCTTGCTGTTGAGTAGAACGGCTTCCGATTCGATAGCTTTTTGAACGGTGGATCGACTGAGGTCCGAGAATTGGCTCACGAGATATTGATCGAGCCGAATGCCTTCGATTTTGCACTTGGCGTAGAGTTCAACGGTTCGATCGCCCAAGGGGCCCTGCATAAGGCAGCCTGGTAAAAGGGGGACAGGACCCTGGTATTAGGGGTCATGTCTCCGTATTAATGGGCCCCTTATGCCAGTCACTTTTTGGCATCCGCCAACTTATTGAGTTCGGAGTAGAACCCTTTGATTTTAGTCTCGTTTTCGCGCACCTGCTTGGCGCGCTCTTCCGCTTCCTTGCCCAGGGCGCTGGTAGGATAGTCCTTGGCAAGTTTTTCGTACGCGGCGACGGCATCGTCCACCTCGCCCAGGCTTTCCCGCGCCTTGGCGGATCCCATAAGGGCTTCCTGAATCATAACCGGAGGGTTGCTCGATTCCCTGGCCACCTGGTCATAGAGTTCTTGGGCCTTCTGAAGATCCGCTTTGGCTTTCCCGCGATCGGTGGCCGAATAGAGTCTTTCGATCCCTTGACGATATGAGAGGCGCGCCTGTTCAAGGCGAGCTACCTGGCCCGGAATGCTATTAGAGCTTTTCTGAATGATCTCGTCTAATGCTTCCGGCGTCGTCGCCTCATCCACTTCCAGCCACAAAGTTGTCCGCTTGTCGGCAGCGGAATCTGAGTAATATCGCCACCCGGCATACAGCGCCAAGGCGAGCACGACAACGCCGGCCACCACCCAGGTGGTCCGGCCGGGTCCGGCCTTAGCCGCTTCAACCATGCGGTTGACGCGGTCGGCCAGGGCATTGGTTTGAAGTTCCTTCCGATGCTGCGCCTTCATGCCGACGGCGCTCCTTTCCTACTTGCACGATCCTTGAAGATGCGCTGCTGATTACCGCCGATCTGGCGCTTTCCACTCCTTGGCAATCATTTAACTGTAACTTTTTTGATGATAGGCAGTAGAGTAGGATGGGTCAATGCGAAAGGCACGGAGGTGTAGGGCAAGGCCTTCACAGCGGTTGCCTTATTAACAATGGCTTGGAGGCAACCCGTCGCTCTCTCGGGGCAGGCGCTTTCAAAGCAAGTGCCGATCTGTGCCGCGGCCGCGGGGCTGGTTGGGCCTGGTGCAGCAAGCGCAAACGGCGGCGGAGGAGGAGGCGTTGCGACGGTGCGTCCAGCGCGGCCAGCCGTTCGGCACGGAAGCTTGCGAGCCTTCGGGCTGGAAACCACGCTGCAGGCGCGCGGGCGGCCGAGGATAGTGGTGAAAAAAGGTTCCTGACACCTTTTTCTGACGAGGGCGAGGAGGCTTGATGGCCCTTAACACTAATGTCAGTTTGTTCTCCTCAGCAAAGGTGACGACAGGCCATCTAATTGATCTCCTCATAAGACATCGTTTCGTTATGCTTGGAGATTATGGTCAGGATGATTTCCTTTATTGTCGCTCTCGATCTGGTTGCCGCTACTGTATTTACGTTAAGGAACCCAAAGTTGATTACATGGAGCCTGATGACGTCGCTTTGGTAAATGAGCAAAGTATTCAAACAGAGTTAATCATTCGATTTGATGAGCCGTTTCTAGCCGACTTGATTACTCTTCTTCGTATCCTTTTGGGACACTTCAACGGCATGGTTGTCTCGAACTATGGAAAGATCACAATGTATGACCTAAACACTTTGCATCTTCTGCCATCGGATCCCCTTTTTTGTGATTCATAGTTGCCGGACAGCTGGGACTCCACAGGTATGCGATTACGCCCTGTGGTGTCAAAAAAGGTGTCAGGAACCTTTTCCCGTTGGCGCGTGCCTCAGCCTCGGCTATGAGCAATGTGCTGAAAGAAGGTTCCTGACAGCTTTTTCTGATCGTGCCGGCGCGCCTTGAATGTCGGCCCTTGAGCGCGTTCGTCGCTGCGATGTACTTTTGCGGCCGGCGGTCCTGACGTAAGATAATGCCTTTCTCCAGTTTTGACGTAACGGGAGGCACACGATGGGCGACATAAAGGTAAAGAGCTTTAAGGGGAGTTGGTCGGACTGGGACATCAGCTGGCGGTGGACGCAGGGCGGAAATTCGACAATCCGCTTGCCAGTGAGCTTCCGACTGGAGCTCGAGCCGGGCAGTTCCAAGAACGACTGTATGGTCGGACAGTTCAAGCGCGGGCTCATGTCCGACGCCTCCGGTACCGACAAATTCCCGAACTGGACGATCGATGGGCCGGTTGGCGATGCCTATTGGTGGAACGGTAACAGCATGTCCACGGCGGGTTTTGGAGAATGGGACGGATTGGTCGCGACTTTCAAGGACAAACCCGGCTTCAACGGTGCGAAAGGCGCCCTTTTGATGGCCTCGTGCGAGGGCGACTCGGGCTATTTCGAATGGAGTACAAAAGTGGTCGCGAGAAATGGCTACACCGTGCTGGCGGAAATCCTCTGGTGGATGCGCATCGACGTTCCAAACCCGGGAAGTGGCGGCCACTGGTGGTCGTTCTCCAACCAGAAGTAATCTCCTTGGTGGGCTGGCTGACGCGCTGGGTGCCATGCTTTCGCGGCCCCTCAACGGCCCTATACTTCACTGAAAGCAGGCGGGGCCGCGAAAGCATGACGACCCCGCAGGGTCAATCACCTATCTAGCAACGGGAGCGGATCCATCAGCAATGGCACATCACGAAACCTCCCGTAAAACCGAGCACTCGAAAACAGGAAAAGGCAAGTTCGTGGGCATGGCCGGCTTCTTGGTAGCTTTTGACCGTTTTTCGGTGAGGTGAGGTCATGGGAGAAACACCCGGTTCGGCGGGTCGGCATGCTTTCGCGGCCCAACCAGTCAACAGCGAAGGAGATGGTCGCGTCTGGCCGCGAAAGCATGGCACCCAGCTTGCTTGCATTACTCCTGAGCCTTCAACTTCGGCAAAGGCATTTGGACAACGAGGTCATCGCCAGGTGGGTCATCGCCATAGGACCGCCCGTTGTCATCTTTGCCGTTGACCCCGACGCTCCGTTCGAGCCTTCAGGCTGGAAACCACGTTGCGTGCGCGCGGCCGACCGAGGAAAGCGATGGAGAAAGGTTCCTGACACCTTTGTTAAGAGAGGGAGATGCGCGATGAAGGCACTTGTAGCAACGGATCAGGCTGCCGGAACGGCCGGGGTGAAGCTGGTGGAGCGGCCCGAGCCGCAGGCGGCGATAAACGACGTCGTTGTTCAGATTCATGCGTCGGGATTCACCGGGGATGAGCTGACGTGGCCCTCGACCTGGACCGATCGCGTCGGCCATGACCGGACGCCTTCAATCCCCGGACATGAACTGGCCGGAGTGGTCACCGCTCTCGGCTATGGCACGACGGGGCTGTCGATTGGACAGCGGGTGTTCGGCCTCACGGACTGGTATCGCGACGGCACGCTGGCGGAGTATATAGCCGTCGAGGCACGCAACCTTGCACCGCTGCC
>JBJMQT010000150.1:0-40556 GCA_045802525.1 Gemmataceae bacterium
GGCACCTTCACCAAGGTCGGCAGCGCCGTCAACGTCGCCGGTTCCTAGTAATTCGGGAACTTGCTCACCCCGCATGCCGGCATCCGATGCGACGCCGGCATGCGGGGTTTTTTCATTGTTTTTGCTGCTTCATTATCGCTTCATGTGGCCGTGACCACCAGTGAAACGATCTTTTTTGCCCGAAGGCCTTGTTTTCGTTCCTCTTAGGAAAGATCGTTTCTCCACCCCCTCACACACCCCCCCACGCCAGCTTGAAACGATCTTTTTCGGCTTCCCGACCACGGCCCCCGCTTAATGGGGAAGCCCAGCGTCCCGGTGCGCCTCATTGACCCTTTCTGCTGCTTCATCAGCCGGCGACGACCATCGCGGGCCAATGGCAACTAGGTTCATCTCCTCTATCGACTGTACCAGGGCGAGTGAAACTCTACCAACCCGTACGTCTGGTTGCCTCTTGATTGAGTTGGCTTGCAGGCCGGTGCCCAAACGTGAGTTTGGGAACCAGGTAAAGGCGCCGCCGATTGGTATTTCTCGTTCTTGGGGGTTTTCAAGCGACGTCAACATATTCCGTTTGGGTCGATGCTTTGGGAATTGGCAAGCCTTCTCGCTTCATGCCGTCCAAATGAAAAGCGATGGCCTCTTCGATCTCTCGCAACGTCTCTTTCTTCGTCCTCCCCGTCGCAACGCACCCCGGCAAATCGGGAACGTAGGCCGAAAAGTTGGTTTTGCCTTTCTCAAGAACCACGGCGTACCTCATGAGCGTTTCCCTTTCAATCCAGCCTGCCGCAAGACGCTGGCCAAGGTTCCAGGCCGCAATTCATCCGACGGCTTGCCGGCAACCGTTACCAAACCGCTTTTTGTTGGATGTTTGAATTGCCTGTGAGAGCCGCGAATACGATCTAGATACCATCCGTTGTCTTTGAGCAGTTTGGTGACCTCACGAACCTTCATGTTAAAGCCACGATATCCTGGCTCCTTGGCAATGGCAAGCCTGAGCAGGGGACGAGCGGCTCAAGCTCAGTGAAGCGGCAACGGCTTTCGTTTTCCAGTCTCTGCCTCAATAGGCTAATTGAGGTTGAACCGGGAAAGCCCTCCGATTTGGTTCTCTCCATTTCGCCTGACTCCCTGTGGAAAGAAATGGAAAGCATTTCAAGAAATGGAAAGCATTTCAAGAAATGGAAAGCATTTTGATTTAGGGGACCATTAAGCCGCTTGTTGACTTCTAACGATCGCCTGGAGTTCGAGCGTGCGGCCTTTTTACGCGTAACGCCCGCAAGCTTTACTGCCTGAATACGTTCCGAACCTATGCAACCCAAGGATCGTGATCATTAGACAGTTGGAAGGAGCAAAATGTCCACTTCAGAAGACTTTTCGACTTTGTTTTTGAAGAGATGTGTTTGGGTGGGCTTTTCAATCTGGCGGGCATAGCGAAACATCCTCTTCTTTGGAAACACCTCTTTCAGTACGTCGATTGTCATTTTGAGCGTCACTGGACGATGGTCAGTTCGAACATAAACGACTTCATTCTTATCGAGGCATGGCCGTGTTCGGCTGAACACTTCAAAGAGAAGCTGTTTGTACTTATGCTGGTCTGCGAATTTGCCCCGGTAGCGACCGGGCCTAGCTAACGCATTCGGCTCGCCTCCAAGAAGCCACAACCTTAGCCATTGGTCGTAATGATAGTTTGTGATTCCGCAATAGGGTGGCGAGGTGAGTAACAAAGTCGCTGGTGAAAGCGAGAGTCGGTTCGCTCGTCTTCGCACGTCACGAAGCCGCTTGATGGAGTCGCCAAGATACACGAAACTGTTGCTTCTGACCGGGACCCCCCTGGCGTACCGCCATTTAATCCTGTTCTCCATGAATTCGACTGGATCGACATTCGGGGGAAGGAGCTTGCGATCCTTCCACCAGTTCACGGCGTAATCTGGCGACATCGATTTGGTTTGCCGCATCTGGTTGGAAAGCGAGGCTTCTCTCTTGCCGTGCACATTCACCAACAACAAGGCCATAAGCGTGCAGTCCACTTTGTTCTGTCGCCAATTAAGATACTTTCGAGCCGTCAGCAGGAACTGCCGGACAGTCGGCGAAAAGCACCACGAGAAGAAGACTGGCAGACATGGTTTCGACGTCCGACGAGCGGCCAGCCTTCCGACCTCGCGAACCCGTTCGATCACATCACACTTGGACGCCGGGTTTAGTTTCGCCTGTGAGTACACCCAGCCGACCGGATTCAACTCGACCCCCATCCCGTTCCTCATCTTGGTCGCGGCACTGAAAATCGTTGTTCCGCGTCCTGCAAATGGATCAAGCACCGTCTCCCCAGAAGTCGTGTATTTCATTACAACATGATCGGCGAACTCGACGGGGAACATTGCGTAGTATGGCCCCACACCCGCCCATCGGCTCTCGGCCGTCTCGTACTTTCCAGAAGATGCGCCCATATTAATCAATCCCATCGCATGAGTGCCTTGGCGAGTTGTTGGAGCACCTTTTGACCGAGTTCGAGTGGGATGGCAGCTTCGGCATGGGCCGAAACCAGAGGCGTGATGGCGTTCGGGTAGCGGTTCGAGGCGAGCTTGTCAAGCATTGCGCAGGCGGTGCCGAACTGGGGGTAGAGGGACACGTCGTCCGTCTCGAGCGTATCCTCTTCGGCAGTCAGAAATGGAATGCTGGCCACTATGCGACCGCCGCTGCTGCTCTTGTAAAAGAACTTTCTCCCGAAGTAGGTGTCCACGCCGTACCGTTTTTGCGAGTCGGACAAGCTGATGCGATCTTTGATGTATCGATCAGTCAGCAATAGGTACGACCTTGGCTCGAATCGGGGAACGCCAGGTTGCTCCGTCTGGTCGATTTCGTCAAAGTGGGTCACGAAGGTGCCGGTCTTTTCGATCCCAAGGATTAGAAGATCTGTCCCTGTCTTCTTTCGGAAAATGCCGTTAATTCGCTTGAGTTCAGTACTTATGGCGGCGCTTAGCCATGCGGGAGGACCGAAGACGCCAAGCGGTCCATCGAGTACAAACGCCAAACGGCCGAGTTGATCCAGCATACCCTTTCGCTCAATGCAACGAAGCAAGTGGACGAGCAATATCTTTGCCCAAACCTCAGACACTAAGCCGAAGGCTTCGCCGTTAGTGCCGTCGTGTGAGAATCGCTCGTGAATACGTAGAGCGTCTGTCGAGTAGATGGCGTTGGATTTTCCGCAAGGACAGTTGGTGTTACCTGGAGGAATCGAGAGCCGTTGATCGCAGCCTTGATGGTCGTAAGGGCATATTTGAGCCCGGCCTTGTGGCTTCAGGCTCACGAGCGCTTCGTAGGTGTCCAGGAGGCGAGTACGGTCTTCCTCGTCCACTACCTTATCATGGAGCACATCGAACACCGCCTCCCGAAAAGCGTCACGGGCCGACTTGTGATTGCGGGTGACCACGTTACTGCCGGGTAGCGCAGCATCCACCGTAGCGGCTTCTTCCGTTTTTCGGAAGAGTTGCGGATCAACCGGTCGATCTTCATCAAGCTGATTAATCAACTTCAAGTTGATTAGCACGCTGGCGACAGTGCAATACCCAACGTGCGCACCTGGGTAGCCGTTCCTGACTGGAACTTCGTTGTAGCTGCCGTCGATCCCTACTACGAAGTCCGGAGCCCCCGATCGAAGGGTCGGGAGCGCGCTTCGGAGATGGGCTGTTCCGGCTGGCGTTCGGCGGGGCCACCTTCGCCCGCTTCAACAGCTGCTGCACCGCTTCAGCACCAACAAGACGACGAACAGACCTGTACCCGGCAAATTCACCCTGATACGGCATCAGAATAGGCCTCCATTAACGGCCTTCACGTTGACCGCCTTCTCTGCTGCATCTGCGGCTGCCGGATCGGTCCCAGTTGTCGTAACACCAATGGTGAACCGATCTACCTGAACCGGTACGACGTACGGGTTCGAGAGGGTCTTAACTCTGATGAAGCCTTTGTCCTGCGCCCGCAAGATACTGCCCTCGAAATCGGCGAAGTCGTAGAACTTGCGGAGCTCCTTGGTCTCGTCTGTGTTGTTGAGATGTCCGATGAACCAATTCGACGTGTTCCGCAGGATGTTCTTCTGAATTGAACTCACTTCTTGCGTGGCGTAGATGAGACCCAAGTGGTACTTCGCGCCTTCCTTCGCCGTGCGCACCCAGATATCGTGCATATCGTCTTCCTTCGACGATGGTAAAACGTTTTGGGCTTCTTCAACGAAGATCAGGATTTCAGGCGGAAGTTTGGCGTGACGAAACTTTGTTTGGTTCTTTTCGAAAATCCGCCGCATCACCCGGTCTGCTGATGCTTTGTTCAGAAGTGGATCTCCACTGGACTGGTCAATGATTACTAGCCTTCCTTCGATAAGGTAGTCGTAGATTTCGTCGGCGTAGTCGGTCCCGGTCGTCTCGGTGTGTTGCTCGGCGATTCGTCCGATCAGTCTCGATCCGTTGGCGAAGCCGAACATGGCCAGAATCTTTCGCAGGTTGTCATCTGCCCAGGAACCGTCGTTCTTTTGCACATAATCTGGATCGAATTCCTTGTTGAATGCTGACCCTTTGTCAGCGATGTACATGTCGAGCGTTGTACAAATGCTGGCCATCTCACCCCAGGTTAATTTGGCCTTCCGTAGCATGATGGAGCACACTTTATACGCCGCCTCGTCCTTTCCGCCACTCGCGGCCAGAGCATCGATGAACGGCGCGCCGAACAACGTTAGGTAGCCATGTTTGATTGACGGGCTTAGATTACCAGGCGCTTTCAACCCGCCCTTGTGGAGCAACGCTCTGTAGCAAAGCACACGACGGTGATGACGGCAAAGGTCGCCATTGTCTTCGGATTTCGGCAAGGAAAGATCTACGTCACGGAAGTTGAGGACATACTTGGAGCTATCATCGGCTAGGGCGTTGTCGATTATCTCCTTCCCGATTGTCAGATTCTCGTCCACGTAGAAATTTAGAAGCATCAGCTTGCGATTTGGATCATGAGGATGCTTCGTGATGCCGTAAGTAACCACGTCGTCCTTCAGCTGGGCCTGCGTCGGTGGTGGGCCACACATCCAGACGTTCTTGATCGCCACCGGGTTGGTTGCACCGCCCTGATCTTGTACGTTCTCGTTGGCGTATTCGCCGTTCGGATCAAAGACAACCTGTCCAATTCGGCGGGGCTTATCAGGGTGCCATCGAAGGGCGAAGATCGATTTCAACATGACGTTTGTGGTGTTCGACTTTCCCGTCCGGGTCATGCCGAACAAGGCCGTCTTCATGCCGAGCAGGTCGGTGGGCGCAATGAGCACAGGCACGTCGCCAACTCGCTGGAACGGACGGTTGGTTGATGCGTATCGGACATGGCCGATCTGGACCTCGGGTGAAGGGCCTTGCATACGAGCCAGAGGGTCACGGTAGTTGATGATCTTGGCAAGAATCGCTGCTTTGGGCTTGAAGACTTTTAGTCCCCGGTTAGGGTAGTAATTGCTCAAATCAGAACCGAATGTCAGCCGGTAGTCGGGCTTCCCATCAGTACCGAAATCGTTGACGTAGAACGTCCCTAGCACCCGGCACTTCACACCCGCATACCCTAGTAATTGCGCCGTCTGGGCGTCCATGACTTCTTTGTGATCCGAGAACCGGTCCACTTCACCCGACACACGTTTGGCGGTCTCGACACGAACTCGAAGCGCCTCGGCGGCGTCGGGAAGGTCGCATTTGTCGAGGACTCGAAGCAGAATGACAGAGGCGTCTTCTTCTCTAACGTCAGTTTGCCTGCCTGGTTGCACTCTCGTGGCGATTAGGAAAGAGAGGGCAGGGATGCCTCCCACCTCCTGGCGGTGGAAGTCGTGGATTTGAACGAGTGCGTCCTCGTAACCGAGCGAGTAGACTTCGCCAACATACGCCTTCCCTTCGACCACGGAGGTCAAAAGGTTGGAGGCCTTGGTTAAAGCGGGTTCTAGTGGAGTGCTGGCTGCTTCTTTTTCAAGAGCAGACAAAACGCTGGCCATATGCAAACCTTCTTGCTCTGGGGAATTGGCATGAGATGACGCGAGTTCGTCATTTTGCTGCACTTATCGGTCCACCGCAAGTTAAATCGAGCTGGAAAGATTCCGCGCGACCTCCTTAGGCAAGGGGGCGTCCTGCGGTTCGATCACGATACGCTTCAGCCTTTAGAACAATTCAGCTTTAAGGGACATCGGAACTGGCACGCTTGATGATCCGAAGAGTTCGGCTCATGGGCTAAGCCGGCAAGTTGTGCCGATTTCGAAAGTCGCGGTCGAACTCATCAAATGGAATGCCGCGGTCACCCTTCGCCATGTCGTCGAGAGCTTCCCCAATCGCGGCGACCTCTTCGTCCAAGGCGTGGGCCTGAGAATTCAGCCGCCGCCATTCATCAAGTGCTTCTTCCGGGGACAAGTGGATTCCGTCGGCACTGAGCTTATCGCTGAGAAAGCGGTGGAACTCGCGCAGTTCTTCGATTATTTGGATAGGCATGTTTTCTCCTGCGCTGCGATGTTTGGCGGACGATAGAGATCAGCGTGGTCATCCCCGTACTCGCTAGTCAAATCGGCGTCGATCCGCTCATTATCGGCGCCCAAGGCATGCCCCAGGGAGATGAGGCAGTCGTCCAAGGCGGCATCGGCGGCAGCGAGTTCTTCGTCGCTGGCGTCAGTGCCCTTTCCGTTGGCGCCGTTCTTCGGTAAGCGTTCTTGAATCCAGCCAGCCGGGGTCTTGCCACTGGCTTGGGCCGCCCGCACAAGGTCCCTATAAATGCCTTCGGGCAGTTCAAGCGATCTAGTCATACCGGCTTCCTCCATACACTGAAGTCTACCATGAACCGGTCTGCGCGTTCAAATCTGGCCTGAGCATGCGAGGTTCAGCCTGAATGGACTCGTTCATGGCCGGCGTGACGAGCTTCATTTAGCCGCCCTTGTCATGGGCGTATTCTGGTCCAGCACCATGACCCACCGCTCGTCGGCCTGGCGCGCGAACGCCAGCGTCAAGTAACTCTCCGCCTGGATTGGCGGTTGGTCCGGCGGATTGTCCCGATAGTCCAGACGCAGGACGACAACGGCCAAATCGGTCGTTTCCCAAGTGCTCACCAGTTGCGTGTTCAAGGTCCACGTCGTCTGGCCAAACCAGTCCCGATGCATTTCCGCGAATTCACGGGCCGTTTTCACCAGCCGGCCGTCGGCCGTGATGAGAGTCACCGCGTCGTCGTCGGGCAACGTCTCCATTAGAGCGGCTAAATTGCGCTCTTGGATCGCCGTCAAATGCTTAGCCAAAGTCTCCTGGAAATTCATGTTGGTGGCTTCTCCTGCGTCCACTTCGAGGATCAAATCCGGGTCTCCGAATTGCCGATGTTGCCGCGGGGCCTTTCGATTATAGTCTTCCAAGAGCTACGAACCTGGTGTCCTTTCGAGTGTCAAAGCTAGAATAGCCATAAGGCATGCAGGTCAGCTAACATTGCCCAACCGAGTTTATTGTCTTACCAGCGCGCCCGTAGCTCAATTGGATAGAGCAACGGACTTCTAATCCGTAGGTTCCGCGTTCGACTCGCGGCGGGCGTAATGCATATAAAAGGTCTGCCCTTCAATAGCCGTCTCCAGTTATTCGGGGGGTAGGCTATGTTTCATGTTAAAGTTCACGTTTCCGTCGCTGCTCAAGGTCTTCATTTTCCGCTTCCGACATGGCGGGTGTTATAGGTTTTTAGATAATCCTGGTGCTTCTCGTCGGCTGGGTATTGTTGCTCGGGGCCATACGGGTAGTTCTTCATGCCTTTAGACGGCAGCGGCTCGATTGTTTCACCGGTTGCGGTAAAGGGTGCACAGTCCTTGCAGTAGCCCGACGTCTTTAATACGAAACTGCGTTTCCAACCCGCGGGCAACTCCGGCAACTTGGATGCATCAAAACGCACCTCCAGCTCCTCGCCGGGGCCGAAGATCACGAAGCAATCGTCTTCTTGGCGCAAGAGTTCGGTGACTTCTCCAAAGCGCGTCATTTTGCCTGCCAAGCGCGTTACCGGCACGGCCTGCGGCCGGTCATAATCGTAGAGCAAGGGTTTCTTACCGTCAGGCGTATATGTCTGCATGCACGAGTGAGCAGAAAGGGTTGCCTTATGAACGTCCAACTCGATGCCGCGCACTTTCCGGGCCGACGTGCCTGTTGCGGAGTATTGCTCAAGCGGTTTGGCGGCTATCACTTCATCGAGCGGGGCTACGAAGATTTGATCCCAGTAGACCTGCATGTTGCTCCGAAGGCGAATGACGCAGCGCGGCCCGGTCAGTTTGCCGGTGATTTCGTAAGTCATCATGCGCGGCAGGCCGGCCGGGAAACCGCTTTCGCCGAGCGATCGCCATTTGCCGTCTTCGCCGAGCCGCTCCAGGAGCGGCGCCTGGAGCGCGACGCCGGCTTGGGTCGCCGCCCAAATAGATTCCGGATAGGGATAGTCGGTCCAACCGGCCATGCAAAGAATGAGCCGATCCTTCGGGCCGTAATTCGCGAGCCGATCGCCAAAGTCAAGCTCCACCCAATGATCCTCGGCATAACCGAGCCAGGCGCGATGGGCGAAATCATCAACCGTCTGGCGATCCCACTGACGCAAGGTCTCGGTCACGTCTTTGCCTCGGTGGTCTCTTGCCTTTTCGGGAAAGATTGGGGCCTTGAGGGCAAAGAGAGCCTGGCTGGCATAAGGCTCGGCGTCAACGAACCGCTCATCCGGATAGACGCTCCTATCGGCGGGATGATCAAGCACAACCAGTTGCAGGCGGTCGATATAAGTCGCTTCGTCCATGGGCTGGGCGATCTTCAAAACATACTGACCGTCCTTGGGCACTAACTGTTCGGCTTCGATTTTGACGGACTCTGCGCCCCGCGGCGGCCGGATGCTGCGATCCGGACCATATTCGCCCAGAGCGCCGGCGCCGAGGAAATCCGTGATGTAAATGAAGCGGTTGCCATTCCAGGCGAAGAGGATGGGACAGGAGATCGTTTCGCGCCGTACTTCCACTAGGCTTTGTCGCTGGCAAGCCGGCACTTCAAGCTCAGCCTGCAAGATTCCATCGGGCCAGCGCAGGCGAAGAACATCAGCCTTGGAATACTTGCCTAAGCCCAAGATCAATGGCTGACGGGATTGGCCCAGGCCTGCCGACAGCGTGGTCAGCTCTTGTCCGCTCCAAAGGTCGCTCGACTGCGCGACGATCCATGTGCCCAGCGCATCAGCGTTGCAACGCATTTCCAATCCGACGTCGCGCTTTCCGGACAGGTCTACGAAGAGTCCGTGGTTACCGTTGCCTTGATTGGAGTGCAGTTGCAGACCGTCCTTTTCCGACCACACGATCAGATCCGTAAAGCAATCGTCATCCAAGTCAACAGCGAGAACGGCTACCAGGTCTTTTGGCCAGGCAAGGTCGCTTCCCAAGCCATTTTCTTCATACACCAGGCGTTTGCCGTCATTGTGGAGAAGGACAGGAATCTTTTTCTCAGAGAGTCCAATTATATCGGGCCAGCTATCGAGATCGACATCTACGACATGCGCTTGAAGCAATGGCGGGGAGTTCATAACGCCCGATTCAAACCACTTATCCACGGCCGAACGGTCGACAGACCTACGATTCATCAACAGGACGGGCTTTTGGCCCGGCCCGATCAAGAAAAGATCAGACCAGTTATCGTGGTTGGCATCGACGACCAAGGCGCCGTTCCACAGGCGATTGCCGGCGAGAGACTCCGGCACTGCCATAGCGCGGTAGCGCAACAGCCGATCATTAACCGCGATCACCGGATCAGCGCGATCGGCGAGGAACAAAAGGTCAAGGTCGCGATCTTTGTCGAAATCGCCGACAGCACATCCGATGGCCGCCTTGGGACCTATCGAGAGTTGTTTTGTGGTTGCTTCATCGCGTTCGAAGCGAAGGATCAGTCCGTCGGATTTCTCCCCTTTCTTGGCAACGGGCGCTGCGCTCTTATTGAAAAAGACGACGATCCCAGGTCCTTGCGGGGCAGCATCACTTTTGAGCCCCTTTAAGGCATTTTCGACCGTGTCAGCGTACTGCATCAGAACCAGGTCTAGATCGCTGTCCTGGTCCAGATCGACTAAAACGGCACTGAAGCAGACGGTCGTCAGTTTATCGAGGCCGGTTTTTGACGTGGCGTCTTCAAACTCGTCGTTGCCTTTGTTACGGAAAACTTTGTGTTTCCCCGCGCCGGTGATGATCAAATCCGGCTTGCCATCGTTGTCGATGTCTCCCACGCAGCAGCCCAAGCTCGGCCAAGAGTCGGCGAGACCTGCTTGCCTGGTAACATCGGTGAAACGATAGTCGCCGTCGTTCCGCAACAGCAAATCACGGACTTTGCCATCTTCAACCACTGCACCAATCAGAAAGAGGTCGGGTTTGCCATCGCCGTCATAGTCCAGCGTCACCATGCAGGCGCCGAATCGCTCGCGGACGGCCCTGCGAAGGTCAGCGATAGGGCCGTCTCCCAAATCCGAGGAAGTGGCCCATCGCGAATTGGGGGCGAGTTCAACGTGGAATTTATTTTGCTTCTGAAAGAGGGGGATAGGGCCGGTTTGGACCTTGTCATTCAGCGGCGGTTTACCGATGACGTCAGCATAATGGCCCATCTTCCCATATTTGGTGTCGGAGATGCTGTCCGCATGATGGCGGTCGAGATCGTCCATGAGATTGAGCAGCTCTTTCTGAACGTCCGGGTCTCTACCGAGATGTAATAAGTTCTGCTGGAGATAATAGATGGCGGTTCGATTGTAAGGCGCCAACTGACGAGCCTTCTGAATCGGGATGAGAGCCTCTTCATATCTCAGCAATGCCTGTAGCATACCCGAGTACCAGATCCATCCCCCCGCATCGTCTGGGTCGCCCACTGTTACGGCCTTAAAATGATCGGTTGCCTCCTCCAGTTCTGACCCTTCATGGCGCAGCATGATTCCTAGACAGAAGTGTGCATAAAGGTCGTAATGATTATCTTTAATGGCGGGATTGTTTCTTGATTCATCGAGTATTTTTCGGAATAGAGTTTTTGCTCGTTCGACGTCGGTTTCCCCCGCAACGGTCAACACCTTGCCTTCCGCTTTCGCCTTGGCTTCCGCGGTTCCCTGTTCGTTAAGCAAGGCGATGCCAAGATTAATTTGACCGGGCGTCCAGTCCGGGGCCATATCCACGACTTTTTCAAACGCCTGGATGGCATTGCCGTATTGGTACTGTTCCATGTGAGCCACGCCGATATTGTTAGCTTCCAGGACGGCTATCATGTTGGCTTGCGGCTTCGCCGGCTTTTCAATCGACTTGAAGTACAACCAAACGCCGCCAGCCACGAAAGCCAACAAAGCGCCAACGATGGCGATTGTGGGAATCGGCCGTAACCGCGCGGCGCGCATTGACATGACCAGCCTCCGAATCGATGTAACGCCATGAAGAAATGCGATCAGAAGTTCGCGCTGTTGAAGCGCGCTTTCCCAGCCGCAATGGCCCGATCGTTTCCTTCAATCGTTAACACTTTGTCCCCTTCGGCCAAACCGCCTGGGTAAACCCTTTTTTGGTAGCCCGGATACGCCTCCATGCGCAAGTGGGCGAGCATATGATGGCCGCGGCGGCGTTCGCGCTCCGCTCGCAGTGCGGGAATATCGATCGGGCCGACGACGATCTTTTCGCCGGGACCGGGATCGGCTTGCGCCATCAGCCGGCCGTCGTAATCGACAATCATGCTCCCTCCCGGCCAGGAAAAGGGCGGATAATAGTCGGCGCGGGCGCCTTGGTTGGCGGCGACGACATAGGCTATATTCTCCAGCGCGCGGCAGCGATTAACGACGGTCCACCAATCCATGGGCGGCGTAGCGCCCCACGGATCCATGTAAGCGGAAACGCGCACGAGCACTTCCGCCCCTTTGAGCGCCAGTTGGCGAATGGCCTCGGGAAAAAGCCAATCGTAGCAAGTCGCCGCGCCGATTCGGCCGATCTCCGTCTCCGTGACCGGAAACATGTCGTCTCGATATCCCGGAATGTCATGAGGACTAGCGTGGACTTCCCAGGGTATCCACGGATGGACTTTACGGTAGCGCGACAGCAGGCCGTCGGGACCTATAAGACAGGTCGTATTGAAAACGTGCCCGGGATAGCGGGAGTCCGTCTCCAGGAAGCTCGCGGTTTGAATGTAAACACCATGTTGCCGGGCCTTCTGACGGTAACGATCCGTGTGTTCGTTGGGAATCGGCACTGCCAAGCGATCGATGAGTTCTTCAACAGTCGGGTAAATAGGCGCCGCATGGCCAAACTCCGGAAAGGCCAGCAAGCGGACCGGCGCGAAGGGAGCGTAGCCCAGCACGGCCCGGTCGATCATGGCGAGCATGTGATCGACGTGGGCGCCGATGCCGTCGCGCTTTTTCGGATTGGGGAAATCGGTTTGGCAAGCGGCAGCATAATAACGCGGTTCGGCCGGCATGGCGACCTCGATTACGAACAAGAATTAGACGGATAACTAAGCAGCATAGCAAGTTGTAAACAATACGCCTTCGTTAAGGAAAGGGTTCGCTTGTATCGGCTGTACAGCCGGCTTGGTTCGGCCGGGATGCCGAGGACAAGGAAAGCAACGAGCTTGACGACGAATGAAGGCCAAGGCCGCTGCCCTGTAGGATGGGGAGGATTTTCGCTGGGCCGTCAACTTGTATCGTTGAATTTGTGGGCTATACTCCGACAGGGGAATTATTGCACGGACGTTTTTCTCGATTCAGAACGAGATCATTTCCCTGACGGTTTCAGTCGCAAGCATAACTCCCTGAAAAATCGAGGATCGCGGCCATGAGCAACGATGAACTGCCTCCCAGTGAGGTCGTGACGGATCGCCGGGGCGGAGACCGCCGCAATCGGCCCGATCGCCGCAAACGCGAGATCCCCGTGGTCATGGAGCGCCGTGCGGGCAGCGAGCGCCGCTATCAGGGCGAGCGCCGCCGCCAAGTCGATCCCACGACTTGCGAACGCGACTATAACGACGACGAAATCATTTTCATGAAGGCGATGGACCAGTATAAGCGCGCCAATCGCCGGCCATTTCCTACCTGGAGCGAGGTCCTCGAAGTCCTCCACGCGCTGGGCTACCGCAAGGTAGAGAAAGCGACCACCATGCCCGGCCTGCCGCTCGTCGAACCGGGCGTCAATGGGAAGTGAAGACTGGACCATCAGTGCGGCTTTGCAAAAGTCGGCATCAGCCGTGCTCGGCAACCACAAGGCAGCCGCTGGCTAGGTAGCGCGCTGGCTCGTGTCCTCTCCGAATGCCAGGATCAGCCCGTTGCAGTCTTTAACCACGAGTTCGCGCTGCCCATAAGTGCGGTCTTCGGGTCCATCGATGATTTCGGCGCCGCGAATACGCAACTCCTCCGCCAGTGCGTCAATCCCTGTCACGCGGAGGTAGGCGTCATAAGCTCCCTCGGCCCGGTCTCTGCGAACATCGGGCTGATCGGCGCGATTGAAGAACACTTGAACCTGGTCACGTTTCACAATTGCGAAAACCGAAGAAGTATCGGCGACGAGGCTAACGCGCTCGCCGTCCCAATAGCCGGCTATCTGGAAGCCGAGAACGTCGCGGTAATACTCGGCGGTCCGGCCCACGTCCGCCACGGTAAACTGAGGCACCGCTGCTATGAAGCTGATGGTAGTTGGGACTTGGCTCATTCAGTCGCTTTCCTAGGGCGCCGCCTAATTTAACGGCCAAGGTGTCGGTCTGCCCGCTGATTCGGCGTCACGGTCCCTTCGACTCTTCCCGCGGCCCCGGCGCCGGACCCATCGGCCTCAGCCGCAATAGCTGAATCGAGCGCGCCTTTCCGTCGGACCCAAAGACGACGCGGATAGCCCCCTGGCTGTCCTCGCTTGCCCAATACTTGTGGGATTCGCCTGCCGCCATATCGCTCCCTCCCTCCGGCTTGCGCTTCACTACCTGGGTGGAGTACCCGGCGACATCCGCTCCCCTTTTCCCCAGGAATGCAGCGATCTCCGGTTCGGGAGTTCCGATCTCAATCCGTTCGTACCGAGCCTCTAAGTCGGCCTGATCTTTTGGCGGTTTCTGATTCCCTGGCAGTTGTTGCCGAGCGCAACCAAACATGGCGAGCAAGGCCACAAAGGCAAACGTGAAAACGTGCGATCGTGACATATCGGATGTCCTCCTCATCGCCGAACGATCAGGTAAGCCGCCGAGCCGGCAGCAACAGCGGTCACGCTAAGAATACAAGAATGGCGGCCCCTGGGCTTCTTTGACCACATGTTCGGCGAGGCGCTACCACCGACCAGAGGGAGACAGCAACAGTGCTGCTTCGCCTGGCACACGGGCAAGCCACTGGAACCCTCCATTTCCTGAGACGAAGGGCTCGATGAAGGCGCAAACATTGTCCCATGTGCCTGGAGTAAATCCACACTCAAATGCGGTTGGGCCAGTTCGTCGAACGGCTTGGTCCCACGTGCGAACACATAATGCCAACTCACAGGCATCCACGGATGTGACGCCGGGAAACTGGTGAATCGCGACCCGTCTGACTCGCCCGGCTGCCAAGTCCGCAACGGCCAATGCGAGATGCTGCGCTTCTGCCGACGTGAAGTCAAAAAGCCGAATGAGTGGACAATCTGGTGAGCCATCGGGCAGGTATTGCAGCCGCATTCGCCGCTCTCATTCACCACGCCGCCGAACAAAAAGTACACGTGCTGCCACCCACCCAGACAAAGACCTTTAGCATTTAGCTGGGCCAGCGGCGCCGATTCAACCGACGACCGCTATGATGAACCAGTCCACCGGAACTGAAATCATATTCATCCAGCATGTCCGGGTTTCGCTTCCTCTTAGCTGCCTTTTTCATAATACTTCCTTTCCCAACGGCGACCGTGTCACCCGATTGCCAAAATGTGTTCCTCCGGGTCGCCGTTCACCCACTTTTCCAAGCCGGGAGCCAGGTCGAACTCCTGATCGCGCGTGTCTGGTCGCTTCCGCACTCGGCGCAACCGCTCGATCACTAGAGGCTCTCCGAGGATGGCGTCGGTCAGCGTTTCGCCCTTGGCGTCGTCCTCGACGGCTGCGCACAGCCGGGCGGCCCACATAGCTTCGCCCCACCGGCCCGCCGCCCGGTCCTTCTCGGCCAGGGCGGCGAACGACGCGACGCCGAATGCCTCCTTCGGAGCTACCACCTCGGCCACGAGCTCCTCAGACCAGGTGGCCGGGTCGCTCGAACCCCACTCGTGGAGCCCGAGCAGGAGACGAATGGCCCGGTGCCGAGCTTCCTCGGCCGGCAGGCGGGTGAGCCAGAAACCAAGGCCCCCGACCACCACCGAGCCGACGAAGACGGCGGCCGCCGCTACAAACTTCAGGGTCACGAATAGCTTGAGGGAGGCCAGGAACAGGGCGATGCACCCCAGCATCGCTCCCAGACCGATCCAGTTAGCGGTGAGGACGCGGCGTTTGAAGTCGGAGTCCGGACAGAGGCGGATCGCCTTGCACGGCCCGCCAAACTTGGTCACCGGGATGTCCCAGATATGGACAACGTCTCCCAAGGCGAACGGAACGAACAGGCCGAACCGCACCTGACAAGTGTCGTAGGTCAGTTGCCGGCCGATGCCGGTGAAAGAACGCTTCCAGAGGATCTCGCCCCGACGGCCGGCGACGCTCATCCCGTGCATCTATATGGTCCTCCTCGGCTGTTCCTCTTAAATCTGTGGAAGCTTACCTTCGATTCCGACTTATCTCTTGATCAACCGGCAAGGTCATTCTCGGGTCATGTCTACAGTGCCCCAGGATTGCGGGGCGCGATCACTTGACTTACAAAGCAATAGATGGGTTCGGCGCTATCCTTTTGCCTTCTTGTCCAATGACCAAAGTTGAAGCGAGTTCCTGATTATGGACGCTAGCAAAACAACTATAAAAGCCACATGGGCAAGGCCGATAAGCCATGTCCCCCAAGGGTTAATTATTAAGTCCGTCAAGAAGGCGATAGCCCAGAAGGCTAAGGGAAAAAGCGGAATCCCGGGGACGATGCTCACGCCACGTCGTTGTTTTTCCGGCACGCCGCGCCGCGCTTCATCAACGGCCTTCTCAGCACAGCAGGCGATTATCCAAACGAACCAGGTGGCAAAAAGAAATAGCGGTAGAAGCCATGATGACATTGCGTCTTTCCGCCGTTTCAAACTGGCTAAGATGGGGATGCCGCTCTCTTGCTACCACCGGGGACGGCAAGCGGTACGATGGTGGCGGTCAAATTCCCCCATCCACCACGAAGGAGCAACTGAGCCATAATTACTGTACCCGTTTTTTTGCGCTTCGAATACTCTCTCACCGGACCACCGTGTCCGCCCCCTTTGCAAAAGTGTGGCACGCTCTGAGGTACTCCGAAGGGCGTGCTGAAGCGCCCATCGCATTATCCCCTTGCCAACTCCGTGCGGCGTTACTTGGTGAGATCCGCGGCGGTCGGGGCGCCATCGACCCAGTGCACGTCCCATGGCCCGTCTACCGTGATGAAGGCTACGCTTCCCTCCGACGTCCAAGCCTCGTGGGCCATTTTGGCGGGCAGGTAATTAAATGACCCCGGCCCCTGCTCGATGGGCTTGCCATCGCACGCGAATTTCGCTGTGCCGACGATCATCGTGTGCGTTTCGTTGGCACTATGCCAGTGCTTGCGTATATGCATTGCCTTCGGCGTCCGGATGATCAATTTGGTGGCTTTCGTTTTCGGGTCGACATGAAGGATGCAGATCTCCGGCGAGCTGTCGCCGAGGTCGGGAAGGATCTTGTCCCACTTCAGGTCCTTGTAATTCTTGAAGACGGCCTCGGGTGCGTCTTTTTTTGCCTCGTGAGCGGGTTCCTTCGGCGGTTGGCCCCGGCCGCTCACCACGAAGATAACCAGCGCCGCCCCGGTTAGATACCCCGCGGTCTTCATAAAGTTCCTCCCCGGTATGAAAGAAAAGTCTCGCCACGGCTTTCGCCGCTGAACGACTCGGCTCTGCTGCTAAAAGGCCAAGCGCAAAGCCAGGAACGCCGAGATGGTTTGTTTCCACTCTGCTGGACAGGCAGTGATAAAGGACTCGTGCCCGGCCGCTTCGAAGACTTTATATATTTTGTCCCCCGCCAGGTTCTCGAAGATGGCTTCAGCTTGCTCCGGCAAAACGCGCATGTCTTTACGGCCGTGGAGCAGCAGGACAGGACTGCGCACGGCTTTGGCGTATTCCACGGGGTTGTGGCGATAGCCATTGAACCCCATCTGTACACTCCCCCAGAAAAGCAGAAGATCAGCGCCTGGAAAGGCTGGCAATCCCATTGCCGTGAAACGGTTGCCCACCGTGCTGCGGAGTTTGTCGAATGGGCATTCCAGCACCGACGCGGCCGGCTGGACCTCCTCATGCAAGGAGAGAGCCCGTAGGATGGCCGCGCTCCCCATCGACTGGCCGTAAAGAATGACCGGCTGATTTCTCCAAGTCAAACGTGCATAATCCCAAACCTGCCTGACGTCCTGTGCCTCGGCGAGGCCAAGCGAGGTCTCGCTGCCACTGGACCCGCCGCAGCCCCGGAAGTCCACCAACAGCACAGCATAGCCCAACTCGTGCAACGCGCCGGCTTCACCAAGCAGGTTGGCCTTGCAGCCGGCATACCCGTGAAACATCAAGATCAAGGCCTTGGCCCGTTCGCGTGGGACATGCCAAGCTTCCAGCGTTACGCCGTTGTCAGACTTCACTTGGTGTACGGCGAATGGCAAACCCAGACTATCCGGAGTTGACCGATTCTCCGGCCTGGGATTATCGACACCGGTTAAAAGGACTCCGACCTTTTGCAGGATTGTGAGCGATTCCGGTTTAGCCGTTCGGAAGGCGCTCGCCTGGAAGTGGGTCATTGCGCGGGCGTGCATGTAGGCCAGAGCATTGATAAGGATTAAGGCGAGGAGCAATGCCGAGAAAGCGACGCGTTTGCGCCGAGACCAAAGCCACCTTAAGCGAGAGGCCATACTCGGTCTCCTGAATTCATACCGGATTGCCTTTACGCCGGAGCCGGTGGTTCGACCGCTTGCAAGGGCGTTGACGCTTGGAAAACCGGAAAGGCGCCCCACCTGTCTCAGCCCCACGTTCGGCAGCTATCGCGTTTGATGGACCGTATCCCAATCGTGGGCGGTTGCCAATATGGGAAGGTCGTTTAGTGCCTTATATTTTCGTTTCGCGACCCCATGTGCGGCTGCAATTAATTGCATGAAGCGAGCATTCACAAGATGGTCAGCTAGATCTTCTGCAATCTTTACGCTAAGCGGCTGGCTCTGGTCGTAATACCAGTCGGCAAACGCTTTCTGGACGGTCTCCATGCCAGTAAGGACAAACTCCTCACCGCCGGTATCAGATTGCCAATCTGCGAGCCATTCTAATTCCCAAATAGACCCAGCGGTTACATAGGCGAACGCGTCGAAATGCCACTGATTGGGATTAATCGTGAATCCATTCATCTCAAAGTAGATCGCGGCAACATCAATTGTTGCGCTGGCTTTGCGATGGAAGTTAATCAAGTAATCCGCTGCTGCATCAGTCTGATGAAGAAAGTCTCGACCAAGCACTTCGTGGTACGGCGTCTTACGCAAAGCTTGCAGGCCTTCTTCGAGAAGCTCAATGCATGCAAGGAGCTTGCCGTGGGGAACCATGAGGTCGAATGAACTTGAAACGGGACCGGACATGAAGCCTCCCGCTTGTGTTCACCGCTTCCCTTTGAGCCACCACACAATTGTATGCAGAGCGCGTGCCTCACGGCTCTCGGGCGAATACTCGTGACTCAAGCGCAAAGCTGCTTCAACCACAACGGCTAGACCGAACACCTCACGAAGGTACAACGGAAACTGCTCTATATGCTCAAGTTTTTTTGTCCGGCCAATCGATTTTTCCGGATATCCCTTTGTCCTCGTCCCAAACAAAAGCAGACGCTAGCCTGGTTACTCCCCTTCCTTGCCGCCGTGATTGTTCCGAGCGCCTTACTTTTGATGGTTAGAGCCAGCCTTGACTTTATTGTCAGACCCCGGCCAGGCTTGTGGGCATTCTCCAAACAAGATGACCATGCAAGGAAGTGGAAAGGCGGTCAATGGAACAACGAACAACGAACAACGAACAACGAACAACGAACAACGAACAAGCCGATTTCCAAGCGTGTTGATTGAAGCAATGGTATTCTGCTTGAGCCCATTTTATTCTTCTAATGCCTGCGACGGGCAAATTTCAAGGAAAAGCCATGGCACTTCGCAATGTGATGATTGGCACTTCAGGACCGGATGTCCGTGCGGTTCAGGAGGGATTGAACAAGTTCTTTCAAAATCGGGTCCTGGATCCCGACGGCAACTTCGGCCCGGAGACTGACAAAGTCGTAAGGCGATTCCAGCAGTCTCAGGGCATGACTCCGCCTGATGGAATTGTGGGTCCCATCACGCGGTCCGCCCTTTTTCCTCTTGTAGCCATGACGGTCAATTTCTATGGGACCCGGTCTTCCAGTGCCAACGTGGCCGCATTGGCCAGTGGCGGTGGCGGAGGTGGCGGTGGAGCGCGTTTGAGCCTCTCGTTCGGGATCCCTGGCGTAATTCCGCTGCCTATCCCGCCCGGCTTACTAAAAGATTTGGCCGACGATGAGCCGGTCAAAGTGCCTGGTCAGGCCGAACCCCTGCCGACCCCCGTGGTCGCTACGCCGCCGACTCGGCAAATCGTTGTGGATTGGCAACAAGTCATGCAATCCCAACGGCAGTTCGACGGATTATTTAAGAATCAGCAAGATTCATTCGGCGTCGGCTGGCAAAGTGTGTTCAAGCGAAAACAGCTCGACCCGAACCAAAGCCATCTCGAAATCGCGACCGGGTGCTTGGTGCAATCGCCCATCGGTTTTCAAGATGGCAAGGGCAACGACTTTACCATTGCCTGTTTCGCTCAAGCCACTTGGGTAGAGTCGTTGGGCCAGAGTGGCGACTTCGCGTGGGCGCCTTACGCGACGGCACAAGGACAAGGCAACGCGACGGGGCCGGCGAACGTTATCGGGTCGGTCGCTCTATTCCCGCTCGCTTTGAATATCGATTTGTCCAAGATTGGTTTCAACGACGTTACTCTGCAGGCCGGCGGCGGCATAATCGGCAGCTTGAAGTTCACCCCTACCGGGCTTGCAACTACCTGGGGACCGGTACTTGGATTCGGACTCCAAGGAAAGGCCTGGTTCCTTGGAAATTAAACTCCCTTCTGACCCTCTGGCTCAAGTGACCCACCCTCTGGTGCCCCAACATTGCGCCACAGGGTTTACACCTGTAAACCTATACGCGCGTTTGGTTCCTTTGATGGCTTTTCATTCCAGAGATGTATCGTGGGACAGACCCTGGAGTCCCCACCATGTGCGCGGTGGAACTCGAAGATTCGTCCCACCCTACCAGGGTTCGTTTCGTTCTGGCGCGCAGGGGGGTGTGACAGAGGTAGGAGAAACGATCTTTCATAAGCCTTAGAGCCGTATGGCGTTCCGGCGAAAAGACCGTTTCTCTGGTTGGAAATCCTGCTGAAATGGATTAATCCGCCCGCCAAAACGGGCGGCAAACCTCCCTTGCGAGGGGGTGCGCGTTCCTGCTAATCTCCTCCCCAGTTGTATGCGTCGGGAGCACGAAAGGTCATGTTCTGTGCACCTACGCGACTTACACGAGGGCATGGACGCCTATGCGCATCTTTTTCAGCGCCGGGGAACCTAGCGGCGACCTGCATGGCGCGAATCTAATACGGGAACTGCAAAAGCTCGATGCCGATGTGGAATGCGTCGGCTTCGGCGGCCCGCGCATGGCAGCGGCCGGCGGGCGTTTGCTTTTTCCTCTTTGTAGTTTGGCGGTCGTCGGCTTCCTGCGCGTTTTCACCCATCTGCATCGATTTGTGAAGCTCCTTTGGCAGGCGGATCGCTATTTCCGCAAGCGGCGGCCCGATGCCGTGCTGCTCATCGACTATCCCGGGTTCAACTGGTGGGTGGCGCGTCGGGCTCATGCGCACGGCATTCCCGTCTTCTATTTCGTGCCCCCGCAAATCTGGGCTTGGGCCGGCTGGCGCATCAATAAGATGCGTCGGTACGTGGATCACGTCTTGTGTACGCTGCCCTTCGAAGAAGCTTGGTACCGCGCGCGGGGCGTCGACGCCAAGTACATTGGGCATCCCTATTTCGACGAATTAACCGAGCAACAGCTCAATGCCGCCTTCGTCGAGCAGCAACAGGAACGGGTCGGACCGATCGTCGGCCTTCTGCCCGGCTCGCGCGACCAGGAAATCGACCAAAACCTGCCGACGATTTTGGAAGCCGCAAGATATATTCACAGCGCTCGTCCTGACGTGCGCTTTTTGGTTGCCTGTTTGCAGCCCGCCCAAGCGGAGCGCGTCAAAGCGCGTCTTGCCGGTTGTGCGTTGCCGATTGAAGTGCACGCGGAGCGCACGCCGGAGATTATTCACCTCTCCCACAGTTGCATTGCCGTATCGGGTTCGGTCGGCCTTGAATTGCTTTATCGCCGTAGGCCAACGGTCGTTCTTTATTACGTTAATCGACCCGGCTATTACGCGGCTAAGTTCTTAAAAACGTGCCGATTTATCAGTTTGGTGAATCTGCTCGCCGACCAAGAAGTGTTTCCTGAATTTTTCTCCCATCAACTCAATCCATTGAGCATCGGTGGAAACGTCATAGGCTGGCTCAATGACTACCGGTCTTACCTGCATGTTCGCGAGGAATTGGACCGCGTTCGCAAGGAAGTGGAGAAACCCGGGGCTTGCCGCCAGGCGGCCGAGTATCTGGCTGGGAACCTGAATCCGGCTCCCAGCAAGAACGAGGCCGTGGCCGTGTACGATCAAGCAGTCTCGACCGGCATGGCCAGTCCGCTGGCCTCTCATTCGTAAGTGGAAGCGACCCTCTCAACCCTAACCCTCTTCAGCAAAGGGGAGGGAGCCCTGAAGAGGGGAAGCCTTAGAAGCGTACCCCGGCGGTGAGGAGAATGTTCAAATCCTGCACATCGGCATCGTGGACGACATCGCTCCAGATATAATCCCATTCGAGCCGAAATCCACCCAGCAGCAAAACCTTGCCCCAGGGAATCTCAACGTCAGTGTGAGCGGCGAACGTGACGCCGCCCGTCACGCCGGTCCGATGGCGCAGTTCATTTAGCTCCAGCTTTTCCGAGCCATAGCGGCCGCCCAAATCCCAGCCCACTCGACAGGTCGATTCATTGGTGTTGGCAGCGCCCCACAGGTATTGTTCCTGACCGAAGGCGACGTTTACAAACGTGCGGTTGAGCGCATGCACGGTCACCGGGAAATTGGTAAGCGTTGTCGGCGTCGTGACGAACGGGTTATTGGACGGCACGTTGACGAACGGCAGAATGACGGCAATATTCGAGCGTTGGCCGTGGTTGTAAATGTTGCTGATGCTGAAATCCACCGTCCACGCGCTTTCCTGAGGCGGATCGAAAAACAAGACTCTCGCGCCTCCCTGGACGAGCCAACCGGTTTCCAAGGTATGTCCGAATAGCGGACCCTCAATCGGCAAAGAAGGGCCGGCTCGGAAATAGGTTTCCGACTCGATGGGCCCGTCTCCGCCGATCGGTCCACAGCAATCCGGACGCGTATAGGCAATCCAGTTGGACAGTCTGGAAGGAGCAGCCGGTGAATTGGTCAGAGAAGGCATGTCGCCGGGCGGCATGGGCCCATCCCGCAGCACAGGTCCCGAATCGGCAGCGGAAAGAGCGGGTGTCTGGGCCGGCAAGGAATGAACGGCAAGAAGAGTCAGCAGCAATGCACCCAGGCCAACGCGCTTGACGTTCATGCCATCCTCGCCTTCTCTGGACCGCTTGAATCGATAACCGGAGCCATCAGTCTTCTAATCGGCCGAAAGCTGTAACGGAATTGACGGATTTCCGGGTTGTAACGACGGAAAAGGTGCAGGTAAGGTTTCCTATCTTGCCTTAGCGATGCAGGGTCTCGGAGCGGTGATGGGTGGGGAGTCGAGGATAGAGGATGGAGGGCGCTTGACCAGAAGAGGCGTTGTTTGGCAAATGCGCTAAAAGGGTTACTTGCGAAGTAGCCATAGCCGCTTGATTCACTCTACGGGCATGCGATAATCGCTCCTGAATAAAACGGCCATCTTTGAGATTTCTCATGCCGCGCTTGGAAACCTGTCCTCTGGGACATCAGTGGGAGACGCCTGACCCTGGCGAGCAGCCTTCCGGGAGCCGGGGCTCGCTTTGCCCGGTTTGCGGTTTAGAGGCACATTCCTTAGGAGCAACGGCAGCCGAGCAAAACACCGCCACTCATACACCACCCTCCCTCTCTAATGATGACGTCGCCACGGCCCAGGCTGGGACCCTGCCAAACTATCGACATCCTGTTGAATCCCTAGGAGGCGATCGACCGGTTATCCCCAATTACGAACTCCAAGAGGTTCTGGGCCGAGGCGGCATGGGGGTGGTCTACAAGGCCAGACAAATCAAGCTTAACCGGATCGTGGCTTTGAAAATGATCTTGGCGGGCCGCCATGCCGGCCCCCATGAGCTCAAACGCTTTCAAACCTAAGTCGAGGCGGTCGCCAAACTGCACCACCCCAACATCATCCAGATTTATGATGTGGACGAGTGCGAAGGCCGGCCTTTTTACACGTTTGAATACTTGGAAGGCGGCAGTCTGGCCCAGAAGCAGAAAGAAAACCCGCCAACGCCCCAGCAAGCGGCTCGTCTGGTGGAAATCCTTGCTGATGCCATTCAAGTCGCTCATGAGCGGGGCATCATTCACCGTGATCTGAAACCCGGCAATGTGTTGTTTGCAGCCGATGGCACTCCGAAGATTGCCGACTTCGGTTTGGCCAAACGGCTTGACGCCGAGTCCGCTCAAACGCAGTCGGGCATAATCCTTGGCACTCCGGACTACATGGCCCCCGAACAAGCGGGCGGACTCAATAAGCAAATAAGCCCCGCTACTGACATTCATGCGTTGGGCATTCTCCTTTATGAGCAACTAACGGGCAGACCGCCTTTTCGCATGAGCACGCCGCTGGACACTATCCTCAAGGTGGCCAAGGAGGAGCCGATCCCACCATCGCGTCTGCAACCTGGGATTCCGCCTGATTTGCAAACCATCTGCTTGAAGTGCCTGGAAAAGGACCCGGCAAACCGCTATCCGTCCGCCAGAGACCTCGCTCACGACCTGCGGCGTTTTCAGCTCGGGGAGCCGATCCAAGCGCGCCGTTTGCCCGTTTGGGAACGAACGGCTCGCTGGGCTCGGAGACAAAGGCACCTAGCTTGGGGACTTGCCGGCGGCGTAGCCATGCTTCTCTTCGTGATCCTGATCGGCAAGGTTTCCGACAAGCCGTCCAAGACCCAGGACGACGCGCTAGTGTCTACGGTTCAGGAAGAAGGAAAGGCTTTGCCGGATGACCTGGATCTGGTGCCTCAAGACTCCTTTGGTTTTGTCACCGTCCATGTCTCGGATTTACTAAAAACGGAAGCAGCCCGCCGCGTGCAGATGCGCTTTGCCTTTGCAAGATGGATAACCGCTTCAGCCGCTTGTTGGCCATCGCTCCTGAGCAAATAGACCGCCTGACCGTTCTCCGGATTTCTCCGTCCGCCGAACATCAGCCTTTCTTAATGCTCGTCTCGACCAAAGCGGCCTTTGATCGTCAAAAGCTTGCCCAAGTCATGGCGCCCGGTGCTGAGCCCGTCGCCTATCACGGACGTGAGATTCTCAGGAGCGCCGGCAAGGAAGAGCCAGCCTTAATGTTTCTCAACGATCGAGCTTTGGTCATAAGTTTCCCTCGGCAAAGCGACCGGTCGGCTCAATCGCGGAAACCTCCTTTCGATCACCACGATCATGCGTTGGACTTCGATCCGGAAGATATGGCTTTTATTAATGAAGAAGGAACCATTCCTCAAAAGGCTTTGGAGCAGCTAATTGACCGCCTAAATGCGGCCAAAGAGGCGGGTCCGCTTCGCGGTGCTTTGGAGCAGGCCGCCAAGCCCGACCATCATGTCGTTGCCGGCCTCAATCCCTCTTTGATCGCCGCCAAGAATTGGACCCGGGATATTCCCGAGCGGTACGAAAAAGTTAGATCGCTTTCTAATTTGCGGTCGGTAACGTTGACCGCGAGTCTCCAATCTTCGGCGTTGCCGGGCACCTTCAACGATTCTTTTCGCCTGCACTTGGATCTGCTTTTTCCCGATGAGAAAGCTGCCGAGCACGGCGGCGAAGCGGCGAAAGCCGGTCTGGATTGGGTAGGCGGCTCCTTACGGACCTTTCAGGAGCAATCTCCCCTGGTGGCTGCCTTTTTGGGACTGTCGCCCGAGCTGATTGAGAAATACCAGGAGGCTATTAAGACCGCGATCGTCCAACAAATGGGACCCGTCGTGCAAATCGACCAGCAAGTCGTCACCGATTTCGGAATGGCCAAGGCGGAAATCCTGGGCCAATTGGCGCATCTATCCAATCGGTCGGTAAGTGAAAACAATTTGTCTCAGATCGCCCAGGCCCTGCACCGTTATCAAGAAGAACACGGCCGCCTGCCGCCTGCTGCGGTTTATAGCAAGGACGGCAAAACGCCGCTTTATAGTTGGCGCGTGGAGCTATTGCCTTACCTGGGCCAAGGCGGCCTCTTTGCAAAGTTTCATCGTGATGAGGCGTGGGATAGCCCGCACAACAAAAGCCTGTTGGCCGAGATGCCGAAAGTCTATGCAGGTGCGGAATTGGCAGATGGCCAGGAGCCGTTTGCCACTTTCTATCAAGTCTTTGTCGGGCCCCTGGCCGCATTTGAAGGCCAAAAACAGCCGAAAGTCCCCGATAGTTTTCCCAATGGACCCGACCATACTATCCTCGTAGTCGAGGCCGGCGAAGCGGTCCCGTGGACAAGGCCGCTCGATTTGCCTTATGAAGTCAAAGGCCAGCTTCCCAAGCTGGGAGGCCTTTTCAAAGAAGGCTTTCACGCGGTCATGGCCGACGGCTCCGTCCGCTTCTTCCCGCGCTCCGTCAGCGAAGAAACCCTGCGAGCGGCAATTGACCCTGCATACGGCAAAGCCAAGAGGCCGGATTGATAGAGGGGCAAAATGGCGGGACCAGACGGTCCAGGAGGCATAACGGTTTATCCGCGTCTCTCGCATGCCAATTGGTTCTCTCCATTTCGCCTGACCCCCCGTGGAAAGAAATGGAAAGCATTTTGGGATTTAAGGCCAGTTCGAAAGGGTCGCTAAGCTGAATCGTTTCACGTCGCCCTCACCAGTAGAGAAACGATCTTTTTTGCCCGAAGCCCGTGTAAATACCTAGTTTACGAAAGATCGTTTCTCGACCTCCTCCCACTCTGTCTCACGAGGCTGTTTCTTCAGTGGACAGTTCAGCGGCCCGGAGAAGCCCTTTAGGAAAGGCGTAGGCCTTTTTAGGACCCGGTTCTTCAGTCCTTGAAGTGTCCACTGCTTGTACAGTGCTTTGTTCATTGGATTTGGGACAGAGTCACCTCCTCCACACTATGGCGCCAGGTTGAAACGAATATATTTTGCCATACACCTCTGTGGCGAGCCGAAATGAGTAATCGTTTTCCGTTTTTCATCCCCCTCACACCCCTGGTGAAAAACGAAACCTAAGGTCTTGAAGGCGAAAGAGATTGTCCGCAAAGGGAAGCGCTGGTGGCGGGATACCTGTTCGATACCCAATTACTTGAGTGACGCCATCCGAAAAACATCCGTCTTGCACGACCGGTTGTCGTGAGAATGACCTACTCCACTCAGGCCACTCGCCGGTCGAGAACCATGACTACCAAGTTAGACGCAAATTCATTTGAGAGGTCCAAACGGCTTGCCGACCCGGGATCGCCGCTTGACATCTTCCACATTTGGGAAGATGATGCGCCATGCACGTGATTTCCAAGAAGGCTCTCCGGCAATTCTGGAAACTGCACCCGGACGCTGAACAGCCTTTGCGGCGCTGGTTTAAAATCGTGCTGGCCGCCGACTGGCGGTCCTTCGCCGAGGTGCGGGCGGTATACGCCAGCGCCGATCAAGTGGGTCAGTTCACGGTGTTCAACATCGGCGGCAACAAGTACCGGCTCATCGCCGCCATTCACTACAACCGTGGGAAAGTCTACATCCGGCACGTGCTAACCCATGAGGAATACGACTGCGATGAGTGGAAGGAGGCTTGAAAATATGGGCGCCGCAAAAACGAACACGCGCCGCCGCACCGCCCTTGATAGCTACCTGGAGTTGGTCCGCCGCTTTCCGCTGCGGCCGATCCACAACGAAAGGGAACTAGACCGCGCCACGGCCATTGTCAACTCGCTTCTCGACCGCGACCGGCTTACCGTGGCGGAGCAGGACTACCTCGACGTGCTTGGCGACTTGGTGGAACGTTACGAAGACAAGCACCATCCCATTGATGATGTGTCGGACGCCGGCCTGCTGGAACATCTGATCGAAGCAAAGGGCGTGACACAGGCTGCCGTGGCGCGGGCCACGGGAATTGCGGAGTCTCGTCTATCCGAAGCGCTGCGCGGCAAGCGGCAGCTGACACGCGCCCAGATCACCAAGCTGGCCGCGTACTTCCACGTTGCACCGGCCGTTTTCTTTCCGAGCAATGATGCGCCTGCTGGGGAATGATGGGATCGGCACGAAGCCGTTGCCCCCTGGGTAGCAGAGGCGAATAAGGGTGGAGCGGCAACGGCGTGCTGAGCACGTCGGCCAGAAGGCGAGCTGCTTGCGGCGGCTTAATGAGGCCTTTCCGCTTGGCGCGGGTCAAGGCGTGTGCGATTTCGACCGGAAAGACATCGGGGACAAGCAGCTCGTGAAGGAGTTTGCGATAATCATCGCGGAGGCAAAGGGCTTTTGGCGAATCGGGCTCGCTTAGAACCCACTTTAGCGCCACGGATGCATCGAGAACGTACTTCATTCCTCATCGCGGCCTTCGCGAATCAGATCCACGGCGACATTGAGAATGCCGTGTTGGGCGAGGATTTCCTGCCGGATCTTTTCGGTTCGCTCGCCGATCCGCTTCTCGAACTCCTGATCGCGCTGGCCGGTCGCCTGTAGGTGCAAAGCGTGCTCCAGGTCCGCCAGGGCACCGGCCGGAATCGTGGAATTCTCGATGGTCTTCATAAACCTATTTTCACAGGGGTAATTGAAAGGCGTCAATGGAAGTAAGTGCAGTGCGAGCTTCGAGGTTGTTCTACTTAGTCCACATAAACGAATTCATTCGCACACAACAAAATCTGGCAATACTCCTGCCAGGCGGCTTCGGCATCTTTATCCGTCTTGCCAACTCGCCCAATGAAGTCGTGGCCAATTTGGAGCTCTTCCTCGGTGGGAGGTCTGCCGTACAGAAGGATGTAGGCCTTTTCGATTTTGGATTTATCATCTCCCTTGTACGCCAGAATGCGTTGCGTCAGCGCCTTGGTCTGTTCGATGGCGAACGGATGATTCATTAGGAAGAGCGCTTGCGGGGCGACCGTGGACACGATGCGCTTCGATACGATTGCCGTGGAGTCGGCGACGTCGAAGAGGGGACCGAATCCGGAGCGGTCGGAGCGGACGGTCATTTGATAGAGGGCGCGGCGCGGCACGTTGAAATCCGCCGTGGCGGGACCGCCTAGCTTCAGGTCCAGTTTCCCTGCGACGGCGAGCAGGCTGTCGCGCACGGCCTCGGCTTGGAGGCGCTTGCGGTTCATATGGCCAAACAAGCGATTGTCCGCATCCGCTTTGGCGGTTTCCGGGGGCGGCTCGCTGGCTTGCTGATAGATGGCCGAGAGAAGGAGGACACGGTGCATCTTCTTGATCGACCAGCCCGATTCGATAAACTGCCGGGCGAGGAAATCGAGGAGCTCGGGATGCGTCGGCTTTTCGCCGAGCTTGCCGAAGTTGCTCGGCGTCCGCACGAGTCCTTCGCCGAAATGGTGCTGCCAAATGCGATTGACCATCACGCGGGCGGTGAGCGGATGATCCGGGTTGACGAGCCATTGGGCCAATTGCAAGCGCCCGCTTCCTTCCTTGATTGGCGTGTCGGCGCCGCCGCCAAGAATTTGGGGAAAATGCCGCGGCGTTACGTCGCCCAGGCGGGAGTAACTGCCTCGGATGTGCACGCGGACATTATGAACGCCGGCCTGGGGGCTATCGGGCACGCCGCCTTCCTGGACGCCGTGAGCGAAGGGAACCGGCGGCGGCGGATTCTTTTTTAGGTCGCCTAGCTCGGCAGCAAGCTTGGCGAGTTCCGACTGCGCCTCGGCGGGAAGCAGCTTCTCCTCGGCCGGTTGCCTGATCCAAAACGGGCTGCGCGCATCGGCCACTTCAAAAGATTTTTCGAACTGCTCGGCGGCGCATTCCAGATCAACGCGCTCGATCTTCCCGGCGATGAAATCGTCCTGCGCTCTTTGCCAGGCCCTGAGGCTGGACGTACCAGTCCCATTCTTCTGGCCGCGCGTGCTGGCCGCCATGTCCTGGAACGACCAAACGTCCGGATGGCCCTGCCGGTCGGCGTGAGGATTGCCTTTGAGGATGTCGCCCACCACGTCTTTGGATACATCCCAGACAGCGGAATCGTCGGTTTGAGCGATTGTGAATTCAATGGTGGTGGTATCGCAAATATGGTTCGCTTTAGGCAGCACGAGCAGCTCGAGACGTTCGCCGGCTTTTATTTCGACGGAATCGAGGGCATGCGCCAAATTGCCTTCGCTCAGCTTCTGAGCGCCGGCGTTGGGCAAATCGCCTGATGCCAACTCGTGGACTTCACCGGCACGGCGATGGTCGAGAATCCAAGCGACCCCGTCGCCGCCGTTGGGATCCGCGTCTACCAGCCGACCAGAGATTTTCACGGTGGCGTCGACGGGGCTTTTCCAGCCGAGCACGACGCCGTTGCTCGGCCCCGGATGCATGGCGAACGAGTGGGCGGGCAACGTGAAGGTGAGCAGTTTCACCTCCTTGTCGGTGCTGTTGACCAAAACCGAAGGGCAATCGGTCGGGCCTTTCCAGCCGCTGACCCCTTGTTGACCCAATACGTCGCGGATAGGCGTGGCCATTAGCTTGTAGTCATCGCCGGTCAGATAGTCGAGCCAATGCTCGAGCGCATAAGGCTGGAGCTTGCGCACCTCGGCAAACTCGGCAACCGTGGTCTTCAGCTCTTCACCCGGGCGATGTTGATAGTCCCAGGCGGCCAGGACGTACTTTGCCGTTTCGGAGCGGAAACAGCGAGCGAACGCCGCGTAGCGCTTGTCGCGCGCCTGCTGGAGCTGTTTTTCCAATTGGGCGACACGAACGGGGAATTGATTGCGCTTGGCCACCTCGGCCGCCGGCAACAGCGGGATGCGCAGCATGGGCGGACCGTCGGTCTTGGGACCGACGTTGGGCAGGATGTGCGTGCTGAAGAAGATGCCGGCCAACCCGTAGTAATCTTCGGTTGGAATTGGATCGAACTTGTGATCGTGGCAGCGGGCGCAAGCGATCGTTAAGCCCAGGAAAGTGCGGCCCACCACGTCAATTTGGTCGTCCACGATATCGGTCAGGAGCTTTTCCTTGTCGGCATCGCCGCCGCCCCAATTGCCGATGGCCAGCATTCCGGTGGCAATAATGCCGTCCACGTTCACTTCACCGGCAGCTTTGGCGGGGCGCAAGTCTCCGGCGATTTGATCGAGCACGAACCGGTCATACGGCATGTCGTCGTTGAATGCTTTAACGACCCAGTCGCGGTAGCGCCACGCCGCTGGAATGTCCCCCTGACCGCCTATTCCGCGGGCATCGAAAGAGTCGGCATAGCGAACCACGTCGAGCCAATGGCGGCCCCACCGTTCGCCATAGTGCGGCGAGGCGAGCAGGCGATCGATAACTTTGGCGTAGGCGTCTGGCGATTGGTCGTGCAGAAAATTGTCGATCTCTTCCGGCGTCGGCGGCAAGCCGGTCAGATCAAACGTTACGCGGCGGATTAAGGTTCGCTTGTCAGAGGGCTTGGCGGGTCGAAGGTTCTTGGCTTCCAAAGCCGCGAGAATGAAACGATCGAGATCGTTTTTTGGCCATTCCTTGTCTTTAACGTCCGGAGGCGTGAACTTCTTGATCGGTTGAAACGCCCAGAAGCGGCGCTGATCCTCAGTGATTTCATACTTTTTATCGGCACTTGGGACGACGATCGGTTGCGTGGACTCGGGCCAAGGCAAACCCAATTCGATCCAGCGGACCAGTGTTGCGACTTCCCTGTCGGGCAGCTTTTCCTTGGGCGGCATTTTCAGTTCGTCTTTGTAGCGAATGGCATGGACGAGAAGACTATCCGCCGGTTTCTTGGCAATGGCCGCCGGGCCCGTGTCTCCGCCCTTGAGGACACCGGCCCGCGAAGTCAACTTCAACCCGCCCTTGGGCTTGGCATCGCCGTGGCATTTCAAGCAACGCTCGATAAGCAGCGGGCGCACTTCCTTTTCGAAAAAGTCATTAGCGGCCGCGGCGGGATTGTCCGCGGCTTGTGCCCGCGAGTCGCAGGCAAAGAGAATCAGCGCGAAGGAGGCCAGTCCTAGAGTCCGTCTCATTCCAATCATTTTAGGAACCGACGATGGAAAACCGGGGTTGGTAGGATCGAGGTAAGTTAAGCTAGCGTTCGGCGAAGGCGGCGTTCACGTCAACGATGAAACCAGGAAGCAAGACGGACGTCGCCTGCTCGCCGGCCATGAATTCTCCGTGTACGGCGTACTGGCCATCCTGAAGCCGCAATACGGTGATCTTCTTGTCCTTCGAGTCGACGATCCAGTACTCGGCGATGCCGGCTTTGGCATATTCGCCGCGCTTCTGTTCATAATCGAGGCGACGATCCGTGCTGACCACTTCCATGACGAGGTCTGCGCCGTCCCAGAATGGCTCGCCGATTCGGGAACGATGCTCGGCAAGCATAAAAACAATATCAGGTTCCCTGAACGTGCCAGGCTATAGACGAACTTTGATCCCGGCCATTAGAACTTCACCAAGTTTCAATGGGCTTATGAATGCTAGAAGTGTTACATACAGAAATCCAACAATTCTTTGGTGAGACGTTGTTGGCATTTCCAAGAACTCCAAACGACCGTTGGAGAATTCGACAAGGTGATTGGTATCGAGAGCCAGGTACTTCTCTTCACTCCAGCCGCCCTGGAAAGTCGGGTCATCAAGAGATTCCGCAAGTGTTGGATTGTCAACTCGGTCATTCATAAGTCGTTCGCTAACTTGAGTCAGTATTACGCGGGTCGTCTCATCTGAATATAGTCTAATTGACTTGTGGCCAGAGACCAATGCCCTCTCGTGAAGCGGTTCCGGTCCATCCCGCTACGCCTTGGCTGCCAAATTGACCGCGCCAACCGTTACTTGGGGGAAGACGTTTTAGCAGCGTAGATTCGTTCGGCGGCGTTAACGCGCAACCAGAGGAGCGCCCCCACGAGATAAAGACACCCGTTAATGATGAAGACCGAATTCCATCCAAAATTGTTGGCCAGCCGTGGGGCCAGCCAAACGCCCAGGATGCTGCCCGCGCCGCTGACGCAATTCATGCAGCCGGCGACCGTGGCGGCATAGCGCTCGCCGATGTCGGCCGTCACCGCCCAGATATTGGGAATAGCAAGGTCCTGGAATACCGAGGCCAGGCAAAGAGCGCCGATAACGAATAGATGAGTCGGCAGCGTCGGAATGAAAAGCGTTACCACCCCGGCCACGCCGAATCCGAAGATGCCTTGCAGGCTGCGGCCCCAACGCTTGCTGCCCGTCCGGCGGATCAGATAATCCGAAAGACTGCCGCCGATCAGGCAGCCAACCGCGCCGGCCAAAAGCGGGGAGCCGCTGACCCATTTGGACTCATTAAAATCCACAAGAAACTGTTCTTTGAGGTACTTCGGCAGGAACGTCACATTGAAGTACCAGCTAAAGCTGACGCAGGCGGCGGCCAAGTTGAGCGCCCAAAGGTTAGTTGACAGCAGAATCTGCCGCCACGGGACATTCGTGTGTCCGCCATCTTCATGAATAGAACCGGGACCAGATCCGGAGCGAATCAAGGCGGCTTCGGCGACGTTGACGGTCGCCTTCTCCTCCGGGCGGTCGCGAAACCAGAAATAGAAGACAACGGCCCAGCCGACCCCGGCAGCCCCCAGCACCCAGAAGGCCTGCCGCCACCCTAGTCCCTGGCTGAGCGCCATGATCAAAATCGGGGCGATAGCGCCTCCCAGGCGGCTGCTCATCCAAATAAAGCTTTGCGCAAACGCACGATCGCCAAACGGAAACCAGCGCGCCAAAACGCGGCCGATATTCGGATACGCCCCCGCCTCGCCCAAACCGAAAACGAAGCGGACAAGGACCATCATCGCCAGCACTAAACCGACAGAGGGACTGGAATCAAACCAGCGCAAAATAATATCGGACGATCCAGTTAGTGCCGTGAACAACGACCAGATTACGACAATGCGAAAGATAACGGCGCGCGGACCGAATACATCGCCCAGCCAGCCAGCCGGGGCCTCCATGATCGCGTAGCCGAGTAGAAAGGCGATGAACACCCAGCTCATGCGCTCCTTGGAACGCGCCGAGGCGATCCGTTCTATTTCCTTAGCATCGTCCGCCTTGCCTTCGCGCTCTAGCTGGGCTCGGTCCGCGGCGGTCAGTTGCCCGAAGTCCAGGTCGCGCGAAATTTCATCCTGCACCTGGCTGATGCAGATGCGGTCGAAGTAAGTCAAAAAAGCCAGCGAACAGAGAAAGGCCAAAACGGCGAAGCGGACGCGGGTTGGCTTCTGGCCTTGCTTCAATCGGTCAATGTCAGAACCCGTAAGCATGAATGCATCCGGAGGGCGCGATAGCGGCGACCATCGAGGCGAGACCAAAGTGTAACCAGGTATTTGAAGTCATGCCAGGGGGAGGGGACTGCGTCTCCAATTGGGCCGTCGCGCTTCGCTCGCACGCTCGCTCGGAGAATGCGATTCTGCTTGCCGCGTTGAGCGATTCTGGAGTACCATAGAAGGCGCCTGCCGCGCTATCCCTCCTAAGAGCGCACCTTATGCTACGCATACTCGGTTCACCGAAGAAACTCTGCGGCGGCTGGACACGGCGTGAAATGCTGTGGGCCGGCGGCCTAGGATTATTTGGTTTGGGATTGCCCGATTGCCTGGGCCTTAGTCACGCACAGGCCAGTCAAACTCGCGGCGTCCCCATTTCGCGCTCCGCCAAAGCCAAGTCTTGTATCCTGCTTTACCTTTACGGCGCTCCCAGCCAACTCGAAACTTTTGATCCAAAACCGGATGCGCCGCTGGAAATCCGTGGTGATTTGAAATCCATTCGCTCCAACGTACCCGGCATGGACGTCTGCGAGCTTCTGCCCAATGTGGCGCGCGTCATGGACCGCGTCACGGTAGTTCGCTCGCTTTCGCATCCTTACCCGATCCACGGCGTGGCCTTCGCTTTGACCGGCACGCCGAGGATCGAGCTGCCGATGGAACTAAACCCCCATGATGGACGGCATTGGCCGTTTATCGGCTCGGTTGTCGATTATCTTGGCCGCAAAGGCGGCAAAAAGCCGGAAGTGCCGACAAACCTCGCCCTGCCCTTCCCCTTCAGCAGCCAGCGCGTTGGCGAAGTGGCCCGAGCGGGGCCCTACGCATCCTTCCTCGGCTCAGCTCACAATCCGATTTACACGACGTTTCAGGGCCAGGCAACGCGAAGCGTTCTCAAGACCCTCCAGGAGCAGAAGGTCGATGTCGCCGATCCGTATCTCGGCATAACTCACGACAGCCGTTTCGAAGTGGCGGCGGCGACCCGGTTGCCGGCCGACATCACCCTTGACCGTCTCAATAAGCGCCGGACGCTTGCCCAGCAATTTGACCAGGCCAGGCTCGATCTTGATAACAGCCCAGCCGGCCGTGCAGCCGACCAACATCGCCTGACCGCCCTTGGACTGATCAATTCCACGAAGGTCCGCGATGCACTTGATCTTGGCAAGGAACCGATGAAGCTGCGTGAATCCTACGGCATGACGATCTTCGGCCAAGCGGCGTTGACGGCGAGGCGGCTGGTCGAAGCCGGCTCTCGTTTCGTAACCGTATTCTGGGACGAGTACGGCCTGGCCGGCTCCGCCTGGGACACGCATTGGGACCACTATCCGCGCATGAAAAACGAGTTGTTGCCGGGCCTGGATAAAGCGCTCTCCGGCCTTCTCACGGATCTCGATTCCCGCGGCCTCTTGGACGAGACGCTGGTTCTTTGCCTTAGCGAACATGGCCGCACGCCGAAGATCGACAATGTCAAAGGGGGCGGTCGCGATCACTGGTCGCGCTGTTACAGCGCCCTCATGGCCGGAGGCGGCATCAAACGCGGCCACGTCCTTGGCAAGTCCGACAAAATCGCCGGCACGGTCGCCGAACGGCCCGTGTCGCCGAAGGATGTCCTGGCGACGAGCTATCACTTGTTGGGCTTGGATCCCGAAACAACGTTGACGGACCGCACCGGCCGGCCGATCCCGCTGGTCGCTGAAGGAAAAGTTCTTAACGAAATTATCCAGTGACTCCAGGGCGCCGCTAGCCGGCGCTTTCATTTCGCGCCAAGGTCGTCGGAATAAATCTCCCTCTTGCGGATCATATCTTTGAGGAAGAGCGATTTATTTTGGGCTTTGGAAATATCCCATGCCGTTTTATGGTTACCTCGCCGACGCCGTCGTGGCATTCCACGTTGGTTATGTCGCCTTTATCGTTGTTGGCCAACTTCTGATTGTTCTTGGTTGGATCTTGCGCTGGTCGTGGATCAAGAACTTTGGGTTTCGGCTAAGCCATTTGCTTGCCATCGGCATAGTGGCCGTCGAATCCATGTCCGGGATGACCTGTCCGCTCACAACCTTGGAAGACCGGCTCCGGGAGTGGGCAGGACAAGAGGTTTCCCAAGCGACGTTCATGGGTCGCTGCCTGCATGCCTTGATCTTCCATGATCTGCCGCAAAGTTACTTCGATATGGCGAATGTGGTTTTTGCCTTAATCGTTGTGGCAACGTTCCTCGCCGCTCGGCCTCGATTGCCGCGCCGATCTCAAAAAGCTTTGGCTTGAACCCTATCAAGGGCAAGCAACGGGAAGCTACCGCGCCTATAATGACGGCGGAGGCGTGCCCATAAACGTTTCGAGAAAACGCTGAAACTGAATGGTGATTCCATGGAAACTTTGCAAAGGTTGTTTGAAGATAACGAGCCGGTTTCCGGCATTCTAGCGTTTGCGGCACTTCTATTAGCAGCCTGGATTGGCGCCTGGATTCTGACCAAGGGCCGTTTCGGGAAAGGCTGAGGCTAACAAGTAGGGGAGCAGTTCGCTCTCCGTTACTTCCGTTGGAAGCGTTAAAACCTACTGCCTCTTGTGTTTAATGCTTTCCATTTCTTTCCATAGGGGGTGTGGGGAAATGGAGAGAACCATTTAGAAGAAGCTGTTGAGGATGAAGCGTGGGGCCTAACTTGTGTTACGCGGTCCCATCGGCCGACGTTTTTAATATCTCCGGCCTAAACAAACCTAAACGCGTTCGGCGGAGATAATGGTCGGCGGGAAAGAGAGCCATTTCGTAATCGCGCTGATACGCCAACTCGACTTGCAGATCGGGTTCTCCATCCACTATGGGCTCGGCGAGTGAAGGACCTTCTTCCAGATAGGCTGCCACATCCGTGGCCCGCCGGCCATAGCGGCGGACCAGATGCCTCGCCTTCTCCAAAGTAAGGCCATTGTCGCGGGATAGGCGGATTGCCTCGGCCGCCTCGAATACAGGCAACGGCTCCAAAGGCGCACCGTCGAGCTTACACTCCCTGGTTCGGCAGGGCCGCTTACTTCCCAAAGCCTGAGCCACTTGATCGGTAACCGCCTCGGCCATGGCGCGGTAAGTCGTATACTTGCCGCCCGCTACAGACAAAAGGCCGGATGGCGGATTCCAGATGCGGAATTCGCGCGATAACGAAGACGGATCGTTGGCCTGGGCGTGCAGCAGGGGGCGGAGCCCAACAAAAGTATTGATGACATCGCTTTCGGTAAGCCCCGGCGCGAAGTAGCGATTGAAGCCCGTCAACAGGTAATTAATATCCTCGGAGGTTGCGCGCAATACCTCCGGAGCCTTTTCGCACAGCGTGTCCGTTGTGCCGACAAAGGTCTTGCCCTGCCAGGGGAGGACGAAAAAGATTCGGCCATCGGCAGGGTGCAGCAACAAGAAAGCGGTCTTTGTGCCGCGATCGGGTACAACCAGGTGCACACCTTTAGAAGGTTGCAGATAAGGCCCTCCTTCGTCGCCCGCCAGACGGCATATGTGGTCTACCCAGGGGCCGGTTGCATTTAGAATCTGCCGAGCGCGGATAACAAACGCGTCGCCTGTAGTTCGATCGGTCGCTTGGACACCGCTAATTGAGCCGTTGGTTCGTTCGAACCCGGTCGCTTCAACATAGTTGGCCAAAATTGCCCCACGCAGCGAAGCCGTTTGCAGCACTTCTAAGCAGAGCCGCGCATCGTCCATCTGGGCGTCGAAATATTCCGCGCCGCCTTGCAGCCCACGAGGGTCGAGGCCGGGAAACTCTGCTTTCACGCGCCGGGTCGGCAAAGGACGGCTACGACGTAGGTTGCTTTTTCCAGCGAGCAAATCGTACAGGGTTAGTCCGGCCCGCCATTTCCAGAAAGGGACGCGGGCGCCTTGGTAGAACGGAATTACGAACCGCAGCGGATGGACCAGATGGGGAGAATTGTTTAGCAACAAGCGGCGTTCATGCAACGCCTCGTAAACCAGGCGAAAATCGCCATGCTCTAGGTAGCGAAGACCGCCATGAACGAGTTTGGACGATACGCTGCTTGTACCCGATGCGAAGTCGCCTTTATCAATTAGGCCGACGCGAAAACCGCGCAAGACGGCATCCAGCGCGACACCCGCGCCCGTAATGCCGCCGCCTACGATCAGCAGATCGAACTTCGTTTCTTTCAAGTGCTCAATCTGCCGCTGCATCGAATGGAATACCTTTCGTAGGTCAAGCTTCTAGCTTGACCGAGATGCGGGCGATCCATCTTACGTTATAAAACCACTAGATTGATTGGGTGATTCACAAGCCTAAGACCTAGATTATGATTCCTGCTTTGGAGCAATGGCCGGGCGCCGGCTGGGAGGTGATCTCGGAAGCGCCGTATTCCCCGGCGGTAAACCTTGCCGTGGACGAGGTGGTAATGCGCCAAGTCCAGGAAGAGCGGCGTCCTCCGACGCTGCGCTTTTGGGGTTGGAGTTGCCGGGCCGTCATCATTGGGCGCTTCCAATCGGTCCGAAATGAAATCGATCTCGATGCGGCCAAGGAAATGGGCGTGGAGGTGGCCCGCCGCATAAGCGGCGGCGGAGCGATGTTCGTCGAACCGGAGAAGACCATCACTTATTCGCTTTATATGCCGGAACGCCTCCTTGCCGGTTTATCGATCAAGGCGTCCTACGAAGCCTGCGATAGCTGGGCGGTCGCGTGCATGCAGTCGCTGGGGGTTGAGGCCCGCTATGCGCCGCTTAACGACATAATTTCATCAGCCGGCAAGATGGGGGGCGCCGCTCAGGCTCGCAAGCCGGGCGTTGTCTTGCACCACACGACGATTGCTTATCAAATGGACCCGCAAGAAATGATGCGGCTTTTAAGGATCGGCAGGGAACGCTTGAGTGCCAAGGGCATTCCCAGCGCCGCCAAGCAGGTGGATCCGTTGCGAAGGCAGACGGACCTGCCCAGACCAGAGGTCGTCAGCCAATTGATTGATTGCTTTCGCAAGCGCTTCGGACTGGAGGAAGGCCGCCTAAGCGAGGAGGACTTACGCGCTAGCGATATTCTCGCCCGTGAACAATACGGGACGGAGAAATGGATGTTTGAATTGCCGTGATAGGGCGGCGGTCGATAAATGATTTTGTTATTGAGTCTGTTAATCATTCTTTTGGCCATTGTGGCGATTACCCGTCGCCAGGATGCTCGCCTCGTTTTGCTGGTTGCCGGGTTCGGTCTGGGGTTGGTGGCTGGCAACCCGGGCGCCATTCTGCGGATGTTTTTTGCGACCCTTAGCAATGAACAGTTCGTTTTGCCCATCTGCTGCGCCGTCGGTTTCGGTTATATGCTCCGGCACACCGGATGCGATCAACATCTTGTTCAACTTCTAGTGAAACCACTCCGCCACATTCAATTTCTGCTTATTCCGGGAACGGTCCTGATCGGCTTTATGGTCAACACGCCAGTCATCAGTCAGGTCGGTACGGCAGTCGTCATCGGCCCCGTTCTTATGCCCCTCTTGCGAAAGGCTCGGATCTCGGCTTTGACCAGCGCAGCGGCGCTTCTGCTGGGCGCCTCGCTGGGCGGCGACTTGCTCAACCCCGGCGCGCCGGAATGGCGATCCGTCAGCCAGGCCTTGAAGAAGATCGATGACTACAAAGACTTCGATTTGCGGGAATGCACGCAGCGCGTCGTTCCGTTGTTGCTTGTTCAAGTGGGCGTCGCCACGAGCTTGTTTTGGTTTATGAGCCTGCTATACGAGAAAAAGCAGCGCTCCGAAGAAGCGAAGCAGCAAGCAGACCGCGCCAACGGCGACGGGGAAGAAATCCAATTCCACGTCAATTTGCTCAAGGCCGCTGTGCCGCTGGTCCCTTTGGCGGTGCTATTTCTAACCGGTCCGCCGTTGAATTTGTTCCACGTGCCCAAGGAATGGTTAACCCAAGGAGAATCAACGGCGTACGAAAGCCGGCTCATTGGGGCCGCGATGTTGTTGGGCACAGCGGCAGCGGCTCTTGTATCTTGGCAAAGCGCCAAGGAAAGCGCCAAAGTGTTCTTTGAAGGGGCTGGTTTCGGCTTCACACACATAATTTCGGTCATAGTTGCCGCCCAATGCTTTGGTGAAGGCATCAAGTTAATCGGCTTGGGAGAGATTTTGCGCGATGTCGTCGCCGATCATCCTTCCTGGCTATTGCCCATCGCGGGTCTCTTGCCGGTTTGTTTCGCGATGCTGTCAGGGACTGGCTTTGGCGCCACGCAGAGCCTGTACGAATTCTTCGTGCAGCCGGCAATCGCTGTCGGCATCAATCCCGTGCAAGTCGGAGCTGTGGTCGCCATCACGGCGTCTGCCGGGCGCACCATGTCGCCTGTCGCGGCGATTACCTTGCATTGTTCATCGTTAATCGGTGTCACACCCTTTGCATTGGTTCGGCGCGTGGCGATCCCTTTGCTTGCGGCTACAGCGGCAACAGTTGGCGTGGCAATGCTCATGGGAAGAATTTGATTTGTTCGATCGTCTGGAGGCGCCCTGCCGAAACACTCAAAAACAGACCCGTGGAAAGCATTTGTGGATTTTTGCGCCTTTTCGTGCGTTTTCGTAGACCCTCTGGCCCAAGTGACGACCCTGTCCTCCACACGTCAAGGTCAGTTTTTGGGGGGATGCCGGTGCCTGTTTACGCAGCGAAAGCGGGCCGGTTGCGGTTGGACATCGCCGGGGGAACTTTCGCTGACCGCTAACGCCTCTTCGGAGCTCCGGACGGTTGCGGGGCTGGGGACGATCGGGACTTCTCGGCCTCGGGTAACTCAAGCCTGTCGCCTGGAGCGTGACGCGTCGCCGCGCCCGCCGAATTGGCTA
>JBJMQT010000151.1:0-28003 GCA_045802525.1 Gemmataceae bacterium
AACAATTTACCTAAACCAACCTCATCAAAAATACAAAAACGGCTGGGGCGGGTTCACCAAAGACGGCAAGGAATACATCATTCGTCTTGATTCGAATACTCAAGTGCACACCCCGGCTCCCTGGGTAAACGTTGTAGCTAATCCGCAGTGTGGGTTTCTCGTTTCCGAGAGCGGCTCCAGCTTTACCTGGATAGGCAATTCCCAGACGAATCGTCTAAGTCCTTGGAATAATGATCCGGTCATCGATCCACCTGGCGAAGTCATCTATCTGCGCGATGAGAGCACGGGAGAGGTCTGGACGCCTACGCCGTTGCCCATACGTTCGAGCGCGCCAACCGTGATCCGCCACGGGCAAGGGTACACGGTCTTCGAGCAAATCAACCATGGAATTCACCATGTGCTCCTGATGTTCGTTCCGCGTCAGGATCCGGTCAAAGTAATCCGGCTGAAGCTTCGCAATCTGGAAAACGAGCCTCGATCCCTGTCGGCAACCTTTTATGCGGAATGGGTCCTCGGAGGGGTGCGCGATGTGACGCAAATGCACATTACAACGGAAGTTGATCCGGAGACGGGCGTCTTGCTGGCTCGCAATGCCTTCAATCCCAGCTTCTCGTCCTGGGTGGCGTTCGCGGATGTTAACCTAGAGCCCAGGACGTTGACCGCGGATCGTACGGAGTTTCTCGGCCGCAATGGAGCGCTAAGCAGTCCAGCCGCTCTCAGTCGCAAGGATTTATCCGGACGGGTGGGCGCCGGCTTGGATCCTTGCGTGGCCCTTCAAGGCAAATTTAATTTGGAACCGGGGGAGGAAAAGGAAATTGTCTTCATGCTGGGGCAAGCGGCCACCATGGGAGAGGTGCGGCAATTGGTTCGCCGTTATCGCAAGCCGGCCCGCGCGCAAGCCGCTTTGGCGGAAATTCGGCAGGCCTGGGATAACGTTTTATCTGCCGTGACGGTTAAAACCCCCAATACCGCGCTAAATGTGCTCGTAAACCGCTGGCTGCCTTACCAGGTCTTGAGTTGCCGGCTCTGGGGACGTTCGGCTTTCTATCAGTCCGGCGGCGCCTATGGTTTTCGGGATCAGTTGCAGGATGTGATGGCGCTCGTTTACGGGGCGCCTGAAGAGGCTCGTGCCCAGATTCTTCGCGCTGCGGGCCGGCAATTCCTAGAAGGCGATGTCCAGCACTGGTGGCACCCGCCGGAAGGACGCGGCGTGCGTACGCGTTTTTCCGATGATTTTTTATGGCTGCCATTCGTGACTTGCCATTACGTAGAGACTACCGGGGATACTGCAATCCTCGATGAGAAACAGCCGTACTTAAGAGCGTCCCTTTTGGAACCGGGCCAGGAAGAAAGCTACGGTTTACCTCAAGAAACAGATGAGAAAGGAACGGTTTACGAACATTGCGTCCGGGCACTCAAGAATGGCTTCAAGTTTGGCAGTCACGGCATGCCGTTGATGGGAACCGGAGACTGGAACGATGGCATGAATCGTATAGGTTCAGGCGGCAAGGGCGAAAGTATTTGGGATGCCTGGTTCTTGATCGACTGCCTGAAGAAGTTCATCCCAATGGCCGAATCGCGCAACGACCGGGACTGGGCTGAGACCTGCAAGAACCAAGTAGAAAGTTTACGAAAAGCCATAGAAGAAAACGCGTGGGATGGAAAGTGGTATCGGCGTGCGTACTTTGATGACGGAACACCCCTCGGATCCGCTGAAAACGACGAATGCCGTATTGACTCCATCGTGCAGAGTTGGGCGGTGATTTGCGGCGGCGCCAACCCCGATCGCGCTCGTCAGGCCATGAAGGCTCTTGAGGAACAACTCGTTAAGGACAAAGAAAAGCTGATTCTCTTATTCACTCCCCCTTTTGATAAGGGCAGATTGAACCCTGGCTACATCAAGGGCTATGTCCCGGGCGTCCGTGAGAACGGAGGCCAATATACTCATGCCGCGACCTGGGTCGTTTTGGCGACGACAATGCTCGGAATGGGAAAGCGAGCCGTCGAATTGTTCGATCTTCTTAATCCTATCAATCACACCCTAACGCCGGATGATACAGAACGTTATAAGGTCGAGCCCTACGTCGTCGTCGCGGACATTTACAGCGAGCGCCCCCATGTTGGCCGCGGCGGATGGACTTGGTACACGGGTTCGGCCGGCTGGCTATTGCGAGTGGCCCTCGAAAATATTCTCGGGTTCCGCCTTGCAGGCAACCGCTTGTCGGTTCGACCTTGTATCTCTCCTCAATGGCCAGCCTTTGAATTGACTTACCGTTATAAATCCACCACCTACCAAATCGTTGTCGAAAATCCGCATAAACTGGAACAGGGCACATCCAGAGTCACTGTCGACGGACAATCCGTTGGCGGAGACACTATTGATTTAGTCGATGACGGGAAACCGCACCAGGTTCGCATCGTGCTGGAAAAAGGGAACTGATAAGCCGGCTTATGAAAACACTAGTCGATTACGCGCGCGCGCAACGGTATTTGGGCCGGCGCGATCCCGTTCTCAAGCAAGTCATGAGCAAGGTTGGACCGTGTTCACTCCGCATCAATCGGGACCATTTTGTGGTCCTTACCAAATCCATTGTCTCGCAACAGTTGTCTACGAAAGCTGCCGCGACAATTCATTCTCGCCTGGTGCTGGCCCTGGCCGGGGAAGCTCTTACACCAACCTCGCTTCTACAGTTGTCTGAGGAGGCCCTCGTAAGCGCCGGGTTGTCCCGTGCCAAGCGCGTGGCGCTTCGTGATTTGGCAACCAAGATCCACACCAAAGAAGTTATCCTGCATGATATCCAAAGCTTATCGGACGATAAATTGATCGAGCGGTTAGTCCAGGTCAAAGGCATTGGCCGTTGGACTGCGGAAATGTTTTTGATTTTCTCTTTAGGGCGTCTCGATGTCTTGCCCGTTGCGGACCTGGGTTTAAGAGCGGCGGTTCATCGACAATATGGTCTGGACGAATTGCCGGATAAGAATCAGTTGGAGGAATTAGGCGATCGTTGGCGTCCTTATCGCAGCATAGCCACGTGGTATTTATGGCGCAGCCAGGGCTTTTTGCCGGAACCTACGAAATGACTTAGGCCATTCAGGATAGCGCGTTTTTATCCCAAACCGGCTGAAAAATCTCTTCTTTATTCCGCTGACGATGCAAAGCTTCTAAGAGAACGCGCATAGCCCGGCAATACTCGCGAAAGGCCCCGGTTGGGTCCGCTTGATTGAGAAGGTCTTGGGCGAAATCCTGCTGCTGATGAAAGCCGTCCCAGTCGACGTCCCATTGTTTTTCCACAGCGTGTTCTTTTACTGAATGGGCGGCTTTTATTAGTTTATCGAGCAGCGGGCGTTCTATGAGGCAAGACGAGGATCGGTAAATCTGGGGAGGCGGATAGTCTATATCCTTAGCCCTTTTTTGTTTTTCCCGTTGAAGATGCACAATCAAGCCCACTAGGGCGGCTGCTACCACTCCCGTAGCGAGCAAGAACAAGTATCCCCCGCCTGGTATGTCGTAATAAGTGAGAACTAGAGCCAAGGCCGCGATCAGGGTGCTCAGCCACAACCCAACGAGCGACCAGGGAACGCGTTCGATAAATGTAGGGCGGTGAACAGGGCCGGCGCCGCCGCTGCCTACATGGATGATCAAAACCGTGATATTATCCGGCCCCCCGCGCAGATTCGCCAAATCGACAAGAAACTGGCAGGCCTCGCCAGGAGGCAGTGTGCTGACAATGGCGCCGAGTTCATGATCGGTGACTTGCCCGCTGAGCCCATCGCTGCACAAGATAAAGATGTCGCCGTCTTGCACAGGATGTGGGCCTTCAACGTCCACTTGCACTAACGGCTCAGGACCCAGCGATCGAATAATAACGTTGCTGGGAATCCCCTGGACACCGTCCGGGTCAACGCGCTGGCGGCGAGCAAATTCCCAAACCAAGCTGTGATCAAAGCTAAGTTGTTCAATCTTGCCTTTGCGAACGCGATAGGCCCGACTGTCCCCGACGTGACCCACCCAGGCCCCCTCAGGCCGAAGAAGAAGCGCGGTCGTCGTCGTCCCCATACCGGCGAATTCGCGATTCTGTTGGCCCCGCGCATGAATGCTGGCATTGGCTTCGACAAAGGCTTTGCGAAGCGCGCTCGCCGGCCCGTCTTGGATGTGTTTGGCGTAGGTGTGCGGGATAATGCCGACCGCCAGTTCGCTCGCGAGTTCGCCGACTGCATGCGCGCCCATGCCATCGGCCACTAGGAAGACATGACCTCGAGTGCGCCACTGATCTTCATCGCCAGCCAGCGAGACGGCGTGGTTGTCCTGGTTATGGCTGCGGCGGACCCCCACGTCGCTCAGGCTCGCGTGCTCGATGGAATCGAAGCCTGTCACCGGCATTTTACCCTGAACCTGCCTCGTTTAGCCAATGCTCATGCTACACCATGTATCCCTAGTTGGGTAGAGATTAGCCCGCTGGCGGCCCAACGCCCTTGCCCGGCTGGCGTCCAACCAAGTGATTGGCCTTGCCTCCGATTTTAGCTACGGATATAGGGCGTCTTCCTATTGAGGCAAGAAGTCGGCACGGCGCCTTTCTAAACCATAGCACGATACGCCTGGTTTGCTGTGCCGGGTCAACGAATATGAAACCAACCTTGCTAATGTGGTGTGTGGCTTTAGGCGCTTGCCTGGGTGGCGGTTGCGTGGAGCGCCGCTATGTGGTTACGACGGAGCCGCCCGGCGTCCAGGTGCTTCGCAACGGCCAGGATCTCGGCGCGGCGCCGGTGGACGACCATTTCGTCTATTACGGGCTCTACCATTTCACGCTTATTAAGGACGGGTACGAGATTCAGCAGATTGATCAGAATATCCCGACTCCTTGGTACGAATATCCCGGCCTCGACTTTGTTAGTGAAAACTTAATTCCTTGGAAGATCCATGATGTGCGCCGCTTTCACTACAACATGCAACCCGTCCAAAACCCCAACATCAAAGACGTGCTCGACAAGGCGCAGAAATTACAGAACCACGGCAAGAGCCTCACTCCATTCGCACCCGACCCGGCAAAGCCGGGCGTCCTCATTGCCCCGACCCAGCCCTAACGGTTCAATGAGACGCCGGTTGGCAGCTTTAGTCGGAGGTTGGCAGCCTTGGAATGAAAGCCATGTAGGGTGGGACAAGTCTTCGAGTCCCGCCAGGTGCGCGGTGGGACTCGAAGATTCGTCCCACCCCGCGTCTGGCCACCTTGGAATCAAAGGACGCCAAAGGCGCCAACTGAGCGCATAGGTTTACAGGTGTAAACCCTGTGGCGCAGTGTGTGGGGACTAGAGGGTGGGTCACTTGGGCCAGAGGGTCTGACCATTCGTTTCGTCTGGGATAGGTCCGAACGCCTACTTCCGGCCGTTTGCCGCCAGCTCCAGGGCCATAGTTTTGAGCTTTTGCAAGTTCACCTTGCCGCTGCCGAGGATGGGCAGTTCGGGGACCGGGTAAAAGTCACGTTCATCGGGCACCCAAAGATTGGGCAAGCCCCGTTTGCTTAGTTTCTCCTTCAATGCCTTGAGGTCAAGATTCTCCTGAGGCGTAAACAGGACGACGAGCCTTTCACCTTTCTTCTCATCAGGCACGCAGGTAACGGCGCAAACTCGATCGTTAGTAGCCAGAATGCCGTGCAGTTCTTCCTCGATTCTCTCCAGCGGCACCATTTCGCCGCCGATCTTGGCAAATCGGGACAATCGCCCGGTGATCGTGATAAAGCCGTCCTCATCGATGAAGCCCATGTCCCCGGTAATATACCAGCCGTCACGAATGACCTCTTTCGTAAGGTCTTCGCGGCCCAGGTAACCCTTCATGACATTGGCGCCATAAATCAGCAGCAACCCCTCCTCGCCGGGCGGCAACGTTGCCAGAGTATCAGGATTGGCAATGCGAGCGGCGACTCCGGGTAAGGGTTGGCCAATCGTGCCGGGCTTGTTGCAAACTTGTTTGACGCCGTTGATGTCCTTATCGGGCAAGTTGGCGGCGGCCGCGGGAGACAATTCCGTGCAGCCATAGCCTTCCAAGGGCACGACGCCGAATTTCTTTTGAAACTCCTCGGCCAGGGATTGAGGCAGCTTCTCCGCGCCGCACATGAGAATCCGCAGGGAGCTAAAATCGCCCACTTCGCTGCGGCGCAGGCAAAAACGCAAAAAGGTTGGCGTGGTCAGGAAAATAGTGCACTGATATTTCCGGCACAGTTCGCCAATTTCCTTGGCCTGCCGCGGATCATTGTAATAAACGGCCGAAGCCGCCACCTGGAGCGGCGCCCACAAGGTCACGGTATAGCCGAAGCTGTGGAAGAAAGGCAGGATCCCCAAAACGCGGTCGCTCGCGTGCAAGTCGATGGCTTGGACCATGGATTCCGCGTTGGCGGCAATGTTGCGATGGGTCAGCATGACGCCTTTGGGTTCACCCGTGCTGCCGCTGGAAAAAATGATGGTCGCCAGATCATCCAAGCTGTGATGACCTAGGCGCAAGAGCCAATGTTCGAGAATCCAGCCGGGGAGCAAAACCACCGCGAGAAAGGCCCGCAGGCGCTGGAATTTAGTGACCCGCTTTCGAAAGTCCTCAAGATGAACCAGGGAAACGCCGGAGCCCAGATCGATCGGAAACCGTTTCAAGAACAGGGGCGAAGTTAGAACATGCTTGATATTACATTGCCGGACCGCTGACTGAATCGATTCGAGGGGGGAGGAGTAATTGAGGTTCACCGAAGTTTTGCCAAGGAGGGCGAGCGAAATATTGGCCACCGCGCTGGCGACTCCCGGCGGCAACCATAACCCTACGATTGGCTCAGCGCCGAGGACCGGCTTGAGGAATTTGGCCAATATCATGGCGCCGGCAAGGACTTCGCCTTGCCGATAGCTTTTGCCTTGGTTTAGCGTGTCGATGAAGCCCGGACGAAACGGATGCCTAGCCGCCATGCGGACGAATTGGCGATGAACGGGTTTGCTGGCCTTGGTGCGCCGCAGGGCGGAGTCGGCGGACAGTTTCTGAATCGCCATGCGCACCTCGGCGGCCGTGGTAGTCGGCGGCAACGGCGGTCCGAAGCTTACCCGGACCGGATAGGGGATTTCCTGCGGCCATTTCCAAATGACCTTGCCTTTATAGTAGCTGAAAATGCTTCCCCAGACTTGGTCGAGGCACACGGGGATGATCGGCGCGGGGCAACGTTTGAGGATAAGCTCCATGCCGCGGTGGAACGGCAGCATAGTGCCGCTTCGGGTTAGCGCCCCTTCGGCAAAGATACAGACCAGCTCACCCGCCTTGAGGGCATTGCTTGCCGTGTGCAACGATTTGAGGATCGACCGGGGACCTGCCTCATCGTCAATAGGAATCGTCCGCGACCAGCGTAGGATATGGCGCATTCCCCAGCGCTTGGTCCAGCCCTTAAGGATTACAAAGCGGATCAGCCGTTTTTGCACCGCCACGAGAAATAGCCAGTCGATGTAACTGACGTGGTTGCAAACCAAGAGACATGGTCCCGTCTTGGGCACGTTCTCCAGACCGCCGACGCGGATGCGATAAAGCGTATGGCCAATCAGCCAAACGATAGCGCGTAAGACGGTCAGAGTTCGAAACCAGCAGAAGAGCCCGATCGCTAAAACGGCGATCAGGATCAAGGCTGCAAGATAAGCCGCCACGAGAGGAGTCCCCGAACGGGAAAACTTACCTGACTAGTGATCACTAACTCTGGGAGGGTATACGGGTTGCGATAACGAGTCAAGGTCGGCAACCGGCTGGGCGCCGCCGGCTCGATCGCCTTCAACCTTACCGGTTTTTGGAGTTGATGGACGGCCCGGTTGCCGCTATAGTCCCGCCCTTCCACGATCGTATCAGAATTGTCTTATAGATCCGACGGCAGAGCGCTGGTCCGGGGGGACAAGGCGTTTTGCTGGAGAAGGGGGACCGGATGCTGGCCAAGCCGCTTTTGGCGCCGATCCTGAATAACGAAGCGTTGACGCGCGGCCTGGCTGATCCCGAAGCCAAAGTGCTCATCGAATGGCTCGTCCATCAAGCGGAATCCCTGTCCGAACACGAGAGATCGGAAACGTGGGCCCAAGCGCAAATCGAGCGCATTTGCAGGCGGGGCCGCGCGATTGGCCGGTTCGTTAGCTTATGGTGCCATGAGGGCCAACCCGGGGCGGCTGGTCAGCTCGCGGTCGCCGAGCGGTTTTACTGGCCTTTGCCCATTCCGCGCGTCGATGCGGTGGAGCTAATGCACAGCATTGTCTTTTGGGAAAACCAAGATTGCCAGGCGGCTTGATGGTGTTGCATCAGACGCCACAAACACTAATCGTCCCTCGGCTCCGCCTGTTCAACTGACGCGCCCTGTTTTCCCCGGCGCATTAAGTAAAGAGCGAACGACCACATGCCGGCAAATTTATAGTGCGGATCCACATAGCGCTCAATGACGTAAAACATGAAGTAATAAAGCCGAGAAAAACACCAAACAATCAGGATTAGTAAGCAGACAACCTTGAGAGTCGGTTGTTCCGCGATAAGAAGCGCCGAAGCCAGCAAGCCTCCAATTAAGAAAAGAAATCCCTTCAAATAAAACAATTTCGCGTTCGTAATGTCGGCCATGATGCTGGCTGCTAATAATCGTGGGAGTATTTGTTTAGCGCCTGCAGCGCAAACTTAACAGGCTCTGACAAAACCTAGATGGAGCCTGAGGCTAGGCTTCAGAAAGGAAAGTGTCAGAGCTGCTCACGGTCCGCTCCTTTCCTTACGGATTTCCCGGCCCCGGCGGTACATGAGTGGCAGCATGACGAGGGTCGGCAACACGCTGAGCAAGACGATCACGGTCGTGGGCCAGCCCGGGTTCGCCATGTACCACTTCGTCCCGCGCACGAGCGAGTGTTCGAGGAGAACGGCCTTGGCCGCCTCGTCATTGGCGTGCTGGGCGGAGACTTCCCCGCCGACCGCGTAGTCGTGGGCGATGGCCGCGCCGCCGTAGGCCGCCCGCCAGGCGACCGCGCCCCCGCCACAAGCCACGTCCCAGGCGACGGCGCCACCGCCCCACGCCTGCCAGCCGACGCCCAAGCCGCCGACCGCGAGACCGCCGACGGCCAGGCCACCGAATCCGATCACGCCAAGGGCCAGGCCGCCGAAGGCGACTATCCCGGCGGCGACGCCGCCCAAGCTGAACACGCCCAGCGTTCGGCCGCCGATCGCGACCAACCCGCACGCTTTGGAACCGACAGCCAGCAGAACGCCGCGCGCGTCGTCGCCGATCGCGATCCAACCGCGAGCCGTGCCGCGTCCGCCGGGCGCTGGTCCGGCGCCGCCCCAGCCGGCTGTAAGCTCCGGGTCGAGGCAGTTGATGTCGATTAAAGGAACTCCAAACAAGGTAGCTCGGCTGCGGAAGACTCGGCCCCGGTAGCGGCGGACAACACCGTCCACAGCGACCCGCAACCGCGAGTCGTTGAGCTCGGCCGCGGGCGGCCTCTCCGCGTAAAGGCGCTTCATTCCACGGGCGGCGCGGATCCCCTCCAGGGCCACGTAAGCCCCGTAAGTCACGAACCAGGCGCCCCAGAAGGTCAGGTAGTAGCCGACGGGAAACCGCCCGGGAAGGCTGAACGCGCCGGCGAACATCACGGCCATGAATAGGCCGGAGCTCAGCAACATCCGCCGTCCGACTCGCAGCAAGTAGTCGCGCTCGCGCTTGGTCGGGGCCAGTTGGGCCGGAATCCAGGTGCCGAGCCACCCGCCCGCCATGCCGCCGAACATTCCGAGGACGCCTCCGAGCGTACCGCCCGAGAGTCCCGTGGCCGCCTTCAGAGCCGGTCCGGCCGCGCCGGACAGCGCGGCGCCCGTACCCGCGCCGGCACTGGCCAGGGCGGTCTTCGTGCCCGCAGACAGGGCGGTCAAACCGGTCATGACGGCGATGGTGAAAGTGCGACCCGGCCGGCTGCGGCGCAGCGTGTCGCCGACCAGCTCGGCCACGTGCTCGCGGAGCATTCCCCTGCCGCGGGGCAGTCGTTGCTTGACCGCGTCCGCGCTAAGATCCAATGCCGCGGCGACCTCCGCCACCGATTGTTGCTCGCGGTAGAAGAGGACGAGTGCCTCCCGGTACATTTCGGGGATCTGTTCCAGCGTTTGCCACACGAGGGACCCCATTTCCCGAGTGGCCGCTTCCTCCGCAGGGCCCCGTGTAGGCGTCGATGGCTCCGCCACGGCTTCCAAGGGGGTGGCAGCTTCGGCGGCGCGTGAGCCCCGCCGCCGGGCATTGTTCCCCAGGTTTCGCGCAATCCCGCACAGCCAGGATCGCAGGCTGCCTGCCTGCTCAAGTGCCGCGCGCTCGCGCCACGCGGCCCAGAAAGTCTCCTGGGCGATATCCTCGCTCAGGGCCAAGTCTCCGCAAGAACTGTATGCCACCGCACAGACCAGCGCCTGGTGTCGCTTTACGACCGATTCAAATGCCAGAGCACTCCCTTGACGCACGAGTTGCCAGAGTTCGGAATCGCACGCGCGCTCGGTCGCAGCAGGAGTTAACATGGCCTTCCTCCGAGAACACCTTGGAGCACTGAGCCTGCGAGGACCACCCCGCCTGCAAATAAGTGGCGCCAAGGGGGCCTGGGGTGACAGACGGCCTCTTGCCAGCGAGCCACGTCGCAAATTTCCAGTCGCCCAGTACGAAAGTCGCACGCAACCACATCCGTATTGTGGGCTTGGGACATCAACCGACGAAGTCCAAAACCAGCGGGCCTTGGCCGCGGCCCGTGCGTCACGTGGCAGCGCTCGGCCAACTGCGTCGTAGCCGGTGACATAAGCAGTGGCTTGCGGTCCGACCAACGTGCGCAGCCAAGCAGCCGACCCGCCGCCCGTCTCCCGCGGGAAAGAGTATCCGCATTTCGCATGTTCCCGTTATTTTTCCGGCCCAGTTTCCCTTGGCTCGCCTAAATGCTTTTTGAAATGCTGGGCAATCCGTCCGTGCAACCGTTGCATCACCACCGGGTCGGGAACCATGTGCGTGAGTCCCGGAAGCGGCAAGATTTCAAAATCTTTTCCGGCTCGGAAAAGAGCGTCGGCCAGTTTCAGCGAATGACGAAAGAACACGTTATCGTCGGCCGTGCCATGAAGGATCAAGAGGGGCTGTTTCAAATCGGCGGCGTACGTCAAAAGGGACGCCTCTTTGTAAGCCTCGGCGTTCTGATCGGGCAATCCCAGGTAACGTTCCGTGTAATGGCTATCGTAATCCAGCCAATCGACCACCGGGGCGCCGGCGACCGAGGCTTTGAAAATGTCAGGCCGGCGCAGCACGGCTAGCCCCGAAAGATAGCCTCCGAACGACCAGCCGAAGACGCCGACGCGGTCAAGATCCAGTTCGGGATAACGCTTTCCCAGCGCCTGAAGGCCGGCGATCTGATCGTCGAGCGGAATGCTGCCGAAGTGCTTGCTCAAGCTGCGTTCCCATTCTCGACCTCGCCCGGGCGTTCCCCTCCCATCCAGCGCTATCACAATGAAGCCTTGGTCGGCAAGCCACTGGTCGAGCAGGCGCGTGTTCATGGCGGCCAAGACCATTTGATGCTTGGGGCCGCCGTAGACATGGAGAGCGACCGGATAGCGCTTGCGACTATCAAAACCGTGCGGCCGCAGGATCATGCTATAGAAGCCGGGTTCAGCCCCGGCCTTCACCAACTCCGCTTTGGGCACAAAGCCGGGATTCTCAGCAACGGACGGAAGCTCCCCGATGGGCTCGCCGTTGCCACGATAGACGGTCGCCTTGGCATGGCTCCCGACAAGCTCTCTTGGTGAATATAAATCGAGTGGTCTTTGGCAAAAACGGCGGAGTGAAGGCCGGCCGCCTCGGTCAACCGCTCGGACTTATCACCGCCATTTTCCAAGCGAAAGAGATGCGACTGTGTCGGGTCCAAGCTCGCTAGATAAACGATCTGACCCGTCTTGGCATCCATATCGACAAGGGTTTGAAAGCCTGCGCTTGGTGGAACGAGAACCCGCTTAAGGTCGCCGTGTATCGAGCGCATCTCAAGTTGGGGACCACCTTCGCGCTCACTTATCCAACAGAAAGTTTTCCCGTCCTCCGACCAACGAGGCACTTCCTGATGGAGGTTGATCCATGTTGCGTCGCGTTCGGTGACCAGCACTGAAGTCTTGCCATCGGTCGAATCGACGAGGAGTAAAGCAAGTTCCTTTTGATCTCGGCTTTCGACCTGGACCGCTAGTGGACCGCTTTTGTCCCAACGCACTTGCGTCAAATACGGATACTTCTTGCGGTCCCAGTCAACCCAAAGGGGATCCCCGCCGGTAATGGCAATAATTCCCAAGCGAACCTTTACGTTGGCTTTGCCAGGGCGCGGATAGTAGGAGGGATGAGGGGGCTGCTCGGGCTTGGCCGGATCGCTGACAAACCATTTTTCGACGCCTTCGGCGTCGGATTCCTCAAAAGCGACGGATTTACTATTCGGGGCCCACCAGTAACCGGTGAAGCGCCCCATCTCTTCTTGAGCCACGAATTCCGCCAAGCCGTGCGTTTTATTCTCGGAGCCACCCGACGTGATTCGCGTCTCTTTGTTTTCGGAAAGGTTGAAGATGAATATGTCGTAACCGCGGACATAAGAAACGTGGTTGCCATCGGGGGAAAACTTTGGATCAACCAAGGCGCCCGACCCGGTCGCCTGCTGTCTCACTTTGCCTTTGGAGCGATCATACACATAGAGCTTCCCCGAGAGACTAAGTAAAACCAGCGAGCCGTCTTCGGACAGTTGAAAGTTGGTAAAGCCGCCGACACTGACGCGCTGCCGCTCTCGCCGAGCCTTCTCTTCGGCAGAAAGTTTTTCCTCCGTTCCTTGCAGCACTTGTTCGGGCGTGAGCAATTCACGCGTCTTTCCCGTAGCGACGTCGAACTCGTAAAGGCTTAATTCCGGTGTTCGAGCCTGCGCGCGCAGAAAGAGCACAGCCTTTCCATCGGAGGTTGGTTTGGCTTGAACCGGCCGCCCCAGCATGAAGCCGCGCGTCAGAGCGTAATGACGGAGATATTGGGAATCCAGCATTGGTTCTTTTGCCCAAGAGGGAATGTGGAGGATCAATAAAAGCGGAAGACCGCACAGGGTCCGAGTCAGCTGAAGCATGAGTGACATCTTTTGAATGTTCCAATCTGGCAGCGTTAAATGCCTGGGCTCGCCCGATGACGACGGCGAAATGACTTTTTGTCATTTCCCATCCTAGCTGGGAATCAGGGCTTATAGCGCTCTCATAAAGTTCTAATGACTCTTTCGCTTTTAGGAGGTCTTGGGCGGGTTTTATTGGCATCACTTATTTTGCGAAAAAATCTGTCCGAACTCTAGCCGGCCCTTTAGACGGATTGTATCTTCTCACAACCATGTAACCCACCTTGCGTGGGATGAGTGGATGACGCTCTGCTGAATTCGAGCACGGCTCTCTCGCTCGGCGACGGAGCGTTCCAACCTGACGGCTGCAAAGGCGCGGCGGGACATTGTCGGTAGTTTGTTCGGCCTGCCTTTGAGCCGCAAACCTCTGTCTGGTGCCCACCCTGACAGGCGCTGGTGTGACGGACGCACCGGTTTCCTTTCCCCATAACCGCTAGTTCATCGCCCTCCATCCCAACTAGTTCGGTACGGTCGTCGTGCCGGGTGCCCTTCTGACCTCATCGGCGAACATGCGCCGCCAAGGACAGGCTAGAGATCCCCTTGCCTTGTCGCCCGAGAATCAGGAGGTTTCCATGTTCTCCGCGTCTTTACTGAGCCTCGTTGTCGCTGCCTCGAATCCTGGCTGGCACACGGACTATGAAAGCGCGTATCGGCAAGCCGTCACAGATAAGAAAGATCTGGTAATTTACTTCCGCGAGGATAGCCGCCTGGATGAAGCGTTATCAATTAAACGCATGAGAAGACGTTCACGAGATTATGTCTTTCTCACCATCCCGGCTTCCTATCGCTACGACGGCATGCGTCTCTTGGACCAGCCCGCCCTTCAGGATATGGCCGGTCAACCCGGGCTGGCCATTGTCAGCTTGCACGATCGCAGTTTGCCGACGCACAACCAAGTAATCTCGGCTCACCCGTTTACGGGCAGCCGCTATGCCTGGGCGCCGGCCTATGGCCCGGACGAGATCCACCTCATTCTGGATCTGCCGCGCCGGGCCACCCTGACTCAGCGCAGCATGATTTACGCTGTCAGCGTCCATCCGGAGCGGCCGCGCAGCGTTTACGCCGCCGCTCACCCGGCGTTCTTAGGGCACGCGGAACGGCACAGCATTCGTCAGGCCAGCATGCACAATCAGCACCATGCCAATCTCATTGCCACCATGGGCGTGCTGAGCAGCGAAATGGGGGAAGGCGTGGGCGGCGGATCCGAAGTGGTTGCGGAGTCGTGGGGCAACTTCGTCGGCGGTGAAACCGTCTTGGAGGCGGCCTTCTCCTGCGTCGACGCCTGGCGGCATTCGCCCGGACACTGGAGTGCCGTATCCGGCAATCATCGCTACTTCGGCTATGACATAGCTCGCGCGTCGAATGGCACCTGGTACGCCACCGGGATATTCGCGGATTAGTTACGTGTATAGCGGCGAGCCCGGGGCGAGGGCGTTGGAGCACCGCCTTTCGGCGGTCACCGGCTAATGCCGGCGCTCCAACGTGGTCGTCGACGGCTCGCCGCTAAACGGCGCTTTGGGCTGAAATTCAGGTGCTCAAGAAGGATTTAAAGCGGCTCGAAGATTTTCGCTGCCCAGTCGTTGGCAGAAGTCGCCAAACGTTTCTCCTTCGAGCCGATCGGTTTTAAAGTGATTCAGAAGCGGCCGCAAGGTAGGCAGAATCTGTTCCCGGGGCACGAGGTCTTTCAATTCAAAATTGAGGCGATGGCCAAGAAAATGGCCGCCGACGTAGACGGTGTATTTGTCGCCGCTGCGGCCTACCAGACCGATGTCGCTTTGGTAAGGGCGAGCGCACCCATTGGGACAGCCCGTCATGCGGACGCTAAGGCGTTCATCGGCTAGGCCCAGATTACGCAATTCGCCTTCGAGGTCATCGATAATCGCCGGCAGGGCGCGTTCGGATTCGGAGATAGCCAAGCCACAAGTTGGAATAGCGGGACAAGACATGCTGTATTTTTGAACGGTGGATAAGCTGTCCGGCAATCTAATTCCATGCTCGGTTAGCGCGCCTTCGATTTCGGGCCGAGCCGTGGCCGGCAAGTTGCAAAGCAGAAGATCCTGCATGGGCGTAATGCGCAGCTCCGGCTGGAACCGCGTAATTATCGCTCGCAGCGCGGTCCGCAATCGAAACGCGCCTTCATCTTTGACGCGGCCGTTTTCGACGCTAACTCCATAAAACCATTTGCCGTCGCCTTGAGGGCGCCAGCCCAGGTGCAGGTCGTAGCCGTGGACATCAATGGGGCGCGGTTCTTCCGGGGTGTGACCCAAGTAGCCCGCAAGCATGTCACGAAAGCGGGGCACGCCCCAGTCGTGAACCAGGTATTTAATGCGAGCGCGTTTGCGGTCGGCCCGATTGCCATGATCGCGAAACAGCTTGATAACCGCTTCGGCTGCTTGGACAACTGACTCCGCCGGCGCATAGCAGATGGGCTGGGCCAGGAAAGGAAACGTGGCGACATTGCCGTGCGTCATGCCCATGCCGCCGCCGACCAGCATGTTATAGCCGCGTACCTCGCCGTTTTCGACGACGGCTAAGAGGCCCAGGTCTTGGGCATAAACGTCGATGCAATTGTCTTCAGGAAGAGCGAGGCCGGTTTTGAATTTCCGCGGGAGATAAGTCTTGCCGTAGAGGGGTTCGTGCTCGCGAGCGGCCTCGGTCGTTCCGTTGACAGTTTCACGAACGGACTTGCCGTTGATCCAGATCTCGTGATAAGCCTTCGTGCGCGGCGCCAGATGCGCGGCCAGCGCGGCGGCGGTTGCTTGCAATTGGGTGCGAACTCCGTTGTGGCGATGGGGCGCGGGGCACGCCATGACGTTCCGTTCGACATCGCCGCAGGCGCCCAGCGTTGTGAGCAAACAGTCGTTGATGCCGCCAATCGTTTCCTTCAGGTCGCATTTCAGGACGCCATGCAACTGGATCCCCTGGCGACTGGTGAAACGCAAGGTGCCATTGGCGTATCGACCGGCAAGTTCGTCCACGGCTAAATACTGGGCCGCAGTCAGTCGGCCGCCGGGAATTTTGCAGCGGACCATGAACATAAAATGCTTGCCGACGCCTTCTTTCTTGCGGTTCTTGCGGGCGTCGCGGTCTTCTTGTTGGTAGGTGCCATGAAATTTAAGCAGATTCTTATCCGCTTCCGCAAAATGGTCGGTTTCGCTGTGCAGGACTTCTAGAACCGTGCCCCGTAATTGGCGGCTATTTTCCTTCATTGCCTCCACAGGCGACCGCTTGGCCGGCTCTTGCTTGGCGGGAAGCTCTTCGACCACGGCATTTGGTTGAGAGGGCTGGGACATTAGGCGTCCTTAGTTACCCGGAAAGTCCACGAAAAAAATGTTCATCATGTATATCAACTAAGGTATATTAGCGGCAAAGCTAGCCGGAATCCAGTCATGCTGACCTCGAATTTCACCCGAACAATCCTTGTATCGGTGTTGCGCGGTTGGCAATCTTGCGTATTTCGATTGCAAGCTTTGGCGGCGGACATCGCTACTCTATCCAATAAGGGATCCCGAAGCCCGCCACGCGCGTTACTCCGTGTACGGCTTCCCCATTCTGCGCGACACGCACAGCTTCCTTAGAGTCCTCAACTCCAACGGCTCAAGTCCAAGCGCGGATTGCCCGAGACTATGACTGTACCCATCGAAAGTTCCAAATCGCGACTCCCCGCTCCGGAAGGCCAGAAAGGAAAAATGCGTGGTCGAGACAACTCCGCATGTTGCCTTGAATCTAGGGTTTCTCACAGTCCTGCAAGAAGGGAATAGTTATGTAGGCGGTTTCTTGGTGACGAACCAATGGGGCAGGCCGCTGGAGTTTCGATTGACGACGTCGGTTCAGCCCAATCGAGTCCAGCAAATCCTCTATGGCGATACCCTGAGCCCCTATATCTGTGCCGATCTGGTTGGTCGAACGCTGGTGGAAAAGACTTCGACAGCGGCCAACTTCATCATAACCGATTGCCAAGCCGCTTTAGACCTGCGTTTCCACTGCGAAGTGCCGGTCGTTTGGCTTGGGCAACGGGACAATACCGACTCACTCCCTCTCCCGGGACGTTGCCCTGTGGAAGGATCCCGGTGGCCGCTTCACCGCCATCCGCGCTTTCCGGGCGATTCTCTATGCCTAGCGCCGCTGCTGGACCGGCTCGATGGCGTTCTTGATTTGGCCGAGCCCTTCTTTCGTGTTCGTGAAGCGATAGGCGAGGCCCGTAAGATGGGAGTCACTAAGAGTGCCTAAATCTCTCGCATTGGGATACGATCGGCGGCCTCAAGTGCTCTGCTCCACGGTGACGCTCGACTGTGCCCCTGCCGAACGCTACATGGAGGTCCAGTGCCTGAACCTTCAACTCCTCATTCAGGAACGGCATTGGCCCGGCCTAGACCGTGCGCTTCAGCCATCCGTTAGGCTTGCGCCTCTCGACTTGGACAGGCCCGGTATCCGAAGCCTCGGCAAGATGAAACCGGAAGTCGAATCGAAAGGCTGGCGATTTCCCGCGCCCGCCGAGTCGGTTCCGGGGGACCTGGGATTGCGAGCGCTGAGCCGAAAAGAAAACCCATCTTCGCGCGCTTTAGATGACAAGGCGCCTATCCCATCCGAAAACCTCCAGCGGACTCGAAGCACCCGATTACAGCCGCCTGTAGATGCCGTCCAGTTCAAAGATCGGTTGCTTTATCTACTTCAGCCGCCCCTAGAAAACCTGTTCGTAGGCAAGCAGGTTGAGGTTCCCTTCAAGCCCTATCCCTATCAGCTCGAGGGGATTGCCTTCTTGATGCCACGCCATGCGGCTCTGCTTGCCGACGAAATGGGTCTTGGCAAGACCATGCAGGCCATTCTATCCTTGCGCTTGCTCTTCCATAGCGGCTTGGTGCGAAAGGGTCTCTTGGTATGCCCCAAGTCTTTAGTGCCAAACTGGTCGCGAGAACTCCGGTCCTGGGCGCCGGAGGTGCCTTTTGAGGTGATCAGCGGCGATGCGAACGATCGCCGGACTAGCTGGTTCGTTTCCAATTGCCCCCTTAAGCTGATTAACTACGAGCTTCTCACTCGAGACGCTGGCTGGCTCGAAGAAGGCAAGCTGCACTTCGATGTGGTCGTGCTGGATGAAGCTCAGCGCATCAAAAATCGCGACTCGAAAACCGCCCAAGTAGTGCGCAGCATTCCACGTGATCGCAGTTGGGCTTTGACGGGCACGCCCATTGAAAATAAAACTGAAGATCTCATCAACCTCTTCAGCTTCGTTGATCCGGATCGCGTTCCCGCTGATGCCCTCGCTAAACAACTGGCCCATCTGACCGGCGACTGCATTCTCCGCCGCACCAAGGACGATGTGTTAACCGACCTACCTTCCAAGACGGTGCGCGACGCTTATGTGGAATTGCTCCCCCCTCAGCGTGAAGCCTATGTCCGCGCGGAAAAGGAGGGGATCGTTCACTTGAATGAACTGGGCGACACGATCACCGTGCAGCATGTCTTTGAGTTGATCATGCGCCTCAAACAAATCTGCAACTTCGACCCTTTAACCGGCCAAAGCTCCAAGCTCGATCAGTTGCAAGCCGATCTGGCCGAGGTGGCGGAAAGCGGCCGTAAGGCTATCGTCTTCAGTCAATGGGTCGATCCGTTGCAAGTCTTGGCTGGAGCGCTTGCGCCATTGGGGCCTTTGCAATTTCACGGACGCATTCCCATGTGCCAGCGACAGGCCATCTTGGAACAATTCAGACAGGACTCTAATAAACATGTTCTCCTGATGACTTACGGGGCCGGCAGCGTGGGGTTGAACCTTCAATTTGCAAATTACGTATTCCTCTTCGATCGTTGGTGGAATCCTGCTGTTGAGGACCAGGCAATCAATCGCGCTCACCGCATTGGGCAAAAGGAGCCAGTCTTTGTGACCCGGTTCGTGACTTTGGAAACTATCGAAATGCGCATCGCCGAGGTGCTTGAACGTAAACGTCAGCTGTTTGACAACCTAATTGAGCGCAATAGTTCTCCGCCGCGCTTAGGACTGTCGGAACAAGAGATTTTCGATCTCTTCAATATCGCGCGCAAGCCCAAGCGTCTGGCAGGCTAATCTTCAAACAAGGCCAAGCTAGCGGTAAATCCATGGATAAAATTCTGCCCTCCCACCGGCCCAAGTTCTCCCTGCGCGAAAAAACCAGCCAGCGGTATAGCCCCGGTCTCTTCCCTGATAACACGCGCGTCATGATGGCGCTCTGGAAATAGTCGCGTACCTCGGCCGTTGCACGTGAACGCCAGAACCCCGCTAGGCGGCTTGTCATGGGCCTGTAAGTCCAGTTGCAGAAGGGCGTGAAGGTCCTCGTCGGCACTTTCGGCGTCGCGGACATGGAACTGCACCGTTTGACCGACGCGCACCAAATCGTTTAATCCCAGTGCGCCCGATGACCTCTCCAAACCCAGGACGTTGCGCACTAGAAAATCGCCGCGCTGAAATTCGGCCTGGTATTCGTTAATGACCCGACCAATGTGCAAGCCTTGCTGAAAGAGTTTCTGATCGCGCTCCCCTAATTCGGGCCAGAGTTCCTGTAGCTGCACGAGCGGCGTCTTTCCGCCCAGTTCGTAAATCAGATTCTCTTGTGCCTTAGTAATTACCATGGGCCTGCCGATTGGTCGGCAGCCTTGCGAGACAATGCAGCGAATAGTCGGGCCGCTCAGCACAACGCCCACGGCGCCGTGATCGAGAATACGTTCATTTAAGACTAACGGACAAGACGCCTGTCCCCCCGAGCCACTGGCCATGCCGCCGCAGACGCGCAGTCCTTGGTTCGAATCGTTGACTTGCTTGAGAAAAAAGTCGATGGGAAAGCTCGACGGCTCGCCTAGAAGCAATAATCCGGAATGCTTCGGATCGGCGTTGACCAGGCTGTCGGGCCACCCCATTAAACTGAACCCATCCGGCGTACGTTCCAGGACGAGATGAAAGGGATCGACTTGGACCGGCTGATTCCATTTGCCTGCCCACAAACTCAGAGCCGGCTTTTCTTCAATTTCCTTGTCGTTGCCAATTATCGATTCACCCATGCAGCCGATTAAGCACCGAGGCTGCAAGCCTTGCCGGATCTTTTCCACCGCTACATTGATATCCTCCGCATGGTGAGGAGAGAAAAAGACCGCTGCCAACTCAGGAGGGTCGCCAATCCGAGCTTGGATTTCTTGGCATACTTCCTCTAGCGCTATTAGAGTCTTGGCATTGGTGGACAAGGCGGCGGCAAATGGCATGGTGTAACCTCGTCTTCAATTGCGGTCGCTTTCTAGCAGGCGCTTTGGTCCCGAATAGTGCTGGCTGAATTCTAACAGCTCTTACAATCTCCGCTCGAAGACGGGGAAACTTCCCTGCCGGCGAAAATACTGGTGGTAAAAGCGAGCCAGGTGCGGCACATCGGTCGGCACTTGGGCTGCGAACGTGGCTACATCGCTCGCGTCCAACCGGCGCGCCGCATGGCCCATTAATTCCAGACCGAGGCGGTTGGCATCCCGATCTGGTTTGACGAGAAAGCTAAACATGCCGTTGATTCTCTTCACGGCCATGCCTTCTGTGCCAAAGGCGCCGAGACGGAAACAAGGCATGTTGGAATCCACCGCACGGGGATCCCCATAGGCGGCATTTTCAATCAGCAGGCCGACGCCAAGGGCTTTCTTGGTGGTGCGGTCGCGCAGGACAAAGACGTCCGAAGCCTTGAAGTAGACATTCTGCAAGAGATGCTTTTCCAAAGCGTCCCGCGACTCGACCCGAATAGCCAACGGGGCCAGAGCCATCACATCGGACAAATCGTCCGGACTCAAGGAAGACATCGCACTGCCAGGCATCGCTGCGGGTGTAGGCATCTCCGCCAGGTCGAGGATGTAATTGACCATTTCACGCGCTTGACTGAAGCCGTGAGCGAGGAAAAAATCCTTAACCGCCGGCCAATCGCTTCGATAGGCGGCAAAGGCGGTCGCCAAACCCCGCTCCTTCATGGCATCGAAGACCGCTTGCAAAAGAGGTTCGGCCATACTCTCATGGCCCTTGCGGCACCACGGATAGCTAACTCGGCCATTGGCTGAAAAACTCGCATAACCGACGGCTTGATTGCCTTCGAACGCCAGCAATATGCTGCTTTTGTCGAATTCCTTCGCCAGGCAGCGCCGCCGCACTTCGTCCAACGTGGCTGGTTTGAACTTAGGCAGATCCGCGGCGGCTTCGTTGTAAATGCTCACCTTGGCCGCTTCATCTCCCGGTTGGAACGTGCGAAGGCTCATAAACGCTTCTCCCTCGGTGTCTCGTTTCATAACATTCATAACACCCAGCGACCTCATTCGCCGTAAAGCGTTATCCACAAACATGTAGACGAATGTTACGTAATCGCCGTGTTACGAATCTTGACTCAATCTTTGCCCGAAATAAATCCTTGGCCTCGGTCAAGGCTCGGCAGTGGGCAGTCCTATCGCCCCTGGCCGATTACATGAATAAACAGGGCTGAATGGAATACATCCTGGTAAACTATAGGAAATGATTTAGCCCGAAAGCGGTTCTCGGCTCGATTTGGAGATCCTCTCAATGCGGCTTGGTTTCCGCGTAGTCATCGTAGCCATTTCATTAGCGCATTTATCGCTTGGTTTGACTGCCGCGGAATTGACGCCTGCCGAGCGCGGCAAGAAGGCGCTTTTGGGCCGCGCGTTTACCCCTGCCACCATGTCGATTTACGCTTACGAAAACGCCTGGAAAGTTTGGCAGGAGGGGGCCAAGCAGCCACCGCTCGACTACGACAAAGTCTTCGCCAAGCGCTACGGTCTCCACCCCGCGCCCTATCCCAACGGCCGTTACCCCATGGGCATGCGCGAAGACGCCACGCTGCTTGTAAAAGCCATTGCCACCGACTGCCTGCTCTGCCACGGAGGATCGATTTGTGGCAAGAGCTACGTAGGGCTGGGCAATTCTACGCTGGATTTTCAGGCCTTCGCCGAGGAACTGGGCAAAGCCCAAGGCGGCGCGGGCCGGACCCCCTTTCACTTCACCAACGTACGCGGCACGTCGGAAGCCGCGGCGATGGCGGTCTTCCTGCTCGGCTTTCGTGAACCGGATCTCAAACTGCGCAAGCGGCCAGTCAATCTCGAACTCAAGGACGACTTGTGTGAAGATCCACCCGCCTGGTGGCTTCTGAAGAAGAAGAAAACCATGTACTGGACAGGCGGCGCCGACGCCCGCTCCGTTCGCTCCATTATGCAGTTCATGATGAGCCCGCTCAACCCGCCCTCCGTTTTCGAAAGAGAAGAAGCGACTTTCAAAGATATCCAGGCCTATCTGCTCACCCTAGAACCGCCCAAATATCCTTTTTCGATTGATCGGAACTTAGCCAATCAGGGCGAGAAGCTTTTCAAGAACACCTGCGCTCGCTGCCATGGAACCTATGGAGAAAACGGCACCTATCCCAACAAGATCGTGCCTCTATCGGAAATCGGCACGGACTCCAAGCGTTATCGTGGCATCTCCGAAAAGTTCAACGCGGCTTACAACGCCAGCTGGTTCGCTCAAGAGAATCCCGGCTGGTTCGCCGACGGCATGCCCACGAAACCCTCGGCCGGTTACCAGGCGCCGCCGCTCGACGGCATCTGGGCGACCGCCCCGTACTTTCACAATGGTTCGGCCCCGACCGTGTACGACGTTCTCAATTCCAAAGGCCGGCCCCGGTTCTTCACCCGGTCGTTCGAGACCGATGAAGCGGCCTACGACAAAGAAAAACTCGGCTGGAAAATTCAATTGCTTGATCGAGGCGCCGATCCGAAGTTGCCGGCAATTGAACAGCGCAAAATCTACGACACAACCTTGCCCGGACGAGGCAACGGCGGCCACACCTTCGGCGACAAATTAACCGACCAGCAGCGCTTTGCCGTGATCGAGTATTTGAAGACGTTGTAAGAGCGGAGCGTCACTTCCGTGTTGGCGGCCGACCCTCTGACCCTCTAGCTCAGTGTGTGCGGGTCTAGAGGGTCGGCACTTGAGCCGGAGGGTCTCCCGACACTCTGCCGCCGGCCGTTTAGGCTGAAATGAGCAATCGTTTTCCGTTTTTCATCCCCCTCCCACCCCTGATGAAAAACGGAATTACCTGGTGAAAAACGGAAGCTAGGGGTGAAAAACGGGACTTTGGGTTGAAAAACGGAACCTAAGGTCTCGCTCGCCGGGAAGACCCCTCCGATTTGGTTCTCTCCATTTCGCCTGGCCCCCCGTGGAAAGAAATGGAAAGCATTCGGGGCGCCGGTCCGCGGCTGAAAGGGGCTCAAAGCCTACTTCTGCTTCGACACGCAGAAATGGCAAGGACCTCTTTCCGGCCTTGTTGCCGCCGAAATGAGCAATCGTTTTCCGTTTTTCATCCTCCTCACACCCAACGCCGTGAAGGATACGGTCAACGTCGTCAAGGATATAGTCTTCTGCCTTCCGGCCTGAAGGGCCGGTTCTACCAGCCCAGGTCGAAGACCTGGGACACGGATAAACGGAAACATTTCGGCCCTGAAAGGGCCGTTCACCAGAGGCCCGGCGTCGTGGCTGATGCGCTCCGCGGGCGTCCGAGAGAACCCTAGTGATAACGAACGGCCCTTACAGGGCCGAAACCGGATCGCCACGCCGTCCCCAGGCCTTCGACCTGGGCTGATAGAACCGGCCCTTCAGGCCGGAAATTCCTTCACGGCGTCGCCTCACACCCCTGGTGAAAAACGGAACCAACGAACGTCCCGTGTAAGTGACATTCAAGATTGGTCGCCGACGCTCATTGCGCGGACCGACGTTGCCATGTTGCCAATTTCGGAATTCGACATCCCCATATAATGAGTTTTCGCGCGCATCCGGGCGATACATCCCCTGGGACGAATAGTGGTGGATTTGCGGGCCTGGGAGCGGCATGCCAGAAGGGTTAAGGGCCGCGGGTCGTGATGGCCGACCACTTTCTTTCGTGCCGAAGCAGAGCTTCGGCACGAGGGGACTGACTTATCATCGTCACCGCTTGCCTCTTATTTCCGGCCTGCCTGAAGTATCTTTTTTATTTCAGCATCGTGTGTGCGCTTATAAATGTCTGTCAGCTCTTCTTGGATTTCGGAAGCCTGGCACCACGAAACGGCCTTGATGAAATCGAGCGTTCGGACACCGTTTCTTACCTCCCGCTTCATCCAATCATCCGCGTCAGCGTCCCGCACATCGAATGATTTTAGCCGCTGGGCTATCAAGGGGATCGTCTCCTTGGGGAAATAGTACAGCAAACGCATGGTCGCTTGGATTTGGCGGTTGCTGCCCTCATACCAACCATCCAGCGACTTACCGTTGAACACACCCTCCGTTGAGTAATCGATGAGCAACGAGTCCAATAGTTTCTTGGCCGGATCCTTGCTGGACCAGATCGCCCTTACACGGCTGCGCAGTATTCTCTTCTCGACTGGGCTGTTAATCACAACAATGGCTGTTGGTTGATAGCGGACGGCCTGGTAGGATCGGCCAACGATCTGCCCGATGGCGACGAAGCATACATCGCCGACCTTGACCGTGTACTGATCAGGTGGGGAGCCATGCTCATCGTTTTCATGAGTTGTTTCATCTAAAAGGACACGCCGTTCTATTGAATTGAGCGGATTCCCGTGAAGTTCGGTCCCAAATCCCATGAAACCTATTGGGCCAGAGTTGTGACCCACTCTAAGTCTAGTTGGCGTTTTATCCTCTAGCGCTTCGAGGAGAAAAGGTAGTGCATCAGGGCCGATCTCAACGAGACTTCGAAATACATCGGATGTCTTGGTGCCATGGTCCGTCAATAGGCCCATTCCCCAGTGCTCTTGATCGGGCAGCGGTGCAAATGCATGCCCCGTAAGGGTGGCGGACATGCCAAAGTCTGGGTCCTTGATTTCAGCGAGTTTAGCAATCAATGCCTTAATGACTTTCTTCTTCTCCTTTGTCAAATCGGGGCGTGGAGCGAGTTTGACGGAAGGGGCCTTTCCCAGTCGTACATTGAGGTAGGCAAGCTCCATGTTTTCTTTGGCTGCGATTTCGGGATCGATTTTGATAACGGCTAAGGCGGCAGCTTTTCGGAGTTGAGAATCCGTCCGGAGGTTGCGGGCAAGCGCCAACAGGGCCGGAAGAGCGGCTTTGGCTTCGTGTCCGATCCCGCCAAGAGCGTCCGCGACGTTCATCTCAAAAAAAAGATACTTATGGTTGTCGAGTTGGTTTATGAGAATCGGCACAGCGGCCTTTGCATCGGGACCAATCATTCCTAGGGCGTTGATCGCGTCACCTTGTAAGCTATTTTTATTGTTCTCCGCGAGCTTAATGAGTTTCGGTACGGCGCCTTTGGCATTCGGCCCAATTCCGCCCAATGCGATGGCAGCCCATCTTTGGAGCAATTCATCGTCAGGATCTTCCAAAGCCTTAACTAGCGCTGGGACCGCTTCTTTTGCTGCAGACCCGATAGCGCCAAGTGCTTGCGCAATTCTAACTCTGTCGACGGGTTCCTTCTTATTTTGGAGGGCTTCAATCAGTGCTGGAATGGCGGCCTTCGCAGCGGGTCCGACCTTCATCAAGGTCCACGCTGCCTCATCACGGACATGTTTCTCTTTGTCTTTCAACTCGGATATTAGAGCAGGGACCGCTGGTTCGGCCTTGGAACCCATTTTGCTCAGCGACTGAAGAATCGCTGCCCTAACCCGATCGTTCTTATCTTGCAGGGCGACTACAAGCGCAGGAACCGCCTTGTCACTATGCCCGCCAACCCCGTTTAGGCATAAGGCTGCGGCTATGCGCACCTCAGGGATTGGATCCTTAAGCGTGCCGATAATCGCTGTAACGGCCTCATTTGACTCCTGGCTCAGTCCTCCTAGTGCGTAAAGGGCTCCCACTCTGACCAACGCTTCAGGCCTCTTGAGCGCACGGACAAGGCTGGGCTCGGCCGCCACACCGTAATCGGCCAGCACTGCAACAAGTTCAAGACGGGCGGCCTCTTCCTTTTCATCTAGAGCATCGATCAAAGCGGAAATTGCCGTCTTTGCGTAGGGGCCATTAGGACCTAAGGCCTGACGTGCAACCACCGCAGAGTTGGGATTGTCTTGATCTTTTAGAGCCACGATCCACTTTGCTATGCTCTTCTTTGAGTAGTCTGGACTCTTCTCGTCCTCTGCAAGCCCGCGGCCTACGGTGGCGAGCACAAAGGCCACCGCTAGTGACATGGTCGCTCTCATGGCAAACTCCGAAGTCGGTAAATCAATTTATGCGGCGAGAACGTTGCGAATTTGACCACCGCCTCGATGGGAATGAAGATGCAAGTAGGTCTTGCGCGAGATTTCGGTAAAGACTGTCACGGTGACCCACTTTATCGTAGGGCGGATCCGGCCAAGTGTTGGAACTCGTTCCGGCCGGGCGAAACCCGCGGCTTACCGCTTTATTTTTGCTCGTCTGATGAGGGTTATGGATCGTCACTCCCTTCGAGCAACTCTTCCAATACAGGCTTATCAACTTTGACTCCAAGTTCACGCAATGCGGCAAAGGCTGCTTGCCGGACGGGGTACTCCTTTTTCCGATAAACCAACTTCATTTGGCCCCGGACCAATTCATGGCTGGTTGAATCAGACGTGGCGTTATCGCTAAGCAGCATCCTAAGGATTGCAACGTTTTTATCATTCTTGAAATGGCGCAAAATCTTCGCACCATCCTTCCTATAGATGGACGATTCGGAACTGCACCGACTTCGGCCTAACGTTTCAAGCTTTTCATCGACAGGCACAATTAGCCTAACTGAACCTAATGCCCACAGTTTTTCGTAGACGGCTGTCCGGCCCGGCACAAGACAGGTACAAGACTGCAAGGTTCGATCATTTTTCGACGCCTTTAGCGTTTGTCCCAAAAATCTCAAAATAGTTTCCTTATCCGTGAGCACATCAAAATCGCGGGTAAGAACCGGAATGCAGCCCGTCCAATAGTGTTTGCTTTTGCCCAAGAGAACTGCGTCTGGATTGTTGCCATCCTCGCGTATAACCCAGGTAACCTTATCGACAGGAACGGGGATGCGCTTGCCGTCGTTCTTGACCAGGCAGAACAAGAGGGGAATTCCCTCATCCATCCAGTGTTTGGCATGATCCTTGTTAATGTAGTGGTCAACCAGGAAGGCCACCCGGTCGGCTTGCTCGCCTTTCATGGTTGTGGAGATCTCCGCCGTTACCACCTGGTAGTCCTTTTTGTCGGTACCGGTGACCTGATCCACCTTGACAACTTTGCCCACGGCAACCCGGTCCGAGGCCGTCAAGACCCACTCGATGCTTTCGGCGACAACAGACTCTGCAAATGAGGTCCTAGGCAGAAAGAAGGGTGTGCCATAAGCCAATAGCATTGTCAGAACGAATGAGGTTCGCATTCAAGAATCCTTCTGCGGGACATTAATCGCTCATCCTATCACGAACGACCGCTTCATCGATCAACTTCATGACCTTGTGACGCGCAATTGCGAAGACGAACTTGAACGTTTGCCGCTTCGCTTCTTTCTCTGTTGTGATACAAACGATGTCCCACTTCGCCACATAGGACAATTTAGGTCCACCATTGCACCGAGATAGGATTTGTTGAAGAACCCTATACGCACGCTCGTTTTCCCAGTAAGAGGGTGTTCCTAAAGGTCACGCAGCGCGCTTTATCCGATTTGCGGTGTAGCCATTAGCCAATCTCGATTCGCTGGGGGCCAGACGTTGGAGCATCAAATGGATCGAAGCAATTTGCACCATGGCTTCGCTCGAATCGCTCCGCCGTTCGTAGTCCTTGCTCAAGCGTCGATAGCGGCCAATCCATCCAAAGGTTCGTTCGACAACCCAACGTTTGGCAAGCAAGACAAAGCCCTTGCTGGCTTCGGGGCGG
>JBJMQT010000152.1:0-141662 GCA_045802525.1 Gemmataceae bacterium
AGCGGTTCAGGTCAGACTGGAAAGCCTGGCCTACGAGGGGGGGCTGACGTGGCGATGGAGCGCACAAACCGTCTCTCGGCGTGGAAAAAGTGGCTTGTTCAATGGACGATTTGTTTAGCCGCTTCGGTTGGATGTGCCGGTTTCGCTGAGTCTCCGGGAGAGATTTCACCGTATTTGGCGCTTCCCGATTTTGCCCAAAAGCCAGCCAACAATCCGCCTTCTGCAATCCATGCTTCTTACCCTGCTGGTTCTGCGGCAGGCACGGCGGTCAATACGAAAAACGACCGCGACGACGTCATTGCGCCCGCGCCTCCCGGTTTCGCATCGCCGCTGAGGGTCACGCTCAAGGGCCCGGAAACCGCCGAGCTGGGGACGCCCATTGCTTACCAGATAGCTGTTGTAAATAACGGTCCACAAGCGGCTACTCATGTCCGGCTCGAAGCCGGCTTCGATCCCGGCCTGGAGCATGAAACTAAAGCCAATCCCGTGGCGCTCATGGTCGGGGATCTTCCGGCGGGCGCCAGCCGAACTTATCCGCTCGCGCTGATCCCGCGCCAGAGCGCAAAACTGGCCATCACCGTCTTCGCCACAGCGGATGGGGACCTGAAAGACCGGATCAACAGGCTGTTAACGGCACAAGCCAAGGCATCGCCGTTAGCCCTTTCAATCAAAGGCCCCAGCAAGCGCTACCTGGGCCGGCCGGCCGTTTGGGATATCGATGTCGCTAATTTGAGCGAAGGGCCCCTTGGCAACGTGCTGGTCAATCTCACTGTGCCCTCCGAACTCCATTGCCTAAACGTTGCGCCCGGCGGAGAAATGACGGTTCGTGAGGGAGGCGGGACAGGGGTGTCTTGGAGCATCAACTACTTGGCGTCGCGGGAGCATAGGCGCTTTCAGGTCACAACGCGCTGTGAAGAGTTATCCGCGCAAGCGACTATTGAGGTTAAAGCGACATCACAACTCGGCGCTCACGAGGCTCACGCTAAGGCGTCTTTGCAAATTGACGGGCTCCCGGCTCTCCATCTGGACGTTGTCGACACCGTGGACCCAGTCGAAATAGGCGGCAAGACGGCATACAAGATCACCGTCACCAACCAGGGCACTTTGGCAGCCGCCAACATTCGAGTAATGGCCGAAGTGCCGGTTGCCTTCAATGTGCTGCAAGTCGACGGGCCGACGCAGGGGAAGGTGGAAGCGCAGCGCGTTGGCTTCTCGCCCCTGGCTGCCTTGGCGCCCGGTCAATCGGCTAGCTACTTGGTTGAGGTCCAAGCCCGTGAAGCCGTTGAAGGCCTTTTTCGCGTGGAACTTCTCAGCGATCAGAGCAAGGAGCCTTTAGTCGCCGAGGAAACCACTACGGTCTATGGCGCTTCTCCCGGCGATAACGCGCAAAGCGGCCAAGCCGTTACCACTGATATTGCAACTCCGCCCGCCTCCGGCGCACGGCTAAACGGCCGTCCCGACCGTTTCCGGGATCGCTTTCAAAAGCGCGAATGAACGCCTTCTGGGTCAAGTCTAGCCCGGCGGGAGAACGCCCCCGCGTTGCAACGGGTTCATGCGCACTTGGATTCCGTTTTTCATTCCCCACCTACCCCCCATGAAAAACGACCTACCTCCCATGAAAACAAAGCGAAAGCGTCCTTTCAACTCTTTTTGCGTGTTTTCGACAGCGACTTTCGACTTTTCGTGATTAGCTTCGGATGGAAAGCAGGCCGCCGCTCCGGCGGCGGAATCCGCGACTCCAGAGCAAATGGTCCCTTCCACGCTATTAGCCGCAGCCCGCCCCAATATGCTTTCCATTTCTTTCCGAGGGGGGTCAGGCGAAATGGAGAGAACCAAATCGATGGGGCATTCCTAGTGAGACCGCGCCTCTAATCCAAGGCTCTTCCATTTCGTTACAACGAGAGAACCTCAAAGAGGCTAACTCCGGGCCGGTGGCGTGGCCATGGCGACCAACGCAAGTGAGTAGAAAAGTTCTTGAATTCAGACCAGCTCTCCACTTTGCTGCTCATTGACGTCAATAGACGCTCATTGGAACCGGGGTGCGCGGGTGGGGGCGCATGCAATGCAACGTATTTTTGGCGGGCTGCCCGTCAAAGTGTCAAAAGCTCTATTGAAAAGCTATCGCTTGCTCGTTGAGAGGGGTATCTTGAGGCGGAATGCAGGCCCCCGTAGTAAACTCGAAATCCCCCAATGAGCAACTTTTCAAGGAGAATCCCCATGGATCGCCGATTGTTTCTTAAATCATCCGCGGCGGCCGGGCTTGCCCTGTCCGCAAGCGGCTACTTCGTCGCCGCCGAGTCCAAGCCGCTGCGGGTCGGCGTGATCGGGACCGGCTGGTACGGCAAGTGCTCGATCTTCCGCCTTCTCCAGGTGGCGCCCGCCGAAGTCGTCGCGCTCTGTGACGTCGATAAGAAGATGCTCGCCGAGGCCGCCGATATGGTCTCCCAGCGCCAGGCGTCGAAGAAAAAGCCGCGGACTTACCACGATTACCGCGATCTGCTCAAGGAAAAGGATCTCGACATCGTGACGGTCGAAACCCCGGATCACTGGCACGCATTGCCGATGATCGCCGCCTGCGAGTACGGGGCCGACGTATGGGTGCAGAAGCCGATCAGCGTGGACGTGGCCGAGGGCCAGGCGATGGTCGCGGCCGCGCGGAAGCACAACAAGGTCGTGCAGGTCGTCACCCAGAGGCGGAGCACCCCGCACTTGGCCCAGGCCAAGAAGGAGTTTCTCGATACGGGCCGGCTCGGAAAGATTGGACTCGTGGAGGTCTACTGTTATTACCCCATGCGGACCAGTGAAAACCCGCCGGACACGAAGCCGCCCGAGAATCTGGACTACGAGATGTGGACCGGCCCCGCCCCGATGCGGCCGTACAACAAGCTCGTTCATCCGCGTTCCTGGCGGGCATTCATGGAATACGGCAACGGCATCGTCGGCGACATGTGCATTCACATGTTCGACATGGTCCGCTGGATGCTCGACCTCGGCTGGCCCAAACGGGTCTCATCGGCCGGGGGCATCTTCGTCGACAAAAAGAGCAAAGCCAACATCACCGACACGCAGTCAGCTACGTTCGAGTATCCAGACTTCGATGTCGTCTGGCAGCACCGGACCTACGGCGCTTCGCCCGACCCGCACTATCCCTGGGGCGCCACGTTTTATGGAGACAAGGGAACGCTCAAGGCCAGCGTCATGAGCTACGACTTCATTCCGATGGGGGGTGGCAAGGCGGTCCATAAGGACGTGACCTACGAGTTGGAAAAGTACCCCGAGGACAAAACGGAAAAGGACCTCGAACAGCATGTCGCGCCTGCCCTTCGGGCGCACTGGCTCAACTTCCTGAAGGCTCGGGAGAACCGCAGCAAGCCGGTCGCGGATATCGAGCAAGGGCACATTTCCTCGGCAAGCTGCATCCTGGCCAACCTCAGCGAAAAGATCGGCCGCACAATTACCTGGGACCCGGAAAAGCACCAGTGCGTCGGCGACGACGAGGCAACCAAGCTGCTTAAGAGGCCCTACCGCAGGCCGTGGACGCACCCGGCGGTCTGATCTGGCATGCGGATCTAAGTGGCCCAAAAACTGGTTGCCCCCAATTCCGGATAGGGTTACGATTGATTTCGTCTCGGCAACTAATGGTGATCATTAGGGGGGGTATTGCCATGTTGACACTTTGGGGCGCCAGGCAGGCTTTCTGCGACGGATTATCGCGCCGCAATTTCCTAAAGATCGGCGCCTTTGGGGCCGGCCTAACTCTGGCGGAAATGCTGCGGCTCAAAGCGGGGGCGGCCTCGAGTACTTCGTCGTCCCCGAAATCCGCCATCATGATCTACTTGCCCGGTGGGCCATCTCACATGGACATGTATGATCTCAAACCCGACGCGCCCAAAGAATTTCGCGGCGAATTCAAGCCGATCCCGACCAATGTTGCCGGGGTGCAGATTTGCGAGCATTTCCCACTCCAAGCCAAGATGTGGGACAAGTTGGCCGTCATTCGGTCCATCACTTCAGTTGATGAACACTCTGATTCGCTGGTGATGACGGGCTATAGCGAAAACACCAACCGCACCGCGCATCATCCCTGCTTTGGCGCGGTCATGTCTAAGATGCGCACCTCCCAGACGAGCGACATTCCGCCGTTTGTGAGCCTGCGCGGCATGTCGCCCGGCACGGAACCGGGCTTTTTGGGCGTGGCCCATCGCCCGTTCACGCCCGGCGGGCCAGGATTGCAAAATCTCCGCTTGGCCGGCGGCGTCGATGTCGTTCGCATGGACGACCGCAAGACGTTGCTCTCCTCCTTCGACACGATTCGCCGGGACATCGATGCCACGGGAACCATGCACGGCATGGATTCCTTCAACACCCGCGCGTTTGACATGATTGCCTCTGGGAACGTGCGCAAGGCTCTTGACATAACGAAGGAAGAGCCGCGCTCGCGCGACCGGTACAAGGGTGTCGAGCAATTCCTAACCGCTCGCCGCCTGATCGAGGCGGGCGTCGGCTGCGTGACTTTGTCCATAGGCGGCTGGGACACGCATGAGAGCAACTTCAGAACTCTACGCAAGCAATTGCCCCAAGTGGATCGCGGCGTCGCTCAACTGATCCAAGACCTAAATGACCGGGGTATGGAAAAGGATGTGGTCACGATTATGTGGGGCGAATTTGGCCGGACCCCGAAAATCAACGGCAACAACGGCGGCCGCGATCACTGGGCGCCGGTGATGTCAGCTCTCGTTGCGGGCGGTGGCCTCAAGATGGGGCAAGCCATCGGCGCCACCAGCGCTCGCGGCGAATACCCCAAGGACCGCCGCTATTCCGCATCCCAAGTTCTCAGCACTCTCTATCAAGCGCTCGGCATTGATGCCGCGCAGACCTTCCCCAACGGCAGCGGACGGCCCATGTACATCCTCGACGACCGCGAACCCGTGGCCGAACTGGTCTAGTAAGGCCGCTAGGAATGTGGCAATTGGCTCCGTGACTCGCCTTGTCTGAATCGGGTCGCCGGGTTAACCTTTTTGTTCACACCGGTAGGGTGCCCGAAATGGAAAGCCCCCCTGCAGGCAAGGATGTCTGGCCTATGAGCCTTGGCACAAACGCCCAATCTTCTTTACTTGCCCGACAGCGTTGGCTGGTGATTGGGCTAGTCGGCCTTTTTGTTGTTGTCGGCGTTCAGTATGGCCGTAAGGTGACCGTTAATTCAGGGCGCTCCGCCATCCTGCGCTGGAACGATCCGCTGCTCGGTCTCTGGGAAGGCGACAACATTTACGAGCGCTATCAGTATCCTAACCCGCCCATCATGGCGATCCTGCTCAGTCCCTTTGCCAACCTTTCCACTTTTTCTGCCCTCCTGGAAGCCTTGTCCTGGTTTTATTTGAAAGCCGGCCTGCTGCTGCTCTCGTTGCATTGGGTATTTCTGATGGTCCAAGAAAACGGTCGACCGTTTCCGCCATGGGCCAAGGAAGGGGTAGTGCTCCTGAGCATCTGGCCTTTGATGGGTGATTTGACGCATGGGAACATCAACTTGTTTATTTTGTTCTTGGTTATCGCCGGGCTCTATGCCTTCTATCGCGATTGGCCGGTTCTCTGCGGCCTCCTTCTGGCCCTGGCCGTTTCGTGCAAGGTGACGCCGGCCTTGTTTGTGCCTTATTTTGTCTGGAAACGTTCCTGGAAGACGCTCTTGGGCATAGGCGTGGGCCTAGTTCTTTTCCTCTGGCTGGCGCCCGGGATTTGGTTAGGTCAGGAGAGGAATGCCGAATTATTCCTGAGCTGGTGGCGGCAGATGGTGGAGCCGTATATCGGCGGCGGCATCGTCTATAGCGGGTACGAAAACCAATCTCTGCCCGGCCTCATTGTGCGCTTATTTACGCACAGCCCATCGTTTAGCAACTTCGATTTTATTGAAAATATCTATGTCCCGCTGAGGTATGACAACGTGGTGTCGCTCGATCACCGCATTACCGGCTGGATCATCAAGGGCTGCATGGGCGCTTTTAGTTTGGCGGTCGTCTGGCTCTGCCGAACGCCGACCACGCCGCCGCGCGATTGGCGTCTGGCTGCCGAATTCGCCATTGTAATTCTTGGTATGCTGCTCTTCAGTGAACGGACCTGGAAGCACCATTGCGTGACGTTGGTGTTGCCCTTTGCCGTATTGCTCTACGCCCTGGTCAATGTTGATTTGACGCCGGCTTTGCACTGCTACCTGATTGGAACGTTGCTCGCATCCGCACTTCTCATGGCCTCCGCAAGCATCAGCCTGCTCGATAGCTTCTACGGCATCTCCAAATGGGCACACGTTTATGGCGTTTACGTGTGGACTTATGCCCTACTGCTCGTCTCTCTATTAGTGCTGCTAGGCAAGCAGGCGAGCCTTTCGCCAGGCGCCGACAACCTGTGATTCTCCAGTTGCTTGCTCTAAACGAACTTGCGCCTTATAAATGGCGTATTAGTACTACCCACGCACCATCGTAGGCCAGGCTTTCCATCCTTGCCTCTTCGGATCGCAGTCGGGTTGGATAGCGCGACCTGGTGCGTCTTCAACGCTAAAAATTGGGGGTTGATGGATTCGGTATCGTGTCAAGAAATCAGCGTGAAACGTCTCACCCTAGCGAAAAATCAAGGCTTAGGGAGCCACTTGCTTGCCGGAATGGTTTCAAGCTGGTTTAGAGGGAGGTGTGTGAGTGGTAGCAGAAACGCTCTTTCGTAAGCTACAGAGCCATCGGCATTTGCGAATAAAAAGATCGTTTCTCAGAGTGGTTCAAGCTCGTGAAACGAACTTTGGGGGGACCTAGAGCTTCCTCAACGCTAGAAATTCGGGTTCTCTCACTCTACCCCAAAAATTAAAGCTTGGGGACGCACTAGCAATAATCACCTACCGAGGACTTCTCATGTTGAAGCGCTTTGGGCCGAGCTTTTTTGTACTCCTGAGCGTCGCCGTCCTGCCGGCTTGGGCGCAGGCGCCGATTGAGTGGAAATTTAAGGAAGGCGACACGTTCTTTTTACAAACAATCACCAATTCCAAACAGAAAATGAAAGCCCTCGGCAAAGACATGAATCTCGACATGGAGCAAACCTTGCTGTTGGGATTTAAGGTCGAGAAAAAAGAGTCCGATGGGTCTATCGTGCTCAAGGAAACCGTTGAAGGTTTGATGATCAAGAGCGCTTCGGGCACGGGCCAGGCGGATGAAAAAATCCAAGGGACAACCTTTACCATCACCTTCAATCCCAAAATGGAGATCATCAAATTTGAAGGTTATGACGCTTTTATCAAGCGCTTGACCAGCGGCAGCGATGAAGACGAGAAGAAGATCAAGGCGATCATCAGCGAAGACACGATGAAGCAATCCGCCAAGCTCGCCTTCACCGCTTACCTTCCAGATCGGTCCAACATCAAGGCCGGCGACATTTGGAATCCAAAACCCGTCGAAATGCCCCTTGGTCCCTTGGGCGTCATCGAGGTCAGCAATAGCTACAAATACGACGGCAAAGGCAAGCTCGGCGATAAGGAATACGACAAGATCAGCTTCATATCGGGAGTGAAATACCGTCTGCCCAAGGAAGAAACCAACCAGCCTTATCAGGTGACCAAAGGCGAACTCAAAGTGGACAAAGATAAGACAAAAGGCGTGATCTATTTCGACACGACGGAAGGGCACCTGGTGGAGATGGAAGCCACCATGCCTCTCAAAGGCGATCTAACTTTGTCCTCCCTAGGCCAGCCCGTCGAAGCGCATATGGAGCAAGAGCAAACCGTCAAGGTCACGTACTCCAAGACAAATCCCAAGGCCGGAGTCAATCCCGGCGAAACGAAGAAGGAATAAAGTAGCCCGCTTGTATAACCGCCGACCCGAGAATCGAAAGCTTTTCCATGCTGAAGTCTGTCCCTATAAGCATCCTTCTTTGCCTAACCTTCTTTCCAGCCCCCGGAAAGGCGCAGATCCGCTTGAGCTGGAAGTTCAAGGAAGGCGAAAAGTTCTATGTCGAAAGGGTTGATACTGTCAAGCTCTCAGCCGATTCGATAGGCAAGCCGGTTACGCAAGAATTCGAGGCGACCACTGTCCTGGGCTTTGACGTGGTCAAAGTCGAGAGCGACAAAATCACGCTAGGGCTAAGGTTTGAAGGCGCGCGGTTCAAGGGAGAAGTAGCCGGCGGCGATGCCGTCACAAAGCTCATGGATCGGCTCAAAGGCGTCTCGTTTACGATCACCATGGACACGCGGGGCAAGGTCACAAGCATTAAGGGCTTTGACGAGGCCTTGAAAAAGCTCGGCGAAGATAAGGCCAAGGCGGACAGCATGGGGTCGGTCTTCAATCAAGACACGATAATGATTTCCTTGAAGGAGATTTTTGGCTTCCTGCCGGATAACCCGGCTAAGAGTGGCGACAAGTGGTCGCATTTCACACGAATGCCTTTAGGGCCCTACGGTTTCCTTCAGGGGGATTATCAATTTGTTTTCAAAGGCGTCGATCAAAAAACCAAAGACAGGTCTCTGCAAGGTCAGGAAATTGAAATAAACGGCAAACTGAGTTTTGATTTTCCCAAGGACGGCGTTGTAGCGCCCGGCATCAAGGTGGCTCAGGCGGAATTCAAAAGCCCCAACGCCGATCAGCCAAACAGCGTCAAAGGCGTCTATTGGTTCAGTGCCGAGGCCGGGCGCTTGATACGCAGCGAAGTGAATATCGATATCCGGGGCTCGCTCGGCCTACAAAAGGAAGACACAAGGCTGACCGTTAACCTCGAAATGAAAAGCGCCTCCAAAACCCGCCTTCTCGATACGAATCCGCTCGAGTGACCAACGGCCCGCCAATCGCCAGAACAAAGCTGCCGTCCTGATTCCGAAGCGCCGAACAGGTTGGCGGTTGCTTTTGAAAACTGCCCTTCGTTAAACCCCTGCCATTAGTTACACTTTGCCCGGATCATTAAGGATAACTTGCTTGTCCAGGGAAGGGCAGACATGGCAACCAGTCCCACCGCCGTCAACTACTGGCCCGATGACGCCACCGCCAAGGCATTCTGGAGTCAGCATGAACTTCCGCCTTACCAAGAACTCCTCGCCGATACAGCGGACTGGATTGATCCAGGCTCAGAGGAGCGCTGGCTGGACCTAGGTTGCGGCGGCGGCCACTTGACGCGGGCGATATGGCGACGGAGTCGTGGGCGCGTCGGGCAAATTATCGCGCTGGACTGCGCCGCCAAAAATCAGCGGGCCATTGACAAATTAAACGCCGATATAGGCGCCTCGTCGCCGGAACAGATCCAATTTCTTCACGCCGATTTCAGCTCAGGGCTGGCGCACTGGGAGGACGGGCATTTCGACGGCGTCGTCTCCGGGTTAGCGATCCAATACGCCGAGTCGTATTCCGAAGAGAGCAGGTGCTGGACGACGGAGGCGTATCAGCACCTACTGAAGGAAGTCCACCGCGTGTTGCGACCAGACGGGTGCTTTGTCTTTTCGGTCAATGTGCCGGAACCGGCCTGGGGGAAAGTTGCGCTCGGAGGACTGCCCGCCGTCTTTCGATCGCGCAAGCCCGCTCGGTTTCTCAAAAACGCGCTGCGCATGTATCGGTATGGCTTTTGGCTGAGCCGGCAAGCGCGCGACGGCCGATTCCATTATTTGCCGGCCTCGCAGATCGCCGGCCATTTACGGGCGGCGGGATTTGCCGCCGTCGAGCACCGGACGAGCTATGCCGGCCAGGCATTTGTGTTCCGATGCCGTAAGCCTGGCTAACGCGAATAACACTTCCCTTTTCAAAAGCGAAAATTAGTTTACTCCTTTTCATGCAGGGCCGGAATGTACCGGTTATTCGGCCTTTTCATGCCCCGTGCTTGCTATCAGCGTCTAACTCCTAATAACGCCACACCTTTGGCATGCAGATTGCATTTCCGTACTCAAATAGCGCAAGAAGCGGGTGAGCCCACGTTTATTGATTGAAAGAACACTGTGCAGGCAGGGCCCATCCGGCCCCAGTGAAGGGAGCAATCCACTATGAGATATTCACGCGTAAGAACTGGATTTAACGTGGCCTGGGCAGCCTGCCTGGGCGTCTTGCTGTTTTGGACAAATCCAAGTCCGGCTCAAGAATCCGATGCCGGCAACACCGACCAGGGCCAGGTCCTTGCCAAAGGGCCGGTCCACGAGGCCTACGCCAACCCGGCAGATCCTCGACCCGAGGCCCTGCCTCTTGTTCCCAAGGAACCTCCGCCTTTGATTGAGGAAACGCCACCCGACGAAAAACCGGCCGGCGACAACGTCATTTGGATCCCCGGGTACTGGTCTTGGGATCAAGATCGCAACGACTACATTTGGGTCAGTGGCTTTTGGCGCGTCCCACCTCCGGGCCGTACTTGGGTGCCCGGCCAATGGCAACAAGTCGGCGATGAATGGCAATGGTCGTCCGGCATGTGGACGGCTACGGACCAGACCGAGGTGCAGTATCTGCCGCCGCCGCCCACGCCAGTAGAAGCCGCTCCTTCCACCCCGGCGCCCGACGAAGAGAGCTTCTACGTTCCGGGTACCTGGGTTTATCGAGAGACGCGGTATCGTTGGCGGCCCGGCTTTTGGCTGGGATATCGGCCTGGCTGGGTCTGGATGCCCGCGCATTATGTCTGGACTCCTGTCGGCTATGTCTTTGTTGACGGCTACTGGGATTATCCGCTCACCGATCGCGGTCTTCTCTTCTCGCCGGTCTATTTCGGTCGACGCGATTGGAGAGATCGGTTTGTCTACAGGCCGCGCTACGTCGTTAATGTCGACTTCATGCTCGGCTCTTTGTTCGCTCGCTCAGGCTACGGAAGCTATTATTTCGGTGATTATTTCGAGCCGGCGTATTTGAAGTCGGGGTTTGTGCCCTGGATTGATCGCCGGGTCAACCGCTACAGTTACGATCCGCTGTTCACCTACTATCGGTTTGCGAACTCCCGCGATCGCAACTGGGACCGCGACCTGCGCACTCTTTATCGGGGCCGTATCGAAGGCGATATTCCTCGGCCGCCGCAAACCTTGGCACAGCAGACCAAGATCGTCAACAACATAACGAATAACAATACCAACGTCACGAACAACACGGCCAATATCACCAATATCAGGAATGTGACCGCCCTCTCGACACTTAATCAGGTGACGACCAATAACAAGGACATTAAGCTCGTCAAGGTAAGTAGGGACGAGCTTGCTCAACAGCAAAAGCACGCTCAGTTGTTCCAGCAAGCGGCCACTCAACGCCGCCAAGTGGAAAATAAGCTGATCACCCAGAACAATGTTGCCACAAAAATCGATAAGCCGGTCGCGGCAAAGATTGAGGTGCCCAAGATAGCGACGACGCGGAACAACGCAACTCCGGCGAGGACGCCGCCTAAATTGCCGACGCCTCCGGCTCACGAAGATCGGCCGATTCCAAGACGGGATGCCACCCGACCCAATACGGGCGGCACGCCGACACCGAGAGAAACGGGGACCCGCCCTCTGCCGCCGACTAGAGAAGGAAATCAACCTCCTCCGCGCAATGAGACCCAGCCGGCTCCGAGAAAAGAAACTCAGCCCGCGCCGGCGCCTAAGAAAGAAACGCAACCTCCACCGGCCCCGAAAAAGGAGACGCCGCCTGCGCCTCCACCCAAAAAGGACACGGCTCCTCCGCCGCCCAAGAAGGATTCGAGTCCACCGCCGAAGAAGGACGGCGGCGCCCCGACAACCGCTCCGGCGACTAGGCACGAGCCGCTGCCGCCTCCTGTCGAAAAGCATGAAGCGCCGCCGGTGAAGAGAGAACCGCCTCCCGCTCCGCCAGCCAAGCACGAGCCGCCCCCGCCGGCGAAGCAACCTTCGCCTCCGCCGCCTGCTCCGGCGCCAGCCAAGCGCGAGCCGCCGCCACCGGCGAAACATGAAAACCCGCCGCCCAAACAAGAAACGCCGCCCAAGAAGCCCCCCACGGCTTCGGCAAATTCCAAGGCTGCCGATAAAGGACGCCACACCTAGTCGTGCAGGCCATTTAATAAAAAAAGCGAGACCTCAAATTAACCCTTTGAGGTCTCGCTTTTTTTATTCGATCGCTAAACCCAGTTAGAGCAAGGGTGTGCGTGGTTGACCGTTCATTTTCTCGCGAAGGTCGCTGAAATATTCTTTTAGATCGCTTTGCTCGGCGCTGCCGCAGGTCGAGCAACCGCCCCCTGTCCCGCAGGATGAGCAAGCCCCGCCTTCAATCTTTCCGCAGCCAGGCTGTCCACAGCCTTGCTCGCCATCCGGGAGAGCGTCTTCATCGAACTCTTTCGACTGATGGGATAGATCTTCCAGAAATACGTGGATGAGCTGTTGGCGCGAAAGCGTGCTAACGAAGGGCCGCGGATCCCAGTCCTGCATCCTGAGGTAAAGCAAGGAAACGTGCTTGCCGTCCAGCAAGATTTCGGCGTCAATCATCTCCACCGGCAGGGCCATTTCGTCGACCAGGGATGACGCTGCCGCCAAAATATCGCGCTCACGACTTCGAAAATGATCGCGCTGGGCTCGATCTTCGGAGCTAACCTTGCGAACGAGCTGCCCCACTGAGGTATTGGGTAAGTGGCGGGCGTGGCCTGATTGCGCTTCGCAGAGCACCTTTCCCAACTCAAGTCCTCGGTGCGTTTGCACGACGACTTCATCGCCGCGCCGGCACGAAAGGCGGGACGTCGGTCGAAAACGTCCAAAATCGCCGGCGCTGCCATAGCCGACAATGAACTCCCGAGGAGCGTTCGCAGTTGCCTCCTCCGCATCGGAATGGCTCGTGCCGGACCATGATGACGAATCAATAATCATTCGAGTCCTAAGTATTCGCGCATATGGCGGTCGTATTCTTCGGCGCCGCGCTCGGTGCTGAGGTCAAGGCGCAATTCGTTAATGACTTTGATGCTCATGTTTTTGAGCCAATCGCTCCAGCAATCGGCACAGATGGAATTGCAAATCCGCTCGCCGAGCTCTTTATCGGTGCCCCGAGGCGGCGCCGGCAACTGCTTGGCATGCGATCCAGCGAAACACCCCGGCCGTTGACAGCGAAAGCCATCGCCCGGTCCGCCTGGCCCCGCTTCAATTTTCTTTGTAACGGGCGACGTCTCACCCAGCTCGCGCAGCATCTTGGCCATTTCATCGCGCGGTATATTGTCGCCCCGCTCCTCCGCGATGGAGAAGCCGCGTTTCAAAACTTCGACGGCCGCATCTCTCTCTTTGAGTTCAAGGTAGCAGGCGCCCAACAGTTGGTAGACTTTGGAGAACTGGGGGCTCAGATCCAGGGTCCTCTTGAAAGAGCCAACGGCATCGCCATATTGCTTGGCTTCCATGAGAAGCTGCCCCAGCCGGTAATGGCCTAGTTCATTGTCCGGGTCGTCGCCGGCCATCTTGCGAAATTGACTAATGCGATCTTGGAGCTGACTCATCACCGACCTCGCAAGGCAAAGAGGCCCAGGAAAGGGCTTAGTGAACCCCTACCCAGGCCAAAAGAACCAAAACCGTTTGCTACTTGGGCGCTTCTACCACGGTGATCGGGAACGCCACCCTTGTGGTTTTTCGAGTGATCTTGTCTTCCGCTTTTAATTCCACGGTGAACTTACCCGTGCGATTGAGCGTCAGCAGCGACTGCACGGGGATGAGCGACCAGGATTCGTCCACTTTACTATCGATAGTAAAGGATATGGGCTTTTCTAAAGTAGGCTTTTTATCCTCGCCAAGGAGTTGAATTTCCAGAGTGAGGTCGGGCTGCTTCTTGGAACTCCGCTGAAAACCGGCGACAAAGGCGTTGACCCATAAAGATTGGCCGACGACCGCCATAGAAGGGGCCGGGATCTTTCCTTCCGGGTCGTAGGTGCAATTCACGCGCACCAGTCCGAAACCGGAATCAACGACCGTGAATTTACGGGTAAGCGTGCCACTTTTCTTATTGTTGGCCAGATCGGCAACCGTGATCTTCATAGTGTATTCGCCCGGTCCGCTGTCAGTTCCAATCACTGCGTGGGCAGAAGCGGGAAGCCGGGATCCTCCTAAGGAATTAATCAATTCCCGCGGATCGGGATCGCCCTTAAATTTGGACGCCCCCTTGGAGTCCAGCAGTTCCATGCCCATGCTGTACTTAACTTTTCCTGCAGAATCGGTCTTCAGGCCTTCGATATCAAATGTCAAGAAAAACACATCGCCGGGAAGAAACTTGGTGTCAGTTCGCGTGGGTCCAAGGACGCCATACGTCGCTCGTTCATTGGCAAATTTGATGGCGTCGTTTTGCGCGGGAGCGAAGGTAGTCGCCGCGAGGAAAGTCAATGTTGCCCACATGGAAATTAGGCCTCACTACATCAAGAGGAATGGGAATTTTTCCGCCGGGCGGCGCCGATGCTCTCCATTGTCTACGGGCAGAGGAGCAATGGCCAGTCCAAAATGGACCAAGCCGGTGGTGAAATAGCATTGTCAATTCGGAAAGTCCGACCCGATCAGGGAACCGGGTTCCGGCGCCGGCAACGAACCGGTGACAGTTTCTCCTTGACCTCGCCAGTTGCTCGCTTAGAATTCTAGTACATGGGTCGCGCTAACGTGGCGCGACGGGCTAGATGCCTGGCAAAGATCCTATTAACCGGGTCGGCGCGGGCGACGCTAGCGAAAGGAGGTGGTCAGTGAGTAGTGGTAAACAGGTGCGGCTGCTTTGACGCAGCCGACGGGCTGCCGTCGGAAAAGCAGCCGCAGACTTTCTTGTAGGAAACCCCGGTGTCTATCTCACCGGGGTTTCCCTTAATCTCCGAAGCTCCTCATTCCTATGCCTATTGAATGGCAATTCTTGGGATTCTCTTCAGTCGATAAGGCGACAAGCCGTACGTTATCTTCGTTCCAGCCTTGGTATTGTTTTTTTAGTTCCTCGTTATGGGATTCCGGGAGTGCGGCTGATTGCTGATCAAAAAACAAATAACCGCAAGGCCCTGAAACCCAGCCCGGTTTCAGGGCCTTATTTTTTTTAGCCAGCCCGGTAGCGTAGGCGCCGGGAGTCTCTTGCCCAAATCCTTACGAAAGGACTTGCCATGATCGTGGTAATGAAGCCGGGCGCCAGCAAGCCGCAGATCGAGCATATGATCGAGCGCATTGAGGGATTGGGATTGCGGAGCCACGTGATCGTCGGCACCGAGTGCACCGTCATAGCGGCTCTGGGCGAAAAGCGCGACGGCGCCAAACAGGCTCTCGAAACAGGCGAAGGGGTCGATAAAGTGGTCCCCATTCTTGCGCCCTACAAGATGGCGAGCACCGAGGTCAAGAAAGATCGCACCCGCGTCGAAGTGCGCCGGCTACAAGTGGGGGACGGCCGCATCGGCGTCATTGCCGGCCCCTGTTCCGTGGAGAGCCGCGAGCAGATCTTGGAAATCGCACACCTCGTCCGTGAATCCGGTGCGGCCGGCTTGCGCGGGGGCGCCTTCAAGCCGCGCACCAGCCCCTACAGTTTTCAGGGCCTCAAGGAAAAGGGATTGCAGCTTCTCGCCGAGGCGCGCGACGCCACCGGTTTGGCGGTCGTAACCGAAGTCATGGCGGCCGATCAGGTGGGGTTAGTGGCGAACTACGCCGATGTGCTTCAGGTGGGCGCTCGCAACATGCAAAATTATCCGCTCCTTGAAAAAGTGGGCGAATCCGGTTTGCCGATCCTGCTCAAGCGCGGCCCTTCCGCCACAATGGACGAATTCTTGCTGGCCGCCGAATACATTCTCAAGACGGGCAACACTCAGGTCATGCTGTGTGAACGAGGCATCCGGACTTTCGAGGACCACACTCGCTTCACGCTTCCTCTGGCCACCGTCCCCTATTTGCACCAGCACACCCACCTGCCGGTCGTCGTCGATCCCAGCCACGGGACAGGAAAGGCCAGCCTGGTCGCCGTCATGGCCCGCGCCTCGGTGGCCGCCGGGGCGGACGGCCTGATCATCGAAATCCACCCCGATCCGGAGAAGGCCCTAAGCGACGGCTACCAGGCGCTCACGCCTGCGGCGTTTAAGCAAATGATGGCCGAGTGCCGCAAAGTGGCCGTGGCCGTTGGCCGCGAGATGTAAATTATGCAGCCGCTGCTGCTCATCAATGCGGTGGGTTTAACGCAGCGCCTGCTGCCTTTCGCACCGCGCTTGAGCAAGCTCGCTGGGTCACAAAACGTTTGCAGCTTGAGCGACGTTGTCCCAGCCGTCACTTGCACCGCCCAGGCCACCATGCTCACCGGCGAAATGCCCGATCGGCACGGCATCGTGGGCAACGGCTGGCTGTTTCGAGATACGGGCGAAGTCCGTTTTTGGCAGCAGTCCAACCGGCTTATTCAGGCGGAACCGCTTTATAAGACGGCTCGCAGCCGGGCCGCCGAACGCGGCAAAGCATTTCGCTGCGCCAAGCTTTTTTGGTGGTTCAATCAAGGCGCGGCCGTGGACATCAGCGTGACTCCGAAGCCGTACTACGGTGCAGACGGCAATAAAGCCTTCGGCATCTATGGGTCGCCGGCCGGCTTAACAGAGCGGCTGGAAACGAGACTGGGCCCCTTTCCTTTTCACACCTTTTGGGGTCCGCGCGCGGGCCTGCCGTGCACTCAATGGATCGCTCAATGCGCCGCACAGGTCCTTAGCGACGAACGGCCGGATTTGACCCTGGTGTACTTACCCCATCTCGATTATGACCCTCAACGATTTGGGCCGGAAAAGTGCAACATTGCCAAGTTAGTAGGCGAATTGGACCAGGCTTGCTTGCCCCTTCTGGATGCGGCCCAGGCAATCGGTGCACGAGTTTGGATCGTCAGCGAATACGGCCATGTTCAAGTAAACCGGCCGGTTGTGCTCAATCGAGCCCTCAGAAAAGCAGGGCTGTTGGTCGCCCGCGCAGGGCCCTTTGGCGAAACGATGGACACGTTTGAAAGCCAAGCGTTCGCCGTTTGTGATCATCAAATCGCCCACATCTATGTCAAGGAAGCCGCCGACTTGCCGAAAATTCGCGACATAGTGCTTGCCAGCCCGGGAGTGGGCCGCGTTGTCATGGGCGAGGAGCGTGCCGAATTGAACCTTCATCATGAAAGGGCAGGCGATATTGTTGTCCTCGCCGAGCCCGACGTCTGGTTCGCTTATCCGTTTTGGCTCGACGATCGCGCTGCCCCGGATTACGCCCGCACAGTCGATATTCATCGCAAGCCGGGCTATGATCCCTGCGAATTGTTTCTCGATCCGAACCTGCGCGCGCCCTCCTTAAGAGTGGCCAGGCGCTTGCTTCAAAAGGAATTGGGCTTCAGGACTTTATTCGACGTGATCCCGCTCGATCCAACGTTAGTGCATGGAAGCCACGGTTTGCCCAGCCGCGACAGTCTAAATGGGCCTGTCTTGATAGCGGAGTTGCCCCGACAAGAGACGCGACGGCTGCCCATGACCGCCGTTCGTGATGCCGTTTTGCACGCTTTGGAATTGGGCGAATGAACTGCGGGAACGGCTTGGCGCTCCGAGAAGTCGGCCGCTTCCTCACTCGGGGCGCTTACGCGACCCCGCTCGCCGCCAGCGCTCTGTTCGCAATATCTTTGCGATAGAAAGCTCCCTGGAAATGAATGAGTGCGACGGCCTCGTAGGCGCGTCTTTGAGCCTCCGCCAACGTATCGCCGAGGGCCGTTACACCCAAGACGCGTCCGCCATCGGTTACCACAAAGTTATTCTCGATAGCCGTCCCAGCATGAAACACCTTGACGTTGGACAACTTGGCGGCCTCGTCGAGTCCGGTTACCACGCGCCCTTTGACAAAGTTGCCGGGATAACCCTGACTCGCCATGGCAACGCACACAGCCGGCCTCGGGTCCCATTCGAGGCGCTCGGGTGGGAACTCGTCTAACCGATTATCAACCGTGGCTTCGAGTAAGTCGACGAGATCGGTCTTCAGGCGCATGAGGAGCGGCTGGGTTTCCGGATCGCCGAAGCGCACGTTGAATTCCAGAACGCGCGGCCCCTGGTTCGTGACCATCAGCCCGGCATAAATCACGCCGCGAAAGGGCCGTTTACTCCTCTTGAGAGCGTGAATGGTGGGAACAAAAATTGCCTCATCCACATTCTTAAGAAGCTCCGCCGTCGCCACCAGCGCCGGGCAGTAAGCGCCCATGCCGCCGGTGTTGGGTCCGGTGTCGCCGTCAAAGGCGGCCTTGTGGTCTTGAGTCGGTTCAAGGGGCAAAATCGTTCGACCGGAAACTAAAGCAAGCAGGCTCAGCTCTTGACCGTCTATGCGTTTTTCGATGACGATTTGCCTGCCCGCCACTCGGCCAAACTCCTCGCGCACCATGATCCGATCAATGGCCGCTAAGGCCTCTTGCTTGGTTGAACAGACGATGACGCCCTTGCCGGCCGCTAGCCCGTCCGCCTTGACGACGACCGGGTATTGACGGGTCTCCATATATTGGCGTGCCGAATCGGGATGATCGAAAACGCGAAACTCGGCAGTGGGCACGTCGGCGTGCTGCATGAGCTTCTTGGCGAAGACTTTGCTTCCTTCGAGGCGGGCCGCCTCCTTGGAAGGGCCGAACGCCTTGAGGCCTTGTTTTTGAAACGCATCCACAATTCCCGAAGTGAGAGGATCTTCGGGTCCGATCACCGTAAGCCCGATCGATTCCTTCTTGGCGAAGCGAATGAGCGCCTCGAAATCGGTCGGCGCAATGGGCACATTGACTCCGTCTAGGGCTGTTCCGGCATTCCCCGGTGCACAATAGACGCGCTCCACCCGCGGCGACTGGCCCAGCTTCCAGACCAAGGCATGCTCGCGGCCCCCCTTGCCAACAACCAGCACTTTCATTCCGTTGATCCCTTATGAAACGCGGTCTTCGCTGCGGAATTCGATTAAGGTCCATCGTTCATAATAGTGGATTGGGTTGGGATCGCGAGTGTCTGTCAGGCCCCCAATTAGGGAAGCCGCGTTTGCAACTATTTTAAGCTGAATTCACTGAGTAGCGAATTACGGATAGTTTCAGCCATCATTAACGATCCAGCCGGGATCCCGCTAGCAGGTAGTTTCATCTGCCTGCCCTGCTTTATCGGGAACAATGGCCAGCTACGGGAAGCAGAGCAACCGAACACTGCGGCTTTTGAGCGGCCTGACCTGGGGTTTGGGATTCTGGCGTTTGCTCAGTGGGTTTTGGTGATTGAGATTTAGAGCTTAGAATTTGTTTCGGATTTCGTATTTCGGTTATTCCCGCATGGAAAGTCCGAAATCCGAAATCCCAAACAAATCCTAATAGAATCAAAAGCAGCAAAAGAAGCTCAAAACCATCGAGAAAGCAGTCTTTGCAGCTAGAAAATCGTTTCATGCTGGATGACCGGGGGGTGTGTGAGGGGTATAGGAGAAACGATCTTTCCTAACTCGACCTCCTTGCCGGAGTTGTGGTGAAAAAGATCGTTTCTCATAGTGAGCCGGCCGGATGAAACCCACTTTGGGGGCCTAGAACCTTTCACGCGGTCCCGCCCGCCGACGTGCTATCCGTGGACCCGCTGGCCGTCTCAGTCAGTCGCTTGGAGAGTGACTGCGCCAGCAGGCGATGGAAGTGATACCCTCCCGCTTCGCGGCGGACGCTAAAGCGTCCCGTATCGTAAGAACGGCTTGCCAGGCCGCGCTGCACTTCTTCACATATGCCCACGTCCTCCAGTTGAATTTGATGCCCGACCGCCATGCTGTCGGCGATGAAGCGTCTGCGGTCTATACCATCCGTATCGGCGAAATAGAAATCGAAGACGACCCGACATGCATCCGGCCCAAGCGGCAAAACGAGGTTCGTGTCCATGACGCCCTCGTAAAGATTCATCATGAAGTTGGGGAAGATCCACCAGTAATAGGCGCTGTCGCCGCCGCGCACTTTTCCAATGTCGGCCTGTTCGGTCGTATGTTTGAGGGGGCCGATTTGCACGCTGGTGAAATCGGCAACTTCCGTTCGGTATCCGGAGTAATCAAGCACCTCGGCTAGGCCCGGGTGCACCGTGTTGACGTGGTAGCCGCCATCGAGATAGTTGTCGACAAATATCTTCCAGTTGCAGGCCAACCGGTATTCACGGCGTTCGACGAACCGCAACGATTCTAAGCCCATGCTCGCAGTCCGCTCGGGCAGCGGAGTTAGAATACCGTGAAGCGGTGGTGGGTTGAGACCTAAATGAACCCAGACAATCGGCCCCCAGGCGGCGACGGCGATCTCCGGCAAGCCATTGTCCTCGCGTTGGAAACCGGCCACGCCGCCGAATTCCGGCGTGCCGCGCAGCCGGCCGGCCAAGTCATACGTCCAGCCGTGGTATCGGCAGCGCAGGCTCTTTGCTTGACCTTGAGCCTCCGCCATGACCCGGGCTGCCCGATGCCGACACACGTTGTAGAAGGCGCGCAGCATGCCCGCTTCGTCGCGGACCACCAGGATCGGTTCGCCCGCTAACTCGGCGGTAAAGAATGTACCAGGGAGCGCGACCTGGTCCACGCGGCCGACTGCCTGCCAAGTGTTGCCGAAAACCGCCCTCCGTTCAGCTTCTTGAATGTCGGCATCGAGATACCAGGAAGCGGGTATCGTCTTAGCCCGCTCAAGCGGCAAAGTCGGATCGAAGGCGGCCAATTTGACGCTCACATTGTCTAGCATAATTGACTCCAGCAACCTACCATTCCTGTCAGCCGCAGACTGTGAAAGCTCACTAGCAAGCAACAAATAACCCGAAGGGTCGCTCCCATGAGAACCTATCATTTCGTCCTGTTTTCTTTGGCAATCCTTGCCGGTTGTGCGCGCCCCAACGCTGAATTAGGCGACGCCGAAAAGGTTTCCTTAGTGGAAGCCCGGCGCGGCTTCAAGACCAAGCTGATGCCTTCCGGGAATAACAAAGAACGGCTGGAGAAGCCGCCTGCCGGCGTATTTCGCATCGTTCATTACGATTCACCCGCCGGTAAGCTAGCAGCGTACTTGAGCCCCGATCCTAAAGACGGCAAGAAACATCCCGCCATCATCTGGATCACCGGCGGCGATTGCAACTCGATTGGCGACGTTTGGCACAAGGGGCCTCCGAGCAACGATCAATCCGCGAGTGCCTTTCGGGAAGCCGGCATCCCGATGATGTTTCCGTCGCTTCGAGGCGGCAACGATAATCCAGGCGTCAAGGAAGGTTTCTACGGCGAGGTTGAGGATGTTGTGGCGGCCGCGGCTTACCTGAGCAAGCAAGGATTTGTCGATCCCAAGCGCATCTACCTGGGCGGTCATAGCACCGGCGGGACGCTAGTCCTGCTCGTGGCGGAATCGTCCGATGCGTTCCGCGCCGTCTTTTCCTTTGGGCCCGTCGACGATGTTGCAGGTTATGGCCGCCAATACTTGCCGTTTGATATTTCGAATCGGCGTGAAATTGAATTGCGCTCGCCGGGAAGATGGTTGCAATACATTCACATTCCCGTATTTGTTTTTGAAGGCACGGAAAAGGGCAATCTGGCTTCGCTGCAAGCGATGGCCCGCACTTCAACCAATCCCCAAGTTCATTTTTTTCCCGTGAAGGGCGCTGACCATTTCAGCATCCTGGTCCCCACGACGCGCTTGATCGCCCAACAAATCCAGCGAGACACAGGCCCTGATTGCAACCTGGCTTTTACCGAACAAGAATTGAACCGGCGCTTTGTGCGATAGATGGGCTTGGCGCCTAGGAATAGTCTTCATCGGTATGACGATAGATTAACGTTTAGGATCCTTTTCGGGCAACTTCCCCCGCCATTTTCTTTTGTGCAGCATTTCCCACAACAGGCTGCCCTTGCACCAGCGGCCGGAGCACATCGTCCGTAAGTCGACGCGTGAACCGCAGAGCGCCCCGTTCGAGGACATGGTGATAATCGTAGAAATCCGCGTCCGTGAGCCAGTCATGGGCATCCACGAGCGGGACGTCGTAGCTGCCGCTAAGCTCCGTTAGCCAGTCGACGAAGCATGCGTAGGCGTTGCTTGGGTACCAGGATCGATATTCCGTCCCTTCGGGCGTGATTACCAAGACGACTTGGATGCCTTCATTTTGACAAAGCTGAAGCAATTCGCGAGTGGCGCGTTCCGCGGTCGGTGTGATCCCAAAGCGCGCCAGGCGACGTCCCAGTGCCTCATAAGCGGCGTCGGTGCGGCGACGGCGGGCCGGTTCGTCGATCTCTTTTTCTAGAAGCGGGCACCCTCCGAGCGGGCAGACGGCCGTCAAAGGAGATGCTTCGCCTCCGCGAACCCAATTGGCTTGCCATCGGCACAAACATTCGGCCGGATATCGGGGCGCCAGCTTGACGCGCCGCTTAAGGTAATCGCCGTAGAGCCGCCAGGCGGGAAGATAACCGCGCAGTAGGGAATAATCCCAAAGCGCCGCGTGAAGCATTATCCAGGCATCGCCATCGTAGGTGAAATAGGCCGGCAACACTTCGACGACAAGCCAACTAGGACGCACCCCTTCGGCGAGGAGGCGGCGCATCTGCATCAAATCGAATAATGGGCCGGCGCCGTAATGCGAAAAGTTAAACGGCAGGACGGTCACACCCGGGGAAGACCGCAAAGAAGGCATTATCTCGGGCCGAAACGCCAACGCGGTCCGCGAACTGCCGAGAACAAACAGAAGGGGGCGCTCCGGCGCCTCATCTTGACGCGTACGCAAGGTCGCCAAGCGCCGTTGGTATTCCGGGTCATACAACTCTGGGCAAGTGCAGTCTAATAGGACCGTGGAAGCTGCCTGAAGGGCCAGAAAACCCAACAAGAACCAAAACAAGACGGATCGGCGATGGCAACCATTCCGACGGCGCGACTCCATTCACGATCCTCCGGCGCAAGCGAGAACCAGGCGTTTTTACGCCATCGTCACGTTGGCGTCGAGGTCACTTTGAAGCAATCAATGGGCTAGCGGAATCGGGAGGCTCCGCATCAATAGGCATCGCCGCCAATGGTCTCGCCGTAATCGCGCGTACATAAGGCGCGCAGAGTGGTCAGGCTGATGTTGTTGTTGATGAAATGGCACGAGCCGTCCATGAACAAGAAGTTGCCGCCGCCGGTGTGGGCTGAGTGGAAGCTGGCGGGGCTGCCATTGGGCGAATTAAGCGTGAATTGGCGGCTATGGACAAGGATATTCGTGATGGAAGGACGGTAATTTTGGCAACCGGCCAGAGCGGGATTGTAAGGTTTCGGGCGCGTGGTTTGATTGTAGACCACTTCCTGGCCGGGCACGACGCCGGCCCAGATGCTCTCCACGAAACCGCTGTTGCGCTCACCGACTCCGATCGTGTTGGACGTGCCGTCGGTTATATCGGCAATGCGAGTTCGGCTGTTGCGATGGAAAACGCCGTTGAAAGGCTGCCACTCATAGCAGCCACAAAGCGGATCGGGATTGGCAGCGCTCCCTCCTCCCAGGCAGCCGACATAGCTGCACACCGCTCCATCGCTCATGACCGTCGGAGCGTTGCTGGTCGACGGCGGGTCGCCGCAATTGTAGACCTTAACCACCCTTGAGCCCGTATCGCTTGGACAAAGATATGTCTTCACAGTCGTGCGACGAGCCGCGTCATTTGCCGGGTCCGTAATCGGCAAGTCGAGCCGAATGCTCTTGTAGAGATTGTCCTGCTCTACGTAAGGAAGCAAGGAAGTGAAGAAACTCCAGCCCGGCCCGAGCTCAGGAGGCTCGCCGTTGCAATTGCCGGGCGGAATGACCCAGCCAGGATTGCTCAGGGTCGAGACAAACCCAGACGGAAAAGTACCGAGGTCATTGTGATACATGTGCAGCGCTAATCCCATCTGCTTGACGTTATTAGCGCATGTAATCCGGTTGGCCGACTCGCGCACTTTTTGAACCGCCGGCAGCAATAAAGCGATGAGGATGCCGATAATGGCTATGACGACAAGCAGTTCTATCAGAGTGAACCCTCGTCGACTGGGCATGGTGGGCTCCCTTGGATACCAAGTTGGGATTAGACCGGGCTAATGGTACGGCAATACCATTAGGTAGGCCACTGTAACGCCACGAGGAGCTAACAGCAAGTAAATCAATTGAAAAACGCACCGAGCCCGATAGGGCCAACAAGGGAGTCAAAGTCCCTTGCTGGCCCCTCCGGGCTCGTCTCCAGCCGTCGGTCTGAATATTGAATTCTATGAGCGGCCAAATTCGCGTCGAAATTCGCGTTCTACGCTTACTTTGACAGTGCTGCGAAGAGATAAGAAAGCAGCGACGAGTTCTTGGGCCGGCGGCGTCAACGTGCTGCGCTGCGTTTCCTTGCCGCCGATCTGAGTTTCCACCAGTTGTCGGCGCAAAACTTTCTCGGCCTCCTTGATCCGGCCCCAGATATAGCGATAGCTTTTGCCCAGATCCTGGGCCGCGTGCTTGATCGATCCTGCCCGCTCAACGGCTTGCAAGATCTCGCTCAATCCAAACCCGAAAGCATAGCGACCATCGCATTCGAGCCAGATTTTGACCCGAGGAGTCAGTTTTACGGGCTTGGTGCTTCGGCCGCCAACACTTGGCATGGTGCGCCTTTCACGGCTTAGTTTCATTCTTCGCTTTTCTAACACGCAAGGCAATGTCCTCCTCATAAGAGGGAGACGCCAGACTCTTGTCTCCGCCTTGGTGATTAAACGATTCGGTTTTGGCGACCTTGCCTGTCTTGGTATCGAGCCATTCGGCTTTATAAGAACCTGCTGGCAAGTGGAGAGTAAGCTCGGCGGACTTACCACCGCGCACGTAAATCGCATAGGCCCGGCCCGGCTCCACCAGGGCCCGAGCTGTCGCCTTGGCTTCGGGAGGACTGCCGCCCAGGGGAACCGTGACGACCCCGCCTTTGATGATGCTGCTGTCAGGCTTCATTTTGACGAAGTCGAAGCCTTCAATGAAGTCCTTCAAGACCTTCAACTGCCGGCGCAGTTCTGGTCCGCCGCCGCCTGGTGAAGTGGTCACCTTCGCGGCGCCGTTGGGATGCGTGCAGGTAAAGGAGTAGTCGAGATTATCGTAAACCGCTCCGCCGGCGAGGATGAAATCCCAACCTTCGAGGCGATACGGCTCATTTTTCTGGCCGCGAAACCCGGTCTCATCGTCGCCGATGGGTTTTTTGAGTCCAAAGTTCATGGCCACGCTCTCCGGAGGCGTGGAGTAGTGATAATTGAAGATCGAAACGTGCGAATTGGGCTTCTCTATTTTTGTCGAGCCGTTGGCAATATTCTGAGCGATCAGGTGCTTCGCCGAGAAACACGCCTCAGCATCGGCAATGGTCTCTACTATGTGATCGGTCCATTCCCTCGTCACCCCAGCGAAATAAGGCTCATTGCATACCTCAAAATAGACGTTGTCAAAGTCCTTCAACTCGGCAACCATCTTGCGGACGAACCGGTCTTGAACGTTGGTGAGTTCTTTATCTTTGAGCGTATAGACTTCAAGGCGCCATCCTTTTCCCACTTCGTTAATATTGTTCCGTGCATTCATGGGGTTGACCGACCAAAGCTTATCGTCATAGATGGCACAAAACAGCGTAAACTCGACCACGATGCCGCGCTTGCTCGCCTGGGTAACGAAGTCTTTCAAGCGGTCGAAATAGGCTTTGTTCCAGACCTTCAAATCAAATTTGTTGCCGCCGTCGGCCGCGCCCGACGTCGATGTTCGCGCCCAAGGGCATACGAAGTGCTCGCGATCTGGGCCCAGGGTGTTCTCAGTGATGCCAAAAGAGCCAGGCACCTCCCGATACATGCCGGAAAATGTTCGCGTCAAGTTAAGCCCGCTGGCTTTCAGCTCGTCGAGATACGGCTTGTAGTCGAAATCGCTATTAAGGACTGCCCCGTAATGCTCGGTGGACGAAATCAAGATTGCGGGCTTGCCGCGAAAAAGAAAGTAATGAGGATTTTCCGGGTGCAGCGCAATCGGCTTAACCGGCTCCGCCGAAGCAAAGGCGGTTGTCGCCAGGAGCACCAAAACAGTCTTCCCCAGGGTTCGGCGCAGGCTGAAGCCCGCCCCTACCGAAGAACCGAGCTTACCAAGAGCACGGTTCGGCCAGCGATATTTCGGAGCAATGTCCAGGAGAGAAGTTAACGGGTAAATCATGGCTGGTAGCTCGCATGGTAATAACCAATTCCCCGGCAGGCGATTGTAATTCGACGATTGAACAAGGCGATAGACAAAAACGATCCCCGGGTCGACGAACAGCGGCAGCCCTTGGAAAAGATCGTGTTGCACTTTGAGAAACGCCAATTTCCGCTTGATACTTCGGTTTGACGCTTTCCACGCCGGCCGCTACGTTGAACGTATCGTCGCGCAATGCTTTTTTGACTTCCAAACATCCCGCAACTACGTCGAGCGAGCATGGCTGAGCAATATATTTTCACAATCGAAAACCTCACGAAGGCCTATGGCAAACGGGAGGTTCTTAAGAACATCTGGTTGGCGTTTTATCCCGGCGCCAAGATCGGCGTCATTGGCAGCAATGGGTCGGGCAAGAGCAGCCTACTGCGCGTCATGTCCCTTCAGGACAAGGATTTCATGGGCAACGTCCGCGCGGCTAACGGCATCTCCATCGGCTTCGTGCCTCAGGAACCTCGTCTGGATGAGAGCCTCGATGTCCGTGGCAATATCGAGCAAGCCGTCGCCTCGACCCGAGCCTTGCTCGTTAAACATGAAGAACTAGGCAATAATATGGCCGAGGCGTCGCCCGAAGCATTCGACAAGATTATGGAGGAAATGAGCAAGGTTCAAGACGCGATCGATGCCTCCAACGCTTGGGAGCTGGACCGGCAACTGGAAATCGCTATGGATGCCATGCGTCTTCCGCCTGGCGATGCCAAGGCGACCACACTTTCCGGCGGCGAAAGGCGGCGCGTGGCTTTGTGCAAGGTTCTGCTTCAAAAGCCCGACCTTCTACTTCTTGATGAACCCACGAACCACCTCGATGCCGAATCGGTGGCCTGGTTGGAACGGCATCTGCAAGAGTATTCCGGCACCGTGGTCTCGGTGACCCACGATCGCTATTTCTTGGACAACGTGGCTCAGTGGATTCTGGAATTGGACCGGGGCCAGGGCATCCCGTGGAAGGGCAACTATTCCTCGTGGCTGGAACAAAAGCAGGGCCGCCTGGCCAAGGAGGAAAAACAAGCGACGGCTCGCCGCAAGGCGCTGGCTCGCGAACTGGAATGGGCGCGCATGGCCCCCCGCGCCCGCGTCGCCAAAAATAAGGCTCGTCTGGCCGCCTATGAAAAGATGGCTAGCCAGGAATACGAGGATCGCGAGGACGAGTTGGTCCTCCAGATTCCGCCCGGCCCTCACTTGGGCGACCTCGTCGTTCGCGCCGAGAATGTCCGCAAGGGTTACGGCGACAATTTGCTCATGGAAGATCTGAATTTCGACCTTCCGCGCGGCGGCATCGTCGGCATCATCGGCGCCAATGGCGCCGGAAAAACCACCCTCTTCCGCATGATCGTAGGTCAAGAAGGACCGGATGACGGGTCGCTGCGCGTCGGGGAAACCGTTTTGCCCGCTTATGTCGATCAAAACCGCGATAATCTCGATGCCGCCAAGACGGTTTTTGAAGAAATCACCGGCGGGGCCGAATACCTAATGTTGGGCAAAAGCAAGGTGGCATCGCGTGGCTATGTATCGCGGTTCAACTTCAAAGGACCGGACCAGCAGCGCAAAGTCGGCGAGCTTTCCGGAGGCGAACGCAACCGCGTTCATCTGGCCAAACTATTGCGCCGGGGCGGCAACTTGCTTTTGCTTGATGAGCCGACCAACGACCTCGATGTAGATACGCTGCGAGCCCTGGAAGAAGCCTTGCTCAATTTCGGCGGCTGCGCCGTCGTCATCAGTCACGACCGTTGGTTTCTCGACCGCGTGGCGACCCACATCCTCGCCTTTGAGGGGGATAGCAAAACCGTTTGGTGTGAGGGGAATTTTGAAACTTATGAGAGCCAACGGAAGCAACGAATGGGGGCTGACGCCGACCAACCGCACCGCATTCGCTACAAGAAACTGGCCCACTAAGCTGAGGGAACCTTCTTGATGATGGAACTGCAAGAAGTCACCAAAGTCTATCAGCAAGGCCGGCGCACCGTTCATGCGGTGCGCGGCGTGAATTTGAAGATAGACGGTGGCGAATTTGTGTCCATCATGGGACCCAGCGGGTCGGGCAAGTCCACCGTTATGCACCTTCTGGGCGCTCTGGACACGCCGACCAGCGGCAAGGCGCTTTTTGGCGGCCACGATTTGCAGTCCCTTTCCGATAAAGAACGCTCCTCCCTTCGCCGTACTCGTATCGGGTTTGTTTTCCAATTCTTCAATCTTCTGCCGACTCTGACGGCCGGCGAAAATGTCGCCTTGCCTTTGCTCTTGGGCGGTGTGAGCCGTTCTCAAGCCCGCCGGCGCGCGGAAGCTTCGATGGAGCGCGTCGGCATCTTCGAGCGGGTGGATCATTTTCCCGAAGAGATGTCCGGCGGCGAAATGCAGCGAGTGGCCATCGCCCGCGCCCTCGTTACCGAACCGGAAGCCATTCTGTGCGACGAGCCAACCGGCAACCTCGACTCGGCCACCAGCCACGAAGTGTTGAGCTTGCTGCGCGGTCTTCCGGAGATCGGCAAACGCGCTGTGGTCATGGTGACGCACGATCCTCAGGCAGCCGCTTACGGCGAGCGCACGGTGCGCATCCGCGATGGTTTGGTCGAATCCGACGATCTGTCCTCCCGGAACCTGGAGCGCCGCGAGATGCCAGCCCGGCATAGCACGGCGATCGGACACCTTTAGCCCATGCTCGTCCTTTATCGCACCGTTGGGCTGCGCTATATCCGCTTTCGGTGGCCCCGCGCCTTGCTGGTCACTTTAAGCATCGCTCTGGGAGTGGCCGCTTGGGTCGCGACCGGTCTCCTCAATAGCAGCCTGGAGAAATCCATTCAATCCGCGGCCTCGCCTCTGGGAGGTGTTGCCGATCTTTATGTCACCAGCGGCGAAGTGGGCGTGTCTCGCGACCTGGTCGAAACTGTCGCAAAAGTTCCCGGAGTAAAAACGGTCGAGCCTTTGATTCACGAGCCCATTCAGGTTTTGCTGCCCGACGGCACGGCCAAATCGGCCATTCTATTAGGTATGAGCAAGGAAGCGCAGGAGACCGAGGAGACCGGCAAATGGGGAATCACGGTGGAGAAGCAGTTTAACCTCGATCTTCTAGGCCAGTTTCTATTAGGAAGAAAATTCGCTTTTCTTGGGAGCGGCCTTTTGGAAGCGCTGCCCTCCGGAACGACCGATATCACCATACGCGCGGCAGGCGATCTTCACCACCTAGCCCGCGCCGGGACGGTACATGCGACCGGCCCGGCGGCCACGCTGGGTGGATTCGTGCTTTTCATGGATTGCGATGACGCCGGTCGCATTCTGCAAAAGCCCGGACGCGTTTCACGGTTGGACGTCATCCTTGAAGCCGGTAAAGATCCGCAGCAAGCGAAGACTCATATTCAGCAAGCGCTCGACGAAGCCGCCGGAGGGTCATCGGGGACAGGAAGTCCCTACAAGGTGCAGACTCCCCAAACCCGCGAAGACCAGGTCCGCGACGTGCTGGTCGGCGTCCAGGTCGGCTTTTCCCTCTGCGGGGCGGGGGCCTTGGTCGTCGGCATGTTTCTGGTTTATAACGCGCTTGCCGTTTCGGTCACGGAGCGGTCGCACGACATCGGCATTCTCCGGTCTCTGGGAGCGACCCGGGGCCAGGTTCGCTCGTTGTTCCTGGGCGAAGCCTTCCTGTTGGGGTTTCTGGGCACCTTGCTAGGCGTGCCTTTCGGTCTCGCCTTGGGGTACTTGCTGCTGGGCGAGATGCAACAGGTGGTATCCGACATTTTTCTGCCGCTGCCGGCTCAGGACATCGTCATTAGCTGGACCAACGTCGTGACGGGCATGCTGGCGGGGCTGGCCACTTCGCTCGTCGCCGCTTGGATACCTTCGGCCCATGCGGCATCGCAGGAACCGGCCGACGCCGTTCGCCGCGTGCCTCCGTCCCCCGGCTTGTTTTACCGGTTGCTGCAAATGGGCGCCTGTACGCTGCTTATCTCGACCGGCCTGGCCGGCATTTATTGGAAGAAGCAATTGCCCGAGCGCTGGGGGGCTTACGGAGGCCTAGTGCTCATTTTGGTGGCGTCCATGTTGGCGACGCCGCTTTTGGCCGCTGTCGCCGCTCGCCTTGTTCGACCCATCGCCCGGAGGCTGTTGGGGCTCGAGGGCAGGCTGGCTGCGGATAACCTGGTACGCGCGCCGGGCCGGACCGGGCTCGTCATTGGCGCCTTGGCGGCGTCGGTGGGTTTATTGATGCAAACGGCCGGCGTGATCCGGAGCAATGAAGACGCCGTTTTGGATTGGCTCGATCATACGGTTGTCCCCGATCTCGTCGTCAGTTCAGGCGGCCCGTTCTCGGCCAGCGGGCAAACCTTGCCCATGACCCTTGATGTCGGCAAGAGAATCATCAAAGAGCTGGCTATTCCGGGCACGCGCGTCGCTTCGGTCTGTTTTCGCAATTTCCAGTGGACCTCGGGCGGCAAGGGAACCTCTATCCTCCTGGTTGCTCTGGATGCCGAGACTTACTACGAAGCGAATACGGAACGTCGCTCACCGATTCCATTTCTAGACCTTTTTCACGAAATGGCCAAGGAACCGGGCGCCGCCGTCGTTTCGAACAACTTTGCCGAGATGCACTCCTACCACACCGGCGATACGATCAATTTGCCCGGCGTGAATGGCCCTGTTTCCCTGCACATCATTGGCACGATTGAGGATTACTCCTGGAATCGCGGCACGGTATTTGTTCATCAACCGTATTACGTCGATACGCTCGACCTGAGGTTAGTGGATCTCTTTCATCTCTATCTGCCTCCGGGGTCAAGTCCCGAGGAAGTGGAAGCCGCCCGCGAACATTTGCAGAAATCTTCGCTGGGTGCCGAGCAAGCCTTGTTCGCTTTGACACGCAACGAGATGCGCGAACATATCCTGGAAATGGTGCGCCAGCTATATGGACTGGCCTACCGCCAACTAGGCGTAATCGGCATCGTGGCGTCGTTGGGCGTCTTGTCGGCGCTCATGATTTCGGTTTTGCAAAGGCAGCGTGAGCTGGGCCTGCTGCGCGCCGTCGGCGCGAGCCAACTTCAAGTTCTGCGCTCGGTGTTGGCCGAGGCGATTCTCATGGGCGGCATTGGGACACTCATCGGGTTAGTGGTCGGCATTCCGCTGCAATGGTATGTCGTGCACGTCCTGCTTTTCGAGGAGGCGGGCTTTGCCTTTCCCGTGCGCATTCCCTGGTCGGCCGGTGGCATTATCGCGCTACTGGCGATGCTCGCGGCATTTTTCGCCGGAGTGGGGCCGGCCATCCACGCCATGCGGCTCAAGATTGCCGAGGCTATTGCTTATGAATGACGAGGGAGCTGTAGGATTGGTGGAGCAGAGAGATTTCTGTCTGCTCCACCTGCTTTGGTCCTTAGTATTTTCGTGGTTAGTGGAAACCAAAAGCGGTGAAGGATTCTTTCCTTTTCTTTCCAAGGGGTGGGGTGTGACCCCCCCCTGTAATGAAATGAAACACGGCGTTGGTGGCCTGAAAAGTTGCACGCGGTCCCGCTCGCCGAAGTGCTATAGAACGCCCTGCCGGCGTAGATCCATAATGCGTTCTGGTTGAAGCCCTAACAATTCTTGAAGCACCGCGTCGGTGTCGCCGCCTATACGGGGCGGCATGGTCGCAGCCGGCTTACCGGCCCCCTTAATGTGGAAAGGCGATCCCACCAGGTCCACTGGATTTCCGTTGGGATCGTGAAACTTAATTCGCCATCCGCGAGCCTCTGCCTGGGGCTGCGAGAAGAGATCCTCGTAGTTCCACACGGGAGCATGAGGAACCTCCGCCTTTACCAGCACTTCCTGCCATTCTGCCGTCCTCCGAGTTTTCAATAGCTGCTCGACAAGGGGCACAAGCTCCCGTCTCCCGGTTACCCGGCCCGTGTTTGTCAAGAAGCGTTTGTCCGCTGCTAAATCCAGGCGCTCCGCCGCTTTGCAGAAATCTTGCCACTGACCGTCATTGCCCACCGCGAGCACAAGCCAGCCATCCTGAGTGGCAAGGAGTTGATAGGGCACTATTTGCAGGTGCGCATTGCCTTGCCGAGGCGGTACCATTCCGCCCGTAAGATATGCCTGAGCCAAGTTCACCTGGGCGGCTATGGCACAATCGAGAAGAGCCAAGTCAATCGCGTAGCCGTGGCCGGATTGATGACGGGACTGGAGACAAGCCAAGATTGCCACGGCGGCATAGAGCCCGGTAAGTACGTCGGTCACGGCAACGCCGACCTTGCAGGGCGGGCCTTCGACCGGCCCTGTTATGCTCATGAGGCCGCTAAGCGCCTGCACGGCGAAGTCATAACCCGGCAGATCGCTCATTGGTCCAGTGCGCCCAAATCCGGAAATCGAACAAACGATAAGGCGTGGATTCAGAGCAAGCAGTTTTTCCGGCGCGAGGCCGAGCCTGTCCGCGCTGCCGGCTTTGAAGTTTTCCAGGAGAACATCAGATTTTTGGGCCAACTGCTGAAAAAGCCGCAGTCCTTCGGGATGGGACAGGTCCAGCGTGATGCCGCGCTTATTGCGGTTGCACGAGAGGAAATAGGCGCTTAGGGAATCGTGAAAGGGCGGGCCCCAGGCGCGCGTCTCATCGCCGCTGCCCGGCCGTTCGACCTTGATCACCTCCGCTCCCAAGTCGCCCAGCACTTGGCCGCAAAACGGACCGGCCAAAACGCGTGAAGCGTCCAGGACGCGAATGCCGGATAAGGGGACGGGATTGGACATTCCGTTTACTTGGGTCGCGGCGACGGCCGCATTTCATCGTAAATTCGCGCAAGGCTATGAACGGTCCTTTTGTGAGGTCACGCCTCATGCATCAGCGGTCGGAGCGCCTGATAAGTCGCCTGGTAGCGTTCGAAGCACTCATCATATACATTTTTGTTGCCTTTATCCGGCTCCACGACGTCGGCGATTTGCACCATGTTGGCGGCAGCCGTATTTAGGTCGGGATAATGGCCGCTGTGAACGGCGGCGACAATGGCCGAGCCAAGCGCACAGGCTTCGCTTTCCCGCGGCAAATGGATCGGTTGGCCCAAGATGTCGGCATGGATCTGCAGCCATAGCCGGCTCTTGGCGCCGCCGCCGCCGGCGAAGAGACCATCAATGTGCAAGCCGTGCTTGGCCACATCTTGGAGGATTGCTCGCGTGCCCAGCGCGGTCGCCTCGTAAATGCTGCGAAAGACATGGCCTGGACCATGCGACAGCGTGAATCCCCAAAACGCGCCGCGAGCCCGCGGATCTTTGTGCGGGCAGCGATTGCCTTGCCAGTAGTCCAGACAGACAAGCCCCTCCGAGCCGGGCGGCGCCAGTGCGGCCTTGGCATCCAGAATCTCATAGACATGGCGGTCGGCTTTGGTTGCTTCGGTTTCCTCAATGCCGGCGAAATGTCTCCGATACCAATCGACGATGGCGCCTGTGGCTGTTTGTCCGCCTTCAAGCGTATACAAGCCTTCGACCACGGCGTCAGGAAAGCAGCCAAGCATGCCGCTGCCCAGGAGCGGTTGCGAAGCCATCGCCAGATGGCAGGTGCTCGATCCCATGACGATGGCCAAGTCGCCCGCGCCGACCGCTCCCATGCCGAGCATGCCCAGATAGGCGTCGATCCCGCCTTGCGCAACCGGGATGCCGGGCCGCAAGCCCAGCGCGCTAGCCGCTGGTTGTGACAACGTGCCATCGCCTTTTCCCAGCGGTACGATTTCCTTTGGCCATTTTGCGGGCAAGTCGTCGAGCCCCACGTTCTCTAATAGGGCCTTGCTCCAACCGCCATCGGGCGGGGCGTAATTCCATTTGACTGTGATGTTGTTGAGCGACAGCGTCCATGCGCCGGTCAGCTTGAACATAAACCAATCGGTGCATTCAACGAGGCGGTCCGCTTTCTCGTAGACCGCCAGGTCGTGCCGTTTGAGCCACAACGCTTTGGGCAGCATCCACTCGGGCGAAACGGCCCCAGAGACGAAACGCAGACTGGCATCACCGGTCCCGCTGATCTGGCCCGACTCCCGGAATGAGCGCTGGTCCATCCAAAGCAGAGCAGGCCGCAGCGGAGTCCCATCGGCTCGGCAAGGGACCACGGTGCAGGCGGTGCAATCGAGGCCGATGCCGGCGATGTCCTCGGGCTTGGCGTTTGCCTTGGCCAGAGCTTCGGGAACCGCGGCGCAGGCAGCACGCCACCATTGCAAAGCGTCTTGCTCGGCCCAGGCGGGTTGAGGATGCCACGTATCAAGAGGCGAAGTACCGTAACCGCGACAAGCGCCGCCCAGATCAAAGAGGGCGGCACGAAGGCTTTGCGTGCCGACATCGAGGCCGAGAAAGAGAGGAAAGAGCGGATTCATGCTCATGGTGTTCTTGAGACTGATGCGGAGACAAAAAAAAGGATCAGGAGCCTTAGCACGACTCCTGACCCCTTAATTTTCAGTCAGGTCAACTTTTTTCCGGTCGGACTCTAAGGCTTTTTATCGTCTGGTTTCTTACCCTCGGGCTTCTTGTCTTCAGGCTTTTTCTCTTTGGGCTTTTTCTCTTCAGGTTTATCGGCTTCTGGCTTTTTGTCTTCCGCCTTTTTCTCCAAAACCGGATCTTTCGGCTTTACCTCCGGCGCCGAGGCTGCTTTGAGACTGGTATCCTCGCCCGACACGAGAGGACAGAGGGCATCCAATTCCGCTTTGTCGATCTTGTCTTCGCCGGCAATGGTGATTAGGGCATTGAACTTCTCGGTTGGCAGATCCTTAGGAAGGAAGCGCACAGTGCCGTCGGCCATAATGGCGAATGTGCCGGGCTTGCCCTTGTAATCGGTGCAGACAAAGGGTGCAATGCCCGCCGTTTCGGAGATCCCGCGAACGGTGCTGCCGCCGCCGGCCAACCAAGGGGTCTTATAATGCGGAGGCACCTGAAGGACCGCAATTGTTTGCTCCTGGCCGTCGGTGATCTCGTCCAGCGTCGTGGCGCGGTCGTAACCAAAAACGCCGAGCTTTTTATGGAGACTCGGGTCTTTGCCTGAGTAATCGGCCGCATCTAAACCCAGGCCGGCAACGCCGATGTAATGCGTTGCCGCCACCGATTGCGGCAATTCCGGATACTTGACCCACCAGGTCTCTTCCGGAGTATTGGGCGCCAGGAAACAGGGGATCAGCGTCTTGGCCGCCAAGAGGTTCCTGGCCCCGTCCTCGCCTCCAACTTTGCTCCAGTTTTCTTGGATGTTTATTTGATCCAAAAGGCCGGCATACTCGCCCTGGTTGATATAGGGCAGTAACTCTCCCATCCAGCTTACGCGCTCGCTGGGCGGATAAGAAATTTCGCCGCGGCTCGCGCCCGGACGGCGATCTACGGTGCCGCGGGGGAATGCCTTGTTTTTGTCCGAATAGGCGCGAAGGGCCCGAGCCAGTTCGTGAATCCGCGTCCGGCCGTCGACCATATCGGTCTTGCCTTTCAGCTCGACCAAATCGCCCTGCGCTTCGAGAAACAACAGATCGAAAGATTTCTCTTTGCCCTTTCTGAAGGCCAAATCAAAATTGAAGACGACAGTCTTTTCCTTGAGTTGGACGCCGATTGTGGAGGCGTCAGGGTCGATTTTTTGTTGAGTGGTCTGGCCTTGAGCGCCGGGGAAACCGGGCGGGCGCATGCCGCCGCCGGGAAAGCCGGGCATAGCTCCTGAACCGCCCATTCCTGGAAAACCGCCGCCTCTCGGCATACCCTCAGGGGGCATACCCGGCATCATCTTTCCGCCGCCTGGGAAGCCCGGCATGGTTCCTGGAAGAGGAAAGCCTCCCGGTCCACGGTTCGGCTGGGTTTGATTGGTTGTTTCGCCGGCAAGGCTAACCTCCATATCGAAGGTATCCTTGAAATGAGCCTCAAGCTTTTTGGCTAACGCCTCTCTGCCCTCTTTTTCTAGATCGCGCGCTTGCTGATCCGATTTGCAATCGATCCCAATAGTAAACTCGACCTTATCCATGCGCAGACTGCCGAGCGCTGCGCCGACAATGCTGGCCTCCTTCCACTTGTCTTCAAGCGTCTTGAAAACACGAAGGAGAGGAACCTGGTTGGCGTTTTTTCCTATAAAGTTCGGAGCAATCTGCAGGTCAACCGCCATTGAGACGAGCGGCGGCTGCTTGGGATCTTCCAACTTATCAAGCATGCTTTTTAGGTCTTTGCGAATGGTCAGGTAAGAACCAGAGCCGGGCGGCGGTTGAACGGGGGCCGCAGGTTGGCCTGGGGCGCCCGCTGCCCCGGCAGGGCCGGTAGCGCCTGGGGGGCTGGCGGCGCCGGGAGGGCCGGCAGCGCCCGGGAAACCTGGACCGCCTGGAGGACCTCCAGCAACACCGGCTCCCGGCGGCCTTGACGGGGGCATGCCGGAACCTCCAAAGGCGCCTCCTCCGGGAGGACCGCCTCCCTGATTGCCGAATCCGGGGCCTGCCGGAGGAGCTTTACCCTGCGGCTGCTCCTGGGTTGATTTTGCCTCCGTATCCGCGCTCGTCGCGGGCGCCTGCGATACGTACGGCGGCTGGCCCTTGGCCTTGAGGAACTGTTCTATCGGTGGCAGGTCGGCCACCACGAATGTATGTTCGTCCGGCATGATGTAAAGCGCCAACTGCCTTGTTTTGCTGCCGCTCAAGAAGGCAAACCCGAAGCTGTCCAGGTCGGCATTCACGATGTCATAGTTCTGACCCTCGATAGGCGTAGCCGGCTTGAGGACAAGATTGGCAAAAGTTTCACGCTTTACCGGTTTACTGGTTCGAACGATATTGAAAACCCAGTTCTGCACATGGTTGTAGCCGGTCACTAGACTGGTGATTTCTTCGGGTGGCAATCCAAACTTTTGCTTGAATTTATCGCCGCTAAAAGCGCCGGCAGTACCGAAGGCCGCCTTGCCGGCCGCACTTTGCACGAACTGGTCCATGGCGATCACGCGAACGGCATCAACTTCGTTGGGCAAGAGATTTTTTGGATCGTTGAACGACTTTTCCGGAGCCGCATCCTTTTCGCTGTCATCGGTGGTGGCAGTCGTGCTGGCGCTGCCGCCTCCGCCCTTGCTCGTGTTTGTCTTGTTCTCCGAACCGCCGCTGAAGAGGAAATAACCGCCTACGCCCAATAAAATCAATGCGACCGCCCCCAGCCCGATGCCCAAAATGAGCGTTGTCGAATTGCCTTCTTTTTTCTTTTTTGCCGGCTTGTCTTCGTCCGCATCACGCTGGAATGCTCCGCCCTTGCCATTGACCGGGCGCTTGCCGGAGGCTTTCTTGGAAGTTGATTCCTCAATGTCCTCATCATCTTCGTCCACCGGGTCTTCCACGACGAAGCGGTATTTGCATTTTGGACAATCGATCTTCTTGCCGATCAGCTTGGGGTCGCGGACCGGCACCATAGCCTCACAACTAGGGCATTGCTGCTTGAAGCTCGTCGTCGTCGCCATAAAGGTCTCCGGCAAAATCAGGCGTCATGGACGCGGAAAGAGCAGTCGAGAATAGAACTTGTATCATAAACGGGACAAGGCGGACTTTGCAAAGGGCAAAACGCGATTTGCGAGCAAATGTTGGCGCATATCGTTTCGTTTAGTGATGAGCCTTCGGCTAGGCTACACCGCTCACCGGAGACTTGCCTGCTAAGCGGCTTCTGCTAAACGTCTAGCTTCTTGGGTCATTGCGTCGTTCGCGCATCTCAAGTTCAAGTTTCGCAATGGCTTGCGCCAGCAGCATGCTCCCTTTGTCCCCTTCTGTGCGTTCGCGAACCGAGACGGACCCGGCGGTTTGCTCTTTTTCACCAATAACCAACATGTAAGGAATCTTTTCGAGCTGAGCCTCGCGGATTTTGTGCCCGATCTTTTCGGGCCGATAGTCGCCATGAACCCGGAAGCCGTGCGCCCGCAGTTCCGCCTCTACTTTCTTGGCATAATCGGTGAACTTTTCGCTGACGGTGCAGATGCGCACCTGCTCCGGGGCAAGCCAAAGCGGAAACGCTCCCGCGAAGTGTTCAATCAGAATGCCCATGAAGCGCTCCATCGACCCGAACGGCGCCCGATGGATCATTACCGGCCGGTGGGGCCGGTTGTCCGCGCCAATGTATTCAAGGTCAAAGCGCTCGGGCAGATTGTAATCCAGCTGCACGGTGCCAAGTTGCCATTCGCGGCCGATGCAGTCTTTAACGACAAAGTCGATCTTCGGTCCATAAAAAGCTGCTTCGCCCTCCTCGGCACTATAGGGCAATCCCAATCCGCTCACGATGTCGAGGAGCGCCTTTTGGGCGCTGTTCCAATTCTCTGCACGACCCACGTACTTTCCACTGCCCGGCGTTCGTAACCCGACGCGGATCCGATAATCGGTCAAACCCAAGCTCGATAGAACGAATAGCACCAAATCGATATTGGCTCGCATTTCCGCTTCAATTTGATCCTGGGTGACGAATAAATGGGCGTCATCTTGAGTGAAGCCGCGGACCCGGGTCATGCCGGAGAGTTCGCCGGTCTGCTCGAACCGATACACAGTGCCGAACTCCGCCAGCCGCACTGGCAGGTCGCGATAGCTGCGCGGCTCGGCTTTGTAAATCTGAATGTGGTGCGGGCAATTCATCGGCTTCAATAAGTAGCCTTCCTGATCCTTGAGCCAATTGAGCAATGCCGCGGCGCGTCCTTCATGGTTGGTGGCCTTGTGATACGCCGGCAAATCCAGCTTCATATCCCTCATTACATTCAGCACGAATTGATGCACGGCCTCTAGCCGCGCTTCCGGCGTCTTTGCCTCGGCATACCCCGGCACCTGGAATTGGGTCAAACTCATGAACTGGGCCATGTCCCGTTCTTTAGCCTCGTCGAGCGAGCCGGCGGCCAGCCGGTGCTGAGCCAGATCGAGTGCCGAACCGGCGGGATGGCCATACATCGGCGGATACTGGGCGTCGCGATAGTACGGGAAATGGCCGCTGGTGCGGTACATCTCCAGCCGCCCGATGTGCGGAGTGTAAACCGGCTGATAGCCGCGCTTGATCAGTTCATCTTTGATAAAGGTTTCAAGAATTCCGCGCACGGTCGCGCCCTTGGGCATCCACAGGATCAGACCGCTACCGGCTATTTGGCTGATGGTGAACAGCTTGAGTTGCTTGCCCAGGATGCGATGATCGCGTTTCTTGGCTTCCTCAAGCTGGTGCAGATAGGCATCCAGCTCTTTCTGGCTGAAAAAGGCGGTGCCGTAGAGGCGTTGCAATTGCTTGCGGCTCGCATCGTTTTTCCAATAGGCGCCTGCAATGCTCACAAGCTTAATAGCTCCAATCTTTCCGGCGTGGGGAATGTGAGGTCCTCGGCAAAGGTCGATAAACTCGCCTTGCCGGTAAAAACTCAAAAGGGGGTATTGCTTCAGATCATCGTCGATGTGTTCGACCTTGTAGCCTTGGCCCAAGTCCTCGACTAGAGCCCGGGCTTCCGGTGTCGGGCGCTCGAAGCGCTCAAACGGCTCCGCCTCCTTGATGATCTTGCGCATTTCTTCTTCGATGCGCGGAAAATCCTCTTCGCGGATCGGCGGGGTGGCGTCGATATCGTAGTAGTAGCCGTTTTCCAAAGGGGGGCCGAAGGCAAGCTGCACGCCGGGAAAGAGCCGCATGACGGCGCGAGCCATGACATGAGCGGAGCTATGCCGGAGGACTTCGAGGGCTTCCTTATCCTTCTCGGTCAGGATCTGGAACGATATTTCGCTGTTGCCGTTCGCCAGTTCTCTATCCAGATCGACAATGGTTCCATTCACCTTGGCGGCGACGGCAGCCTGGGCGAGCCGTTTGCCGATGGCCTCGGCTACGTCACGAGGGCGAGTCCCTTCGGGAACCTGTCGAGTGGAACCGTCGGGAAGCTTGAGGGTGAGCATGGAGAAACCTGGGTTAAGCCGCCTTCTGGAAATGGACCACCCTTGCCGGAAAATCGATCTCCAACTGATGGCCCTGAAGTAACGCAATCCCAATGAGAATGTCCGGAGTATACGCAAAGGTAACAAAAGCCTATACGACTCAGCCATCGCGGCCTGGTAATGTCTCTGACTAGACGACGCGCTCGATGAAAACGGAGCGAGCGGGGAAATTGATCTGAAGAAAATGCTCCCGAAGCAAATTAGTCCCTATGAGGAAATCCCCTTCGGTGACAAATGTTGCCTCAACACGGACCACTCGGCCGTCAAAGGGGAAATCGACTTCAAAAGTGTCTTCCACCACTTCCCGGCCATCTGCCAAAGTTGCAACAGTAGGACAGATAAATCGTGGATTTACCACGGCTCGAAGGTGCTCGGGTAATTGGAGGTCGCCATTGAATCCGGTGTCTAGAACGGCCGTCCATTCTTGCCCGGCGACCGGAAGTACAATCAAGGGGGTCCCATCGTCCGTCACGGTCCCGCGGATCACCTACGACCGCCCTTCCTGACGTAGTAATCCTTTCCTACCCGAATACAGAGAAGAACATTGTTAATTCCGTCCGCTCGAGCGGCATGCACTGCTTCCCGAGCGTCCTTTCCGAACCAGACACGGCGAGTAATGGGGTCAATTCCGACAGTCTGGCCTAGCCGATCGGTAATATCGTGCGCTTTCTGGAATTCTTTCCAAACCTCCTTGGCGTTGGCAGTATCTGAATCCGTCCACGTAGAGCTATTCATCTTTTGCTCTTGCCCACTGGGCAAACTAACATAAGCAGCGACTTTGACCGACTCTGGGTTGGCATTTAGCCTTGGTATTCGCCAAACCGAACAACAGGCCCTATTCACCCACATAAGGCATCAGCGCCATAAACCGGGCTCGCTTGATCGCGTCCTTGACGGCGCGCTGGAAGGCGGCGCAGTTGCCGCTGCGTTTACGGCTGAAAATCTTGCCCTGGTTCGTGCACATCTTCTTCAGCGTCTGCACGTCCTTGTAGTCGACGAACGACGGCCGCGGGCAGCCCTCGCGGGTGCAAAAACGGCAGCGATTCTTCCGACCTCGACCGAGCTTCTTACGGACCATGAGTTATTCCTTATTCACTAAGACAGAACTAACTTACGCTGGGTTCAGGTAAACGGTTAAGTTACTGACCCCGGCAAACGCTGTCAACTTGCCTAAGCGCCCAGTCCTATGGGATGGGTTAGGTTGCGTCAGCAGTCGTACAAACGCGCTTAGCCAAGAAATCGGCCGCTGGGACGACCATAGTTTGTTGATCATCATTCTGCGCGACTTCATTTCGTAACACGGCCGAGAATCTCATTTCGTAAGAATACGTCTAAACATGAGCTGACAAGGACTTGCGCCGAATCTGGTAGGTGTGTGTTATGAATGAGATGAAACGAACGAATGTTTCCGGTGGATTAATTGGAGCCTTCCTTCAATCAATTCCAGCCTGGTCCGGACAATCTTTGAAGGACTGGGCAATTCATGCCGATTGTAACTGAAGTAGGGCCGGGCGACTGCGCCGCGGCAAGCCGGTTTCGTTTTCGCATGGCAAGGAGAACTCGGTGACGCTCATTCCGCGCTTTTTGCGGCGCACTCCTTGCAAGAAGGCTGGAGCGCTGTCGTCTAGACCTGCGCGGCTGCTAGCTCGGCCGGAACTGGAAATCCTGGAGGACCGCACCGCACCGGCCATCATCGGCAGCCAGTACATCCCCTTGATTGGCCCGCCTGCCCCCACTCAGGACCCGTCGTTTATCACGGCCAGTGAAGTCGAGACGCTCCTCCAGCGCGCAGCCGCCGCAAGCGCGAGCACTGACGGCATTATCGTCGTCGTCGATCGCGGCGGCCATATCCTGGGCGTGCGCGTGGAATCCGGAGTGTCGCCGTCCATCACGGGCAATAATGCGAATCTCACTTTCGCAATAGACGGCGCGCTAGCGGAAGCGCGCACCGGCGCATTTTTCGGCAACAACGACGCGCCGTTAACCTCGCGGACAATTCAGTTCATCAGTCAAACGACCATTACCCAGCGGGAAGTGGAATCCAATCCCAGCATTACCGACCCAAATTCAACGCTTGCCGGTCCGGGATTCGTGGCGCCGATCGGTATTCACGGTCATTTCCCGCCCAATATCCCGCTGACGCCGCAGGTGGATCTTTTTAATATTGAAGCGAGCAACCGCGACACGACCGTGAAGGACGGCGTCGTTCTGCCTAATCGATTCAATATTGACCCGGCTTTCATTCCGAGCAATTTCCCGCCCAACTTGCTGCTGTCCCCACCGGATTCGTATGGTTTCATTTCCGGTTTAGATCCGACCGCCAAGCCGCGCGGAATCGGCACGTTGCCGGGCGGCATTCCGATCTTCGAGTTTGGCCATGTTGTAGGCGGCATTGGCGTTTTCTTTCCTGGCAAGACCGGCTTTGCGGACGAGGAGAATTCCGCTCTCAGCTCTAACTTTGATCCAACGAAACGCGACCGGTCCCTTGAAGCGGAGTACATGGCTTTCGCGGCAGTTGGCGGAAGCATTGGCGCCGGGTTCCCGATTGGGACTCTGGGCGGCGTCCCAGCCCTTCCCGGTTTCAATTTACCTTTTGGCCGAATTGACTTAGTCGGCATTACGCTCGACATCTTTGGGCCCGGTGGGATTCAAGGCCCTGAGAACCTCGTTCGCTTCGGCCTCACTTTAGGAGAGGGCAATCCGAACAACGGCATCGATGAGCGTGTTGACCCGATTGGCGATAAGACAATTAACGGCCGGCCGGTCATTGACGGTTGGCTGGTGACGCCCCATGCCGGCGGCGGACTGACCGCCGCGGATGTGACGCGCATTATCGTCCAGGGCATTCAGCAAGCGGAGGTGACACGCGCTGCCATCCGGCTGCCTCTAGACAACCGCGCTCGTTTTGTCTTTGCCGTTACCGACAAAGACGGAAACGTCTTGGGCCTGTATCGCATGCCTGACGCCACGGTCTTCTCTCTCGACATTGCCGTCGCCAAGGCGCGCAATGTCGCCTACTATGCCAACGCCGCGAAGCTGCAGCCGATTGACCAGGTTCCAGGCGTCCCGGCCGGCACGGCATTCACGAACCGCACGTTCCGTTATCTAGCGTTGCCGCACTTGCCCGAAGGCATTGATTTCGCGCCTCCTGGTCCGTTCTCGATACTCAATGATGGAGGAACCGACCTGCGCACGGGCCTTAATGCCGGGCCTCCTCTGCCTACATCGGCTTTCCGAAGCGCGATGGGGCATGATGTCTTTAATCCTGGAACCAACTTCCACGATCCCACCAACCCGCTCAATCAGAACGGCATTGTCTTCTTCCCAGGCAGCGCCCCGCTTTACAAAAATGGGCAACTAGCTGGAGGCCTGGGGGTTAGCGGTGATGGCGTCGATCAAGACGATGTGGCGACCTTTGCCGCTTCCAATGGTTATGGCGTCCCGCTGACCATTCCGCGGGCCGACCAGACATTCTTTAACGGCATCCGCCTGCCCTATCAGAAGTTCAATCGCAATCCCGACGATTAGGTAAGAACAAAGACTTGATGCTCGCCGGAGGCCCGCCGCTAAACGGGGGATATGGCCATGAACCGCGCTTTCCTGAGTTCGACACTGGTGTTGACGTTCTTTGCTGGTCTCGCTATTGGGCAAGAATCGTATCCAGCCTGCGAAAGTGTCGTTACTCAATCCCGACCGGGCAGGTGCCCAAGTGTGGCGCCTTATGCCCGCCCGTCGGACACCGGGCGCTATTGCGGCTACTACGTTGGCGGCGGATCCGCCTGGCGCGGCGAACCCCGCTACCCATCCGAAGGCACCTGGGGCTGGGACTACTGCGGCTTCGGCATTCTGCCCAAGCGCATCGCCTTGCAATGGTCGCATGGGCGGCGCTATCAGGGCGGCACAGGCGCTTACAAGACCGATGGACCGCCGGTGCCCAATATCCTGGCGCTGCCGCCGCCGGCCGGAAAATGAACGGAGGAGAAGAATGGAGAACGGGCAACGAGCCTCGAAGGCATGGTCTCTCCATCCTCGATTCTCGATCCTCGATTCTCGGTTCCTCATTTCCCTGGTGGCTTCCTTTTTTTACTTGACGGCCGCGCCGGCTCAACGCGCGGCACAATCGCTCATGGACTTGAAGGCCGAGCCGCTCATTCCCGGCCAACTAAGCAAGGATCACATCAATCATTCGGAATTGGACAGCGAAGAGGAAATCAAGCCGCCTCCCCAATTTTGGCTACGGGGCGAGTATCTACTTTGGTGGATAAAAGACAGTAAGATCCCGGCGCTTCTAACAAGCGGCTCGGCCGGCGACCCTTTGCCAGGCGCCCTGGGCCAGCCAGGAACGGCAATTCTTTTCGGGGGCGGCAACGTAGACAACTACAACCGCTCCGGCGCCCGCTTCATCGCCGGCTATTGGTTCGACGATGAGCAAGACTTTGGCGTCGAAGGCACTTACTTCTTTCTGGCTTCCCGATCGGTCAAAGTTGACCTGCGTTCCTCGGCATTGCCGGGCTCGCTGATCCTAGGCAGGCCATTCCTCAACGTGGCCACCGGGATGCAGGACGTCGGCATTATTGCATTGCCTGGCTTAACAAGCGGCACGGTCGAAGTATTGTCCACCAGCCGACTGCAAGGCGCTGAATTCAATGTCGCAGCCAAGCTGCCTTTGGGGTGCGCATTCCATCTGACCGGGCTAGCCGGATTCCGTTATCTGCAACTTGATGAGAACATTAACGTCGCCGACAACGAAATGGTGTCTCCCAACACGGTTCTTATAGGCGGCGATGCCATTTCCGTTATCGACAAATTCGACGCTCATAATCGCTTTTACGGTGGCCAGGTTGGCGCCCGAGGGGATTATCATTCCGGGCGCTGGTCCTTTGAAGTGCTGAGCAAGCTTGCCGTGGGCGGCATGCGGGAGTCAGTTCGAATCCTGAGTGAAACGGCGGTCACCTCCGCCGCGGGTCTCACGGTCTTTCCCGCCGGTTTCCTCGCCTTGCCTAGTAATAGCGGACGATTTTCACGCGATGATTTTGCGGTGGTTCCCGAAGCGGGGGCCACAGTCGGCTATCAGATAACCGATCATCTGCGGGCGACTTTCGGGTACACCTTCCTCTATATAAGCAGTGTTACGCGGCCTGGCGACAGCATAGACCTGGCACTCAACCCGAATCAAATCCCACTCAGCCTGACCGCCGGGCCCCTAATCGGGCCTGTTCGTCCGATCGCCCGGGTCCAGGACACCGAGTTTTGGGCTCAAGGTCTAAACTTCGGGCTGGAGTTCTCTTACTAAAGCATCTTCTCGCCTAAAGCGACCGCGCCTATGCCTTCGCTCGTTGGCGCCTTTTTACCAAGATCTTCGGCCTCTAAACACTTCGCGCTTCCTAACGCTCGTTGAGGTGTTTTCTTTTAGAAGCGCATCATCGAGCGCCCCGAGTTCGTCAGACAATCCCGTTCAGGCAATCGTGGCAGTCGCTATGGTGCGTGCAAACTTCGGCATTGGCGCCGGCCAGGTTTCGTTGAAGAAGTCCACGGCCCGGCGAACACCCGACTCGCCGCGAATGCGGCTCCCCAGAGAGGCGGCCTTTTGCTGTAGGCGCGGATCATTGACCGCTTGATCAATAGCGTGAGCAAGGCTGTCTACCGAAAGCTGCTTGCGGGGAAGAGGGGCTGGGGCCACGCCGAGTTCGTACGAGCGCTGTGCCCAAAACGGCTGATCGCTCATGAACGGTACGGTGACGGAGGGGACGCCAGCCCGATAACTGGCGGCGGTCGTGCCGGCGCCGCCGTGGTGGACCACGGCTGCCATCTGCGGGAACAACCAGGCGTGTGGCACAGAATCGACCACAAAACAGTCTTCCGCACCGGCGACTTCTCTTAAGCCGCCCCAGCCAGTTAACAAAATTCCTCGCTGTCCCGCCTTGTGCAAGGCTTCGACAACCAAGCGCGTAGCGGCTTCCGGATCCTCGTTATGCATGCTGCCAAAGCCGACGTAAACAGGAGGCGGACCGGAATCCAAAAAATTGAGCAAAGCGTCCGGCGGCTGCCAAGACGGGGGCTCGTCGAGAAACCAATATCCGGTCACCCGATGATTGTCGCCCCAATCCGAAGGATGCGGCACGACGTAATGGCTATAGCCATGAAGCGCCGGCGTCTCTGTGAAGAATCTAAAGGGAGGTCCCAAAAGAGGAATGGGCGGCAAACCGAGGACTTGATCGCGAGCTTCATTAACCGTCTTTCGGCAAAGGTGCCAAAGATATTCACCGCCGACAACGTGGGTCAGTCGATTGTAAACGCCGCGCAACGGCATCCAGCGCGGAGCTTCGGGAAACAAGCAATTTGGCAATTCCCGGCTCATGGTCATCGGCTGCAAGTGAGTGCAGCACACCGGCACGTTTAGTTTTTCGGCCACACAATAACCGACCATGAAAAGCGTCGGGGACAGCAGAATCACATCCGCATCCCGGCATGCTTCAAGACAATTCAGCATTAAATCGGGAATGAGCGGGCCGCGCAGGCGGATGAATTCGCGCATGAAGGCGAACGGATTGTTTCCCGCTTGCAACATATTGTTGCCAACTGGACTCGATTGAAGCGCTTGTCCATCCTCAGCAATGGCCGTAAAATCGAGACCCCGGCCGCGAATGAGCGCCTCAAAATCCGAATGGGTCGCTAAGCAAACGTCATGGCCGGTTGCCTGGAGACCGAGCCCCAGGGCTATATAAGGTTGGACATCGCCGCGCGAGCCAATCGTGGGAATGACGAGGCGCAAGCCAATTCTCCTGGAGATGTCTGGGTCTCAGGCCATCCAGTTGGCGTAAAATCCGTCATCCTGAGCGGAATTGTGCGAAATTGCGGATAGGGCGTTGCGTTTTCGTCCGGAAAGAAAATTCCTCTAGTCTCTCATTTTGGGCATTGTAGGTCGCTTAAGCCGATTCGGTAAGCCGGGAGTAAGGAATGTAGGGATTGTAAGGGTTTTGCTGTACCTAGGAACATATAGTGGCATACATGTGCGCAACCTGAGCAACTTCGATGCCGAGATTTCGGCAGGATAATTACCTTTGGCGGAATCTTCGGGTACGGAATATGGCAGAAGTGAACCGATATAGACGGTTCAAAGAAGGATTTAGCATCTCGCGGGCGTGACCGCATTCAAGGTTTTAGGCCCCCCAAGCTCCTCAAAATCAAAGGGGGCCAGGCCAATGCGGGGCCACCTTTGTCCGACGTTGGCCACCTTCAAGCCCCACGCTGGCCACCTTCGAGCCCGACGCTGGCCACGGCCGAGACCTTCAGAAGCCACCAAAAGTCACAAAAAGCGACAAATGCTTTCCACGGGTCTGTTTTTTTACGTTTTCCTGATCTTTTCGTGGCTAGAATGCAGCCATCAAAAGGCGGCCGTGTTAAACTGTCTCGCTTCTCGCAACCGGCCATGGTTGCCGATGAAACAGAGGCCTCAAAATTGCTGGAACAGCGGCTTCCCTTAAGATGAGGCCCTAACAGATGCACCAACTCGGCCAAATTCTAGCGGCCGCTTACGAAATTGATCGGTGCAGTCCCATCCACGTCTTCCAGTCGGCAACGCAAGGCATTCCTTCTCTTTTCCAGATCGATTGAAATGGTGAAGGTGTAGAGACCGGGTTTGGCTAAGTTCAGGACAAGTTCCGGCTTAACTTCTTGCTTTACGCCATCGAGCCAGACCGCCAGGCCCTCAACCGAACCGAGCCCGAGCTTGACCTTGGCCGGCTTGGCTGCTTCAAGCTGACATCGAACGAATCCCACCGATTTTTGCTGCTTGGAAAGCTCGAAGCGAGGAATATCGCTCAAAGGCAGTTCGCCCGCCACCGTGCTGTAGGCGGCCGACCAGCTTTGCCAGGGCGCCGTAGCTGCAGCGCTGCTCAGCCCCCCTTCTTCAACTTGCCGGCGTATGTCGGCGGTGTTATTCAAGACTTCCCAGCGCCTAGCCAGCCGTGCCTTGCTAAGCTGGTAATTTGGAGTCCGGCCTAGCTCGGAGAGGAAACGCACCAGGTCAATCAATTCCGCGCGCGTGAGGCTGTCCGTCAGGCCGTTGGGCATCAGCGAATTGCCGTTGATTTTCTCCTCGATGTCCTGATTCGGAATGCTGACCTCCTTGCTGTCCGCGTCGCGCAAAACTAATTCCGTGCTCGTCTCTTTGATCTTAATTCCCGTAAACACCTTGCCTTTATTCGTGGTGACGACGAGCGTGTTGTAGTTTTCCTTGATGGCCTTGTTTGGGTCGAGCAAGGAGTCGATCAAATAATCGATTTGGGCGCTGCCGCCGATGCTAGAAAGGTCGGGCCCAACTTGGCCGCCCGCGCCGCCAATGGCATGGCACTTCAAGCACGTCAAGTCGGCTCGCCGGTAGATCGCCTCGCCCTTGGCAGCGTCGCCATGGCTTGTGACATCGGCGATAAGCTGTTTCATCTCCTCGGAGGTCAGAGTCCGGGCTTTGCCGGTTAAGCGCGCGGCTTTGGTAAGGGCATTTACCAGGGCGTCCACATTGCGCCCGGAAGCGCGCAAATAGCGAATGCCAACCTTGCCAACATCTTCGGGCACTTGACTTTCGGCTAACGCGGCTGCTAATTCCTGCGCGCCTTGCTTTTGCTCTAGAAAGGCGGACAGGATCTCGCTCGGGTCCGTGTCCGCGGGCGCCGTTGCCAGAAGTCCCGCCGCTAGTTGAGCGGCCTGCCTGACATCGAGCGCAGCCAAGGATCGGACTGCCAAGCGCCGCACTGCTAAAGGTTCCTCGGCGCGCGCAAGAGCCGCTAACGCGGTACGGCTTCCGTCTCCACCTAAATGAACCAGGGCGTCAAACGCGGCCCGGCGCATGGCCTCGGAAGTATCTTTAGCTTTCGCCAATGCCAGCACCTCGCCACGAAGCCCTTCCATCTGCCACAATCCGGCAAGGCCAACCGCGGCACGCCGAACGGGTTCGCTTTCCGACCGAAGAAGCGTGCTTAGACGGCTTAAGTCGCCGGCGGGGCGTGTTTTCTTTGTGGACGCTCTCTGGCTCAAGCGCTCCAGGAGGGATCTTTGCTGATCCGGAACCTTTGCTTCCTGTAGGGCAAGGCTAAAGATGAACTCCAAGTGTTCAGGGCTGCCTAGGTCAGCAATAAGCGCTAAAACGGCGTTGTGGTTTTCTTGAGGAATTTTGCCGGCCTTGTACAGGTTGACTAAAGGCTGAACTGCCGCCGGTGAGCCGATAGCTTGCAAAGCAAACACGACATGTTGAAAGTCCTTGCCGAAATCCAGTTGCACTGCCTGAAAAGCCGGCAGCCAATCGCCTTGAAGATCGCGCATGGTGAGCCACAAGGCATATTCCAGAAACTTATCCATCGGGCGATCCAGCGCCTGGAGCGCCAATAAAGCGGCCTCGGGATTGTGAACGTGCGCCAATCCACGCACGGCTTCCAGCCGGACCCGAGGATGCTCATCTTGGACCGCATGTACCAGAAGTGCGAGCGGCTGCTCGACGCGATCGTGCCAGTAATGTAAAACCCGGACCGCTGCCGTACGAGCGTGAAAGTCATGGGCAAGCAACAACGTTTTCAACAACTTCGGTTCGACCACATCGAGCGCTTGATACGTCCATAGCGCTTCCAATAAATGGTGTTCGTAGTCGGAATCTTTTTGATCGAGCCCGCTGACCCATCGGGCCAATTCGGGGCCGACTTTTTCAGCGCCGCGCTCTTTCAAAACTCGCTTCGCGAAGAGCCGGGTCCACGTTTCGGGCGACTTGAGGGATTCGAGCAATTCTGCAGGGGATGCGCATACGAGCTGAGGGCGTTTAACCAAAGGCCGGCCCTTGGCGGTAACGCGCCAAATTCGGCCGTGCGTATGATCGCGGCGCGGATCGCGGAAATCGACTTCGCCATGCTGAATGATGGGGTTATACCAATCGGCAATGTAGATCGCTCCGTCCGGCCCCATCTTCACGTCGATGGGGCGAAATGCCGGATGATCCGATTTGATCAGTTCCGTTTTTTCCGTGGCCGTGTAAGCGGAGCCTTCTTCTTTCAAAACGAATCGGCAGACGCGATGGGCGCGGAAATCGTTAGTGATGATATTGCCTTGCCAATCGTCGGGCATATGCCGGCCGCTGATGATGGCCTGGCCGCAGTACTTGGGGCTGCCGGGATTGAGCCCTTGCAGCATGCGGGCCGCGCCCGGTGTGGCCGCGTAGGAGGCGCCGGGAACCAAATAGTTAATGCCTTCGTTGCCGGCGCCGTCGGTGACGAACGATTGGCCCCAGCGATCGAATTCGTGGCCCCAGGCATTCCACCAGCCGCGGGCGAAGGTTTCCAGTTGTCGGCTTTCAGGCCGGAACTGCCAGATGCCGCCGCCGCCTAGCCGCCGCACGCCATAGGGCGTTTCAATGTGGCTGTGGATGTAGACCGATTGGTTGAAATAGAGCATCCCATCGGGCCCCCAGCGGAACGTGTGAATGATGTGATGCGTGTCTTCGGTGCCGAAACCGGAGAGAAGGACACGGCGCTTGGTTGCCTTGCCGTTTTTGTCGGGCTCGGACAGATGCAAGAGATCCGTGCTATCGGCGACATAGGCGCCGCCGTCCCCCGGTTCGACGCCAGTTGGGATAAGCAGGCCGTCTGCGAATACAGTCGTCTTGTTGGCTCGTCCTTTGCCGTCCGTGTCTTCGAGAATGAGGATCTTGTCGTTTTGCTTCTGACCCGGCATGATCTGCGGATAGGACTGGCTCGAGGCCACCCAAAGCCTGCCGGCGGCATCGAAGTTGATCTGAATCGGCTTGGCCAGGAGCGGGTCGGCGGCCCAAAGGCTCACTTCAAAGCCATCAGCGACTTTGAAAGTCTTACGCTCGATCTCAGGGTCCGGATCAAGATCCTTGGGGGCATCCCGTTGGGCCCGCAATGCCGATACGAAGGTCAGTAGGACAATTACTGGGATACCAAGGATAAGGGCCTTTTTCATAACCAACCTGCAATCCGAGAACAAAGCCGAGACCTTTGGGTAGCGTTTCCCGCCAACCCGTTCCCTAACCAACATTTTGCAAGGATGTCGCAAGTCGCCTCTGTTTTCGATGGCCGACCATGACCCGGGACCTCTTGGGCGCCGTTTGTGTGCAAATTGCTGTGCAAATCAGACACCCCTCTGGTTGCACAGAAATGACGCTTTTTGCACAGAAACGCCAATTTTTGCACAGAAAACACTTGTTGCACAGAAATGCTCCAACAAGTCAGAATCGCAGGAACGCCAAAGGCTCCTTATGCTCATCCTTGCAAAATGTTGTAACGGTCGCGGCCCTGGATCGTGCTGTCTTATTTGGAAGGCACTAATTCGTAGGTATGCTGCACGGGAACGCGCAGCTTGGCGATCTCTTTTTCTTTTTCTTCAATGAGCGGATCAAACTGTGGGATTTCGCGTGCGTTTTGCCCTTGCTCACTTTTGCGGAACCCAAATAAATAAGTCTCATTCTGCGGCCGCCAGCGATGGAAGTAGAGGCGGTTTTTTTCAATGATGGTCTGGCGAAGCTTTTCAACCTGATCAAATTCGGGGCCGCGAACAAGAGCGATTCCAGGGCGGGCCCACTCTTTGCCGGTGGCTTTGCAAACCCCTTTTCCGTCAATTTCCAAAGAGTATGCGCCCTTTCCTAGTCCCTCAACCGTCATCGTGCGTTCCCTAAAATCCTGAGGAGCACCTTGAGGCGATTCGTTGGGAAGAGGAGACCGGGGCAGGAAATAATCGAGACTATAATAACTCAGCGCATTATTCCGTGCTTGTTCCACTTTGGCGCCTCCGCGCTTTATTACTTTCCCGTCGGCCTGGACAATCAGGTCCCATTTAATTGGATCGAGCGATAATCCATCCTCCAGCGCCGGTGACGAAAACCAGTAGCCGAATGCGGTGAGATGGAGGCAATCGTCTGTAAGCGGACCGCGGAAACGAGTTCTTTTGTAATATTGAAGCGATCCGATTAAATCGACAAAGGTGCATTTGCGCGCCTCGGCCACCTCGCGAATTCTCTTCCCGTAAAGTCTCAAATTCTTGTTTTGTTCTATTGGATCGGGAAGCGGCTTGCCGAGGGCTTCCATTTCAGTGGGTGACAAAAGCACCAAACGAGCCCCGGTTGGCTGGAGGGCATCAAGCAGCGTTACCAATCCGTCCTCGAAATGAAGGAGCCCTTTTTCGCCCTTGAAGGACTCAACGCTGCCATAGCCGAGGATGATAACGGTTGGCTTGAGGGCAATGACGTGTTCGGTCAGATGTTTGAAGCCGTCCAAAGCAGTGCCGCGTTTAAAGCCGTCGTCGCCCGTGCCAAAGCCCGCTTGCGCGTCGCCGAAAACTGTGTCGCCGCTCCAACCTAAATTGCGAAAGGTAATGTCCCTCTTGGGATACCGGGCCGTAATGGCAGTTTCCCAATATCCGTAACGCTGCTCACGTTCAATCAGCGTGTTGCCAATCAACACAACGCGGTCGGCGACCTTGAATTCGAACTTCTCTGCGCCGAATGCTGAAACCGGAACGCAAAACGGCGTCAATAAAAGTAAAAGGCAAACTTTACGGCGGTTCACAGGTTGACTCTCCAAGGCCACTCGGCGAGCGGGAATTGGCGACTAGGTGGGCATGCAAATTGTTTCGTATTTCTCTTTTTAACTCAATTCGCTGCGAAATTCACCCGTCAATTCCGAAATGAGCCGCTGGCCGAGGGAACAACTTTACGGCAGGCATGGCACCAGACTTGCACCCCAACCAAGGCAACATCAGTCCAAGTATCGCTCTCCAGCAGTCGGCTGGAGGTTTCCCCTCTTGGAGGCGGCTCCCATGGCGAATGCGACAGACACGATTGTGGTGAGGGCGTTCAAGACACGAGGCGAGGCGGAAAAGGCGTTGGATACTTTGCGTCATGCCGGCTTTCCTGAAGAAAAGCTCGGCATTGCCGGTCCCGGTGAAGTGGTCGGACCGGATCCTTCCCCTACAGCCCGACTGGAGCATGAAGCCGAGGATGGAGCGGTCGCCGGTACGGTCGCTGGTTCAACCATCGGCGCGGTGGCTGGTGCGCTGGCGACGGCATTGATTCCCGGCATCGGACCCGTCGCGGCCGGCGGCCTATTGCTGGGTATAGTCAGCGGGGCGGCCGCCGGAGCGGCTGCGGGCGCTTTGGCGGGTCCTTTCATAAAGCTTGGCTTTACCGAGACCGACGCCGCCCACTATGCCCACCAGATCAAGGAAGGACGCACTTTGGTTACTGTCCAAGCGGAAGGGCGAGCCCTCGAAGCCGCAGAGATCCTGGACCGTAAAGGCCAAGTCGGCATTCGGTAATCGCGGGTTGGCGTCTCGGCTTTAACCGGGCTTAACCGGCTAAAGCCGGGACTTTAACTAATCAATGATTTTGTTCAGCGGGTACTCGACAATGCCCCGCGCCCCGGCTTGTTTAAGTTGGGGCACGATATGGCGAACCGTATTCTCGTCGATGATCGTGTTAACGGCGACCCATCCGGAGTCGGCCAGCGAAGAGATGGTTGGAGTCTGGAGAGCGGGCAGGATGTTGACTACAGAGGCCAGATCCGCCTGGCGAACATTCATCATCAGGCCGACCTTGCCTTCGGCCGCCATCGCCCCTTGAAGCATGAGGATCAGGTCGTCCATTTTTTGGCGTTTCCACGAATCATCGCCGGCAGCCTGGTTGCAAATAAAGCGCGTCGTGCTCTGCAGAAGATCGCAGACAATTCGCAGATTGTTGGCTCGCAAAGAGCTGCCCGTCTCCGTCACTTCGACAATCGCATCCGCTAACCTGGGCGGCTTCACTTCAGTAGCGCCCCAACTGAACTCGACTTGCGCTTGAACGCCATGATCCGCCAGCCAGCGCCGCGTTATATTCACAACCTCCGTGGCGATTCGTTTGCCTTGCAAGTCCTTCACGCTTTGAATCGGCGAATCGTTGGGAACGGCCAACACCCAGCGCACGGGCCGCCGGCTGACCTTGCTGAACATCAGCTCGGCCAGCTCGACGACCTTGGCGTCGTTTTCCAAGATCCAATCGTAGCCCGTCAAACCGCAATCCAGCGAGCCGTCCTGCACATAGCGCGGCATCTCCTGGGCGCGGATCAGCGTGCACTGGATTTCCGGATCATCGATCGCGGGATAATAGCTGCGGCTGGCATAGGTGATTTTGTAGCCTGCCTTGCGGAAAAGATCGGCCGTGGCTTCTTGCAAGCTGCCGGCCGGGATGCCCAATTTCAGTATCTTGTCGGTCATTTCTTGTAAACCTGCTTCGGATCAAAGACCCGCTCGCCGACCACTTGCAGGGTCTCTCCTTGGACTTTGCGGAAAAAACAGCTCTTGTAACCTTCATGACAAGCTGCGCCACCGATCTGTTTAACCTTCAGGAGAATGGTGTCGGCATCGCAATCAAGAAAGACGCCTTGCACTTCTTGAACGTGGCCGCTTTCTTCGCCCTTGCGCCAAAGCCTATTGCGGCTCCGACTAAAATAGCAGGCTCGTCCTGTTCGCAACGTCTCTTCGTAGGCATCACGATTCATCCAGGCCAGCATGAGCACCTCGCCGCTGTCAGCATCCTGAGCGATGGCGGGGATCAGGTTTGTTTTTTCAAAATCAATCACAGCAACAAACCCTCCGCTACCTTTCCCGAGCCCGAGCCCCAGCCCGAGCCCCAGCCCGAGCCCGAGCCCCAGCCCGAGCCTGAGCCCGATATCCTTCGATATTACGACGGACCCATTGCCTTCACCAAGCTAACCAACATTGCAACGATCCGAAGCAGCAAAGATCTGCCGGAAGAAATCATGTCGAGATCCGAAAGCTTCAAGTAACGACAAATATCCAAGACGCCGGCACACTCCGTAGCGGAACGTCTTGCCATCCGATAAAACCTGGCTTTGTCTTTCTTGCTGAACTCTCCCGCCCCTTCGGCGATGTTTAGGATTATTGACGAAGCTGCGCGGTGAAGCTGGTCGCCAAGGTACGACCGGCCCGGCGGCAAGCCCGCAATCAGTAGATCGCTTAGGACAATGAAGTCTATGCTTACTTTGTACACATCAAGGCGCTCGTGGTCGAAGCTGAGATCCGACATGAGAGGCCTTTCGGTTACGGGCTGGGGCAAAGGCTCGGGCTGGGGCTCGGGGAAAAACGAATCACGAACTAATATTGAATCAAACTGAACACCTCATGCGGTCGCAGGTGGTCGCGGCCTTTTAAAAAGGCAAGTTCCACAAGAAAGGCGCAGCCGGCTACGACGCCTCCGGCCTTTTCGATAAGTTGGCAGCCGGCTTTCATGGTCCCGCCCGTAGCCAGAAGATCGTCTACCAGCAGTACCCGCGCCTGGGACGCCACTCCGTCAATGTGCACCTGCAACTCGGCACTGCCATATTCCAGATCGTATTTAAGCGAATAGGTTCGATACGGCAGCTTGCCCGGTTTGCGAAGAGGAATGAGCGGTTTGTTAAAAAGCAGGGCGAGCGGGGCGGCAAAAAGAAAGCCGCGCGCCTCCGCGGCGGCGATGGCGTCAACGGATGAAGGCGGATAGTGCTCTTGAAGCCGGCGGATGGCCTCGTGGAAGGCGGCGGGGTCAGCCAATAGGGGCGTTATATCCTTGAAGAGAATGCCCGGTTTGGGAAAATCGGGAATATCGCGGATATACTGGGACAGATCCATACCATCTCCTTTGTCGCCGGGGGCGATGCCAGGATACAGCCACGGAAAGGATCAGGCAACCATGCCGTTTACGATACGCCGGGCTGAGAGCTCGGACATTGACCAAATTATCGACTTCAATTGCCGGCTCGCCCAGGAGACCGAAGGGAAGACCCTGGAGCCCGCGGTCGTAAGAGCCGGTGTTCAGGCGGCACTTTCCGACCGGCATAAGGGGCCGTATTATCTCGCAGTCGACGGCGAGCGAATCCTCGGACAATTGCAGATCACTTTCGAGTGGAGCGACTGGCGCAACGGCTGGATTTGGTGGATACAAGGAGTCTACGTGCGAGCCGAAGCGCGCCGACAAGGAATATTCCGAGCTCTTTATGGCCATATTGAAAACGCGGCTCGTGAAAGCCAGGACGTCATCGGCATTCGGCTCTATGTCGAGAAGGAGAATCGCAAGGCTCAGAAAACCTATGAAGAAATGGGCATGAAGCCGTCCAGTTATTTGATGTATGAGCGCTATTACTTCACGCCGTGATCACGCTCGTCCCGCTTCGATCACGAGCTGACCGGGTTGGCAACGCACGGCGGTAAGGTTGATGCTGCCGGTTAGGCCATTCTTGGTCAACAAGCGGTTGGGATCGAACAACAAGCGTTCGCCTGCGACTTGGAAGGTGTCCTCCTTGGCGACGGCCTCGGAAAGAGCCGTCATAATGACGCCGCGCAACATGCTGACCGGCAAACCAACGACTTTCAGGTCCGCCAACCGCGCCGCGACTTTGCCCGCTTCGGCGGATAGTTCCCAAAGCGTCTGGAAGCGCACGCTCATGAAAGCGGTCGGGTAAACGCCGCTCACATGGACGCCTTCTGGCGCCAAGGTTACCTTGACATCGCGAACCTGCGGCTCATGAGCCAAGACCCGAGCGACTATCGTGTTGATGTCCTGTTCGGTAACAAGCAATTTCAAAAGATGGATTTCCATGAATTTCCACTGTTTCCGGTTTTACGAAGTCGTGCAAGGCATTTGCTCTTACCATTTGATTGTGGCGTCTGGGGCAGTCAGCGGCAATGGTTGTTGACGGCCGTGCCCCGGTTGGCTACGTTGTCTTGACGCCATTTTGATGGCTGACGGTCAAACGAACTGAGCTGTGGAGCGGAATTTGATTCGCGAAATTACAGTGGAGGATTTGGCAGCCAATTTGGCTGCCAAGGAGCCCGTTTGCCTTATCGACGTCCGCCAACCGTGGGAACACCAAATCGCCAGTTTGCCCGGCAGTCTGCTGGCGCCGCTCCCGGAATTGCTTCACCGCTTAAATGACATAAGGCCGCCGGCCGGCGCGCAAGTCATAGTTTACTGCCATCATGGCCTACGCAGCCTCCAAGGCGCTGCCCTTCTTCAGCAAGCGGGAATTGAAAACGTGGCATCCCTCCAAGGCGGGATCGATGCTTGGTCGTGTCAAATTGATCCGACCGTTTCGCGCTATTAGCAGAAATACAGATGTCGGCGCCGCGCGCTCAAGATTTATGGCCGATTCTTCGTTTCGCCTTGTTTCCCACACGGCCGGACACACAAGGCCTATCCTTAGCTTGCCGCCCTCGTAAAATCACTTCGTTCCTATATCCCTTAACGTATTCCATTTCGCCATGCCGGACCTCACCCACTTTGATGACCAAGGCGCTAGCCGCATGGTGGATACCAGCGACAAGCCGGAAACGTGGCGGCAAGCGCGGGCGAGCGGCCTGGTGCGCATGGCGCCTGCGACTTTGGCTTTAATCCGCGACCGCGGCTTGGCGAAAGGCGATGTCCTGGAAGTTGCCCGACTAGCCGGCATCATGGCGGCTAAGCGCACCGGCGAACTCATCCCTCTGTGTCATCCCCTGCCGATCACCGCCGCCACGATTGATTTCACTTTCGAAGGCGAGAGCCTTCTTGGCATTGAGGCGACCGTTCGCGTATTCGGCCGCACAGGCGTGGAAATGGAAGCCCTAACCGCGGTCAGCGTGGCCGCTTTGACGGTTTATGACATGTGCAAGGCCGTCGATCGTGTTATGTCGATCGAGCGCGTGCGGTTAGAGGAGAAGAGCGGCGGCCGGAGTGGTACTTTCATTCGGGAAGATTGACGCTCATAGGCCGCCTTGTTAATATTCACGCAGAATTGAAATTTCAGAAATCCAAGGGCAACAAGACGGCCCGCCCTATGGCCGCGAGGACGCCATGAACCCGGTTTTGTCGGCTCCGCGAAAAAACGGCCAGGCGCCGCCAGATCTTTACGGACCGATCGCCCGGGATCTGGAGCAGGTCGAAGATGTCCTCGCGCAAACCCTGAAGAGCCGTTACGCACCCGTCGCCGCCGTTGTTAATCACGTAGGCCATTATCGCGGCAAGCGCTTGCGCCCTGCTCTTCTCTTGCTCGTAGGCCGGGCTTGCGGCCGCTTGACCCGCGAACACCAAGTCCTTGGCGCCGTTGTGGAAATGATCCACACGGCTACTCTCGTTCACGACGATGTCCTGGATAGCGCCACTGTGCGTCGTCATGTGCCGACCGTAAACGCCAAATGGGACAATCAAACGAGCGTATTGCTAGGCGATTACCTCTTCACGCATGCTTTTCATCTCTCGGCTACCCTGGGCGATGCGCGGGCCTGCAAGATTATCGGCGAAGCGACGAATCGAGTCTGTGAAGGCGAGCTATGCCAGGGGCTGGAACAGGGAAATTTGGCGCTAGCGGAAGAGAGCTACTTCGATATGATCGACGGCAAAACCGCCGAGTTGATCTCTTGCTGCTGCCGTCTAGGCGCTCTTTTCAGTCGAGTCGACGACCAAACCGTTGAAAACATGGCTCGGTATGGCCGGCAGCTGGGCCTTGCTTTCCAAATCACCGACGATCTCCTCGACCTGGAAGGCGACGAACACGCGACCGGCAAATCGCTGGGCACCGATCTTGAACAATTAAAACTTACTTTACCCCTGATTCACTATTTGGGTCGGACAATGGAAGTCGCCAACCTGCGCGCGCGGCAACTTCTGGCGAGTCCCGGCAATCGAAAACGCGAAAAACTAATGCCGTTGCTGGTAGAAAGCGGATCGCTGGATTATGCCCGCCGGCGTGCCCAGCACTGCGCTAGTCAGGCGTTGTCCGAACTTGGTTGTTTGCCTCCCTCGCCATGCCGCAGTCTACTGGAGTTGCTGGCCCGCCGGGTCGTTGACCGAAACAGTTAATCACCCAACGTTTCAACTGAGCCCCAAGCCCCAGTAAAACCGGCGCTGCGGGCTCAAATCGTTCCTCATCTTCTTTAGGCATTTTGAGGCAGACTCAGAATTGCAGGCGGAAGGTTTCGACTCACCGTTGGAAGCTTGTTATCCGTCGTTTCATACGTGAAGTATTTCTTCAGCTTGAGGAAATGCTTTTCGAGGACATGCCAACTCAGCCACGCTGCGATGATCGAACAAGCGATGGCAAGGCTGGCATAAAGGAACAGACCCAAAAAGGGGGATCCCGTCCAACCGGCCAACGTATCGGCAGGAATTAGGCGGTGCAGCGCGGGCCTTAATAGATAGTGAAGAACATAAAGTCCATAGCTGTACTTGCCCAGCGTCCTCAAGACCCGGTTGCAATATAGCCCTTCGCCCAGGCTGCCTGCGCGGCAATTAACGGCGAAAATGAGGATGGCGCCGAAGAAAGTCGCGTAAAGCGAACTCGACAAGGCGCCGATCGGCCATCCCAGTGAAGGAAACTCATTTCTTGTAAATGACAAAAGAAGAATGAGGCCGAAGGACAAAGGCGCCAAAATCCAGGCCCATGGCAATAACCCGCGCATTCCGCCGGGGCCCCGACTCGCCAGCGCTAACCAAGCGCCAAGCACCAGTGCGTCCATGCGACAGGGAGTCAGCACATAGGCCGACCATTTGTGCCCCATGCCGGAAAATCCTAACCGCAGTGCCAGCGCGACAGCCATGCAGCCTACGCACACTTTCATGGCGTTCTTGCGGCTACAAGCGAATATCACCGCCGGCCAGATCAGATAGAAATGCTCTTCGACCGCCAAAGACCAGAAGTGGCTAAATTGCAGCCAATCAACGTTGTAAACCGTGGTTTCCTCCCAGGCGATTACGATATTTGTGCAATAGAGCCACAGTCCCGCTTGCCGCTCACCGACTTGGTCAAGCGCCGAACTGTTCGCGAGATGCAGCAAGGGCAAAAAGCAAAATACCGCTACGAGAACGCCGTAATAAAGCGGAAATATACGAAGAGTTCGCCGAAAGTAAAAAGTTCGAAAAAACCGTTGCGAGTTTTTCGTGTCGAACAGAATGCCGGTGATGAGGAAGCCGGAAAGAACGAAGAATAGATCAACGCCACAGGCCCCCGCGTCGACGACCTTTAGGTAGGCCTTTTCCAGGCCATTGAGGTCCATTCTCTTCAGGCCCGGCAGCGTTTCTGACCCGCCAAAATGCAGCAGCATAACGAGGAGAATGGCGACCCCGCGCAATCCATCAAGAGCGGGAACATGCTGGCTCGGTAACTTATGTTCCCTGGGCGAATGGACCTCGTTCTTGGAGTCAGGGACCGTAAGAGGCTCTCCGGCGGTGTGCATCCTTGCCGTCCTTCCGGGTGAATCAACAAAGTATGTGACCTTGTTGATCGGTCAAAAGCCGATCTTCCTTAGTGGGCTTGAACGCTAAGTCTGACTTTTTTACTCGATTCGGACAAGCCTAACCCGAAATCCGGATTGACCCAGAGAAGCTGGATAAGGACGCAGGAGTGTTATCGCGTTCACTATTTCAATTTAGGCCCAAAACTCGAAGCAACTCTGCGTCTTCCAAGCTTGAAATGATGAGGTCTGCCCCCGTTAGCCCGCCTCTCTGCACACGTTCATGGGGCACCGCAACGCACTTCGCCCCGGCTGCTTTCGCGGCTCGAACGCCATTGACGCTGTCTTCGAGAACCACCATGCTTTCCGATGGATGCCCCATCCGTTTAGCTGCTTTTACATAAACCTCGGGATGCGGCTTGCCTAAATCGACATCTTCACAGGTGAGTACAAAGCCAAAGCGGTCCAATAAACCATGAGGCGCTAAGACGCGGTCAACGTATTTCCGGCTCGAAGAAGTCGCGATGGCAATCGGAACCGCTCTGCCCTGTAGTCGGTCAAGCAAATCAATCACACCCCGCATAAGAGGGATTCCGCCTTCGCCAATCGACCCGTAGAAATCCACTGAACTTTCCCTGGCCAGCTCTTCAATGCTCTCGGGGAGCCCATAATGACCTCGGAAAAAAGCGAACGCTTGCTTAGCGGGGGCGCCCATCATGGCATGAGCGACTTCGGGCGCCCACAGGAGACCGCGCCGCGCAAGGAGCCGTTTAGCGGCCTCCTCGAAAACCGGCTCCGAATCAATCAAGACTCCGTCCAAATCAAAGATCACGGAGTTGTAGAACCAAGGAAGTAAATCGTTTGAACAAACTGGTATCGCATGAGGAAACGTCAAAGCAAATCTCTATAACGGGGTGGTATTAGGAGTAAGGAAGAGCCTGATTTTCAGCCGCCCTGCGGGCCATTGTCGGCGGGATAGAGGTCCGGCAAGCGGTTAGCCTGCACGGACGGCTCCGGTTCGATCTCTTGCTCGGCCTCGGGCTCGATTTTCTGAGGCGCCGGCTTGCTGTGCCGGAGAACGCGTGAAATCTCTTGGGCATCCAATTGCTGCGTAGGTTCACTGGGCTCTACGGACTGTTGGTCAGGCCCCAAGTGGATCCGGTAAGTGAACCCGGCAATGGCCAGATGGTCGTTGGGCAAAAGCGCCGCCCGGCGGATGCGCTGGCCATTAACGCGTGTGCCGTTGGTGCTGCCCAGGTCGCGGACCAACAATAGACCGTCCGTCCGGGCGATGACGCAATGCATTTTTGAAACGCTCTTATGCTGAATGCGCAGATCGCAACCTTCTTGGCGGCCAACCAGCGTCAAGTCCTTTTCTACTACGATCGTAACTGTTCCATCAACCGGTATAAGCTCGGCTCGCATAAGACCTCGAAAAGGACGCGCAGCCTGGCGCCTTGAATGAATGGCTTAGCCATTTATGAAGCATCGCTTATAGGACCACGGCGTTCGTCACGGCTGTCATCCTTGGCAAACTTGCCGACCTTTTGGTGAAGCGTATTGCGATTGATGCCCAGGCGCGCGGCCGCCTTGACCTGCACGTCGCCGCATTCTTGCAAGACCTGTTCGATCAGTTCTCGTTCCACGCCGCTTACCAATCCGTCGTAAAGCTTGCCCTCCTCCGCGAGCGGGCTCTGGATGCCGACGCGAACGAGTTGCTGAATCAGGCTTTGCACATCGCCGGCGCGCGAGCGGCCCGGCCGCCAACGATCGGTCGGACGGTTAGGCGGCGCCAACAAGTCGGGCGTGATCACGTTGTCCCGGCAGAGTACGACCGCCCGCTCGATATAATTCTCCAGCTCGCGAACATTGCCGGGCCAATCGTGGGCCAACAAGGCTTTGTGGACTTCAGTCGTAATAGCGGGCGGATCGCGGCGGTTTTCTTCGCTGTATTTCTCCAAAAAGAATCGCGCCAGATCGGCAATGTCTTCGGGCCTTTCCCGCAACGGCGGCAAATAAATCGGAACCACATTAAGGCGATAATAAAGATCATCCCGAAATCGGCCCGATTCAATTTCGTCTTCGAGATACTGATTCGTGGCGGCCACGACGCGGGTATCGACGCGAATCGTGCGGCTTTCGCCCACGCGCTCAAACTCATGCTCTTGCAAGACGCGCAAAAGCTTGCTTTGCAGCTTCATGCTTATGGTGGAAATCTCGTCGAGGAAGATTGTGCCGCCGTGAGCCGCCTCGAAGCGGCCTGTCTTGTTGTCGATGGCGCCGGTGAAGGCGCCCTTGATGTGGCCGAAGAGTTCGCTTTCCAGCAGGCTCTCGGCGAGCGCGCCGCAGTTGACGCGAACATAAGGTCCGTCGCCGCGCGGGCTCAGACGATGGATCGAGCGGGCAATCAGTTCTTTGCCGGTGCCCGTTTCGCCGACGATCAACACGCTCGCACGCGACGGCGCCACCAAACGCGTCAAGCGATATACCTTGCACATGGCAGGGCTGTGGCCAACTATACCCGGCAACGGAGCGTCGAGCGGTTCGGTCATATTCGGAGAATCATTAGGTTCCACGAGCCAGGAGTCCGTAACACGCTTTGACTCAAGCTGGCCCTCCTATTTAGTATAAGGAACTCAGGCGCTGATGGGCGAAACCGGGAGAGGTGTTTAGCCGCCAAGGAAGTCACAAAACGGCTTCCGATTGGGCCGGCAAAGCTTTGCCATGAGTGGAAAGCAGCACCGCCAAGCGGTCGGCGGCCAGGCGGGGTTCATCGAGAATTAAACTGTCCATTTCCTTGAGGACCAGGCCGTTCAGGTCGTCTCCGGTCCAACCCAGTTCGACGAGCCGTTTGCCGATTTGTTGCAAGCAATGATCGCGCAAACGCGTCGTATGCCTAGAAACGTTCCCTTCATGGATGCCCAGCAGGCCGGCCACCTGGCGTTGGCTCAGACGATAGCGCAAGCGCAGCCCAAGTAACAGTAAGTCGTTGTCGCACAGTTCCTCTAGCCAGTCCCGGGCCGCTTGGCGGAATTCTTCGTGCCAGCGTGCCTCACTCTCTTGCGCTAAAGGGATTTCGGGAGCGTCGAGGTCCTCTTCAGGCAACGGCTTAAGGCCATTATTTTGGCGCAGATCGGACAGATGTTTGTTGTGAAAGACGCGAATCAGCCACGGCACAAGGGGGCGCTGGCCGTCATACCGGGCCAGAATGGGCGTCGCGCCTTCGCGCTCCCCGGCCAGGAGATAGCCCCAAAAGTCCTGAACGGCGTTTTCCTGACGCTCTTGATCGCGCGGGAAGAGCCTGACGGCGCGGGCGCGCAGGGCGTCCACAATTAGGCAGTCGGCTCGGCTGGCTCGTGCGGCGAATAAACGCTCCCACGCTTGCGATTGCCCTTCCAGGCAGCCAATACATAGAAACCAGTCCACCGCGTAGAAATTGGTAAAGTATTTCGACCAGGCATCCGGTCCAAGGGGATTCGCTTGCTTGGCCTGATACATATTGAAACAGCGTTGCAGATGATGCTCAAATAGCGCGGAGCCTAGGCTCAAGAAAGGCAATTGCACCCGGCAGTAATGGTACACGAGCGCTCTTAGAGCTGCGTGGGGAAGAGAGCCGTTGGCTTCTGCGCGGGCCATTCGAACCAATCTCCGCAACTCAGTCTTGCGGCACAAAGACACGGACTTCCACACGCGCGGACGGCAATTTGGAATCGAGCTCTTCGCCAGGAATTGCGTCTGTCCCGATGCCGAGGGGCGTTACCTTGCGCGACGTCACCCAGGTCGCTTTCTGAACTTTGTGCTTCTTGAGATATTCGCTCACGGCTTCGCTTTGTTGCTGGGTAATATTCTTCAGGACTCCCGGCTCGGTCGGACTGCGAGGGTCGGCCATGGCAAGCACCACCATGTCGGCGTTATCGTGGCGCAGCAGCCCATGCATGTCGTCGATCTTGCCATCAAGCTTCTCTTTGCCGGCAGACGTCAAAACGGCTCGGCCAGGTTCAAATAGATCGGCTTCGGCAAAGACAAAGTTCGTGCATTCCCCATTGCGGCGGACCAAGAGCTTTTCGGAATCTTTGACATAGTTGCGAACGATGGGCATGAGCTTGCCCGCTTCACCGATTTGTTGAAACGAAGACATGGTGGAACGCGTTTGCTGGAGCGCCTTCACCACTTCGCTGCCCAACACTCCTTGTCCGTCGCGAACCGATTCAAGAGTTTTGGTCACCTGGGAAAGGACATCATTCAGATCGGGGGCAGGCGCCGAGGCTAGCAGCCCATCATCTGCAATAGGCTCGGATACAAGCCCTTTATCAAGGGCGTTATTTCTGCCTGGAGTTATTTCAACGATCTTGCCGCCGATCATACCTTCACTGAAGACCTGAGCCCGGGCGTCCGTCCGCACCAACGACCGTAAATCGCCACGGAGCCGAAGTCGCAAGATGACGTTGTCGCCGGGCTCTTCAGGAGGCAATACTGCCACTACCTCGCCCGCATCGATGCCCTGAACGCGGACGTGCGTTCCGACTTCAACGCCTCGAACATCCCGAAAACCGGCCCGAACATGAAAGGAATCTTTGTTCGACCAGTTACGGCCGCCAATGGCGAATAGCGCATAGCCGCCCAGACTGACGCTCAGACATACGACAAGGCCCAGCACCAAAGCCTGTCCACGCGAAAGGGAGCGAGACATATCGCCACTCCTGCCGGATCGGATTTGGATCGAATCAACGCTGTCTCATTATAGCGTATGGGTCTGGTGGAAGTTAAACGATGAAGCGAAAGTCGATTAACCGTTCGCGGTTTGCTAATCGAATTGCTGCAAAAAGGAATGGAATTGCGTTTGCAATCTAAGTCTGTCGGCTCCCCCACGAAAACACTCGAAAACAGACCCATGGAAAGCATTTGTGGTTTTTGGTGCCATTTCGTAGCTTCTGAAGGTCTCGGCCAATGACCCTGTTGCCCAAGTGATGACCCTATGGTGCACCGCCCGCGCGCCAGAGGGTGATCAATAATTGAACACTTCTGCCGACTTGCGCCCTTTGGTTGTTGCTCATTTGAAGCTGCCAATCTCGGGGCAAGGGCGCCAACACGTTGGCCGCCTTCAAATGCAGGCAAAGTCAAAAGTGCAAACCCAGTGTGCCAACCTACCCCGGCCTGTGTGCCAGGCTACTACTCCAGTGTGCCAACTGAATTGGCACACAGGCCCCTTTTGCGCCCTTTCTCGCTCTTTCGCAGTTTCGTGATTTTTGCGTTGGCAAGGGGCCTTAGTGGTCTACGCGGTCCCGCCCGCCGAAGTGCTAATGCTTTTTGGAGCCGATCAGCTTTTCAAACTCCTGTTCCGTTAAGACTTTTACGCCTAGTTGCTGCGCTTTTTCGAGCTTGCTGCCGGCTTTGTCGCCGGCGACCACGAAATCCGTATTTTTGGAAACGCTGCTGGTAACTTTGCCGCCATGTTGCTTGATCAAGTCCTCGATATCCTGACGGCCATAGTTGACGAGGGTGCCGGTTACGACAAAGGTCTTGTCCGAGAGGTCGCTGCCCCCCTTTGCCTTTTTTTGGCTCCGAGCTTCGCTTAGCTTGACGCCTTGCTCGCGCAATTCTTCGATGACCTTCCGGCCCGTGGTGCTGTGAAAGAATTGGTAGATGCTTTCGGCCCGCTCCGGGCCGATGCCTTCTATCTCGGAGAGACGTTCGGCCGAGGCCTGCATCAAGGCGTCTATATCCCCAAACTCGCTGGCTAAAAGGTCGGCCACCGATTCGCCGACCATGCGGATGCCCAAGCCTGCCAATACTCTAGATAACCCGCGCTCTTTGCTGGTTTGAATCTGTTTCAGCAGGTTATCGGCCGATTTCTTACCCATGCGCTCCAGGCTGAGCAACTGCTCCTGAGTGAGCCGATAAAGGTCGGGGAGGGAGCGGACCAGGCCGCTGTCCACGAGCTGATCCACCAAAGCCGTACCGAGCCCTTCGATGCGCATGGCGTTGCGTTGGGCAAAGAATAGGAGCCTTTCCTTGAGCTGAGCCGGGCAGGAGGGGTTGGTGCAGCGATAAAAAGCGCTGCCGGCCTCCCGCTTGACGGTACTGCCGCAGACGGGACATTTGCTGGGAAAGTGAAAGGATATTTCTTGCCCGGTGCGAGCAGCCGCCTCCGACCGCACCACATAAGGTATGATTTCTCCCGCTTTTTCAACAAGGACCATGTCGCCGATGCGGATGTCCTTGCGGGCGATCTCATCGGCATTGTGCAAGCTGGCCCGGCTTACCGTGGTGCCGGCCAATTTCACCGGTTCCAGATACGCCACCGGCGTCAATGTCCCCGTCTTGCCGACTTGCACTTCGATGGAAAGCAGCTTCGTGAGAGCCTGTTCGGCGGCAAATTTGTATGCCACCGCCCAGCGCGGAAATTTGCTCGTATAGCCCAGTCGCTCCCGTTGATCGAAATCATCCACCTTGATAACCATGCCATCGGTTTCATAAGGCAGGTCATGGCGTCGCGTTTCCCAGCTGTTGCAATAGTCGACAACGCCCTGGATCGAGTCGAAAGATTGAATATGGGGATTGACGGGAAAACCAAACTTTTTGAGAAAATTCAGTAGCTCTAAATGAGTTTGCGATTCAACCCCATCGATAACTCCGGAACCGTAGGTAAAGAGACGCAAGTGCCGTTCTGCGCACAAACGGGGGTCTAAGAGCTTCAGCGTACCTGCGGCCGAATTGCGCGGATTGGCAAAGGGTTCCAGTCCCTTATCAACCCGGTCGCGGTTGATTCGTGCTAATTCGGCCCGCGTCATGTAAACTTCTCCGCGCGCCTCAAACAAGGCGGGCGGGTTGGGCGTCATTAAGCGCAACGGCACTTCCGGGATCGTTTTGAGATTATGGGTGACATCGTCGCCGCGCTCGCCGTCGCCGCGGGTAGCGCCTACCGTGAATAGCCCATTCTCGTAAGCAAGCGCGATGGCCACGCCATCGATTTTCAGCTCGACGACGTAGTTGACCGTTTCGCCGGCCAGCACCTTCCGAACACGCCGGTCAAATTCGCGCAATTCGTCCGCGTTGTAAGTATTGTCGATCGACAGCATGGACACGCGATGGACAACCGTCTTAAAGCCTTCGATGGGTTGACCGCCGACGCGCTGGGTCGGGCTGTCCGGGGTGACGAGCTCGGGATGATCTTTTTCAATTTGCTCGAGTTCATCGAGCAGCTTATCGAATTCACGGTCCGAAATCTCAGGATGGGCTTCGACGTAATAGAGATGATTGTGATGATCGATGAGGCGGCGCAGTTCTAGGGCGCGGCGAGAAGGCGTAGACATGGGAATCCCCGGCAAATGATCAACGCGAGGAAATGTCGGTCTCCGATTCGGGGATTGTCGCCGCTTGCCGTTCTTTTCGCAAGCTCCGTAGCCGATCCAAGCCCATGCTGAGAAAACTGAAAAGGATCAGGGCCGCAACCTCGGCCAGAAGCCAAATCCAGCCATCCTTGCGGAGCGCGTCGCGAAATGGGGATGGGGCCGGAGCCTGCCCGGCCAAAGCCGCCTTTTCCTCCAGCACGGGAACTACTGCATAAGCTAGTGCGGTTAATACGAACAGCAGGCTGACGAGCAACAGCGAGAAGTAAAACGGGTTACGGGGTTCGGATTGGGGCATTTTGTAAATTCAACCTGCCACCCACGGATTATCAACCGGCTGGTAGTTCACCAACTCTTCCGGCCTAAACCAGAGCGCGATTTCGGTAGCAGCGTTCTCTGGGCTATCGCTGCCGTGGACGAGATTGTTTTGGATGCTGATCGCAAAATCGCCGCGAATGGTCGCCGGCGGAGCTTTGACGCCATCAGTCGGGCCCATGAGCGTCCGGGCAACAGTCACGGCCTCTCGTCCTTCCCAGACCATGGCCACCGTCGGACCGGCCGTCAAGAACTGCAAAAGGGATTCGTAAAACGGCTTGCCCTTATGGACGGCGTAATGCTTCTCAGCTAATTGGCGGCTGGCCTGAACTAGCTTAAGACCGGCCAGGCGCAAGCCCTTTTGCTCGAAGCGGCCAACCACGGCGCCTATCAGACGCCGCTGGATGCAATCGGGTTTGAGGAGTATTAAAGTCTTCTGCATGAAATTGTTGCCGTATGGGGTTAGTGGGAACTCGGAGCAACTCCGCTCGCGCGGGTCCGGGGTGGGTTCATTTTATTAAGGAACTGAAGAAAAGGGCAGCGACCAAAGGCTTTATAAGCCGCTTTTTGATGTCTGCATGAGCCGGAAGATATAAACGCTTCCATTGCTTCCCGCAACCGCGATGTGCCGATTGTCATTGGCGACGGCGAGCCCGACGGCCGCGCCGGGCAGCATCCAGGTATGTGCTGCTTTGCCCTGAGCCAGATCCCATACGACAACTCGGCCATCGGGGCCGGTCGTAATGATGTTTTTGCTATCCGGTGTCATTCGCAAGAAGCGAACTGCGGCGGTGTGCTCTTTGCGCAAGACGCCGCGTAGCTGCATGGCGGGAACATTCCAAGCGAGAACTGTTCCATTCTCGCTTGCGGAAACTAACGTCTGACCGTCTCCGGTGAATGCCAGGCCGGTTAAAGCGCCGCTATGTCCGTCGAGGGTGCAAAGGCGTTTGGGTAGATCGCTGATATCCCAAAGCCGGATTGATTTGTCGGCGCCGCCCGTGGCGAGCATTTTGCCGTCAGGAGAAAAAGCCAGAGCTTGGACGCCCTCGGTATGAGCTTTGAAGAGGCTCCGCTCTTTTCTCGAGCCCGCGTCCCAGAGGACGACGTTGCCGTCCGCCCCTCCGGAAGCGACGAGATTGCCGTTTGGCGAGAAATCGAGGCTCAACACAAGTCCATTGTGCTTCTTGATCGGCGATATCAAGTCATTGCCGGTGTTCAGGTCTCGGAAGTGAAGAATTCCGTCATCTCCGGCTACGGCAATGGTTTGACCGTCTGGGGCAACGGCCAGGACGCGCGGCGGACGGGTTTGGACTTGCAGTAATCGTTTTGCCTGGCCGGTCGCCGTATCCCAACTTTTCCCGTAGGAATCGAGCGTGCCCGCCAATAGCGACTTGCAGTCCGGAGTGAATTCCAGGAAGGCGCCGCTCGTCCAGCGCTCGGTCGGACCGGCAAGGGCTTTGCCGGTCGCCGCTTCCCAAACTCTCACATCGCCCTGGTCGTCCGCCGTGGCATAAGATGTTCCATCATAGGTCGTGTTGAAAGTGAGGATCCGTCCGCGCCTGGTCATGGGCGCCGCGGCTCGGGGTTGGTTTTTTGCCAGGTCGAAATAGGAGGGCAGCGCTGCGTCGCCGCTAAGCGAAACCAGCGTTTTGCCGTCGTCTATGAAAGCAACCGGTCCCTGTCCCGCAAAGGAGTTTTTCTCTTTGTTGGCAACCAGGTCCCAAACTTTGACGACGCCGCCCTCCAGGCTAACCGCCAAGGACGCACCATCCGGAGCAAAGGCGACTGACTGCGCTTTCGCCAAGGAATCGGGTAAGGACGCCAGCGGCTTTCCGGAGTCCGTCTCCCACAGGCTTACACCATCAACCGGACCGCAAAGTGCTAACCGGCTGTCATTAGGGGAGAAAGCAAGACAGCATACCGGCCCTTTTTGAGTTGGCAGGGTTCTAAGCGGCTTGCCGGTATTGGCTTCCCAAATCTTGACGGTTCGATCATCGCCGCCGGTGGCTAGAATCTTGCCGTCGCGGGTAAAAGCCAACGTCCCCATTCGACCGGAATGCGCCGGAAGCCGCGTTCGCTCCTTGAGCGTCTTGACGTCCCAGAGAATAAGGACGCCATCCAAGCTTGCCGACGCAAGCGTCAGCCCATCGCTGGAAAAGCCCAGTGCCGTGACGGCTCGAGCGTGTCCGGTTAGCAAGGCGCTAACTGCACCGGACGGCGCTTGGCGTATGCAAATGACGGGATCAGGACCGCTGCTGGCCACTAGATTGCCCGCAGGATTTATGGCAACCGCTTGGACCGGACCCGCATGCCGCCATGCTTGTTCTCCCAAAACCGCGACCAGTTCGGGAGGCTGCCAGGGCGACTGCTCAGCCGGCGGAATTGCCGCGTGCGTTAAGCGATCCAGAGGAGAGGCTAGCTGCGATAAATAGTCAGCCGCCAACCGAGATTCTGAAAAGCCACAAAAGCGGGATCGGAAATCGAGAACCGCCCTTCGCTTGGCATCGGCAGTCAGAGCGCTATTCTGCAGTTGGCCGGCCAATTCATTGAAAGAGGCAGCCGCCAACTCGGCACGCGCGGGCGGCTCCTTGAACGGGGTTGCCGGCGTCGCAAGCACAAACGAGCGGACCAGCAAAATCACCAGCGCCCCGACCAAGCCAAACAAGACGCCGCCGGCGATCATGTTGAACCATACCAGCCGGCGCTTATTCTCCGACCATTGCAAATGTCGTGATGAAGGCGCCCCTAAGTTTGGCGGTTTCGATGAGTCATAGTCACTCTGCGTGTCGGCCGTGGAAGCGGTTACGCGTCTGCCGCCATCCAGGGCGACCGTCTCGTCGGTATCCGTCAGAGCCGCGCGCACCGATCCCAATTGTCCAACCCCTTCCAAGCTTTCAATCTCGCGGACCACCTCCAAAGGCGTCTGAAAGCGGTCCTCCGATTTCTTCGCCATGAGCGTCTCGACTAAGCGCACCACTTTGTCGGGCGTTCCAGGCCGCAGATAAGAAATCGGAGTCGGGTCCTCTAGCCAGTGTTTGATGAGCTTTTCCATCGGCGCAGCGCCGGGAAAAGGTACCTGGCCCGTCAGCAAATAATAAAACGTGCAACCCAGGCTGTAGAGGTCAGAGCGAATGTCAGCATTTCTTGAATCCCGGGCTTGCTCGGGCGCGATGAAATCCGGCGTGCCCAAAACCGTGTGAATCTGCGTGAGGCTCGCGGAATCCTCGGCTGATTCGGGCAGAGCTTCAAACCTTACCAGCCCCATGTCCGATATCTTAACCAGATCCTTGTGCAGCAAATGCTCGCTTCCGGGCCGCCCGTTGGCTGGTCGCTCGGCGCCGTTTTTGTCAGTCGTCAGCAACAAGTTTGAGGGTTTAATGTCCCGATGAACGAGGCCGGCTTCGTACGCATGCTGCAGACCCAGCGCCGCCTGGCGAACGACCTCACAGGCTTGGCTAATGGGCAAAGGTCCCGATTCTTTGACGAGCCGGCCCAGATCGACGCCCGGCACATACTCCATTGCGAAATAATGCGTGCCGTTGACCGCGCCGGCATCGTAAGCCAAAACGATGTTGGGATGAGCAAGCTGAGCAGCGCCCTGCACTTCTCGAAAGAAGCGGCTAACGGCATCCGGGCTCCTGAGGCGGTCTTTGCGGATCACCTTCAGAGCCACGAGCCGGTTTAGCAGACGATGGCGGGCCTTGTAGACTTTCGCCATGCCGCCTTCGCCCAGGCGATCGAGCACCTGGTACGGGCCGATAATGAGCCTATTGCCTTTGCCGAGAAGCAGTTTGTTGAGTTGATAAGAGGTCAGCCAGCCGCGTTCTAAGAGGTCTTGGGCCAGGACGCGCACTTTCACGAAGCGCGGCGCCAGGGTTCGCGTCAACTTTTTCAAATGAGCCGGTTCGAGAAGCTCCAGCTCCTCGATTATTTGGGCCAGTTTGACAGACGTATCGATGACCATGCCGAAGCCGCAATGCCTGGGATGTCAGTTCGATGGGAAAACAGACCCCGCAGCCGGTTCCCATCGCCGGAATGACAGTAATTAAAATGAGTCAAGTAGATTAGTCGATCTTACTTTCGCGATGCCCGAAATGCTAGGAGCAATTGCAACGATTTTGCGTTTTTTTCCGGCGTTGGGTCTGTGTCATTATCTGCCGTAAACCACAGTGATGAAAATTGTCGCATCGGCGACAATGTGAGCCGTCCAGGGCAAAAGGAGACCTCCCGACCGCGCCCTAAGCCAACCGAGCATAAGACCATAGAGCGTTGCCAGGCCCATGCCCACCGGTCCCGGCGGATAACCCTCCTTGTGGAGCAAACCGAAAGCCAACGCCTGTACCAGCACGGCAGCCTTTATGCCAACTTGAGATTCCAACGCATCCAATAGGATGCCGCGGAATATCATCTCTTCCAGTAGGGCGTTGAGCAAAGCAAAGAAGGCCCCGCCTAAGATGGGTCTTTCTAGAATCCAGTCGGGCGTTCGTGCCCTCAGATCTCCCAGGTCTGGATGAAAAACCTTGTCGTAGCCGGCCAAAGCGATCGACGAAAGCGCGATAATCGCCAAGGTGGCCAGAATTGTAGTCCGGTCAATACTTCCTAGTTGTAGCCAGCAAAGCGATCGCCGCAGTCGCGCGATCGCAAGAACGGCTAAGAAGTAAATAAGAAGCGGCATGAGGAGATAAAGAGGCCAAACGACGGGAAGCGGAAGCAGCCAAGGCATGGGCATGGCTGCCAAGATCAAGCCGCCATGGATCGCCCGCCAATCTTCAAGACCGGTTCGACTAGGGGAGTCCACGAGAAATGACTCTCCAACGGGAATTGGGTCCAACAAAAACGCGTTCCAGTGGCTGGGGATGCAAAGGCGGCGTTTAACGGGGCGTCAGACCCTGGGGCTAGCACAGGGGGCCGACGATTGGCGCGGTGAGGTGTTTTTATACCGGTAAGGCTATAGGCTCTATTGGCGTGTTTTCCTCTCATTCCCACGCTCCGCGTGGTAAAGCCAGAATAGCGGTCCGGTCGGTCCGTGGATGCCGTGCAGATCGAGAGTGAACCGCTGCTTGGCCGTGAAGACGACTTACTGAAAATCGATCTGACAGGAGCGCAGTGTGGACATCGCTTCTCCCAATCAATCTTTCTTCAGGCGTAAGTTGACCGCCACCTTGTCCTCACCGAGCAACTGTCGGAAGGCCCGGTCGGCGGCCTTCGTGTCCTTCAGGGTCACCAATTCCATTTTCCATTTACCCGTCGCCTGATCGGTGAACGACAGCAGCGCCGCGGCCTTTCTCGTTGGCCCTTTCACGTCCACCGAGTCAATCGACACATCGACGATATCAGTGGCCGCCGCCCAGAAGCTGAACAACGTGCCGCTGTCCGCCTCGTTCCGGATTTGCTTTCCGTCGAGCGAGTCCAGGTAAGTTACCCGGCGGGTGAAAAGGCGGATGGATGCTGTCAAGACCAAGAGCCCGAGAGGGAGGAAGACCCCGACCGCGGTCAAAATGAACAGGATGAGGTCCAGCACTTTGGGCGCGTCTTTGAAGGCGGCCTTCAGGAGAGCCAGGCCCAGCACTCCGGCCGCAGCGGAGACCCCGGCTATCGCGATCGCCACGCCCTTGCGGATCGCTTGGGCGCTCCGAACCGCCCAATGGGTGTCGTCCAATTTGCGCGCGGACTCCACGTCGATCCACGGATGGGGCGGCCCGAGACCTAGGAACGACAGGCCGCTTGCGTCGGGGTAGACGCGATAGATACGAGAGGCTCCCATCGCGCTTCGGTAAACCGCTAGAAAGAACGGCGCCGCCGGAGCGGTGGGCTGCCGCGCCGTCTGGCTTGGACGGCCCCGGTCGCCTTGGTTGTCGCGCACGTCTCACCTCACGGTAGCGTTACAAAGGCACGAGAATCGCGCATGGCGAGCAGATTCATGTCGCGCCATCGGTTCTTCCGGCAAATACCAGACCGGGCCGAACGTTCTTATTGCCACGTCAAGCTCCTCCTAAGGACCTGGCGTGTGTGCCTCTGCCCGAAGATGCATCGGCTGTGGTCCCGTAGCTAGACTCGCGGGTAGTATTAGCCCGGAAAACGAGAACGGCAGTTCCCGCTACTGAGCTTGTGGTTCGGCCTGCTTGCAGAAAAGTTTTTCAAGAAGACGTTTGGCCCGCTCAAAGCCTTCCTCCGTGAACACGACGGATTTCGCTTTCCCGCGCGGATCGGTGATGAATCCCTGCTCGTGTAAACGGTTCATAGCTTCCCAGCCGAAGCCCTTCCATGCCCGCGCACCATCGTGAAGCCCAAGATACAAAAGAGCCAGCACCGCATCGTCGATCTTTTGTGTGTCGAGTTCCACTATTCTACCTCGACGGTAGCCGTTTGATGGTGGTACCTTTAAGCGAACACGAGCCTCGTCGTAATTGACCGTGCCAGCAATCATGGCAATTCCTGGCGCACCTGGCGGCCGCCGAAGCTGTGGGTGGCGGCATAACCTATCCGCACCATCCAGATTTGCGCTTCGGGAAGCCGGGCAAGCAGTTTGTCGCCGGCCTTCATCTCATCGGCCGCAATCGCGTACTTGCCGGTTTCGATGTCGATGGCGAGAAACTTGCCGACGTCCTTGGCCGCGAGCTTGGGAAGAATATCGTTCTCGTAAATGGCGTCCCCACGGCGGGCGAATTCTTCTTTGCTGTAGCGGCGCTTGGTAGAGGCCATAATCGTCCTCCCGTTCTCCTCATGTGGGGCGGTTTCTTATTCTACGTACCGTCGCGTTGGGGCCGCCTGCAAAAAAACGTTGATGCTCGGAAAACAAAATGGCAGCCTCGCTGGGTTGACCCCTAGCTTGACGGCTCACTCCGCAACGGGTACTTGGCTCCGCTTGCTTGGCTACCTTCTCCTGGACCTGCCTTTGTCACTGCTTCCGCGTGCCACCATTTTCTTAACCCATCCGACCGTGATGCTGGAGAGCGACTCAGGAGCAACCCAAATCACGTTGGAGTGATACTTGCCCAGCTTGTCACGAAGTCGGAATGCGAGCGTGTGATCGCGCGGGGCCCGATGGCCGCCATAGTCTCCGTGGCTGCTCCAAACTATTTCGTATTCCGGGCATGCCTCCTGGATGACTTGGGTCGCATAAGCCATTTCGTCGTCCGTTGCTTTCCGATTGGCGTGGCTTCCCTTCATTGGCTGTGCTCCTCCCATTCTGACGAGGCCCCGGAATCGCCACGATTCGGGCCGCGCTAAAGGCGCTGTGCGCAACCAAACGAATGTCGATTTGCCGGTCGATCATGCCCCTGCCGCGCTAAGCCATCACCCGCCCTTTACCAAGAGCCTGGCAAGGCTGAATGCGTTTGATGGACTTGCCCGACACGTCTTCGGCACACTGAATGTCGTAGTGCGACTGGAGATTCAACCAGCTCTGCGCATCGGTGCCGAAAAAACGTGCGAGCCGTAAGGCCGTATCGGCGCTGATACCTCGCCGCTGGCGCAAGATTTCATTAATTCGTGCGGGAGTGACTTCGAGAGCGCGCGCCAGGGCATTGCTCGAAAGACCCAACGGCTTCATGAAGTCTTCCCGCAGATGCTCTCCCGGATGAATAGGCTTCAGTTTCTTGGACATCGACATTGCCTCTCAATGGTAATCAACAAGCTCAACATCCTGAGGCCCATGGGCCGTCCAAACAAAGCAGAGCCGGAACTGATCGTTGACGCGGATGCTGTGTTGGCCAGCGCGGTTCCCTTTTAACGCTTCAAGTCGGTTGCCAGGTGGCGCCCGCAGAAAGTCCAGGGTCACGGCCGCGTTCAACCGATCCAACTTGCGCCTGGCTACGCGCTCGAACCTCGCAAAACGTCCCACACGCTCGCGCCGGAACAGCCGCTCGGTATCGGCGCATCGGAAGGACTGGATCATGGGGATATTGTATATCGAACTGCGATATGGCTCAAGCGCGGGCGTTACCTATTCGAGTATCCCACAGACGAATGTGGCGGGCACCGGGTGCTCCGCCAGTTTCATTTCCTGCAGCGTCTTGCCATTTCCACTCGCCACCGCCGTGACAATCCGTCCCTCCTGGCAGCCCTTGCACCAGATAAGCGACACGCGGACCCGCCTGGGGAGCTTCTCGTTCGCCTTGCTGGGCCCGGCCGCGAGCAGCTCCTTTTTGAGCGTGTCGAATCTGCCCTCCGCGATGGCGGCCCGGAGACGGGCGAGTGCCTCGTCCGCCTTCACGCCGGCCTGCTCCTGCTCCTTGGCATGCGCTTCCTGCGCCGCCGGGTCGCTCTTGGCGATCTTCTTCACCGGCACGCTCGCGGGCAGTACGCCGAGCCGCTTTGTCTTCATGTATCGCTGACAGTTCTCGCAGTACGGCACCGCGTAGAGCACCGCAGGCGCGATGAGCCCGCTCAGGATGAAGCCGGCCGCACCGAGCAATACGAACGCGTAGCCCCAGCCGCCCAACGGTTGGCCCGGCTGGTTCCTGGCACCCTCCTTTTTCCACGCAAAGCTGCGGGCCTTGAAGTCGTAGTACTGCGGGAAAGTCGGCTCCGGTCCGATCAAAAGACCCTGCTGTTTCAGACTGTCCATCACGTCGCGATACTCGACATACTCGGCCATGACGTACGCTCCCGTTTGGAGGAGCAGCACCGCCAAGAGAAGGCCCCTGCTGATGCGGGTGCCGGTCAGCCAGGAAGCAACCGCATAACCGCTCGCGGCCGCAATCCCGACGATTATCGCCCCGGCCGGAATGACGTAGTTGGCATACCAACCCATGATGTAAAAATCGTCGGTGTTCCTGCCCAGCCAGTAAACGCCGGCCAGCGTGATCGCGGAAGTGAGAACCCCGCTCATGAGCACGGCAAAGTAAGGCTTACTGGAACGCGAAACGTGTTCCTCGAGCGGTGCAGCTTCAAGGTCCATGGCGCATCTCCTGGAATCCCGACCCGAGTATCTGCCGCCGAACGACTAGGCTAAGCAACCGGGACCGCTGGAGAAACAGTATACCCCGAAAAGCCAAAATGCGGTCCCGGGCAGCTTCAGCCGCTGGTCCGGCGGCTTCTTTTAGGTGTCGTAATCACCGCTATCCCAAGGCTCAAAAAACGCCATGTAATTTCCCGGTTGCATTTCGACGGCCCATGGATCACCTTCTTCCTCTGGCTCGCGAAGAACAAGCCCGAAGGTAGTGCCGAAGCGTTCAACGGCGAAGGGAGCTACTTCGATTCGATCATATGTGACGTCGCCAAGCTCATGAAGCCATTGGTCATGAACTTGGCGGCGTTTTTGCTCGTCAAGAGTTGCGCGCGGGCCCAAGTCCTCAATCTTAGCTTCAAGCAACTTTCCTTTTGAATCGAACAGATAGAGCGCAACGAACTCGCTGCCATCGCGCCCGGCAAAAGCAGGCTCAAACGGCGTTGTAACGATGAATTGATGACCATCCGCTGTCCGGCCGACGTGCTTCGCATGATAGTCGTCGTTATTGACAGCGATGATGGCGGGAGGACCTTCTTCCATTGAACGCACCTTTTGCCGCCGAACGACCAGCCTAAGCTGTCGGGGCCGCTGGAGAAACAATATATCCCGCGAAGCGGAAACGCGGCCCCGTTCAGCTTCAGCCGCTGGTTCGGCGGGTACTGGCCCGGCGAGCCAGTTTTTCCAGCACCCATGCATGGATTAGCTCTTCCCGGGAAACGCCTTTGGCCTGAGCTATTTGCTGGACCGCTTCCGCTTCGGTTGACTGCAGATGCACTTTGATGGCACGGCCGCGATTGAAAATCGGTTCGGCGACCTCTTCCAAATCATCTTCAAAATCGGTCAAGTCGTGGGTGTCCCAGAACTCGGCCAGCTTTTGGATCGAATCCGTTTTCGGCAGTTTTGATTTCTTCATCGCCCTTTCCGATGGACTTCCGCGACATTAGGGTCTTCCCACATGACTCTAGTCTCCCATGAGTTCTTCTGGTGTACAGATAATCGGCATTTTGCGGCCCAACTTCTCACACACCACTGCTATTCTCGGCGCGATTTGTGCGTTTGCCAAGTGCTTGCAATTCCAGGTGAGCAGATAGTCAACCGCGTAATGGCCGCCCCGGTCAGCTTCAGCCGCTGGTTCGGCGTGGCCTGGTTCGCGGCAGGCGATATACTAATGCTAGAGGAATCACAATGCGACCCGACGACCTGTTGACCTGGACTCGAGCGACACCTTTCGCCCCATTCCGAATCCGGCTGAAGAGCGGACGAACGTTCGAAATCCGCCACCCCGAGATGCTCTGCGTCGGCCGGTCTTCCATCAACGTGTACACGTTCGCCGGCGAGCCGTCTGACCCCTTCGACCGAATGGAAATGGTGTCCCTCGTTCTCATCGAGAGTGTCCAGCCGCTTGAAGCCACACATCCGGCGGCTTAATAGCCTCGTCCGCCGAACGACCAGGCTAAGCTGCCGGGGCCGCTGGAGAAACAGGATACCCTGAATAGCCGAGCCGAAATGCGGCCCCGGTCAGCTTCAGGCGTTGGTTCGGCGCATCCCAGCCGCACAGCGCCGACATGCCCTAAGAGCACACATTGTAAGCACTGACCTTTTTCTCTTCGAGATCGCATTCAAAGACGATTACGACCCCTTCAGCGTCACCCTCTCGTCCCCACAGCGAAACTCCAATGGTCACAGGTGGAGGGACACTTGGTTGATCCTCCTTCATGTTCGGGAAATCGTCAGCAACTGACTCCAGGACTGTTTCTTTCGTTTCGTAACGGCCAAAGGGACGTACGGCAGGATAGGAGGATAATCCCTGTAAGGCCAGTCATCGGCAAGCTTTCCGGGGCTCACGAGAACTGAAATGTCGCTGTGCTCGAACTTATACGTTAGATCAACACCGCTGTAGCTCATGCCGTAAAGAAGCGGAAGGTCGAATACGTAGCGAGGCGGCCCCAGGATCGAAAGATGCTTATGGTTGAGACGCGCGATGTGATGAAGCCGATTTGGCACAGGTCGCTTTCCGCTGATCTTGTATTCCATAGGCCCCCGAATACGGAGTAAAAGTGCTCTTCCGCTCGGCTGAACGAGTAGCCAGTGCTGCCATCAAACGCTAGTATCAAAGTCTCCGGCATTGGGTGCCTCAGTGCGAAATAGATTGGTAATGACCATTGGATGCATTTCCGCCGAACGACCCCGCTCAGCAGCCGGGGGGCGCGGGGAGCTATGAGTCTCGAAAAGCCGACATGCCTCCGCGGTCTGCTGCAGCGGATGGTCCGGCCTCAGCTACTCGATCCTGATCTCGCCGATCGGCGTCCCGGGGGGCAGGTCTTTGACCTGCCGGTGGATCTGCCCCAGGATACCAAAGTGGACCTGCAGGTCGGTCGGCTCAAAGTTGTCCAGATCGACCTCGCCGCCCAAGATCGGCGGCACCTTGTACCCGAAGCACTCGCCGGGCCCGAGCCGCCTGCCTGCGGTGAGGAGGTCGTGGACCAGCTGCGGGACGAACCACTCGTCGGCGTGCTCGGGCTGCACCATTAGCCGCTTGAACTCCTCGGCGCTGGGGGCCACCTCAGACAGCCGCCACCAACCGGATTCGAGCCAGAAGATGCGGCCGGCGTCGTGCCGCAGCAACAGATCGCCGAGGGCGGTGATGACGACCGGCTGGAACGACTCGTCGGCGAGCCACCGCCATTCGCTCAGAATGCCGTCGAGGTCAACCCCTTCCGGGCTGACGGTGAGTTCATTCCACGTCAGCCGCATCGACAAGCCTCCGGTGGTTGAACGACCAGGCTCCCAAGGAACAGCTTTTGGGAGGGTGCGGTGTAGACGCAGGTTTTTTAGACGTTTGGCGATGTGCCGGCAAGAACGCCCCCTCCCGGGCGAGCGCGGCTCGTGTGGATCGAGATGCGACGGTTGGGCGCTATGACGCGGGCGGTCGTCACGCGGGGAGTGCTCATGTGCCGGTGGTTTGCGGGACCAGCTTGTAGCCCAGATGAGCCGCTTTCTTCGCCAGCGACTTGACCAGGCGCAGTTGATAGGCTTGCTCCAAACGCAAACTCGTCGCGTTAATCTACCCGGCCCGCAGAATTTTTTCCATTTTTCTCCCTTTCGCCAACTCATCAACCAACTTGTCCAAATACCTCACCTTTTGAGTGAGCGGGTTCTGGATCTCTTCGACCCGATAGCCACAGATCACGCCAGTAATGAGGTGTGCGTTCGGATTGAGCTTGGCTTGGCGAAAGAACTGGTCAAAAGTTGTCTTGTCCTCGATATGTTTGAGCAGCATACGCTCATCGTATCCCGTCAGCCATTCAAGCACTTGATGCAACTCTGCTTTCGAGCGGCCCTTCTTTTCGACCTTGGCGAGATAGTGTGGATAGACCGAAGCGAACGTCATTTTGGCGATTCGCTCATCGTGATTGCTGCCCGTATTCATGTCTTGTGCCTTTTCAGCGCCCATCGAGCCGCTATTGTCGCCGAACAAGTAATTAGACGGAATCTATTCCGTCTATCTCGGGCCGTTATTATCTCTAATACCAAAACGATTCTGTCTAATCTCAATCCTCTGATAGGACGGATGAAGGAAATATGGGGCGTTTCGACTCTTTCGCATGGCAATCTTGAGCGGTTCTCCTCGCAAGGAGATTGTAGTGAATGCGGCATCCCTTTCGGCTGCCGCTAAGCCCCCGAAGTGGCTCGATCAGGTTTGTGCCAAGATGCGAATCCTGCATTACTCGAAGCGGACCGAAAGAGCTTACGTCGATTGGATCAAGCGTTTCATTTTCTTCCACAATAAGCGGCATCCGCGCGAGATGGGCGGCCCCGATCGAAGCCTGCCTCAGCCATCTGGCCGTCGAAGACAAGGTGGCGGCCAGCACCCAGAATCAGGCGTTCTCTGCGCTCCTATTTCTTTATCAGAAAATCCTGGAGATCGAGTTGCCTCGGCAATTGATGGGGTTCAACTGCTTTTTGCGGAAGCCGGCCAGGTAGATGCGTTCGAAGTGAACATGGTAGTGACCGCGTGTTTGCTTTACAGCGAGAACCACGGCGCATTTTCCACCTCAAAGCCCCTGGCCGGGGGTGTCCGGGGGTTGAAACGAAACGAATCCGAGGGCGACTCTAACTACCTAAGTATACCGACCCGGATTGGGAGTTCCCAAGCGCCGTTGCCGGGGTTCCACGTGGCCCGACTGCGGCAGCTGAACCCTCTAGCTCAAGCGACCCACCCTCTAGACCCGCACATCTTGAGCTACAGGGTAAGAGGGTTTGTAGGATCATTCCAAGGCTGCCAACACGTTGGCGGCCTTCGAATCAAAAGACTTCAAAGACGATCAAGAGAATCAAGCCAGCAGCTCTTTGACCACGTGGGCCGGCTCGACGCCTGTCAATTTCTGATCCAGGCCTTGATGGCGGACGGTGAGCCGCGTGTGGTCGAATCCCAACAGATGCAGGACGGTGGCGTGGAAATCGCGGATGTGGACGGGGTCTTTGACGATGTTGTAAGAGAAGTCGTCGGTCTCGCCGTAGATCGTTCCCGGGCGCGAGCCGCCGCCGGCCATCCACATCGTGTAGCAGCGCGGATGATGATCGCGGCCATAGTTATCCTTGGTGAGGCCGCCCTGGGAGTAAATCGTCCGGCCAAACTCGCCTCCCCAGATGACGAGCGTGGAATCGTATAAGCCCTTCTTCTTGAGATCTTGAATCAGGCCGTAGCAGGCTTGGTCGACGTCTTTGCACTGGTCGGGCAGGCGGCCGGCGACGTTGCCATGGGTATCCCAGTTGTTGTGATAAATTTGCACGAAGCGCACGCCACGTTCGATAAGCCGCCGCGCCAGGAGGGCGGAATTGGCAAACGTGCCCGGCTTCTTGGCTTCATCGCCATAGACCTGGTAAGTCGATTCCGGTTCCTTGGCAATGGCGGTCAAGTCGGGCACGCTGGCCTGCATGCGGAATGCCATCTCGTACTGCGCAATGCGCGTGTGCGTTTCGGGATCTCCGACCTTCTTGTACGTCATTTCATTGAGAGCCCGAAGGCCGTCGAGAGTTTTGCGGCGGACTTCCGGCGGCACTCCGGCCGGGTTGTTGATATAGAGGATGGGATCGCCGCTGGACCGGAACGACACCCCGGCATGCTCACCGGAAAGGTAGCCGGACGACCAGAGGCGAGCGGAGATCGCCTGGACTTGCTCGGTATTGGTTGGCTTGGCAACCAAGACGACAAACGTCGGCAAATCTTGATTGAGCGATCCCAGGCCGTACGAGACCCAAGCCCCCAGGCAGGGCTTGCCGGTGACCATATTACCCGTTTGCATGTATGTGATGGCCGGCTCGTGGTTGATGGCTTCGGTGTGCATGCTGCGGATGAAGCACATGTCGTCGACCATTTTGGCGGTGTGGGGGAGCAGTTCGGAGACCCACATGCCGGACTTGCCATGCTGAGCGAACTTATATTTCGAAGGAGCGACCGGAAACCGCGCCTGACCGGAAGTCATCGTGGTCAGCCGCTGCCCCATGCGCACCGAATCGGGGAGGTCCTTATCGAAGAACTCTTTCATCTTGGGCTTATAGTCGTACAGATCCATCTGCGAAGGACCGCCGACCATGTGGAGATAAATGACTTGCTTGGCCTTGGCGGGATGATGCGTCTTGGGAGTCTTTCCCTCTTCACCGGTAGTCTCGGCGCCGCTCGCGAGGTTTGGGCCCAATAGCGAGGCCAAAGCCGCCATGCCGACCGCGTTGGCCCCGTGGCTAAAGAATTGCCGGCGGGTCTCGTAACGAACGTAATCTTGGAAAAGGCTCATGGGAAGGACCTCAGTGGTCAGTGGTCAGTGGTCAGTGGTCAGTGGTCAGTGGTCAGTGGTCAGTGGTCAGTGGTCAGTGGTCAGTGGTCAGTGGTCAGTGGTCAGTGGTCAGTGGTCAGTGGTCAGTGGATGTACACTACAAGGAGAAGGATACTTTTTTGCATTTGCAACTAACCACTAACCACTGACCACCGACTACTTATTCAACACCTCATCCAAATTCAGCAACTGATTCGCAAGCATTGTCCAGGCCGCCAGGGCGGCGGGATCCATGGCGGCGTCGGCTTTTGATTCGCCCACCGAGAGCAATTGCTTGGCATCATCCTGATGCGCTTGGTAGAAGCCGAGGAGATCGTCGAGGTTGGCCTTAACGATCTTTGCCTCTTCCTCGCTAAACGGTCTGGCCAAAAGCCGCTTGGCCATGAAATCGATTTTGTTTTCCGGTTTTTCACCGCCATCTTTGAGCGTTGTCTGCGCCAAATGGCGAGCCGCCTCGACAAACTGCGAATCATTCAACGTTACGAGCGCTTGCAGCGGCGTGTTAGTGCGTTCGCGGCGGACGGTGCAGGTTTCCCGGTTCGGAGCGTTGAAGATTTCAAGCATGGCCGGCGGCGCGCTGCGCTTCCAGAAGGTATACAAACTACGGCGGTAGAGATTCTCGCCGCTGTCGCGCCGGTAGTCGCGTGTATCGCTGCCAATCATCGCCACGGCTTCCCAGACGCCGTCCGGCTGATAAGGCTTGACGCTTGGACCGCCGATCTTTTTGACCAGAAGGCCGCTCGACGCCAAGGCATAATCGCGAACCATCTCCGCGTCCATCCGGAAGCGTGGGCCACGCGACAGCAGCCGGTTTTGCGGATCCTTCTCCTGTTTTTCCGGATTGGTCGAGGCTGCTTGCCGATAGGTTGACGAGCAAACGAGAAGCTTGAAAAACTTCTTCACATCCCAGCCGGATTCGCGGAATTCCACCGCCATCCAGTCCAGCAGCTCCGGATGCGAGGGCAGGTCGCCGGTAAGTCCAAAGTCTTCACTGGTCTTGACGATGCCCGTCCCGAATACTTCCTGCCAAAAACGGTTCACCGTAACGCGAGCGGTGAGAGGATGCTCGGGCCTTAAGAGCCAGCGAGCGAACCCTAGGCGATTGTGCGGCAAGTCATCCGGCATAGCCGGCAGAAACTTCGGCGTAAGAGGTTTTACCGGATCCCGGCGCTTATCGTACTCGCCCCGGAATAAAACGTAGGCCATGGGCGGCTCCGGCTTTTCTTGCATGACATAGGCCACCGTCCCTCGCGACTTGATAACTTTCTCCTCCTCGCGCAGCGTATTCAACTTGCTGGTGTGCTCGCGATAGGGCCGATCATTCTCGGGCAGCCACCAAGCGAATAACTCGTTTTTCTGATCCTCTGTTCGTTTGTCCGCTGGATTTGAGAGCAACCAAGCCAGGCGTGTTGCCTTGGCAAGATGGCCCACTTCGGGCGCGCTCAATGCCCGACTGTAAACGCGCACGTCCTGAATATTGATATCGTCAAGCCGAGAACCGGTATGGCGCTGGGCGATCTTGAAAGGGACATGGGTGCGCGTAGTTTCCTTTAGCACATCGGCCGCGATATCCAGATCTTGCTGAGCTCCATTGACATAGATCTTTACCCCCGCGGCTTTGCCGGAGCCATCATAACTAATGAACAAGTGATTCCATTCCTGCGCTTTCAGGGGTTTGCGGCTAACAACTTTGATGGCGTTGTCGGGCCACTTGTGAATGATGTGCGTGGCGACTTTGCCGTTCTCCATCCAGATGTCCCAGCCGCGGTAATCATGCTGATCGTCCATGCGCGCAACTACTGATCCGGTGACATCGGGCTTGGGCAGCCGCACCCAGGCCCCGTAGGACAAGGGCTGGTCTTTCTCAAAGTCGCCTACACTGGCAGCCTCAAGCACGCCGCCTGGCTTGCTCTTGAACGATTTGTCGGCAACATGGCCGGCGTCCCACTCGACTCCTGCAGCTAAAGACACAGTGTTTGTCTTGCCGTCAGTAGTGAGATGGATGGCCTTACTATCCCCTTCGTTAAGAGGAGCCTGAAAGTGCAGCGCCTCGGCCGGAATTAGGGAAGTAAAGATCTCCGGCTTGGCCGCGGCAAGCCATTTGTCGAAATCAGCCCGAGCCGCCTGTTTCCGCGAGTCAATGTCTTTCTTAACTTTGACTAGGTCTTCGGACAGGATTTGCCAGCGGCCGCGATCGCTTTCGTTGGGTAAAAATGCGGTGGGAGGTGTGTCCTTGATATTGCCATCCATGGCGGCTTGAGTGACGTTGTTGAAAAACGCCGCCATCTCATAGAATTCGCGCTGGGTGAGCGGGTCGAACTTATGGTCGTGACACACCGCGCAATTGGCGGTCATACCCAGCCAAACTTTAGAGGTCGTTTCCGTGCGGTCGCGGGTGTAAAAGACCAGGTATTCTTCGGGGATTAAACCTCCCTCATTGCTGGTGATGTTGCAGCGATTAAAGCCCGAGGCGATGGTCTGATCGAGCGTTTTATCAGGCAACAGGTCGCCTGCCAATTGCTCGATCGTGAATTGGTCAAAAGCCATATTGCGGTTGAAAGCTTTTATGACCCATTCCCGATAACTCCAAATTTCACGGTAGTTGTCGAAATGGATGCCATGCGTGTCGGCATAGCGAGCGGCGTCGAGCCAAAAACGCCCGCGGTGCTCGCCCCATTGCGGCGATTGCAGCAATTTATCCACGTACTTTTCGTAGGCGTCAGGCGCTGAATCATTGACGAAGGCGTCGACGTCTTTAGGTGCGGGGGGCAAGCCTGTCAAATCCAGGCTTAACCGGCGCGCTAGGGTCCGTCGATCGGCCTCGGGAGCGGGCTGCAAGCCATGTCTTTCCAACTCGGCGAGAATGAAAGCATCGATCGAATTGCGCACCCATTTGCCGTCCTTGACGGCTGGAATAGGCGGACGTTTAGGAGCTATAAAAGCCCAGTGCGGTTCGTATTCCGCACCGGACACTATCCAACGGTGCAGCGTTTCCTTCTGTGCCTCGGTCAGCTTTTTGTGCGACTTGGGCGGCGGCATTACCTTGCCTTTTTCCTTGGCGAAGACGCGCTCGACCAACGCGCTTTTCTCCGCATTGCCCGGAATGAAGGCATCTTTTTTCAGTGCGTCTTCGCGCACATCTAGCCGCAGCCCGGCCTTGCGAGCGGTCTTATCCTGACCATGACAAGCGAAGCAGTTCTCGGTCAGAATGGGACGAATATCGCGGTTGAACTCCGGCTTTTCCGCGGCTCGAGCTGCCCCGGAAGCCGAGGTCGCCCAAGCGACCAGCAATAGGGCGCGGATCCCATTGGGAAATCGCGATTGCCTCTTGTCACGATTGGACAGGGCGGTGAAAGCTTTCATAATGCATTCCTCGGCTTACCGCGAGAACCCGATTCCTGGCTTGGCGGGAGAGTAGAGTGGCTTGGCAGAGCGCGGCTCCAGTATTTGGAACCGGACCGTATATGCTGGGCCATCGCTCGGGCCGCTCCCCTGGGATCCCCGGCCAGCAGTGCCTCGACAATGGAGAAATGTTCGTGGGCCTCCTGGGCGAGCCGGCGAAAGTCATTCCGTGCGCGTTCGTGCTCCCAGGCTGCATCGCGAAAGGAGCGAAACAGAATCTTAAGGCGGTTGATTTCTGTAGCCAAGAACTGATTGCCGCACGATTCAGCGATCAAGTCATGCAGACAGCTATCGACTGTTCGGGCCCGAAGAATGAAGCGCTTCCCGGCCTGCGACTTCACAGACATAAGCCGTTTGAGGTCGGCTTCCAGAACGCGCAAGTCCGCCAAAGCAATTCGGCCGCAAGCCAACTGGGTCGCCTTGCATTCCAAAACCTGGCGAACTTGGCAAATCTGCTTAACTTCATTGGGAGTCACCTGGCGTACGACAGCGCCGCGGTTGGGAAGCAGGTCGATAATGCCGATGCCGGCTAAGGAGATCAACGCTTCGCGAATCGGCGTATGGCTCACGGAAAATCGCGCGGCTAGTTGTTGAGTCACCAAATGCTCTCCGGCGCGCAAACGGCCGCGAAATACCTCCGCGAGGAGCGATTCGGCGATCGTCTGCCGGCGAAGGCCGTGGTCGCATTTCAAGTTTTCCTGATCCGGCAAGATCGGCACGAGCTGCTCTCCACGACATGCGTACAGAAGATTAGAATCCTAGGCAGGCAAAGCAGGCGAGTCACGTAGACCCAATGGCTCTACTGGGTCTCGATAACCGCAAAAGGCAGGCTAAACTAACCTTACCAAGCCTTCAGAAATAGGCAAGCGGATTCTATAGAATGGCGGTCCGGGTTCGGACCTTCCCATTGTTCGCCTTTTGGAAATCGTTGGTTACGTCCCACGCATTGCCGTGTTGCTCTAAGTAGAACGAAGCAAGCTGCGTACAACAACTGCAAGGGATTTGCCCGGAAAAGCTTCTCAAACCGCTCGCTCTATGTCAAACCCTGGAAATGGTCGGGGCGATCACCTCGTGGTTCTCGAATCCGCGACTGTCGTTCGCCCTATTGGCGACGTGGTTTTTCGCGAGCTGAACTGGTCGGTGTGCGAGGACGAGACGTGGGCGGTTGTGGGACCGGTAGGCTCGGGGAAAACCAGCTTGGCCGAGACGATCGTTGGGCAATTGCCTGTTCGGACCGGCGCCATTTCCTGGCCATTCCTCGATCGCTTTCGAGGCGACGGCGCCTCGATCAATCGGCCTTCCGATGCTATTCGCTACGTGTCCTTTAAAGAACAATCCTACCTGTTCTCGTATGGCCGCCATTATTATCAGCAGCGGTTCAATTTCATCGAGCCCCAAGACGATTTAATGCTGGAAGACTTCCTTCGAGCCGAGACATCCGCTGCTCCTGAGGTGTTCGCAGCGACCATTCAGCGATTGGGCATAGCCGATTTATTAACGTTGTCGCTTATCAAGCTTTCAAATGGCCAAATTCGCCGCGCGCGGATCGCCCGAGCGCTCTTGTCCTCTCCGGAGTGGCTAATACTTGATGAGCCTTTTATGGGTTTGGACACCAGCGGCCGGGAAGAACTCCTGGCCCTTCTGGCGGGAGTACGGGAACACTGTGGCCTTCTCATAATCACACGCCCGGACGCCATACCCCAATGGGCGACGCATGTCTTGGAACTACAGGCGGGCACTGTTCGCTGGCAAGGTATGAGGCAGGAATTCGTTGAACAACGAATGCAGCCGGCCTCCTCCCGTGGCCATAGTCCCCAAGACGAAGGCAGTCCCCCACGAAGCAAAGTTAACGCCGTATCGAGTCGGTTACCGTTGTCCGAGCCCGTTATCGAGCTACGCGACGTCAATGTCCAATACGACACGCGGCAAATTCTCCGCAATGTCTCCTGGACGATCCGCCCCGGGGAAAGATGGGCGCTATTGGGTCCAAACGGATCCGGCAAAACGACGCTGCTGAGCCTGATGTGCGGCGACCATCCCCAGGCTTACAGCAGCGATATCCGTCTATTTGGCCAGCAGCGCGGCAGCGGAGAAAGCATTTGGGACATCAAGCGCCGCATCGGCCTGGTTTCTCCGGAACTTCACCTGTATTACTCCGAACCCTTGACCGCCGCTCAGACCGCGGCCACCGGCTACTTCGATGTGCTTGCCTATCGGCCCACGAATGCGGAACAAGACAAAACCATCAATGACCTATTTGATTACTTCGGAATTGCTCGACTGGCCAAGCGGCTCTTTGCGCAGCTATCAACCGGCGAACAGCGCCTGGTGCTTCTTGTTCGGGCCTTAGTGAAGGCCCCGCCCGTTCTCATTTTGGATGAACCCTTTCAAGGGTTCGACAGCCTAGCGATAAGCCGGGCGCAGGTTTGGCTAGATAGGAACTTGCGTCCCGACCAAACGCTGATTTTTGTCACCCATATCCCCGCCGAAATTCCACAGTCCGTTGATCGGAGGATTTATCTGAACGAAGGGCGCGTAGTGGAATAGCACCTCGGCGGGCGGGACCGCGTTCCAGGTTGTAGGCCCCCAAAGCTACTCAAAAATCAAAGGGGGCCAGGCCAATGCGGGGCCACCTTCGAGCCCGACGTTGGCCACCTTTGAAGGAAAGACGCCGAAGACAACGAAAGTGCGCAAGTCGGCATCAGGTGTTCAATTATTGATCACCCTCTGGCGCAGTGTTGGTGGGACCAGAGGGTGGGTCACTTGGGCCAGAGGGTCAGGTGCCGAGACCTTCAAAAGCCACGAAAAGGCACAAAAACTGACAAATGCTTTCCACGGGCCCGTTCTTGAGCGTTTTCGTGGGGGCTTTTCATGACCAATCACCACGGGTCCGAGCTACGGCTGCATCGCGATTGCAAGGGCCTGATCCAAGTGGGCGAGCAGATCCGCCGCGTCTTTCCACACCGCCTTAGCGCCGGCGGCCCTTAATGTCTCCTCCGAATTGCCGCCCGACAGTACGCCGAGACAAACGACCCCCGCACGGCGGCAAGCTTCAGCGTCGTAGGGCGTATCGCCCACCATGGCACACTGGCGGGCCGTGAGGCGGAGCTTGTGGAGCGCCGCCAAGACTAGGTCGGGAAAGGGTTTGCTCGTTTGGGCGTCGTCCGCGGTTATCAAGACATCCGCCAAAGCTTCGAGATCCAGCCGAGCGCTTTTCGCAATGGCGTCGAGGTGTTTCTTTGAACTGGAGGTTGCCAGCGCGGTGCTAATGCCGCGCTTGTGGAGTTCGGCGAATAAAGGCACAACGCCGGGAAATACTTTGAACCGGTTCTTTTCGGCGATCTTGCCGAACTCGTCGGCGTGGGCTTTCCGCAAGGCCTCGCCTTGTTCGCGGTTCGCCTCCTGCCCCAGGATGGAAGGAACCAGAAGATCGCCTCCTTTGCCGATTTCCACGGCAATCCGCTCGGCCGGGACTTGGTGACCGAGTGATGCGAACGCCTTCTGCCAAGCCTCGACATGATAGGCATTGGTGTCGATCAACGTTCCATCGATATCGAAAATCAAGGCGTCAAGGGCCATCCGAATCTCCAGGGCGAGGGGGCGAGAGGGTCACGATAGGCTTTAGCCGGCGGCATTCGCTTCTTGCTTTTTTCTCTTCTTGCGCGACGACTTTTTTTTGTCGAAGCGATCCTGACCCTCTTTGACGAGCTTCTGAGCTCGGCCGGGACCATAGCGGCCAATCGCTTTGAATTTCTTGCCGTGAAGTAGGTTGTAAGAGACAAAGAAGTGCTCAATCTCGTCCAGGATTTCGTTGCCTAGATCGTTAAGCGAATTCATGCCTTTGTGATGGTGCGATTCGGTGGATAGGGCAATCAAGCGGTCGTTGCGCTCGGTCTTACCGTCTTCCGTTTGTTCGGCTTCAATGACGCCGATTAAGCGAGCGGGCACAAGAAAGCCGCCGGGCGCGGGCTCCTCCATAATGACCAACACATCGACCGGATCGCCGTCCTCTCCCAGCGTGGAGGGAATAAAGCCAAAGGCATAGGGAAAAACCGATCCCACCGGCAGCAATCCGTGAACGCGAAAAATGCGATGGTCAGGATCGTACTTGTATTTATTGCGGCTCCCCTGGGGCGTTTCAATAATGAGATTTAAGTTGCCGGTTTCGGGGTCGTAAGTGTCCAGCTTGGTAAAGCAAGGCATACACGCCTCTTCTTGATTTTTTGAACTTGGAGATATTTCCCGTCGGGTTTTGTCCCGGTGAAGAATCAGAGCGAGCAAGTCTCGTACCAGAAGGACGAAGTACCAGTTGTCAAATCTAAAGGGCGCTAAGGATCCCTATCGGCCCACCATAAATCGGTAAAATTGGAACAATCGGCATAGTTTCGCGGTTTCCCGTTTGCCCGCCGCTAATCTCTGTTCTAGCCTTCTGAAGGCGGCTAACTCGCCTCCCCCTCCATTCCCTCGTGGTTTCCGCTCCCTTATCCCGTTGGCTCTAGCGACATCGAACTCGCATTATTCCCGTCCCAAGGAAAGGGAAGACTGCATGCCATTGCCAAAGTTCCGCCGCCTCTCGCAAGCGGCGCGGAGTTCCCTGGGCTCCAAGAAAAGTGCCTATCGTTTTCATCCCACTCTCGAAGGTCTCGAAGAACGGCTGCTTCTCAGTGCTGATCTGCTTAGCAGCGCCGGGACGGCCTCGGTAGGAGTTCATATCCTTCCGCTGGGATCCAACATCGTCGGTCCTGCGAGCGGACCGACTCCAAGCGGCGGATACAGTCCCAGTCAGATTCAGCATGCCTACGGATTCGATCAAATCTCCTTTAACGGCATTGTCGGAGACGGGCGCGGACAAACGATCGCCATCATTGATGCCTACGACCAGCCAAACATTGTCAACGACCTGGCAACATTTGATTCAAGCTTGGGGATTGCCCCGCCTCCCAGCTTCACCCGTGTGAATCAAACAGGCGGCACTAGTTATCCGACTACGAATGCAACCTGGGGCCTGGAAACGAGCCTCGACGTGGAGTGGGCCCACGCGATGGCGCCGGGGGCTAACATCCTCTTGGTGGAAGCGACGACCAACAATTGGTCTGACTTGTTTACCGCGATTGATTACGCTCGCAACCATGCCGGCGTGTCGGTGATCTCCATGAGCTTTGGCGGCCCGGAGTGGTTGGGAGAAAACTCCTACGACAGCCACTTCACAACGCCCGCCGGCCATATCGGAGTAACCTTTGTCGCCTCATCGGGGGACAGCGGATCCGCCGGCGCTCCCGTATATCCCGCGATAGCGCCAAGCGTATTAGGGGTCGGCGGGACTAGCTTGATCCTGGATAGCTCCGGCAATTATTCGAGCGAAAGCGGCTGGAGCGGCAGCGGAGGCGGCCTAAGCATTTATGAACAACAGCCCAGCTATCAGAAAGGCGTGGTCACGCAGTCTAGCACTATGCGAGGCACTCCCGACGTGGCTTATGACGGCTCCTCGAGCACGCCGTTCGGTATTTACGATTCGTCGGGCTACGGGGGTTGGGTTAGCGTCTACGGAACGAGCGCTGGTGCGCCCCAGTGGGCCGCTCTTATCGCCATCGCCAATCAGGGTCGGGCCGCGGCCGGTCAAGGCACGCTCGACGGCCTCACGCAGACCCTGCCGAAGATCTATCAGCTGCCCCAAAGCGATTTCCATGACATCACTACCGGAAGCAACGGCGGCTATTCAGCCGGCGTCGGCTACGATCTGGTTACCGGTCGAGGCACGCCTATTGCCAACTTGATCGTCTCGGGGCTGATCGATAGCATCCCATCGGGGCCCACGACCCCTAACAATCAGCCTCCCACCGTGGCCACTCCGGCAAGCGCCACGCCGAATACGGTAACCGGAACGACCACTAATCTCCGGGTTCTAGGCGCCGATGACGGTGGTGCGGCAAATCTCACCTATACCTGGTCCGTTATCAGTGCGCCTTCGGGTGCGGCGTCCCCGACGTTCAGCGTCAACGGCACAAACGCCGCGCAGAACAGCACCGCCACTTTTCGCGCGGCTGGAAATTACACATTCCGTGTCACCATCACTGACGCCGGCGGCTTGACCGTTACAAGCAATGTTAGCGTCAGCGTTGCGCAAACTTTGACAAGCTTGGCGGTTGCCCCAGGCAAGGCGACATTGGCGGAAGGATCAAGTCAACGGTTCACGGCCACGGCCCGCGATCAGTTCGGCAACGCCATGAGCGCCCAGCCGAGTTTCAGCTGGTCCTTGACCGGCATCGGTTCTGTGGACAGCACGGGAATGTATTCTGCACCGGTGTCTATCGGCACGGCGACGCTGCAGGCGGCCGGAGGCGGATTGAGCGGCGCCGCCTCGGTAACGGTCAGCTCGGTGCCCGTTGCGCCGACCAGCCTAACCGCTGCGGCCCCATCCAAGCACCAGGTGAACCTGGCCTGGCTGGAAAGCTCAACGAACCAGACCGGCTTCATCATTCAAAGGTCGGCGGATGGAGTGAATTGGGGGAATATCGCCACGGTGAGCGCGACCTCCCTGACTTACAACGACAGCACGGTTAGCCGAAATAAATCCTATTACTACCGCGTGGCGGCCACCAATGCCCTGGGCAACTCGCCCTGGAGCAATGTCGCCACCGTTGTAACGCCGGGAGTCGGCCTCGTAAGTGGACCGGCCGGCGGCGCCTCGGGGCAAGTCCAGGGGTTAAGCCAGGCCGGCGACCCCTCATTCAGCCTCAGGGAGAGGGCGTCCGTCATTCAGAGCCGTTTCGCGGCTCGCATATTGGCTGGGCTAAAGGTGCTCGATTCTTCCGACTGGTCTAGCGCCTCCACTTCGACCAATACGGTAGTGTTTTCCGCCACGAATCTAGCTGCCTTATCAAACGAGACAGCAGCGCCCTCGGCACGCTTGCTCGCTTTGGTGAACCAGGTTCAGGCGAACGCGCAGGCTTTCGCCGAGCTTCAAGGCGCGGATTTCCTGATGGACGCTTTGAGAATGGTTGGCCAGGAAGAACTCATTCCGAGCCGGCTCCGCTAGCCGGAGAGTTCGAATAGTAAGATTTAGGCTTGGAAACAGTCAAATAAGAAAGGCCGGGAACCTTGGTTCCCGGCCTTTTGGTTTATGCGGAGAGCATGGCGATTAAGCAACGGCGATTCTTTGGCGACGGCGTTTGAGGCTCAGGGAACCTAGACCAAACAACCCGCCCAGGCTCAGCAAGATTACAGACGCAGGCTCGGGAACGCCGCTGATGAGGGGCGGGGGCGGGGGCGGCGGAGGAGGCGGGGGCTGCGTGGGTGAGCCGTTTACGACAGCCCATTCTTCATAACCATCGTTGGCTAATGCTGGGCCGGGGGGGGTGCCAAATTGCGAGTATAGGGTCACATATTGCTTACTAGCGTCAAAAAGAGAATCTGGAATGTACGCATAAATGTCACCGCTCCCGCTGCCCGAATTCAACGAGTAATCCATCAGGATCGTTTCGAGTGTAGACGAGCGTGGGATACCCTGGAGGTCGTAAATTAGGGTTGCATTGCTTCCGAAGCTTAAAGGCCCAACACCGGAAGCGTCAACGCCGGTGGCACCGAGCAAGCTGGCGGTGTTTGTCTGGAAGATTTGAATTTCATTCAAATTTAACAGCGGACTGCTATTCGTCTGGTTAATGTCCAATAGGAATACGCGGTATACAATCCCGCTTTGACCGGTAACTGTAGGTATGTCGCTCAGTAGGAGATCATGCGTGAAAGTAGCGCTGGTGTTTTCGTCGAATTGGAGGGGCCGACCGGTGGTGTTATAGCCGCGCTCAAACGTCTGGTTCGGGCTCCCGCCCGGGTTGACGCGTACGAAAGATTGAATTACACCCGATCCCGTCGGCTGCTGGGTCATTTGCTGGAAGAACCCTATATTGCCTGCATCGAAACCCGAACTTCCCGCAGTAGTAAGGTCAATTATGCCGGCTCGGGCTTCTTGTCCCGCAAGAACCAGCATCGCGCCAAGCGCCATGCAGAAGAATGTGCGCTTGCTCAAGAGTGTAAGCATGTCAAAACCCTTTGCTGTGAAACTAAAAGCGCTTCGGATAGTGCTAAGTAGATTCTGAGTAAGTCAATTCAGAGTGGGTGGTCTGTAAACATTTTTTGTGCCAGATCATCGGCCTTGACGTTATTTGGTCGCAGAACAACGGGGTTCGCCCATAACAACATCAATGGTAACGGTTTAGAGAAATTCGCTTCTCCATCTCCTTCGGGGTAAAGGCTTATTAACGCCTGATTTTTGGCGCTTTGACGACCGGAATCGTTGTAACAAGCTATCCACCAAGGACTTATTAGCATAAATGGCTATTGATCCGTCGATCAGTTCGGTGAAAAAACCAAAATAACTGTTAACTTTCCTTAGCGTATTACCTTTACAACTGCTAACCGTTAATTACGGGTTTGTTTCACCAAACGACGTTAACCGCCTCTATTAAACTTGAGGGCCGACTAAGGCCTTGTTCTGCTTTGCATTTATGTCACACGCTTTCGAGCGCCTTTCAGCTTCGATCCAATTGTGCTATCCCCCCGGTGAACGCCGCCGGGAGAGAGGCCGTGCTTGATGTTGCCGCCGGCCGCGCGGCCTTCAGCCGGAGTGCCGCCCACGGCGCCGCCCGATTGGCCGGCATAAGGGGGCTGGTCCTCGGCTGCTTCGGGGGCTTCACTGCCGGTCGCCATCGCCTGTTCTAGATCAGCATTTCTTGGTGAACCTTCGTCTATGTTGGTTCCCGCCAATCCCCCAACCTCGGTGCCGCCTGCCGGCGTTCCGGCGGCATGACGATCCCCCACCGGGCTGGCCGGCTCTCCGGGCCGCAGATCTGCATCCGACCTTTGTTTGGTCGCTCCCGGCGGTACGGGCTTCGGCCGATTCGTCTTCTTGTCAGTTTTGGGTTTGGGTGCTCGCGCCATCTCTATTTCCTTTCAAAAAACGGTTTCGCGCAGTCGAAAATCCAAGCGAGTCAACTCCGGTTTTCCTTGCCAACTTTTCCTTGCCAATAAGGGGCAATCGCCATGCCAGCGAAATGGGAAAGACCGGCCGTCGGTTGCGCCCGGCTAGCATGGACAGTGGGGTAGCAGGCCGCCCGCGGAATCATTAGTGTTCTGATACGGGCCCGATTCAACGAGCGTCTTTTCTCTTAAGAATATCGGCATGACTGTCCTGTTAAGCCTTCAGGGCGCGACCAAGTCGTTTGGCCCCCGGCCGCTCTTTACGAATCTGTCCGTGGACCTCCGCGCCGGCGAGTGCGTCGGGTTGATTGGACCCAACGGCTCCGGAAAATCGACTCTCCTGAGGCTGTTGGCCGGTCTGGAGGCGCCTGATGCCGGCACACGCTCTCTGCGGCGCTCCATTCGCCTGGGCTATTTACCCCAGATCGATGTCTTCCCGCAGGGCCAATCGGCTCGCGAAGTGGTCCTTGATGCCCTTGCTCAAGAACCCATGGAGGATCACGAGCGGCAAACGCGCGCCTCCATCACCTTGACGCAGGTCGGCTTTACAGCGCCCGATCAACCGGCGGACACGCTCTCGGGCGGCTGGCGCAAGCGGTTGGCGCTGGCCCGTGAACTCGTTCGCCAACCCGATTTTCTTTTGCTTGATGAGCCAACCAACCAACTGGATTTGCCCGGCATCGTCTGGCTGGAGCGGCTGCTGCGGGCCGCGCCCTTTGGCTACCTGGCAGCCACGCACGATCGGGCGTTTCTGCGCGCGGTCGCCGATCAAATCATCGAGGTGAGCCGAGTTTATCCGGGCGGCTCGTTCCGCGTGGACGGCTCCTACGATACGTTTGTCGAACGGCGCGATCAGTTTCTCCAAGGCCAGGCCCGCCAACAGGAGTCAGTCGCCAATCAGGTTCGCCGCGAGACCGACTGGCTGGCCCACAAGGCCCGGGCGCGCACGCGCAAAGGCGCTTCACGCATCGACGCGGCAGCCCGGCGTCGAGAAGAACTGGACGAGCTGAAGTATCGCAACGCTCCTACCGGCTCGGCAGGGATCGACTTCGTCGCCACCGGCCGGCAGACCCGCAAACTCCTCACCGCTTCCGGGATCGCTAAAGCCATGGGGGGCCGCCGTCTGTTCTCAGGGCTCGACTTGACGCTGACGCCGGGAACGAAACTTGGCTTGCTCGGCGCCAATGGCAGCGGCAAGAGCACCCTGCTGCGCGTGCTTGCCGGCGAGGCCGCTCCCGATACCGGCGCGATTGTACGCGCCGAAGGGCTTCGCCTAGTCATGTTCGAGCAAGGACGGGCGTCCCTCGACCTGGGGGCGACGCTACGGCGTGCGCTTTCGCCTAATAGCGACATGGTGACCTACCGGGACAAAACCCTGCATGTCGCCGCCTGGGCCAAGCAGTTCCTCTTTCAAACGGAGCAGCTTGATGTCTTGGTCGGCGACCTCTCCGGCGGCGAGCAGGCTCGCGTTCGCATCGCCCAACTCATGATCAAACCGGCCGACTTGCTGCTTCTTGATGAACCAACCAACGACCTCGATATCCCGGCTCTTGAGGTCCTGGAAGACAGCTTGCAAGATTTCCCCGGCGCTTTGATCTTGGTCAGCCACGATCGCGATTTGACGGATCGATTGTGCACGGAAGTAATTGGACTCGACGGACAAGGGAACGCGGCGGTCTACGGAAGCGTCAGCCAGTGGCTGACGGCCTACGAGCGCACGGTTGCGGAGCAGACCAAACGGGTTTCAAAGGAAACACCGAGCCCCGCGCGGCGCGATAGTTTTGCGGTTTCCAAGCCGCGTAAATTGACTTACCGGGAGCAACAAGAGTGGGATCAAATGGAGGCAAAAATATTGGCCGCTGAACAGGCCGTAGCCCAGCGGCATGCCGAGATAGAGCGCGTCGCTGCCGCCGATCACAGGACGCTTGCCGAGGCCTGCCGGGCGCTGGAAGACGCCCAGCAGGCCGTCGAGCGCCTCTATGCCCGCTGGCAGGAGCTGGAGGCGAAGGGCGGATCGTGAAGCGCCCGTTAAGGCGTATTTTGGTCCCCTTCTCTGGGGCCCTCCATATGGCCTCCCCTGTGGCCTTGCATTTGGCCTTCATTATTGCCTTCCATGTGGCCCTCCCGGTTGCCCTGGTCGGGCACTACAGCTTCGATAGCGCCGACTACGGCGCCTTTGGCCGCTCCGACCACGGCTTTACCAAGCAGCTTCTTGGCTCCCTTAATTAGGACGCTTGTTCCGCTCTTCTTTCCGCTTTTCTTAGCGGTCGTCTTTCCGCTGGTCTTTCCAGCTTTGCTCTTGCTGGATTTGCCCTTGGATCGGGAAACAGAGCCTGCGGTTTTGGTTGCCTTGCCGCCGCGCTTGACGGACGACTTGGCGGATTTGCTTTTGGACCCCTTCTTGGCGCTGCCTGAAGATTTCGCTTTAGTCGCTTTGCCGCCTGATTTCTTCGTTGGCATGATCTCCCCTTCATCTTGAGTTGTGGCGCTGATCGCACGATGAAAAGCACCTTTGAGCGTCGTGATTTTCCGCGTTAAGCTTTGGCGCGTCTGGACAATGTTGGCGCGAAGGGCCTCGGCCTCAGGGTCTACATTCGCAGAGGCGTCATCTGCTCTTTGAGCCACGTCATATTCTCCTTGAGGGCCTCAGCCGTCTGCGGAGGAACCAGGCGCACCTTGCCAACATCGTTCCCCGCATTGCGAAGCATTTCGGCGCCGGCAGCGCCTAGTATACCGCCGACGAGTCCGTAGGCGCCCCATAAAGGCAGGCGCGTATATCGATGGAGAGCGTGGACGATCATGTGGGCCCCGAGAAGTCCGCCCGCGGCGACGAGGCCGGCCCCGCCGCCCGCGCGGGCCGCGATGGTCACGGCTTGATGAGCTTCATGACGCATTTCATGTGTGGCAAGTTCGAATTGCTGCGCCAACAATTGTTGTGCGTCAGCGACAATGCCTTCGATCAGTGGAACCAGATCTACTGGTTGCTCGCTCTTTTGAAGTTGTCCCAAAGCTCGCGCTCCAAGTTTTTTTCAGCGCCGCTCCGGCTCGCGGGCGTGGTTGCGCACTCCAAGTAAACATTAATAAGCCACCCGCTTACTGGCAAATGTTATACCGGTTTTTATCGGACCAAACGTGCGCGAACCGTCTGCGCTCGGGAGTGAGATCGCTTCGAGGCCCGCTTGGCCAAGCCTCGCGCTGCTTGCTGAAACCGTGCTCGAATAGAATTTCTGATGAGAAGTTATGTAGACCTGAGGCGGATTTATGTTTATTGTCTAGCGTCATAGGACGACCAACGGCATGCGACTTGCTTTTAGTGGGCTCAAGTGAGCCCCAACGTATGCCTAACTTCGAGGAAAGGAATTTGTTATGGCAGCGACCAAGAAACGATCTTCGGGGACCATGAACAGCGTCGGCAAGAAAGTGAAGAGTGCCGCCAAAACGGTCGCCAAGAAAACCGGTAAGGCCGTTAAGTCCGCCGGACGCGCTCTTGGCATGGGCGGCGCTAAGAAAAAAACAACGACCAAAAAGAAGACCGTCAAAAGCGGCAGCCGCTAACAGTGTAGTGGGGGACAAGGCCGCTTGCGCGGCCGCCCTGCAAAAGGACCCAGGCCAAGCCAAATTCCACCAGGGACCTTTTGTCAAAGAAGCATATTCACGCCAATGAAGGCGGTCCGGAAATACCGGACCGCCTTTGTCGCGATCTCCATCGCTTTAGAACTTGCAATACGCCTCCACAAGACTCGGAAAGCGACTTCCTTGTTTTGTTTCATTCCCTTCACATCAACTCGCCGCACGAGTCTTCGCTCACCACGTCGTTTTGATTTCCAGCTTCCTGTCCGGTTTGATTGTGATGGTATCCGCCAGATCAATCTCCATTCTCTTGCCCCGTTGCTGATGTTCGGTCCGTGTCTCTTGATCGCCCAACGACAGACGAATCGTTGATGCCTTGACGTCTGGGGGCAATTCAACGAAGAGACGTCGCAATTTCACCTCGCCATAAGCCACTTCGATTTGATTGGTCTGCTTTTTTTCGCGACGTCTTTGACCGAGGCTGCCCCAGCCTTCGGCAGTGCTGAAAAAAGCTTTGAAATTCTCGGGTTGCAGGCGCGGCGCAAATCCTAGGCGTTGGGCCGGGCCGTCGTATACAAAGCCGGCCAAGGCAAGCAAACAGCCCCAGCTTGCCATGGCGCGAGCGTAGTGGTCGCCACATTCGGCTTCATTCCACGGGTTGTGCTTCTTGCCGTCGTAACGGTCGTGGATGCCGCGAATGATGCTCAGTCCTTCGCGCAGCAGGCCTTCATGGAGCAAGCAGGCGGCGACTTGATATTCGATGCCGGTCCAGATTTCGTCACGATAGCGGACGGGCTCTTGCATGCGGCCGCCTTCGGGCCACGTGCAAGTGAACAGGCCGGCCTCGCCGGGCCGCGCGAACCAGCGTTCCGGCGGATAGGCTTTGTTCTGAGCGGCAACATCGGGCGCCCAGTTGTAGCGATAGATTGACTTTAGCGCCGTGCGGACCTTGTCGGCGGAGTAGACGTAGCCAAGGTCTAGCTGATTGGCCCAAAACTGGCCAAAGAGTTGGTCGGCCAGGCAGCCGTTTCCGTACTGAAATTTGGTGAGCGCCTTGTCCGGAATGCGCTGCACAAAGTATTCGCCATTCCAAAGATTCATCTCGCTCCAGGCGCGCCCCTTTTCCGCGATGACACGGCATTTCTTGGCGAAGTCCCGGTCCCCTTGCAGGTCGGCCATACGGGCGGCCGCTTCCAGGGCGGCGAGGTAGAGAGCGCCGACAAAAGTGTTCGGGCCGACGAAATCGATGTCGTAGGTATTGTGCTGATTGTCTTCGATGATGCCGTCGTCGTTGCCGTCGCGGCTGATGGCATACTGCATTACCTTCCTGATCTTGGGCCAGTTTTCTTTCAAGAACGCGCCGTCCTTAGACATCAGATGCTCGCGATACGATTTGAGCACCGTGCCGCACTGGCCGTCGGCGGCATAGTCGAAGCCGGGCCCTTCGCCGCGAAACGCGACGCGCCCTGTCTTGGCGTCGAGGGCGGGGCCGAGGTCTTGCATCGTGCGGACGCTGCGTTCCAGTTCGGGAAAAAGGCGAGCGACGGCCTGCGCATAGTTCCAAACATGCGTGCAAGTGCCATGGCAACAGCCAACGCCCTCCCACGCCCAGAACCGGCCGCCCTTCCACCACTGGACCGTATTGGTCGCCAGCGTCGAGACGGGCATCATCAGGCGGTCGATGAGCCAAGAGGGCAGGGTGGAATCGTAGTAGGCGTCATGAAATAACCGCGTCTGACCGGTAAGGCGCTTCAAGTTGATAGCCAGGTATTTGGCTTCTTCTACAGCATCCTTAAACCGTTCGGCATAGACGTGCCCGTGCTCGGCATTGGGAAAATGCCAGGTAAGAAAGAAAGGAATGAGCTTTTCTTCTCCCGGCTTAAGTGAGAACGTTGTCCTTATTCCGCCTAGCCCTTCACCCAAAGGAAAAAGTGCGGGCAATTTTTGAGCTTCTTCCTCGTGAGCAGAAGCATCGGGGAATAAACCCGAAATCTTGGGCAAGGCAACCCCGTTGTCGTCGAGAAGGGCCAGTACCATCGTGCCGAAGTCGGGTTGTTCCTGAAGCGACCGGGCTCGGGACTCTTTGGGCGGCTCGTCGGCAAAGGTGATGTCGTCGATGTTGATGTGACCCCAGCCGCCGATTTCGTTATCAACGATTTCAATAACGGCTTTCTTGCCTTTGAACTCGGTTACTTCCCAGAAATCCCATTCAAGTTTTTCCTGGTTTTTTCCTGTCGCGGTGCGGACGACTTTGCCGGCGACCTTTAGGTTGATGCACGTCCGTCCGGGAAAGTTGCCGCCGCCGATGCGGAATTGGACATAGGGCCGGTTGACGGTGAACTCCGGTGAAGTGAGATTGCCGGTCGTTTTGTCTCCGTCTACAAAGGTATTGACTAGGTATTTGCCGCCGAAACCAGTCACCGGCTGTTGATTCGGCAGTGTACCGGTCGCCGGTTTCTCGCCAAAGCAATCGCCGGTTTTCTTCCAATCGCCGTAAGTGCCCGACTCGAAATCAGCGAATACTTCAGGCGCCGCGATCTTTTCTGCGGGATCGTGCCGTTTCTCTTCAGTGCTCAGGGCTAGCATTGTCAGATGGTCGGCGCGCAGGGTCGCATTTTTGCCCACGGCGCGGATCCGCCCAACCTGGCTGCGCGCGATCGCGTTTTGCAGCAAACCGGTCATCCCTCCCGATGCAGGTTGGTTGCTAGTGTTTTTGACGCGGAAGGTAGGAACGATGCCCGGAATCGCCGAGTCCTTGCCGTTGAGCGGAATGAAGGGGCTGAAGGCTTCCATCGTAACGGCAAACGGGAAATCGTCTTTGCCGTCGCGAACATAGTCCACAATCCCAATCGGATATTGGCCTTTGAACTGCACCTTGGGAAACCCGGCCTTATCCAAGGTTCGATAAACGGGCTTGCCCTCTGCCGTTTTGGCCCAGATGCCGAACGCTTGCTTGACGGGCGATTCGGGCGTATAGGGCCGATAACTTTTGTCGCCATAGCCGGTATTGTGCTCGATGTTGAAGATGTCCCAGCCGGCCAGCGTTCCATCGCCGCGCAGATACATTTGCCCGGCGCCGATGCCTCCTATCGGCATGCCGATACAGGTCAGTTCGTCGCCCTTATAAACCTTGGGCGCTCCCCTGGCAAATAGGCTGTCCACCCAGGCCTTGTCGAGGTTCTTATCCGCCGGAATATGATGCGTCCCCAGCTTCTTCTCGTCAGCGGGCGAGCAACAAGGATCCACGAGCGATAAGGCAACGACGCCGGCCCCGGCACTCAAAAAGTCGCGGCGGGAAAGACCGCCTTCGGATCCATTGACGGCGGGGTCGGATGGAGAGTCGGACTGGGACATAGGGGGAAACTCCTTGGTCGCGTTTGAGCCGGCGAGCGGGGGACTGTCGTCTCCGCTACTAGACACGACTGAACCGCGTGTGGGAAGTGGATTCGCATCCTTCGCCTCGACGCTCGTCGCCTCGTGCCCAACGCTCTGCCTGGGCACGCACCTCCGGAAACGAATTTGCATAAACGTCCCTCCGCAGCAAAACCGGGTCCCTACTTGGGCAACAGGGCAAAGGGGGCCAGGTCAACTGCGGGGCCACCTTTGTCCGACGTTGGCCACCTTTGAGCCCGACGCTGACCACCTTTGAACCCGACGTTGGCCCACCTTTGAAGGAGAGACGCCCAAGACAACGAAAGAGCGCAAGTCGGCATCAGGTGTTCAATTATTGATCACCCTCTGGCGCAGTGTTGGGGGACCAGAGAGTGGGTCACTTGGGCCAGAGGGTCACTTGCCGAGAGCTTCAAAAGCCATGAAAAGGCACAAAAACCCACAATTGCTTTCCACGGGTCCGTTTTGGAGTGTTTTCGTGGGGGCCTTGCAGGACAACGGCCCCTCGCAGAATTTTATTTTACCTGCTAACCTATAATTCTGAACAGTATCAGGGTATACCTATCGGATTTGCCAGGGAAACGGGCCATGACCCAGCACAACCTCTTTAACGATGCGGAGCCGAGCGGGCCGCCGACGGTGGAAACGTTGTCGGGGCTGTTTGCTGACGTTGTCTTTGATCGGCCGCTGGATCACGCCTACTCTTATGCCGTGTCCGAGGACTTAAGGCAGACGTTGGAAGTTGGCAAACGGGTCCAGGCGCCCTTTGGCCGCGGCGACAAGGGAACCGTTGGCTACTGTGTCGGCTTAAGCGAAACCGCGCCGGCGCGGTCCGTTAAGGCAATACAGAAGGTATTGGATGAAGAAGCGCTCTTAACGCCGGAGTTGCTGCGGCTTACGCGTTGGATGGCGGATTATTACCTGTGCGGTTGGGGCCAGGTATTGAACGCGGTTGTTCCTGCCGGCGCGCGGGATCGTGCCGGGACGCGCTCCGCCGCTTTCGTGGAAGGCGTTGCCGATAGCGAGTTGCCCGAACCCTTGCCGAATTTGAGTCCCAAGCAAAAAGCGGTTCTCGACAAGCTGCGCGCGGCCGGTAAACCGCTGGAGCGGCGTCGCCTGGCCCGTCTGGCCGAATGCGGCCAAGGGCCTATCGACGCCCTCGTTGAAAAAGGCCTGGCGCGACGGGTCGCGCGCCGGGTAGACAAGTTTGCCGTGGCGGCCGAGGAGGATGACAGGCGCGAAGGGCCCATTACGCTCAATGCCGACCAGCTCGCCACCTGGTCGCCCATCGAACAGGCACTGCACGACGGGGGCTTCCGCTCCTTTTTGCTTTACGGCGTCACCGGCAGCGGCAAAACCGAGATCTACCTGCGGGCTATTGAAGAAGTCATCAAGCAGGGCAAGCAGGCTCTAATTCTCGTTCCGGAAATCAGTTTGACGCCGCAGACCATTCAGCGCTTCCGCGGCCGCTGCGGCGACGTGGCGGTCTTGCACAGCCATCTCAGCGATGTCGAACGCGGCGGCCACTGGCGGCGGGTAGCGAGCGGGCAGGTGCAAGTCATCGTCGGCGCCCGTAGCGCCATATTCGCCCCGACGCGCAACCTGGGCCTCATTGTCATTGATGAGGAACATGAGGGCACTTTCAAGCAAGACTCGACCCCGCGCTATCACGCTCGCGACGTGGCAGTCATGCGCGCCCGGCTGAGTGAGATTCCGATCCTGCTCGGTTCGGCCACGCCGTCGCTGGAAAGTTGGCACAACGCCGAACGCGGCCAATATACGCTGTTGACACTGCCGCAGCGCGTCCTCGAACGCCCCATGCCCCACGTCGCGTTAGTGGACTTGCGCGTGCAACCGCCTGGCCGCAATCGTTTTCATTCCATTAGTCCGGAGCTGGAGCGGTGCATGCGCGAGGCCCTTCGCGACGGCGGCCAAGTCATGTTGTTGCTGAATCGTCGCGGCTTTTCCACGCATGTGCACTGCCCCGGATGCGGTCACGTCGAAAGCTGCAGGTTTTGCGACCTGGCGATGACGTTTCACCGGCAGCGCGATGTTCTGCTTTGCCATTACTGCGCCTACGAGCAACCGCCCCCGGAGAAGTGCCCGAAATGCCGGCAGGAGCAAATTCGTTATCAAGGCTTGGGAACGGAGAAACTGCAGGCGGAGATCGAGGAGAAGTTTCCCGGCTTGGTGGTTCGCCGCATGGACAGCGACACCATGAAAAAGCCGGGCAGCCACGCCCGCGTGCTGACGGAGTTTCGCGAGGGCAAGATTCATATCCTGCTGGGCACACAAATGATTGCCAAGGGACTGGATTTTCCGAACGTGACGCTCGTGGGCGTCGTCAATGCCGATGTGGGCCTGCACATCCCCGATTTCCGTTCGGCGGAAAGGACCTTTCAGCTTCTCTCGCAGGTGGCCGGGCGGACCGGTCGCGGACCGCGCGGCGGGAAGGTGCTCGTGCAGACCTTCAACCCGGATCAACCTTGCATTGCGCTGGCGGCGACCCACGATTACCCGCACTTTGTCGACGGCGAATTGGTTCACCGAAAAGAGCACCATTATCCGCCTTACCAGCGATTGGCTCGGTTGATCGTCCGCAGCCGCGACCAGGAAGCGGCGCTGGCTTTTTCCGAGACCCTCGCCGGCGCCTTCCGCACGTCACTGGAGCGGCAAAGCCAGGCCGGCAGTCCCTCCGCTCTACGCTTGCTGGGTCCGGCGGAAGCGCCGGTTTTTCGACTCAAGGGCTACTACCGCTTCCATTTCCAACTGCAATCCCCCAGCGCCGCCGCTCTGCACGAATTGCTCCGCACCGTCCTGCCAAGCGTACATCCGACATCGGGCGTTGAGTTTACCTTGGACATTGATCCGTTTAATATGCTTTGATGGTTCCTTGTTCGTGGTTCGTGGTTCGTGGTTCGTGGTTCGTTGTTCGTTGCAAAGACAAACAAATATTTTGCTAGCGGCATACTGAACATCCGCTGACAACGAACAACGAACAACGAACAACGAACAACGAACAACGAACAACGAACAACGAACAACGAACAACGAACAACGAACAACGAACAACGAACAGCGAACAGCGAACAACGAACAACGAACAACGAACAACGAACAACGAACAACTGCTGCCATATTTTCTGGACATCCCACCCCCTGTTTGCTATGCATATCTGGAGAATTGATGCGATGGTGGTCCTTACTTGGGCTAGAGTTATCTTGCCCAGCGGTTGATTCGAGGTCCGAGGAAACGAGGCGCGGCGGGAAGCAAATCGGTTGACTCATTGTTCCTTGGGAACGTCCTCCTTGGAAAAAGGTGACTTGCGGTATGACTCACACAGTTTGCGAACCCTGTAACGATTGCAAGTACACGGATTGCGTCGCGGTCTGTCCGGTGGAGTGTTTCTACCAGGACGACATGATGCTTTACATTGACCCGGTGGACTGCATCGACTGCGAAGCCTGCGTCCCCGAGTGCCCCGTGGAAGCGATCTTCGTGGAAGCCAACGTTCCGGCTCAATGGACTTCTTACACCGAACTCAACGCCACCAAATCGGCCGAGCTCAAGGCCCAGGGCGGCGAAGCCCATATAACCGAGAAGCACGATGCCAAGGAAGGTCCCGGCTGCAAAAAGAAGTGATCTAGAGGAAGGTTGAGCAGGGGTAAGATTGCTGTCGGGATTAAAAGCCCACTCGTTGCGGCGAGTGGGCTTGTTTTTTTGGATAGTGGAATGGCCACGGCCGTCGTTCTCATTCAACTCGGAACCCCCGACGCCCCCACGGCCGAGGCGCTCCGGCCTTATTTGCGGGAATTCCTCGGTGATCCGCGGGTCATTGAAACGCCGCGCTGGCTTTGGTGGTTCATCCTCAATTTGTTCATTCTCCCTTTTCGACCGAAACGCTCGGCCGCCAAATATCAGCGAATCTGGGACCCAGAGAAAGGCTCGCCGCTTCTCTATATCACTCAGGCTCAAACCGACGCGTTGCAAAAGGCTCTGCCGGATACGCCGGTCCGGTTTGGCATGCAAATCGGCAATCCACCGCTAGGTGAAGTGATTCACGCCTTAATTGGCCAGGGAATCGATCGCTTAATCCTTCTGCCGATGTATCCCCAATACTCCGCGACGACGACCGCCTCGGCCTATGACGCGCTGTTCAAAGCGCTCTCAAGAGAACGCCGGGCGCCGGCGTTGCGCGTTATTCCACCCTTCTACGATCGGCCGGTTTATTTGGACGCGGTGGCCACTATGATTCGTGAGGAACTCACAAAATTGCCTTGGCAGCCGGATCATCATGTGCTGAGCTTTCACGGCATCCCGATCAAGTACGCCCAGCGCGGCGACCCTTATGCCCTGCACGTCAAACGGACGACCGCCGAACTCATCAAGCGGCTCGGCTGGCAACATGATTCCTGGACGCAATCGTTTCAGTCCCTTTTCGGCCGGGAACGCTGGTTGAAGCCGTACACCGACGAGATCCTGAAAAAGCTGGCTAAGGAAGGCAAGAAACGGGTTTTCATTGCAATGCCGGGCTTCACGACCGATTGCTTGGAAACGATCGACGAAATCGGCTACGAGTCGCGTGAAGTGTTTCGGCACGCGGGCGGCGAGGAATTGCACCGCTGCCCTTGCTTGAACGATCACCCGGCGTGGATTGCCGCGATGCGCGAATTAGTGGTGGAGGAGGGAAAAGGATGGCTGTGAAAAGTAGCCAGCCGCTCCTCGGCGGGCTACTTTAGGCGCCGATACGTTCCCCGATTTTTTGCCGCCAACTGAGCAAGAGGGCCTTTGTCGTTCGCTTCACCGGCGGAAGCCAACTCCACCGTGTGTATAACACAATTTTGTTGATTCAAGCTGGTAATCCTCTTAACAACCTCTGGGCTCAAATCGTCGGCATCGGTAACTAAGACGATCATATCGGGCTCTAAATGCAAGGCGGCAAGCAAGGCTTCCAAATGCTCGGTGCCATCGCGCGCTCGCTGCCGGACAATGGCATCCTTGGCTATTTCCTTAGCTTCAAGTGTGGCATGGAGCAAGGCTATGCCGTGGCTGCTCTTCAAGGGATCAATGCGGTGATTGGTGTAGAATATCACCTGAAATCGAGCGGTATCAGGAAGACTATCGATGCAGAGAATGACCTCTCGTTTTGCTTTTTCGAGAGCGCCATTGAGACCCATGCTGATGGATTGGTCGATGAGATAGACAACGCTCGCATGCGCTGCACCTCTGGGAAAGCAACTTTTCTTTGATCCCGTGGCGCTTGGTGATTGGCTGTCGCTGCTTGCGCCGCCGGGGTTCGGAACTCGATCAGGGTGTTCGTTGTTAGCGTCCGTTCCTTCATGGCCTCGAACCGACGGCGATAGCACGGGGCCGTGGTCTTTTTGCTCTTCGTAAGCCGGCAAATCGTTGATCCGAACCTGCTGAACAAAACTGGGCTCAGAAGAAGATTCCTCGGCGCCGCCATTGGCGGGTTGAAAGGCCTTCGGCTCGACAAGCGTGAAGACGCCTTCTTCGGTTCCTGAATCCGAAACCACGGTATCGATGCCGAGCGGTCTATCCGACGATGGAATCGTCCCGGCTGCCATCCAAAAGATCAGCCCGCCGAGCAGCCCATGCAGTCCCAGTGAGGCCGCCAACGGCAAAGCAATGGACCGGTCGCAGCGGCTTGAAAGGATATAGCTCATAAGCGCATTTGCCACAGTTCCGGGACGTGGAATGGCCGGGGATAGTATCGCGAAGGGCCTCTGTGGAAAAGGGCAAGATCGGGCTTTGTCAAGTCAAGATTTTTGTCTCAAGAGACATGCTCGGAGAGGTCGATACAGACCGAAGTGCCATGGTGGGCCTGTGCTTGTATTTTTCGGTGGTCCCGGTATAGTCGCCTGTCTCCAGGGATGGAACGCCACGATGCAGACCTCCGCACGGTGATCTTCACGGGCGGCCGGGAAAACAAGGATGGCCCCATGAAACTTCAAGTCCACCAGCCTGGGCAGTCGCCCCATATTGAAGAGCCTTTGCAATACGCCCGCCAAGTGATTCGCACTGAAGCTGCCGCCCTCGAACAAGCCGCAGATCGGCTCGGTCCAACCTTTTTGAAGGCAGCGGACCTGCTCTTTCAGTGTCAAGGCCGGGTCGCGATTACCGGGACGGGCAAGTCGGCGGACGTCGGCCAGAAAATAGCCGGCACCCTCAATTCAACCGGCACGCGTTCCTATCTGCTTGATGCGACCCGCGCTTTGCACGGCGATCTAGGCATGGTGCATGCGGATGATATCGTTTTAATCTTGTCACACAGCGGCGAGAGCGAGGAAATCGTCCGGCTCTTGGATCCGCTACGGCAATTGAGCAAGGCGCTTATCGCTTTGACAAGCAATGGTCACAACACGCTGGCCCGGCGCGCCGATGTGGCGATCACTTACGGACCGCTGGAAGAAGCCTGCCCTCATGGCCTGGCGCCGAGCACCAGCACAACGGCGATGTTGGCAATCGGCGATGCGTTGGCATTTCTGCTTTGCCGCATGCGCGATTTCAGCCGTAAGGATTTTGCTCGCTATCATCCCGCCGGAAGTTTAGGCCGGCAATTTCTCAAGGTCGACGCCCTGATGCGGCGCGGCCCGGAATTGCGTTTAGCTTCTTTTTCGCAGAGCGTTCGTGAAGTGTTCGCCAAAGTCCGCATGCTCGGTCGCCGGACAGGGGCTCTAATGCTGACCGACGAAGACGGCCGGCTGTGTGGGTTATTTACGGACAGCGACCTGGCTCGCCTCTTCGAAGAACGCCGTGATGAGGCGCTGGACCGGCCCGTTCGCGAAGTCATGACCGCCGATCCACGCACTATTGGCATGGACGCTCCAATCCTGGAAGCTGTGTCCATTCTGGCTCGTTACAAAATTAGCGAGCTGCCGGTTATCGATTCTGAGAGGCGGCCCGTGGGCTTGCTTGACATTACCGACGTCATCGGTCTTCTACCGGTTGAAGCCCGTGAAAGTCTGGAGCGTGGATCGTGGAATGTCGAACGAGAGAGCGCTTGATTTAGGAAGCGTTGCGCATTTCCCCTCTCCCCCTGTACTCAGGGGGAGAGGGGTAGGGGTGAGGGGGGTGAGGGGGTCCGTGTCCCCGCTGAGTATATCAAGGTTTCTCCAGGGAACTTGCACCCCTCACCCCCAACCCCTCTCCCCTGAGTACAGGGGAGAGGGGAGATCGAGCGCAACATTTTTCGGACGAAGAGCCGTCTTGCTTTTCATCAGCCCACCCGGAGCCTGAGTCGGCTAATGGTCAACAATGCTTCTTCACTCACGCTCCAGGATCGGTGCCGCGCCATCGAATTGCTCGTCGTGGACGTAGACGGCGTATTGACTGCGGGCGGAATAACCTATGCGGACGACGGCAAGGAATTGAAGACCTTTCACGTTCGCGACGGGAGCGGCCTGAAGATCTGGGAATACTTAGGCAAGCGATCGGCCATCATCTCAGGTCGACTTTCGAGAGTCGTGGAGATTCGCGCCGCCGAGGTTGGCGTGGCGACGGTTATTCAGGGGGCCATGCACAAAATGCCGGCCTACCGGAAATTGCTCAAGGAAACGGGGCTGAAGCCCCACCAGGTCTGCTTCGTGGGTGATGATGCGCCCGATTTGCCGATCTTGAGGAACTGCGGTCTGGCCATTGCGCCCGCGGATGCCTGTCCGGACGTTTTGCAAGCGGTTCACCTGGTCACGATAAGACGCGGTGGCGAGGGCGCCGTGCGGGAAGTCATCGAATTGATCCTGCGCTGCCAGGGACTTTGGCAAGAGTTCATAGAAGGCCTTGATGGCCAGACTTTGATCGAGGCATAACCGGAAACTGGGAAGGCCCTGCGGAGACAATCCTCGCACGGCCGGCGGCTCAGAAAAGACGAGGCCATTAACGTGTGGACTCCCAAACGCATTGTGCTTCTTGCTGCGGGTTTTCTGCTGTTCTTTGCAGTCTACCTTGTCTACAGCCATTTTTTTGGCGGGATTGACGGCTTGCCTGAACTGGCGGATGAATTCCTACCGCTTGATACCGGCGAACCGCCTCCCATGCCTCCGCGTCCAGCGCCTCGTGCCGAGGAAATGCTGCGAATGGCCTTCGGCGAAGACTGCCCCGAGATTAAAGAGCACCGCGACAAGCTGGAAATACGATCTAAAGGCATGGTCCTGGCCTTCGCGGATTTTCAGATCATTGAAGGCCGCGTACGCCTCGCCCCGCTAAGCATAGCCATTTTCGGAAAGACCATTCCCGGTAAGTTTCCTGAAATCAATACGGTTCGCGCCAAGGTTGCGTTTCTGACTTTCGATAAACCGGTGGCTACCGTCACCGATATGAACAACCGGAAGATTCTCGCCGGTGAATTGCAAGATAATATCGAGATCAGGCATAATCGCCGAACCCCCCAGACCAGCGATGACATCTTCATCGATATCGTCCATGGACCGGTCTATTACCGAGAAAACCAACAACGAGCCTGGATCGACAAAGAAGATGCCCCTTCCTCGTCCAGCGAGACGCGTCCCCACCTTTGGACGGCGGACTATGTGAAACTCCAAGATTTCCAAAGCCGGCCTAGACCTATGGAGATCCAGGCGAAAGGAATGGATCTTTACCTGGCTCGCAACCAAGCGGAAACGGCGCCGAATCAGACGCCCGGCCACAAGGCGAAAGGCGAAGGGATTAGTGGGATGGAGGAGGTGAATCTCCGATCGTCGGTCAGAATGCATCTTTTTGTTGATGCCAATTCGAGCTTTTTGTCTTCCAAGGATACCCACTTCACGAACGATTCAACAGCGCCCAAAGAGAAACCCATAGTAATAGAGCCAAAAAACGCAAACGATCCACCCGAAAAAGCCGAGGTGGTTATCACCACCCAGGGACCGTTTCGTTATGAAGTAGCCAAGGACTTTGCTCAATTCGATACACCGCCGGAAACAAAGGGACAGAAAAGCAGCATTCCTGAAAACGTCGTGGTGACGCGCTATAGCAAAGTCCCCAAAACCTTAGATGATCCGTCGCCTCTGAAAGACGAAATCGTTTGCGATCACCTCGAACTCCAGTTTCGGCGCAAGAAGCAAGCCGAAACCCAGGTTCCGCGCGACGATCACGCGCCGGATCTGGAAATCGAGAGCGCTCATGCCACGGGCGGGCAAGTGGTTCTAACGTCCGACGGGGAAGGGCTCGAAGCCCATGGCGACGATTTTCATTACAACGCGGCAACTAAGCAAACCATCCTCAAAGGCGCGCCGAGCAAGCCCGACAGCGACCCCCAGTCGGAAACGGTTCAAACTCACGGCATGTGGGCGATTGATAAGCAACTAAACAAAATCGGAGTTCGCGAGCTTTATCTCGTCGATCAAAAGGGCGCCCAGCAAGCCAGCGGCAAGGGCGAAGGCGAGATTTTTCTTTTTGACAAGGCCACGGGCAAGTATCCCCTGCACGCCAAGTGGACCGGCAGCTTTACTTCCACCAAGGAAGGACCCTATGAACTAATCACCTTGGTCGGCGGCGCGGAATTTCGCGACGAGGAACACGGTCAGTATCTCAAAGCAGACAGCCTCCAGGTGTGGCTGCTCCCGGCCCATCAGCCGTCGATCCAACCCGGGCAACAAGCCCAACAAGGACAGCCCGGCAACATTCAACAAAGCCGTCGCCTTCATCGTCTCGAAGCCATCGGCAAGGTAATTGCGAAGTCGCCCGAACTTAATGTGCATGGCAGCGATCGCAACCAGCCGGTCGAGCGCCTGGTCGTCAACTTCACGGACGCGCCAGCCGGCAAGGCGCCGGCTCAGGCATCCGGGAGTTCGCCGAGCCGGGGATTGTTGCTGCCTCCTGGGACGGAAAACACTTCGAAACCGGTGTCGCCTCAACCGTCGCCTGCGTCCGGCAAAAACAGCGTCATTACGCTTCCCGGGGGGCCGCGCGACAATTCCAGCGCAACTGGCCCCAATGAACCCGCTAAACCTCCTAGGCCTATTGATCTCAGCGCACGCGCTATCGAGACCGACGTTGTTCGTGACGGACCAAAAAATGAGCTGGATCAACTACGCGCCGAGGGCACCGTGCGCGTCAAGCAGGAACCCGCCTCCCCGGAAGACAAGGGGGTTGATATTCGCGGCGACACGCTGCAACTCAACCATTTCCCCGAAGGAAACGTGCTAACGGTAACCGGCGAAAACCTGGCCCAGCTCCGCATGGACAAGCTTTTCATTCTCGGGACCGAAATCAATGTCGATCAGGTAAAGAACGAAACCCGCGTCGACAAGATCGGCGCCATGGTCATCGACAGCGACACGGATTTTGAGGGCAACAAGCTCGGCAAGACCGTGCCGTTGACGATCCATTGGAGCAAGCACATGTTCTTCTCTGGCCAATACGCCGAGTTTCACGGCGGCATCCAGGCCGAACAGCAGAACGCCCGGCTCGCTTGCCAGACCCTACGCGTCAATCTTGACCGGCCGATCTCTCTCAAAGAGGGCAATAAAGGGGAACCGGCCAAGGTGCAGGACCTCATATGTGACGAAAGCGTCAAGGTGCGGGATGTCACGGTCCTCGACAAAAAAATCGTCAAGGATCAACGGATCGAATGCGGCGTTCTTGACGTGGACAAGAAAGCCGGCACGGTCATCGCCCGGCTGCCGGGCTTTGTCCGAATCTGGCAACCCGGTCTAAAGGATCCGCTCTCGACGCCGGTCGCCACCCCGGGCGCCAAACCAGCCCCGGCGCCGACCAATGTGGAAATGAAAATCACTTACGTAAAATTCTCCGGGTGGATGAGAGCTGACAATATCAAACATACGGCGACCTTTTTGGATGACGTCAAGGTCCTCCACATGCCCGCCAACAATCCGGATGTAAAGATCGATATAGAAAAGATCCTAAACGCCATGCCTGCCAACGCTTTTTATCTGCAAAGTGATCGGCTTGACGTCATTAGCATTGAGGAGAAAGGCAAGACCACGAAGGAAATGACCGCCAAGGGCCGCGTCACGGTGGATGGCGAGAACTATTCGGGCCGTGCGGCGGTGGTCACCTACAACGAGGCCAAGGAACAAATCATCTTCCAGGGCGGCGCTAATGGCATGGCTCGGTTGTACAAGTATAAAGGGCCAGGCGTTAAGCCCGATGAGATCGTCGCCAAAAAGATTATTTACTCCCGGCTCACCGGCGAGCACAGCACCGACGGCACGGAGAAGTTCGAAAGCAGGCCGTGAGGGCGGGGTTCAATTCTGGATTCTTTCCATTCTTTCCAAAATCCAAAATGCTTTCCATTTCTTTCCACGGGGGGTCAGGCGAAATGGAGAGAACCAAATCCGAGGCGCTTCGTAGGCGAGGCAAGGTCTTGGGTTCCGTTTTTCACCAGGTGGGTTCCGTTTTTCACCGGTTCGTTCCGTTTTTCACCAGGGGTGGGAGGGGGATGAAAAACGGAAAGCGATTGCTCATTTCGGCCGTCACAAAGGTGTATAGCAATAGATCGTTTCTGCCGGGGGTGTGTGAGGGGTTCGGGAAACGATCATTCGTAAATTACCCTGCGAATGCAATAAGTACTTAAGAGAAAAAAGAAAAAAAGATCGTTCCACCGACTGAGACGTTGGGCAGAAACGATCTTGTCCGCCGGAAACGATGAGGAATTTCTCCTTGGTTGCCGGCAAACAGTTTCCCATGACGCCGTCGCACAACGGCCCAAATACGCATCTCCCGATCCTATGAGCCTTATTCACCCGCTTGCCCGGCAACTACTTCACTGGCCTATACGGTCGCGCCTTCCCATAATCCTTCGGCTCATCGCTCGCCTTCCACACTTTCCCATTCCTCAAGTACATCCTCTCCTGCTCCTCTTTGTTCATCGGCCGTGCTCCGACGCGGCCAAAGACGCTAAGCTGATTGCCGCTTTCATCAACCGCCCGATCGCGATCGAGCGCCTTGGCGATGGCCAGGGCATGGCCGCCTTCAGGCAGCTTGTAGGTGGCGATCAATTCGGGCGTTGGCCTAGGACTGAAGCCGTCGTTGCCGGGCGTCTCCGGGGATGTTAGTTGCACGATGCGCAGGCCGTTTTTGCCGTCCGCCAAATAGGCAAATTGGCTCACATAGGTGATGGCTAACTTGACGTCATGCATGTCATTAATGCAGCCATTGGCGTTATAGACCTGGTCGACCTTGGGCTTTTCGGGATTTTCGATATCCAGAATCACTAGGCCGTGCTTCCCGGCCGCACAGTATGCGTAAGTGCGTGCCAAATAAATGTTGTGCACGCCGGCAACTGCGAGCTTGCTGACCGGTTTTGGATCGGCAAGGTTCGTCACGTCAAAGACTTTTATGCCCTCATCATCACAGACATAAGCATAACGGAACTGAATCTGCACGGCGTTAGCATGGTGGATCAATTCACCTTCCTTGAGGACGGCCGCGATCTTCGGCTCCAGCGGCTTGTCCAAGTTAATAACGACGACGCCGGCGTCGCACGATATGTAGGCATAGACGCCCGCAATGGTAATCGCCTTCGCGCCGGCTAGTAGGCCGTCCGGGTTGAACGTCAATTCCCGCTTGAGGAAATTATTCAGCGGGTTGCCATCGAGGAGCGTTCCCGCTCCAACCAGAATCAGGCCCTCATATTTATCCGTCACGTAAACGTGCGCGTACAGTCCATGCACCGCCTGCTCTTCGTTATCGGGATGGAGTTTGCGCGTCGGATCGGGGGCAGTTGTGGCTGGAGCGGCGACCGCCGTGGCGTATTTCGTATTGACATAAAATTTTTGACCCAGCGGCGACACCGGGGCGGTAAAAATCCGTTCCGAAAAGCCCTTGTGGTCGATGAATGAAATATCGAAGACTTTGAGGCCGCCTTCCCCGCAAGCGGCATAGCAATATTCCCCCCGGTTTTGCACGCTCTGGACTTCGACCTTGCGATGCGGATAAATTACATTGTCGCCTATGTCCTTGCCGGGGTGCTCGTAGGCGATCTTGAGCTGACGGCCTTCTTCGACGAACTTGTGAAAGTTGTCGGGATAGGCCAACCGATGGAGACTGCTCCCGAAAACGGTTTGCGGCTCGTCGCGCTCGCTCACCTCGACGCTGTATAAGCCATGTTCCCCGCCCGCCACCCAACAATAACGACCCATGAAGTTTAGCGAATTGGTCCCCTGCATTAAAACCTGGGCCATGATGGCGTTGTTGTCGTCCTTGGCGGATACGTGACAATCGGTGCATTGCTTGGTCTCGTATTGGCCCTTGCCCCGGACGGTATGCGGCACATTAGTGCTGAAAGCGATGCCGCTCAGTCCGTCGGCGGAAATGGTCTGTTGCTGTACATAGATGGATTCCCGATTGCCGTTGTAGGAGCCGACGTGGATGGCGCAGGAGGAGCGCGCGGGGCCGATTTTGTTGCCCGTTACATCCCCGTCCTTGGCCAGCATGAAGACATCGTCGCGCAGCGTCTGAAAGTTGTAGGAAATGTAGTTTCGGGAAATGTCGCCATTGTTGTGCAATTCCGGCATCTTCTTATTGGCTTTTTGCGGCAGATGACAACCGTAGCAGGTCGGATTCCATGAGGAATGGCAGGCAATGCAACTCATGTTTTTGTTGTTATGAGCACATTTGCTTTCGTCCGGTTGGCCATCCCCGGCTTTGGGCACATCGCCCCAAACGAACTGATCGCCTTGAAAGCGAACGGTTTTGGCTAGCCGGGCCTTTTCGTTGTAATGCTCGTTGCCTTGGGTAATGACATCCATGACCTGCACGCATTCCCAGCGCAGGCCCTTTTCAACCATGGAGTTCTGAAAGACTTTGTCGCCTTCGCGTTCGAAGCGACGTTTGCCGAAGGGAGTCCGCAGCACTTCAAAGTTCAGCCCGCCATGGGGCGAAGCATTGCCGGAGCTTTTCAGGCTCGCGCGCCGGGTTGTGGTGCCGTGGCAATCAATGCAAGCAATTTCGACAGCATTACGGACCTCGCCATAGAGCTTGCCGTTGCCGTGCGTACTGATGTTGAAATGGCAATCAACGCAATGCATGCCTTTCTCCATGTGGATGTCAAGCAGGTGCAGCGGCAGGTGATCGCGCTCGGCGTCGAGTGTCTCTTTTTTTTCTTCGATCTGTTTCTTGGTCATGCCCTCGCGGCCGAGTTGCTTTATTGCGGCCGGGAGATCCACGGCTCGTTTCATCGATTCCGCCGTCACCTGCTCGATTGGTTCTCCCTTGTGATTGCGCAGGACGCCTTTGCGGTCCTTGGCGAAGACGGCGCGGAAAACCCAACCATGGCCATGGAAATCGCCAAACTGCGTGTGCTTCAGGTTCGGATTGACGTCTGTGTAGAGGCTTTCCAGAAACTTCGGATCGGACCATAGACCGCGCGCGGCGGTCTCATCGGGATTGGACATTTGCGATTGAGTGAACTCCTCGGCGGTCGGATACTTTTGCTTGGCCGGATACATCTGTTCGCCGTCGGTTTCGTTGTCCCACCACATGTACCCGATGTAGCTATTCATGACCGTTGTTCCCGGGTGGATGTGGCAAACCATGCATTGGCTGGTCGGCGGCGCCCAGGCGAATTTGTGCTTAATCGGATGGCCCGGTTCGTCTTTGGGAATCGTCGGATCGGGGTTAAAGCTCAGGCCTCGGTTGCCATATGTAGCCCAGGGGCCCGAGTGAACCGCCGACCGGTCGTTGGCATAGACGACATGGCACGACGTGCAGCCGCTGGAACGGTAATCGCCGGCATGGTCGTTGGTGCCCAAAAAGTTGAGCGTCGGGTCGAGCAAACGGGTCTTTTGCAACCCAAGAAACACCGGATCCGTCCGGTTCTCGGTGCCAAGTCCGCGATCACTCAACCGTTCGAGAAAGGGCCGTCCGGGTTCGGCCATGCGATCCGGGACGCCGGTGTCGGGTTTGGGCAAGCCGCCGCGTTCAAAAATACGCAGGATGTTGCCGGGCTGTGTGATTTCAAATTTGGGCAGCGGATTCAAGTAAGGCAGGACGCCGTGCCTTTTGAAGTCGTCCTCTGTCGGCGGCGGCAAGGTTAGCAAGCGCTGCGGCGCCCCGGTTGTGCTGTAACTTTCCCCGAACTGAGCATGCTTGCTGGGATAGCCGCCGTTGTTGTACAGGGCCGCTTCCCAGAGCATGGCGCCGTGAGTCATCATGCTGGTGCGTACGTCTTTGACGATGTCCTGATGACAACCGGCCGTGCCGCAGGAGAGATGATTGATGCGTAAATCGCCGGGGTTGACAAAGCGGATGAACTCCGGCGACTCATGGTTGAGCACCGCATAGGAACGAACGGGATTAGCCGAGGTAACCCAAACCTCCGGGAAGCGCGGATGAACGTGGCCGCCTTCAAGGGTTTCCGCATCCGGGTTGCCGCCGTGGCAGTCAACACAGCCGAGCTTTACCGTCGGCTTACTGTGCACATTTTCCGTGTTGGCGTGGCACACGACGCAGCCATGGCTCTTGCGCTCCACATCCCGGGCCGTTTGACGAATCAGCTCGACTTCCGTTTTGCCTTCTCCAACGCCTGGCTTCTTTTCCTGGCCCGAAGCGGAATTCATCCCCACGCGCAGAACTTGCACGATCACGGCGCCGAAAAGGAGAGCGCCGACCACCAAAGCGATTCGGCGGAAAACCCGATCAGCGGTCGTCAAGTGGGCCATGGTGATGCTGCCTCCGTGTCAGGTGGTGCGATCGAGGATCGAGGATCGAAACCTTTCTCGTGCCCAAGCTCTGCTTGGGCACGCACTGCCGCGAAGCTCTGCTTCGCCTCCGAACCGATTTACCAGATCGCCATCCTCCATCCTCCATCCTCAATTCCCGCTTAAAAATTCAAGACTACATCCAAAAACGTCGCGCCTAGGGGATGTACGGTTGTGCCTAGGTGGTTGTAAAGGTCCTTGAAGCCCCGGCCGGGCAAGAGCCCCGAAACGCCGAACGTCATCAAGATGTTGTTGCTCAAGAGCGGTCGATACTCGAGGCCCGAGCTGAGGTCGGTGCCGATAAAGTTGTGCAGATGGCCGTCGAACGCGAACTGTTCCAGCGAGGCCGTTTCATCAAACCACAGGAAGTTGCAGTTGTTGATCAACCGCAGCTTGGGCGTGAGGTCGAAATCGACGCCCAGATTGAACAGCAACAAGCCGGGATTGACGAAGTTGCTTTGGCTCTCGATCTTGTCGGGGCGAAGGTCGGCCAGCAGGCTGTCGCGATTGACGAGGTTGACGCCGAAGAGAGGGATCGCTTGCCGTTGCCAAAAGCTGAACTGGCCGCCGGCAAAGTTCTGATTGTCAAAGATTGAATCAAAACCAGTGGCGTGGGTGTTGTTGATGTTATTGTCGCCGGATGCCCACAAGAAGGATGTTCGGAATCGGACCCAGTCGCGGTCGTAAGAGAGTTCGACCGCCCCCATTTGGGCGTTGATGTCTTGCGGCTGATTTGCCAAAGGATTGAGGCTATCCCGGCCCAGGGCCCAATAAAAAGCGTGCGAAATGTTGTAGCGGCCGATATGCCCGTCGCCGGCCCAGCCGAGATAAGCCACGTCGAGTCCGTGCGGCTGAAACACGCCGGCCGGGGCCGGCCGAATCAAGAAGTCATTCTTGTTGTAATGAAAGCTAGGCTGATCGCGGTTGTAGTGAACGCTGAATTCCGTCGTATACCCCGGAAAGAGGAAGTCCTGGCGAAAATAGTTAGCGATCAGCACATACTGTTTGCGATCTTCAAACGTGTTCAGCCCGCTATTGGTGTCTTTCTCCTGCATGTCGAACCAGATCAAGTTGAATTGCTCCTGGTTGGATAGCCGAGTTCCGAAAAGGCGGACGGCGCGGTTGGTGTCGCTGAAGATAAAGCCCCGGAAGTCGCTGGTGAACGGCTGCGAACCGGCCCGGACCGAGAGAAAATCATAGTCGGGGCTCAAGTCGGCGAGCTTGGCTTCGATGAAGTATTCTTCGAGCGATATGAAGCTGCGGCCCCGGGTCGTGCCCTTGCGAACGTCAGGATTGACGACGGCGAGTTCCTCGGCCGCCAGATAATTCACGTTGAACACCGGCGTGACCTTGACGCGCCAATCCACCGGCTTGAACGACGCGTCGCCATGGAACAGATCGGCGGACAGCCGGAAGTACTGCGAGTACAGGAACGCACTCGGCTTGCCGAAAAAGTCCTGTTGGAAAGGATTGGCCGTGCTTTCGAACGGTGTCGTCGGCGTCGGGACTTGCCTCACTTCAAAGACGGAAAAGCTGGTGCCAGTCAGATTGAGAAACGTGTGCTGGCCGATTATCGGGTAGTCGCCTTTGATGACGTTGAGATTGTACGGGTCCCACCAGTGGCCCTCTTGAAAGGGATAATCGTCCAGGCGTGGATGGCCGTTGCCGTAGCGGTCCCAGGGTGGAAAGCCGATCCGCCAGCGGTCTTCGATGGGGACGAGCTGCGGGTCTTGTTGAGGTGAAGTAGGCAAGATGCCGGAGGGCCCCGCATAACCCAGCGGTTCCTCGTAGGGCGCCAGCGACAACCGGGGCCCCGTCTGGCCGCCGGCCTCCACCTTGCCATCTTCTATCGCGGGATTAAGTCGGGGCGTGGCCGGCGCCTGGGCGGACGGTTGACCTCTGGATGGGCCGGTATCGGGACTTCCAGGGAGCGCCTGGCCCAGCGCGAAGCCGGCCGCCATGAGCAGGGCCACGGCGACCGCGGTCGCACTCCTTTGCCAAGCCCGGTTTGGTGGCCCCATCCCAATCGGCTCCAGCGCCTGTTGTCCTGACCAGAGCGCACGCACGGCGACCAGCGGCACACCGGATCGGCCGGGGGAATCCCTTTAGAAAAAACGATGGAACACCTCCACTATCGACCTTCAGCCAGGTCGATCTTGAGGAACTTGCCGAAGATGCGGGCTGGGTAAGCGGGGGTGGTAAGGTGGACCTGCCTGGCCATTACTCTGACCGCTGCTGCCAAATGGTTCTCTCCATTTCGCCTGACCCCCCGTGAAAAGAAATGGAAAGCATTTGGGGTTTAAGGCGATTCAATCGCCTGGCCATATCGTTTCACGTGGCCGTCACAAGTAGAGAAACGATCTTTTTTGCCGAAATGCCATACAGATAGCTAGCTTACGAAAGATCGTTTCTCGGACCCCTCACACACCCCCTGGAGCGCCAGGTTGAAACGAATGTGTTTGACATGCATTCTGGCCGAGGGCCCCCCGGGTTCGAAACCGGGTCAACCACCGGCTAGACTAGGCCAGGCTCCCCTGGGCACAGAAAGAAATGTCTGTGCCACCAGATGTTTCGCTAGGGGTCGCCGAAATACCTTCGGGGGTTGCTACCACCCCCAGGGTGCCACCAGAATTGGCGCACTGGGGTTTACACGTGTAAACCCATGCGCGCAGTTGGCGCCTTTGGCGGCTTTTCATTCCAGGTGTAGGTGGGACGAGTCTTCGAGTCCCACCGCAGAGGTTTCCGGCGTGAAACTAAAGTTCAATTTGAAACCCGGGCTGAAGGGCATTGACGCCGAAGTATTACACGGTCCAAACCAGCTTGATTTCGACGCGGCAGATCTCAAAACTTTCTCGACATCGGGCGCAGACGCGTGCTATTACCAACGATGGAACAGCTGGGCACGCTCCCGCAAGGTGAGGGCTGTTTATGTACGATGAACACGGAAACATTTTCGACCCCGGATTTGGGAATCCGTGACGTGAACGAAAACGGTTGGGACTTGATGAAGGCTGGCAAGTATGAGGCCGCGCTAAGGAGCTTTCGGGAAGAGCTTGCAGACGATTCAAGCCCGAGAGTCCTAAACAACATGGGAACCACCTACTTATGTATGGGTGACGCTGAAGCAGCAAAAAGGCACTTTGACAAGGCATTAAATGTTTCAGATGAGAGTGGCGACCATGCATCTGCCGGCGTGGCGCGATGGCTGATGAACGAACGCGAGGATGCCATTGTCATGTGGCAAAACGGTCTCAAATGTGAGTTTCAAGACGCTGCGGGTGGAATAGAATTCCCGCTCCTTCTGTTTTATGCTGCCGTTCGTGAGCCTGGCCTTTGTTCACTTCAAGATGCCAAACGTTTGGTTCGAAAAGCTACCAAACATGCCTGGGCAAGCAATTGGCCGGGGCCGATCGGTCTGTACTTACTCGGTAAGATCGATGAAGAGCGACTGAGAGCCGAAGCAGTTTTCGAAGTAGATAGCGTTACGAAAGAGCAGCTGGCTCAGACAGAGTTTTACTTTGGTGTGAAGACACTAACGGAAGGTCAGAAAGGCAAATTCCGGGAGCATATGAAAGGTTGTGCTGAAGCCGAACACTGCGAAATAATTAATGAAGTCTTCTTGGCTCGACACGAGCTATCGCAGTTTCGTCCAAAGAGAATCCGCTAGGTTGAGGAAACTTTGGAGTGTTGATGGTTAACGACGGCTGGGAATTACTGTGTGCAGGCAAGAATGAGGCAGCGCTAAAACGCTTCCAGAAGGAGTTTGAGCGCCACCCATCGCCAGGCTTTATAGGCAATATGGGAATCGCTTACTTATGCATGGAAGACCCATTGGCTGCGAAAGGCAAATTTTACGAAGCGCTGAAAATGTATTCATCAGGTTGTATCGAGGATTTTGCCGGAGTGGCTCATTGGTTACTTAACGAGCGCGCTGAGGCAATAGCTATGTGGGAAAAGGGGCTTACGGGTGCATTCCATGACGGGGCTGGTGGAATGGACTATCCTCTACTCCTCTTGTATGCGTCTATTCGGGCACCTGATCTTTTTTCTTTGCGAGCCGCCAAAGACCTTGTTCACAAAGCTACAAAGCATCCTTGGGCCAGCAATTGGCCCGGGCCTATCGGGCTGTATATGCTCGGTAAAATCGATAAACACCAATTGAAATCCGAAGCTGTCTTCGAAGTCGAGAGTGTCACGCACGAGCAATTGACCCAGGCCGAATTTTATATGGGGATCAACGGCCTTATTGAAGGAAAGGATCACGATTTCCGCGAACACATCAAGCGATGCGCAAATGCAAAGAGGTGCGAAGGCCTTACGGAATTTCATCTGGCTCGACACGAAATTTCGCAGTTAGCTGCAAAAAGAGATCGCAAGACATGAGATGGCGAGTGACTTGCCAAGCGGACACCCGAGGTTCCAGGAACTTCTAACCAGCCAGGTGAACACACCAGGGCGGTTGCGGACGGAGTAGCAGCCGCGCCGGACCTTCGTACTTGAACGACTCGAAGCGACCCAGCAAATCGCGGCCTAGTAAGCCGTGAAACTGGCTCAGCGCCGGCGGCATCGGCAGACGAGCGACGAGGACTTCGGATAACGGCGCCAAGCCGGCATCGGGGAAATCCAGGCATACCCAGAACAGGTCCGTGGCGACTGCTCCACTCGGCGTGACGAGCCGCGCCGAACTGCCAAGGTCTGCGCGCAAGTGGCGAGTGATTCCCGGAATTAGGGTCGTTCGACGTCAACGGACATAAGAGCGGTTTAGCCTACGCGGACCCACCCGGCTTGGCTGAGGCGGGCGATCAGGTCTTCGGTCTCGCCTTGGCGCTGGCGGGTTTCTTGCCAGGTGTGTCCGACGAGCGGGTCTTCCTCGGCGGGGACATGGACGTCGGCGTAGTCGTCGATGATGTTACGGCCGCGCTCGTCGTCTTTGCGGCGTGCGTGTTCGACGTCGGACGCGACTTTTTCAAGCATGGCGGGCAAGTGCCGGAGTGCGGACACCACGTCGGCGGATTTCCATTCTTCAATGAGAATACGCCGCTGGTGCTCCCAGCGCGCTTGATTGGTCGGCATGACCAACAAATGCTCCAGGCGCAGGTCGGAGCCCTGCTCTAAGAGCAGAGCGACGCGATCTTTCAAGCCGAGGAGGGCATAGAGCAATATGTGAAAACGATACGAGGCGATGGCTCGGAGGCGATTGGCTTCGAGCATGTAGTTTTTGCCGAGGCCTTCGATGTCCTTATCTTGGTACACGTCTTTGACTGCCGTGACTTGCTCTAGCCGGTGGAGTGCCGAGCGCATCAAGTCGACGGTGTCGGGGCGAAAGATCTCCGATTCCAGCGGCCAGCGCCGGCCCGGATAGCGGTCGCGGAATTTCTTCTCGTTGCGCTTGAGGGCGTAAAGATTGTCCGACAGCAGCCAGGCTGGGATCATTTCATTGAAGGCCAGCGGCACATTGGGCAGGTGAGCCGACGCGGGCGTGATCAAGGAAAAGGGAAAGCCGAGCTTTTGCGGCAGCGTCGTGGTGGCCGTGGCGACCAACGTATACGGCGCCTGGCTAAAGTCGGATGGGTATTTGATGTTGACGCCGAGCCCGAAAAACGCGCCTTCGCCCGGCCAAAACTCTTGATCGGGCGCTCGCGAGGTATGATTGGAGCCGACGTTGGCGCCGTGGCTGACGTTGCCCCTGCCTTCGGGCCACAGAGCCGCGATCAACAACGCCTGGTGATGGAAGCCGACAAGCGGCCCGACAAGACTGGCGGCTACTTCGCCCTCAGCGACGCCCGTCCCGGGACCGAGCAGACTGCCCATGACCTTGCCATGCCGCTCTACCGAGGAGTGTTCCGTTAATACTGATCGCTCCACGATAGCCAGCGTGCGGACTACGGCGCCCCATTGCAAGATCGACTCGGTAACGCACGCACGCGACTCGATCCGGGCAGGCTCTTCGCGGTTGCTGAGCAGCGTTGTGTCAGCCACCAGCGTGGCGCCGTCAATAACTGCGTGCGGGCCAATGTAGGAATTGCGGACGTGAGGCGTGTGCCGAATAACGGCTTCGCGCTCGATGATCGTCTTGGTGGAGCGGACTCGGGCGGCATAGTCGGCGACGGCCTGGCGATGGCGCGTCAGCAGAGCCGTATCGGAGCGCCGTAGTGCGATGATTTCGGCAAGACCCACGTCGATCTCGGCATGGACGGGGACTTCACGCCCGCCGGTCTCGATTGCCAGGGGCAGATCAAAACCGTTGCCGAATGTCGTCTCCCCTTCACAGACGATGCGGCCGCAGTCGAAGAGCAACGCTCCTTCACCAACTACGACGTTGGCCAACAGTCGCACGTCTTGCACCAAGGCGTCGTTGCCGATGACGCAGTCGGCCACCGTGCTGGCGTAAACGCCAGCCGGCGCCTCTACGTTGGCAGCGAGGTTCACTTGCCCGGCAAACCGACCCAGGACAACGTCGCCCTGGAATACACTTTGACGAACCCGGCGATAATCGAAGCCTTCGACAACGCGAACTCCCGACCAGTCGGCACACTGGTTGCCCGCGCCTTCTAGACGAATGATCTCTTCGGGAAAGAGAGCGCGCGGCTTGAGATTGCCGACTGCCAGCTCAATGCCGCCGTCCCGACGAACCGACTGCGCGGCCCTGACGACGGTTGATCGGTCAATGGCGGACAATACTCTGTTGACAGGATCGTGTTCCACGAGGATGCCTCCTCAATCCTGTTACCGGCTTTCGGTGGCCGAGGCTTTGGCGATGGCTGCTTTGGCCAGCGACAGCGGGGAAGTTATCCCGCTGGGACGTTGGCTTCGAGAAGCGGCGGGGCCGTCCCAGCGGACTTTAATCGTGGCTGACCCAAGGTTTTCGTCGCCCATATTTAGACAACTTCGCAAATCGCGCTTCAAATCGGTGCAGGGGCAGTAACCTAAGTCGGTTTGCGCCTGCACAATATTAGCCCATAAATGCCGGGGGCCGTCGTTACCGCCCCGATCGTGAACCACCGATAGGTTGGCGCCCAGGACCTCGTTGATGGCGGCGATGAGGTCTAGGAGGGTCGAAGGCTGGCCGGTTGCAATATTGAAAACCTTGCCGGCGACGCGCGGCGCATCGGCGGCGAGAAGATTCGCCTGGGCCACGTCGCCGACATAAGTGAAGTCGCGCTTTTGCCGGCCGTCACCGGGCAGCAGGGGCCTTTTGCCGGCGCTCATGCTTTGCAAAAGACCGGCTACCAGCTCGGCATGGAGATTGTCCGCCGATTGACGGGGCCCGAACACGCTGAAATACCTCAGCCTTACGGTGTCCAAGCCATAAAACTGGTGAAAAGCTGCACAATAGTCCTCGGCCGTTAGCTTAGCAATGGAGTAGAGCGAACGTGGGCCGGTGGGATCGCTTTCTTGGCGAGGGGCATCATCTTCCGACCGATAGACGGTGGCGCTGCTTGCGTAAATGACCCGGCGAGCTTGTACTTCGCAGGCCGCTTGCAGCACATGGAGCGTACCGGTGGCCACAACATGGTGAACGAGCAGCGGATCAACGCCTTGCGAGGGAGCCGGCGCCAATGCGGCGAGATGGAACACTAGATCGACGCCCTCCATGGCCTTTCGGACCGCCAGCAAATCAGTAACGTCACCGGGGATAATTGCGATTTCTTTTGAAACCGAGGCCAGATTGGATTCGAGACCTGTCGTGAAATTGTCAAACACTCTGACATTTTCGCCGCGGGCCACTAACGCTTCCACAACGTGGGAGCCGATAAAACCGGCCCCGCCCGTCACCAAACACACGGCCATGAAACTTCCTCGTTTTGGGGCACCTTGCAGCCACATTGCTGGGGCGACCACAGGCTAGAGGCAGTCCCAAGGCTGGCTCTTGCTGGCAGGTCGGCGATTGTTGTTGATATTGCCCAAAGAGTTTAGGCGGTCCAAGTCTCTAATAACCCGCAAGGGTGGGATGCTTGCTCTTTCAAAGCTCCTGGATCTCTATTTCCATGCACAAATAACGCCAAACGTCAAAAAAAGTAAATACCGGAATGTAAATCGTCGCTTTTCATCCCAAAAGAAGGTTGCCCGCTGATCTGTTCAGCGTCGACAGGCTTCTTTTTGTTAATGCGCTAATAGGCAAATTAAGCGGTCGTTTACACCACCAGAACTCTCTCTTAACCGTTAAGCCGACGGAATCTCGGGCCATGAAATCGCTCGGAATCTTCAAGGATTACCGGCCATTCGAGCTTCCAGCTTATCGAAAGCCTCTTTTTCCAAGGGGTGCAGGCGATCTTTTTTCAAGCCGTTTTTAATAGCTTCTTGCCACGCCAGCCGTGCTGCCTTGTCGTCGTTGTTCATCAGGTGAGCTTGCGCCAAGTGAAATTGCTTGGTGGGCGAAGGCTTCAATTGAAGTGACAACTGGAGCTTCTCAATGGCCACTTTTGCCTCTTTGCGGGCCAAGTAGACCATGCCCTGCGTGTCCAACATTTCCGGGTCGGGTCCAAACAAGTCTATAGCTTGCTCAATCAATTCCTGAGCTTCCATCCCCGGATCCTGGCGGTAGGCAAGCAAGCAAGCGAGGTTATTGAGGGCCATGACATTGCCGGGGTCCTTGGCCAGAGTCTTGCGCCACATTTTTTCGGCTTCGACGAACTTGCCGGCTAGGTCCAGCAGGTCCGCAAGCGAAGTCAGCAAGGCCGGTTTCGGGTCCTTTTCAAGGACCTTTTCGATCCAGGCTTGAACCGACGCGGCCCCAGCAGCCCGAACCTCGGCGTCTTTAGCAACGCGCAACAATCCAACTGATGTGGCGGCCACCAATTCAGCCGGACAGGTTTCTCTGGCTTTTACGCACAAATCGAGCGCCTCTTTAGTTCGGTTTTGCCTCCCGAGGAAACCCGCAAGCACTAGAGGCGCTTGGGGGTTCTTGGATTGTTCGACTGCGGTTCGGAAGACTGGTTCGGCAGCCTCGGGCCGGCCGACTCTCTCCAAAAGATCGGCAATTGTCAGGAGCGGGGCATCCTTTTCTTTTGCCTTTTGCGTCAAGAAAGCTTCCGCCTGGGCAACTCCGCTTTGCTCCTTAATGAGCTGAGCGCGCAGACTCAAAGTCTCCACGGCATTGGGAAAGAGTTTTTCAAGTTGATTTAGCCACTGAGGCGCTTCAGCGAGCTCTCTATGTTTGATTAGTCCTTGAATGAAATAGACCAGAAAACGTCCGTTGGCTGGAGGAGCCACCACACCCATGAGATGCCTCAAATTCATCTGCGCTTTAGGCCATTGACTATCGTCGTAGAGCTGGGCTTGGAGGAATTCGTCATCTGGCGAAAGGGGCTGCTTTGCCGCTAACTCGTCAAGAACTTTGAGGGCCTCTACCCGCTTCTCCGGACGTGAGGCAAGCACCCTGGCCTTGATTATCTTGTCTCCGAAATCTTTGGTTTCCTGTGAGGAATTGCCTTGGAGTTTCTCGTTCGTTTCGACCAGTCGCAGCGCCTCAAGATAATTCGGATAGGCAGGGTACGCTCGCTCGGCCATGAGTGCCAAAGCCAGCATGCGCCGGGCGGCAATTAGCTGGTTGGCACTGACGCCGCCCTTGTCGGATTCAAGAAGCTGACGAAGATAAGGTTTGGCTTTGTCGATTTGATTATAGCTTTGGTAGAACGAAGCTAGAATAAGGGTTCTTTCTACATCTGCCGGCTTGGCTTCCAAATGGGCCTTGAGTTGCTTTTCAGCTTGATCTAAATGCCCCATGGCCATGTAGCATTTTGCAAGAGGCAAATGAGCGTTGAGAGGGATGAGCTTTGCTTCGGCTTGCTTAAGTACAGCCTCGGCCTCTTCGATGCCCTGGGTGCTATAGAACGGGATAAAGGACATTTGAACTTGGTTCAAATTGTTGGTCCATAACCAAAGGTCAGGCTCATCTTCATTAGCCTTGCGAGCCAGCAAGAGAGCTTTTTCCACGTCGGTGGAAGGGGCGCCCGCGGCATTGAGGATCCCGGCCAACCAGAGAAAATCGTGGGCATCTTTTGTGTCCGTACGGACCGACTGAACGGCCAAATCTCGGGCATTGGACTTATCGCCATTTTTCAGCGCCACTTCAGCAGCCAGCTTGGCTAATTTCGGAGAGAGGACTCCGTCCCGGCTTTGGAAATCAGTAAGGAGCTGTTCAGCATCTGCCGTGCGATCCGGAATACTCAACGCGAGCAACTGGATCGTCCTCTGCACAATTTCAGGTTTTCGCTCTCCCAATTCAATGGCCCGTTGATATTCCTGGATGGCTTTATCATTGGCCCGTTGGAACTCCGGCGTTTTGCGGACTTTATCCGGATCCTTGTTTTCAAAAAGAAGAGAAGCCTGACGATCGGAGATGTAAGCTTGCAGCAATTTCAGGCGGGGCCAATTAGAGCGTCGACTCGCTGCTTCTACGAGCAAATTCCGAGCCTGGTCCAGGGTGTCCTGGATTTCGTTCTTGTCGCTTTTTGAAAAGGTAATCAGCTGCGTTGCTTGAGCATATCGCCAAATGGGACCTTCTTCGCTTTCCAAATTCTTAATCTCTCCCAGCAATTCCTTAACCCTGTCCTCGTCCTTTTCGAGCAAGGCGAAATCAAATAGACGCAACCGCGTCACGAGGACCTGCGAACGCCCGACGGCAACATCCCTCTTTGATATTTCCGTCCACAATCGTTTCGCCTCATCATTCTGGCCCGCGCGCTCCCGGATATCCGCAAGACCGGCCAGCAAACCGATCTGCTCCAGAGAAGAAAATGAATCTAGGTCCCTTTCCAGTTCCGCCAAGGACCTTTCAGCGAAGGCTTTATTGTCTTTGGAATTAAGCTCCTGCAGCAGCCAATGATTGCCAAAGGCCAAACGCAATGCAACGCTATCGCCAGTTTGCTTCCGTGCCTCATTTAGCAAGGCCAGAGCGGCGTCCGCTTGACCTTGGCGTTCAACGACGTTTGCTAAAGCCAGCCAATAATCGAGGTCGATGGGGAATAAGTCGCGCGAGCGCTCTACCAATTGGCGTGCTTCTTCACGTAGCTGTACTGCCTTGTCCTTTTCGCTTGGCGGGAAGAAATAACTTTGGGCTACCTTGAGGTTGACCCGCTCATTAACGAGCTCGGCTTGTCTCTGACCCGTCTCTTCGGCACGATCTAATCGGGCTTCGAGATCTTGCCAAAACGTGCCTCTCGATCTTTCCTTGTTGAACCTCTTGATTTCAGATCTTAGATTGAGGCGGAACTGCAAGCGCTCCATGTCGATTTCGAACGAAGGCTCCCGGACGCTCAGCAAGCGGTAGGTAGATAACGCCTCGGCTAACAGGCCGTTTTTCTCTTGAGCCTTGGCGAGTTGGACCAGCGCAAGAGGCGACTGTCCATTCAGTTGAGCCAAGCGTTTGCTGGTATCCAGAAGCCGGTCCTTTTCCTCCAGCCGATCATAACACTCTGCCAGCATCATATCCGCCTCCGCCGGAACGCTTGCAAAAGCGGGGGCGCCAGCCAATACATCCAATTTTGAACGGACCGCTTCCAATAAATTGCTTGCAAGAAGCCAATCGCGATTCCTAAATGCAATTCTCCCTCTCAAGTAGCTGCTTAGTCCCGGTGACGACGTCTTTTCCAAAGCTTCCAAGTCTGCTTCCGCCTGGTCGGAATGCCCGGTGTCAATCAAAAGCCGCGCTACGCGCCAGCGCATGAGCGGATTGTTAGGTTCGGCATCAAGATAGAGGCGCATCCAATTTACCGCCTTGTCGGGGCTCTTTACCTCTAATTCCAGCCGAGCCAGTGCTTCGTAAAACCTCATGTTTTTGGGATAAAGTTCCACGCCTTTTTCGAGGCGCTTGCGGGCCGAATCATTGTCGCCGGCCTCAAAAGCTTGCTCGGCTGAGGCCAAAAGAACGGGCTCCTTTTCCGGAGCCAGCTCTTGGGCTTTTTTCAGATCGGCGAGATTTTGGCGGTTCCACGATTTGTCTGCTTGATCCTTGGGGGAAGCAAAAGTCTTGCGGTAATCAATGCGGGTGAGATAGGCGTCAAAGGCTCCTGGATTATTGGCTACCATGTCCGAAATTGCCTTATCGGCGTCTTGACGGGCCTTGGCTGATGAGCTTGGACGTTTGGTTTTGATCTCTTTATCGCTGCCTTTTTCGAAGTCAAGAAACCGCTCGTGGACATATTGGTTCAAATAAGCTCGGCGCTCATAAGCGGCGATTCGTGCTGGATCTTTCTGGGTTGCTTTTTGAAAAGCTTTGTTGGCTGCAAGATACGCTTTTTCGAAGTCCTTTTGGTAATTCAAGTCCGTTCTGCTGATCTCCTTTATGAGGCCCCGAATATTCCAAGCGCGTTCTCCAGGCGCCGCGCCATCTCCGGTTAAGCGAAGCCAGTTGCCAGCCGCGTGAAATTGGCACTGCCCTTGAAGATCGAACAGCTCGGGATCGTCTGGAAAAGCGAGGAGGATTTTCTCAACTTCTTCAAGCGCCTCATTAAAAAGCCCGTATCGTAATTTCAAAATGGCCGCCTTACGGCGCACGTCGTGCCGGTCCGGCGACTCTCGAAGCACTTCATCGCAGAGGAAAAAGGTGTCCCGAATCATTTGGGGATTAAAGGACGATTCAGCTTGTTGGGCTCTTAGAAGTGCCCGCTTCGCTTTAGCGTCTTTGTTATCCGGCTTATAGACGAGGTACCTTTCTAAGTAGTCGATGGCCTTGGCGTTATTCCCATCCGCTTCTTCCCGCTCGGCCAATTCTAGAAAACTCCCTGCATTGCGTTTGAGTTGAAAAGCATGCAAGAAATGAAGGGAAACTGCCAACACCAGAACGCTGGCCAGCGCTATACTCAAGGTCTTTAAGTTAACCCGTCTCATGCTGGGACTTCCCCGATGTTAAATTCGAAACGTTGATTTTCACCAAAGTTAGCCGGATTTTGATCGCATCCGGCGCGGTGAGGCCTCGAAAGTTGACTAGCCCTTTGTCAAATCGATCAAAAGAGCCGACGAGAATTCGAGGTCCGCGGAAATAGCATTTCTGCCCGGCTTTGGATTCTTTTGGAAGGTTCTAGAGCGATTTCAAGGAAAAAGCCAATTCAGCAAGGATTGTGCCACGATTTCGAACAGCACAGTAACAGGGCAGGGGATCGTATATAAACCGCAATGCCACATTGGTTTACCACAGTAATTTGCTCGACATTGCGGCTTCAACGGCATTCCGCCATTTGGCAAGTCGAGTTTCCGAGAATTAACGATGTGTAAACACCGGTTAACGGGGTGCTTGCCCGTTCCTATTTGCCTCGATTGTGGCGATAGTGACGGTTCTTTGGATTTTGCGACAATTGAGGGACAATAATTGCTTGACACTCGAATCGGTTAAGCTAGAGTGGATGTGGCCTCCAATGTGACTCGGCAGCGAAATGATTGGACTCGATCCATTGGATGGAGTTATCGGTGCCCCGTAGGGTTCCCCCCTCTCCATCTCGGCGTCTCGGTCTGTCCCGTCGAAGCTAACCGGAACACTTAATTTTCTCCCTATTTTGTCCGGTATCTTGCTTGCCAAGCAAAGGCGCTTGGTAAACGCAATGCGAATCCCGATTTATATCCAGCAATGAAGCTGGTTCCACTATTCCGACGGCCCCCTTGCCGCCTAGATCTCTGTGGGCTTTTGTGCGGATTCTTTAATTTGGAATGGTTGAAGGCATTGAAAAGGCGGCAGCTGGAAGCAACTCAGACCGTGAGCGGAAGCTGGATAAGATTGATGGCCTGTTCATCCGAAGACAACTTTTGTGCTTGATAGTGGCTGAGGAAGCAATTACACTCGCGTGGTTTGTTTAGGGACTTTAGCGAATTTAGCGAATCTGGTGCGAGCCATCCGAGTTTCTCAACGTTCGAGATTTTTGCACCTTGTGATCGGAGGATCCACCTCAATGCCTGCAACCGCTCATGCCGTGTACCTTCCCGAAGACTTGGCTATTGCAGATTCGGGCAGCAATTCAAACTCGGCGGCACTAAACGACACGGTAGTCGAAAGAGTACTTCATTCGGTTCCCGTGGTGGGAATCGGACGCAATGTCCAAGCCAAAATTGCTCAGCAGCGTGGGGATTTGGAACAGGCATTTGCTTTGGTGGCTTCAAATTATCGCGCGCGGGGCTATGAGCCATCGCAATCCCATAACCTTCGCTTTACTCCTTTTCATGCTTTGCCTGATACGGCGGTTTTTGTCGCCAAACAAGACCGCCAAGTTGTCGCTACCCTATCTTTGGTGGTGGACAACAGTTTAATCGGCCTCCCAATGGAATGCATTTATGCCGATGAAATAGCCCGTCTTCGGGCCGAGGGCCGTCGCTTGGTAGAAGTAACCAGCTTGGCCGATTGTGACTTGAGTCTGCGGGAGTTCTTGCCTGTCTTCATCACGTTGATGCAACTGCTAACTCAGTACAGCATCCAAAAAGGCGCCAATACGCTGGTTATTAGCATCAATCCGCGTCACCGCACCTTCTACAAGAAGGTCATGGGTTTTGTTCCTTTCGGCGCATGGCGGGCCTATCCTGCCGTTCAAAACCATCCTGCCGAAGGCTACTTTCTTGACGTTGCCCTGCTGAAATCCAACGCGCCTGCCATGTACGAAAAGGTCGTCGGTCAGGCGCTCCCACCGCATGTACTAACGGCATACCCCATGCCCCACCATCTAATCGATTCCTTCGCCAGCCGCTCGAGCCTTACCAATAGCAAGGAAGTCTTAGAAATGCTGCAGCAGATCAAAACCTCCAGTTGCATTCGCCGATGGCGTTGAGGTAACGGCATGTGGCTTCTGGCGATCAAGGCCATGTTGGCCGACCGCGGCAAATTGCTGACCTCGCTCCTGGGGGTGGGCTTCTCCGTCGTCCTTATCAATCTGCAAGGCGGCTTGTTGCTTGGACTAATCCAGAAAGCGAGTCTCCTCGTTGATTATGGGCAAGCCGACATTTGGATCGGCCATCGCCACATGAACAACGTCGATATTGGCACCTTTATTCCGGAGCGTTGGATCCAGCGCATTCGTGGAGTCGAAGGTGTTGAACGTGCTGATCCCTATATAGTGATGTTTGGCCAGGCCACTATGCCCAATGGCAAGTTTGAAAATGTCATCGTGGTGGGCTGCGAATCAGCCAGCCTCTTGGGTAATGCCTGGATTATGGCTCAAGGCGATCAGCGCGCCATCCGCCATCCGGATGGCGTCCTCGTCGATGCCTGCGACGCCTATAAGCTAGGCGATTGCCAGGTCGGCGACACTCGGGAAATTAATGGTCACCGCGCCAAAATCGTTGGCATGACGAACGGCATCGTCGGCTTTACGACTAATCCTTATGTTTTTACAACGCTCGAGCGGGCCCGCTCCAAGTACACGGTAGGCATCCCGCCTCAACACTGCTCCTATTTCTTGGTGAAGGCCAAGCCGGGAATGGACGTCAAGCAGCTACGAACTCGCTTGCAAGAACGCCTGCCCGAACTCGACGTCTATGATCGCCAAACTTATAGCCTTATGTGTATGCGCTATTGGTTGACGCGCACCGGCATCGGCATCAGCTTCGGCCTGGCTGCTCTTTTGGGCCTCTTGGTCGGACTGGCGGTCGTGGCTCAAACATTGTATGCCTCTGTGACGGAGCGGCTCCGCGAATTCGGCACTCTCAAAGCTATGGGCGCCGACGACCGCTGTATTGCCCGCTTTTTACTCGCACAGTCGCTAGGAAACGCCCTGTTGGGCTCTATCCTGGGCCTGGCTGGGTCCGTGTTTCTCGGCAATGTGCTTAGCACTCCGCGCGCCCCCGTAGTCATGACGCTTTGGGTTGCCGTCCTGAGTGTCGTACTGATCATTGTGGTCTGCACAGCCGCTGCTTGGCTTCCTTATTACCGAATAAGCAAGATCGATCCGGCAAGTGTATTAAGAAGTTAGTGCGTTGATCGTTGTTCGTTGCCAACTACGAACAACCAACAACGATCAACGAACAATCATAAAATGAAATTCGCCATCCAAGCCTCTGACATTTGCAAAGGTTTTGGCAAGGGTCAAAATCAGACTGCGATTCTGCGCAGCGTCAGCTTGGAAGCGCGCCGCGGCGAAACGGTCTTCTTGGTCGGTCCCTCCGGCAGCGGAAAGACGACCTTGCTCTCCATCCTCGGTTGCATTTTGAGTGCAGACTCAGGCGCCGTCCAGGTGCTAGAGCAAGACATCACGCGGATGAAGCCGGATCAATTGACCACCTTTCGCCGGCATTATCTCAGTTTTATCTTTCAGAGCTTCAATCTTTTCCCCACTCTCTCGGCCATGGACAATATTCGCCTGGCCCTAACGATGCGTGGAACCGGTTTGCCGGAAGCGACCGAAAGAGCTAGCGACCTGATCAATCAGGTTGGTCTTTGGCATCGGCATCATTTGCGACCCGGAAAGCTGAGCACCGGCGAGTGCCAGCGTGTGGCCGTGGCCCGAGCGCTTGCTGTCCACCCCGCAATCCTTTTTGCCGACGAACCGACGGCCTCGCTTGATGCGGAAAACGGCCGGGCCATCCTGAAACTGCTGGTCAAGCTCGTTCACGAGCGCGGCGTCACGCTCGTCGTGGTTACCCACGACAGTCGCATTTATCCCTTTGCCGACCGTATTCTTCGATTAGAGGACGGCCGGCTCACCAACGAGTGGGAGCGGCCCACCGATAAACGACAGGGGACGCTTTCGCACATTGAACTTCCCGAGTTCCTGACGGAGCAAGTGGCATGAAGGTAATCCCCATTATTTTGATTCTGGGCGGGGCTTTGGCGGGCACCGGGATGAGCGTCGTACTGCGCGGAGATGGCGGGCAAGCGCCGACGCACAATCTCAAGGCTGCATCAGCCGTCTCGGCCCAGGTAGCGGCCAACGGCGTTGTTGAAGGCGCGCAACCGGAAGTTTCGATTCGACCCGAAATCGCCGGAACTATCACCAACATTTTCTTTCGCGAAAACCACAGCGTGAAAAAGGGCGATCTCCTCATTGAATTGCAAAATGACTCGCAGAAAGAACAAGTCGCGCTGACCAAAGCCGAGGTCACCATCGCCAAAGCGACGCTTGATCGGCTTATCAACGGCGAACGCCCCGAACGCCGTCGGGCCGTCGCCGCCATCGAGAAATCCAAACTTGCCCTCGCCGAGCAAGCCAAGGCTGATTACGACCGCGGCAAACGTCTTGGCAACGGTCAAATCAGTAAGGAACAACTTGACGCTGACTACTTCAAAATGCTTCGGGCCCAGGCGGAATACGACTCGGCCAAAGCCGAAAAGGAATTGGTTGAAGCTCCCGCTCAGGTCGACGAGGTTAATGCGGCCAAGGGCCGTGTTGAATCCGCCCAAGCCAAGCTCCGGCTAGCCGAGTCGGAACTAGCCAAGACGCGCCTCGTAGCTCCCTGCAACGGCACTGTCCTTCAGGTTTACGCCGAGCCCGGCGAAATGGCGGGACCGACCAGCGTCCAACCTGTTCTCATCATGGCCGATCTCTCCAAGCGTCGCATCCGCGCTTTTGTTGAAGAGCTGGATGCCTCACGGGTCAAGACGGGGCAACGTGTCACAATTGACGCGGATGCCCTGCCTGGCCGCGAACTGACCGGCGTGGTTGCTATTACTGTGCCCCGCATGGGCAAGCGCTCCCTCCAATCGGATGCTCCGGGCGAATATAAGGATCTCTATTACCGCGAAACATTGATCGATGTGGACGGTCAGGACGATCTTCCGCCCAATTTGCGGGTCCGCGTTCTCATTGACGCCAAATAGGCCCGTTTGCAGCGGCCCTCCGGCGAGCGCGGAGCGGCGATGGAATCACAATGTCGTGGACAGCCCAACAACTAGAAGCTTACCCACAAACCGATCAAGGCCCGGTTCCCTGGTCCTACGAACAAGCATTTGCCCGGCACAGCGGCCTATTAACCGACGCCGAGCAAAGCAAGCTACGCAACAGCCGCGTCGCCATCGTTGGGCTGGGCGGCGTCGGCGGCATTCACCTGGCCACGCTAGCCCGGCTAGGCATCGGTGCCTTTCACATTGCCGACCCCGATACCTTTGAATTGGCAAACTTCAACCGTCAGTACGGCGCCAACACGCGGACCTTGGGCCGCTCCAAGGCGGAAGTGATGGCCGAATTGGCCATGTCCATCAATCCCGAGATGGATTTGCGTGTCTTCGCAGAGCCGGTCAATGAGGAAAACGTGGGCGAGTTTCTCGACGGCGTGGATGTCGTTGTAGATGGAATCGACTTTTTCGCCATTGAAGCCCGAAGGTTGGTGTTTGGCGAAGCCCATAGAAGAGGCATCTGGGGAGTCACCGCCGGCCCGATGGGCTTTAGTGCTGCCTGGATGGCGTTTTCACCAGAGGGCATGAACTTTGACCAGTATTTTGACATTAAAGACGGCATGGACCGCTGGGACCAACTGGCCGCTTTTGCAGTGGGCCTAGCGCCCCGGCCGACACACCTGAACTACCTCGATCTCTCGCGCGTCGATATCCAATCCGAAAGTGGGCCATCGCTTGGCTTAGCCTGCAATATTTGTAGCGGCGTGGCTGCGACAAAAGTCGTCAAAATACTCCTTGGCCGTACCCCCATCCAGGCAGCTCCCGTGTACTTTCAGTTTGATGCTTATCGCACCATTCTGAGAAAGGGCCGGCTCCGCTGGGGCAACAGGCATCCCTGGCAACGGTTGAAACGTTGGTATCTGCGCAGACGCTTTGAAGTTTAAACAAGGTCACGTTAGAAGCCCAATCGAAGCAGCATTGTGGTGACGCCCCTTTACGGTCCCACCTTGACAATTTGCGCGCAGGTTCATGGCGCGAGCTTTTTTCCGGGTGTTCCGTGGATTCTCGGTTCAAGGCCCTAATCAAAGCCGCTGTTCTGGCCCCATCAGGCGATAATACCCAGCCCTGGCGATTCGTTGTTGACGACAAACTGAGTCGAATCGACATTCACCTCGATCCGGTCCGCGACCCCTCGCCGATGAATAGCGGCCAACGCATGGCTCGTATAGCTATCGGGGCCGCCTTGGAAAATCTTGTACAGACCGCCCAATTCAATCACTGGCCCACCCAATTGGAGGAACCCGTTGAAGGGGCGCTGGCGACCATTCGGTTGCTTGGAGAAGGTCCGTCGACCCTTCAGATTGAACCTAAGGTATTGGCTCGCGTAACCAATCGACGACCTTACGATGGTCGTCCGCTTCCCAAGTCTCTCCTTGAGGAACTTGGAAAGGTCAACGCTGAAGTCGACGGAGTCATAACCGTTTGGATTACCGATCGGGATCGACTGGGCAGTATTGCCGGAATCATCGGCGAAGCCGACGGTCTTATGTTTGGTCAGAAGGAGATGCGGCGAGCATTTTTGTCTAACGTCCGATTTGATGCACCGGCCAGTGCGCAGGTGGAAGAAGGCCTTTCATTGGGCTGTCTGGAACTTTCACTTGGAGAACGATTTGGCATTGGCTTACTCGGAGTTATGCCCGACTCGGTCATGCGTTTCGGAGGCATACTTAGATCATTTTCCAAAAAGGCGAGAAACTTAGTGCTTAGTGCTTCAGGCATTTGTTTGATTGTTATTGAACAAAATGCTGACTTGGCCGTGGGGCGGGCCATGGAAAGAGCCTGGCTTTCTTTGACCGAGCATGGCTTGTCGGTGCAACCGATGATGTCTTTGCCCGTCTTGGAAAACTGGATCGAACAGGATTTGCCGAGCATGAAAGGGACCTTTATTGATGACGAAATCCAGCGACTGAAAACGAGATTTTTGCAGGCGGTTGGCGACCTCGAGCAAAAGAAAATTGCATACTTAATGCGCATCGGCTACGCCCTTCCCCCCTCAGGGCGAACGGGCCGCAGAAGCGTTATGGCGGTGGCTGAATAATAGCCGCCAACCAAAACGGTTGCCGACAATGCGCTTGCCTCATTTGTTCGAATTTATGGACCAGAAATGGTTGCCGACGAATCTGCGTACGACTTTGCGCGAGATTCTGGAATGCGGCAATTCGAGACCTTTTCGTCCCTACTACGATTGGGTCGCAGACGAAGTCCTTAAGGCTGTTGAGAAAGGTCGGATTAAGTGCGTAGCCGAATATGGAGCCGGCACGGCGCCAATCAGCCGCCGTATTGCGAAAGACCCGCGATCCGCGGGATTGCGTTTAATAGTTTGTGACTCCAACCCCGACCTAACCGCCTATACGATGCTCAAGGGCGAGCATCCTGAGAAAGTATTCCCCCTGTTTGAACCCGTCGATTTCAAAGATTTGCAAAACTGGGACTCCGGGACCCTCGTATTTTTGTCCGCGGCATTGCACCACGTCCCGCATCAAATCCGTAATGATTTGATTAAGAGACTGCGTGGATCAGCTTCCCGAATAATGGTTTTTGAGCCGCTCAGAAAAGATATTCTTTCGGTTCTTTTCGTGATCCTTTCGCTGATCCCTGCATTGTTATTGCCCGTCTGGTTTATCAACCGGCCAGGTGCTTTGAGGCGCGTTGTTTATTGTTGGGTCTTACCAGTCGCTCCCTTTATGTTTTTATGGGACGGGTTCGTTTCATGCCTCCGCCAATGGACGGAATTTGAATGGAAGGAAGCCCTGCCAAAGACATTAGGAAGAATGTCCGAGAATACCCTAAACAATTCACTTTTTTGTCAAAGTGTTTCCTGGTAATGCAAAAAGCCAGGCCATCCACGAATAGGATGGCCTGGCCGTTACGTTCTTTAGCAATTAGCTCTTCCGACGACGCAACATATTTCCGCCAGCCAAACCGACCAAAGCTGTAATCGCGAGACAGAAGCTCGCCGGTTCAGGAACAGCCGCGGTAGTTGGAAAGACGTTAAAATTCGTGTTGGTCTGGAATCCCGGATTGCCGTATTTGGCGTAAGCCGCATCGCCGACTGCTCCGGAAATTTTGCCGCTCGCGCCCAGCTGATAGTTGTCTGAAGTCTGGGTAAGGGGGTTTTGGACATTGATCGCTGTTGCGAAATCAAACCCCGTGTTATTCACGAGAATAGACAAACCGCCAGCGTCGCTGCCAACCAAGTTATTCAAAGGGATGGTATTGATCCCAGCTATAGTGGTGGCGCGATTGTCTGTTATGACAGCAGAAAAGAAATCGCTTGGATGGGTTGCACTAAAGCCACCTGCAACCTCCAAGGTGCCCTGGGATGCTATGGCTTGAAGGTTCGTTTCAATCGGCGGCCCTTGCGGGTTATTAAGAAAATCCGTGGCAAAACCGCCGGCTTTGTCATAAACGGCAAAGATGGTGCCTTCAGGTAGAACAGCGGTAGAAACTCCCAGGATTGATTGCAAGCTGTGAGGGCTTACTGAAGGGGTCGGAGCAAGAACGACTCCGGTGACGCCAAATCCACCGGGAACCGTCGTGACAATCGTCTGAGAGAAAATCGCGTACACTTGGTTGCCTAATGGAACGCCAGGTTGAGGAACAGACCGGTCGTTTATTCTGAGATAGCCGACCAAGACATCGCCCGTGTCTACAATTCCGTTGCCGTTTACGTCATATACGTGTTCGCGGTCTTCATCTTCGAGCTGGTTTTGTGTTCCAGGCACAAGGACGCCGCTTAGAGGCCCTGCTTTAACTGAAGGGCAAGCTGCAAACAAGCCGATCAAAACAAAACTAAGAAGCTTTAACTTCATTTCACTTATCTCCTAATTGCTTTCATTGCTTCGGCAAAAGACACTTAGATTATTTCATCCGAGCAACCGATACTCGAGATACGCATCGGACCTTCTATAAGGCTAAAAGCGCGGAGGATGAAATAACCCCTCAGCAATCGGCGAAGGAGAAAAGACCGTATTCGCTTCCACCAGCCAGCAGACCATTACAGGACTGAGAACCGGCTGGTTGAAATTCGCGGTAACCGGTTGACCGGCTGATCCAGAGGGGACCGTTGATCCGCTGGAGCAGCCGCCGGGGGAGCCGTTTAATCGGGCGAAGGGGTTTTCCGGCAGGTCTTTGAGTTGAGGCTTGGGACTTTCTTCATGACGTTCGGCCGGCGCAGGCCGTCCGGCGCCTGGCTGCTCGGCAAGGCTCTCGCCCTTATTCGGCAGGGCTTTGCCGGCATTCAATGGACTTTCGGGGCCGGCAGTCGTTGGCTCGGACCCTACGGGCATATAGCCCGCCTGCGCGCAATTGGCGATGCCGAGCACCGACCAAGCAACCGCCAGGGCCAAGGCGAGAACAAATTGGTTTGCCAAGACTCGCAAGGGCATACCTTCTACACAGTGATCGCCGAAAAGTACGTAGCGTCGGGCGACCTTAAAGCAAAACCCGTTCCGTTCCTAGGTCATTTGGATGGCGCCAGCGCTCGCTTGCGCCATCTTCCATGCAGCCAAAGAGTTAACGTCAAACAAATCCGACTCCTTCCTTTCCGACTTCATCTCCAAACCCCACCTGACTAATGGTGGCTTAACAGGCGTTTACAAGGCGTGTTAACTTTCGCTAGCGCGTCTCTAAGGTCTGTTTGGAGTATACTCTCGTCGGTCTGACGGTTCCACGCTCGCCAAAGCCGACTCCTCATTGGTTTGAGTTTCCAGCGCAACCGACATGTTGACGCGCACACTTCGGCGAAAAACGTCGTCTCCTGCAACATCGCAGGCCCGTTTGAAATCGTAGCCGGCGAGCAACATTGCCAGGCGGCGGCGGCTGCTGTTAATGCCGACGTAGGTACGGAACCGGCTTAGGCGGCCAAGCGGCAAACGGACTTGATCCGGGTCGAATTCCCAGGGATGAAAGTACAGCGTCGCGACGGCCGATTCAATCGCTGGCACATCCCCCTGGATCGCTGCAGGAGCCGCTGGAGCCCCTCTCCCCTGTACTCGGGGGAGAGGCGTTGGGGTGAGGGGGCTTGCCACGGCGCGCACCTTGTCCCCCTCACCCCCGACCCCTCTCCCCCGAGTACGGGGGAGAGGGGAGAAGGTCTGCTCTGACTGGGTGGAGGAGGCGGGTGGACTAATTGGCGAATTGGCTTTATGCATTTGCCGGATGCCTTGGCGCATTGTCCAGAGCGGGAGAAGCCGAAAGTAGCCGCCGCCGGCGACGGGGAGGTTCATTCCTAAGAGTCGCCAGGTCAGCGGGGGCATCTCCAGGATCTCATGACGCTCGCCCTTGGCCCAAAAAGGCGTGCGCGGAGCGGTGGGTATTCCGTAGCGATCGTGGCGAACGGGATAAATCGACGAATCGTAAGCGAAACCCGATTCGGCCAAGATGTCAAGGGCCCAGGCCGTCTCGCGCATGATGCTGAAGGTCGGCGCCCGGTAGCCGACCACCTGCTGGCCGGTTGCCTGCTCGAGAGCCTCCTTGCTGAGGCGCAGATCTTCGCGGAAGCTAGCCGGCGTATGGCGGTGAATGCGCTGATGGTCCCAGCTATGACTGGCGACCTCGTGGCCGGCGCTGCTAATGGCGCGGACCAGGTTGGGATTGTCCTTGGCAATTTGACCAACGACGAAAAAAGTCGCTTTGATGTTGCGCTCGGCGAGGAAATCGATCAGCCAGCGCGTCGTGCTGTTGACACGGTCGCGATAATGCGCCTTCAGAGCAGGCGAAACCGGTACGCCCACCGCCGCCTCGATGCGATCGTGCTCCTCGACGTCAAAGCTCAGAATGACTGACATAGGGATTTGAAATTAACAGAAAACGGAAGATTTCTAAATCCGAAATTCGAAATCCGAAATTCGAAACAAATTCAAATGACTAAAGCTCGACCTCGGTCCCAGGCTCTGCCTGGGACAACACTGCCGCGAAGCTCTGCTTCGCCGCAGTCTGAGGGACCGGTTCTGCAAGGTAAGACGAGGCAGAGCCTCTTGTGCAGGGCGTTACCAGGCAGAGCCTGGGTACGTGTTTAGCCCACGCCCCCTGCGCGGGCAGTGAGTTGGCCGATGGCCTGATAGCCGCGTTGCCACCAGGTGATCAGTAAGCTCGTTAACACTTGCCAGGTTTCCTTGCCCCGCTCGGTCCTGTTGCCGCACGATATCTTGCGGGCGATCACGGCTGGACGCAACGCACGTTCTGCCCGGTTGTTGGTCGGCTCGACCGTTTCAGGTTGGTCCAGGCATGTCAGAAGAAACGGCTGCTGCTTGTGCAGTC
>JBJMQT010000153.1:0-34254 GCA_045802525.1 Gemmataceae bacterium
CGACACCACCGGTAGACGATGCCCCATCCAAAACGACCCTGGAAGGGTCGCAGAGACTCCCCGCTTCATTGCAGATACTGCGGACCGTGGCGGCCCTATCGGATTTGGGAGATGGCGATCCAAGTGTGTTGTGTTCTGCGACCCCTGGGGGGTCGAATAGACATTATGGCCATTATTCCGGTGGTGTCGCTTCGCTCAACCACCGGCTAATGGCTGCGACCTCTCCGAGGTCAAAATCGGCGAACTCGTGGCGAGAATTCAACAAGCCTACACCTAAGAGGGATGTCCCTCTGGGAAAGAACGGGCAGGGAAACTCGGCCGCTTTTTCCCAGAGGCTCACCCTTTGGCCAGTTTTGACAGGGTCGAATCCCGCTTTGAAGTATCGATAATGGTTTTGGCAACTTCCGAAGCATCTACTCCCTTTCCCGCTTTGGCTAACTTAAGCGCGCTGTTTTCAGCGGCATCGTCCTTTTTGGTGAGATCCGTAATTCTACTTAACGCTTTCTTTACGATCTCGGCTTGCCCCGCGGACGCGGCGTCTTCGGCCACTTTAATCAAAGCGCTATCGCGCTTGGTCAAATCAATCATCGACTGGGCTGCCTCCAACCGACCGTTTAGAGCGTCCCGACCATGCCACTTAACCCGACCGCAGGTCTGCTTGCCCGTCGCGGAGCGGGGAGACCTTCGGTCAAGCCCGTGGCAGGGTCGGGAGACCCTGCCACAACAGGAGCATTCCCTTTTGCTTTTCAACGCTTCGACCGGCGTCCCGCTACCAGGATTGTCATCTGCTCTCCCAGTAGGGCGAGGAGCAGGGCTGCGGTGTCGATGCTAAGGAGGAGCGCCGGATGGCGTTCCAGAGCGGGGACTGCGAGAATCAGCAAGACGTGCAGCGAGATCGCAAACAGAAAGGCCAGGATCGAGTAGCCTAGAAAGGAATCGGTCAACCTTAGCGGCCGGAACGGTTGATCGGTGGGATCGAGTTGCATCCAGAAGGAACCGGCCGCCAAGCGAACGCGGAGGTAGATGAGCATTTCCAAAAAGCAAGTGACGACCATCAAGATGCTGTAAATCCAAGGGCCGTACTTGATGATAGCGTCCACCGGCAAATCCGCTTGGCGGTCTGCTTCAATTTTGCCGAGGCCGGACAACGACTCGAACACGGAAAAAACAATCAGCCCGCCGAAGGCAATCTCCGAAATCATGCCCTGGTTGGCCTGCTGCATGCTCTGGGCGACATGGTCTTCCCATTCGTTCTTTTGAAAAGGGACACACCCCTCGGCGGCCGCCTTCTTTAGCCCAAAGGAGGCGGCCTTGTGATGGTAGCGAAGGTAGAGAAGTAGCCAAAGCGCCGCAATCAAAACGGCAAGGGTGACCGAGAGCAGCAGCGGAATTCCCAGGGCCAGAAACAAGATTGCCGCCGAGAAGCCGGCAATCAAGTCCACCAAAACAAACTGAAGAAACGACACGCCCAGGAAATTGTTGCGTGCCGACCGCGCCGGATCGCCTTTGCGCGTGAAATCCTGTTCCTGCATGAGCCGGGCATATAAGACGCCGTTGAGCACCATGCCGCCGTGCAACTTCGCCATCCGCAGAGCCAGCACCAGGCTCAAGACCATGAGCACGAAAGCATAGAAAGCGAAGCCGTGCTGCTCAATTTGAGCCAGCGACGGCGGCAACCCGCCCCGGAGCACGTTTTGCAGAAACAACCCCATCGCGGCAAACGCCGAGCCTAGAAATGTCAAAAGCTCCCGCCGCCGTTCCACGAGACTGCGGAACTCACGGCTGACTGTGGTGAAATCGATCATAGCAGATGCCTTCGGTCTGGTCCCTCTCGTGCCCAAGCGAAGCTTGGGGCACGAGGAGCTTCGCCAAGAGAACCTAAACCGGGTTAATAAAGGGGCTCTTTGGCGGTCGATTTCTTGCCGGGGCCTTTTCGGGAACGAGGCAGAACATGATAGCCGCATTCGTCTCAGAGTTTTATCTGCTTCAGATAGCGGGCATTCTCCACTTGCTGGTCGCCTCGGTCAACTTTTTTGCTCCGCGGAAACTTCATTATCAGGACAATTTGCGAAAGGTCACGCCGATCTTCCGGGACATCTTCGTCGTCCAAAATATCTATATCGTCATGATCTTGTTCGTGATGGCCGGACTGTGCTTCTTGTTTGGCGATGAATTGATGGGGCGGTCCGCTCTGGGGCGATTCCTTAGTGGATTTATGGCGTTCTTTTGGGCGCTGCGCGTCATGTTGCAGTTGTTCTATTACGACCCCGCCGTCAAAAGGCAGTTTCCCGTTTACAACGGCCTCTTCCTCACGTGTTATTGCTATCTGACGGCACTGTTCGCTTTTTTGGTAGCCTTTCCGAGGGGTTGATGTCTCAGCTAATCGCGAGCTCGTTGCCCATCCTCATTCGACTTGCCGGCATCGGGCAGCTAGTTCTGATCGTGGCGAGCTTGGCGATTCCCCGGGTGCTCGGTTGGAAAGAAGAAACGGCGAAGCTGCGGCCGCTAACGCGTCAAGTTTTTTGGACTTACGCCGGCTACATCTGGGCGATCAATCTGGCATTTGGCCTTTTGTCCGCTTTGGCGCCCAGTTGGCTTTTGGACCATTCGGGGTTAGCGGCGGCGGCGACTTCTTTTATTGGGGTCTACTGGATTGCCCGGCTCGTCATTCAGTTTACTTATTTCGATCGGCATGATGTCAAAGGCCGCGCGCCTCCCGCATTCTTGATCGGAGGCGAAGCGGCCTTGGTCGGATTGTTTTCCGTCCTATCCCTTATCTACACGTTGGCGGCACTCTGGAATTTGGGAGTCATTGCCGCGTGAACGCTTATCTGCCTCAGAGCCTTGCCGACTTTTGGCAAATCATCGCCGTTTTGCTTGTCACGTTATTTGTCGGCTTTGGCATTACGCGAATAACCAATGTCCGTTTCGGCCGTTGGGCCGCGTGGCTTCTTCTTGTAGCAGCGACCGTGGTGGTTGAGCGCCTCAGCAGTGAAGAACCGGCGGGATTCCGCATGGTGGCGTTGATTCTGGTGCTCCTTTGGAGCATGAAAACAGTCGTGAGCGTGGAAGCGCAGGCCGACGGCCAACCGCATCTTGGCGCCTTGCCCTGGTTAGCCTTTGCCGTGGGTTGGCTAGGCATGCGCCCTGCCATCTTTGCGCGCCTGCGCCGATCGCCACTTCCCGGCGCCGGCAAACTGCTAGCAGCAGGCGCGGTCAATGTGCTCGGCGGAATTTGCCTGATGGTCTTGGCGCGGTGGGCTGTCGAAGGAGGAACGATCCATGACCAAATCCCAGCACGGTTTCTCGCCACAGTTCCCTTCCTGGTGGGCCTAAGCTTCATTCTTCACTTCGGCTTGATCAATCTCAGCGCGGGATTTTGGCGGTTGTGGGGCGTGGATGCGCGACCGCTCTTCAAGGCGCCCCTGGCCTCAAGGAGCCTGACTGAATTCTGGGGCAAGCGCTGGAATCTGGCTTTCGTCGAAATGACGGCCATTGCCATCTATCGACCACTTCGGAGCCGGCTAGGAAGGCCGCTCGCCATGTTCGCGGCATTTCTTTTCTCCGGCCTACTCCATGAAATGGCCATCAGTGTGCCGGTCAAGGCTGGCTTCGGCTTGCCTTCTCTTTATTTTGCTCTGCATGGTTTGTTGGTGCTGGTGGAAGGCCGGCTGGAACGGAGCGGCTTCTCCATTAAACGCCTGGGCTGGTGGAGCCGCGTCTGGACGCTGGGCTGGCTGGCAATCCCGTTGCCTCTGCTGTTCCATTGGCCGTTTCTACGCGGGGTGGTTTGGCCGCTGGCGGGGTTTCCGGTCAATCCTGAGTGAAAGGTGGAACCGAATCTTGCCAACAACATCGGCCAGAGGACGGGACCACCGAGTCGATAAAACTAACCGGGCGGCGTGGAAACTGCCTTGGGCTGTACGAATTGGTCGCTGTAACAGCGGTAGCATCGCTTCATCAATCTAGTCTAAACGTACTGCCCTCTTTCTCCTCATGTCGAATTTCATCAACCGGCTCTTTACGTCCGGGCCCCTTGTAGAGCCGATTGGGGCAATTGAAGACGATGCCCTGCTCGACACCGACGTTTTTGTAAGCGTGGACGACTCCGGCGGGGATGACGAGCAGCATGGGATTGTCGATGCCGACGATTTCCGTTTGCTGCGCGAGATGAGTTCGAGATGCGGGCCGATTGTCCCAGAGATACATTTTGAAGTTGGACGGCCCCAAGAAACAAAAACAATCGGCCTGATTGGCATGCTCATGCGGCCCGCGCGCGATGCCGGGCTCGGTCATGGAAATGTACGCCATTACCGGGTGGAATTCGGCCGGCAATTCATCATGGCGAAATAGCTCGCACAGCCAGCCGCGCCCATCGTGAAACCGCTTAAGCGGCTTCCAGATAACTCCGTCAATGGCGCCGGAATGGAAGGACATGGGCACCTCAATAACCGGTTGAGCTAAGATACACTGGCTCGCCAAGCATGTCGGCTGCTGCTAGGGCAATCCCGCCAATTTCCTACCGACCCATTCTACGGTTAGCAAGGACAATAATACGGCAAGCGTTATCCACCACTGCCAAAGGCGATTCTCCACTCGTTCCTCGCGCGTGCTACTGCGGCTTTTGATCAGGTCGATTAATTCCCGCGCTTGGTCGGCGGTGAAAAACTTGCCGCCGCTCCGGTTGGCGATCTCTTCCAGAAGCGGGAAGTTAGTGGAAAGGTCCGCCATTTCTTCGCTGGCCGTTGGATTGACCGAGAATGTGGCGCGCAAGGCGGTCGGCGCGCCGCCTGGTCCGGCGGGCCCGCGCAGCTTGTCCTCCAACTCAGGTACGGCCATCTCGATGGCATACTCGCCTGCCGGCAAATCCCGGAGCTTGCCTTCCAAGATGCGCGGCTGCGCCGGGCGGTTCTTCAGCGGCACCAGAGCCACCGCTTCATCGGGCTTGCCCGGCTGGCGTCGCAGAATGCGGGCGCCCGCCAGAGCGTCGGGCCTTAACAGAGGCGTTTCCTCGCCCAAGCGCACCACGACCTCCACCTCCTGCCCCTGCTGATAGACGGGCTCGCGGGCGCCGAAGCGAACCCATTCGTTGCCGGTCACCAAAGGCTTATCGGTCGCGGCCCAGCGTATGACTTGGCCCCAAAAGCGATGGTGATACGTGTCGCCGGTCTTGTAGCGCCAGCGCCAGGTGCTGTCCAATCCCAGAAACAGGACACGCCCGAAACCATAGTTGTGCTTCACGATCAAGCCATTGTGATTCTCGATCTCGCCTGGTTTACGTTTGGCCCCAGCTTGATCGTCCTTCCAGAAAGCCAAAGGCGTGGCGCCCGGCTTGGCGTCGCCGACGATGCCCCAAAAATGGGGCGGAAAGGCCTTCCAGCGCTCGGCGCTTTTGGCCGCATCGTTTTCCATTTTGAGGAAGTCCGTCATCCCGCCATCATGGGTCAACGTTACCGCAAAGCCGCGCTCGGGGTTGGCCAAGGCGAGCCGCGGTTGTTCAATGGGCAAAAGTTTGAGAATGGGATCTTCGTTCCCGCCGACGTTTTGATACGCCAACGGCATAGCGCGTTTGCCGGCCACAATGACAAGCGTGCCGCCGCGATCGGCGACATATTTTAATAGGCGCGTTCGTTCCGCAAGCGGCAGTTGCTCCGGTGTGACATCGCCTAGGACAACGCAGTCGAATACGGCCAGAGCGTCCGGCTCAGTGGGCAAGCTAAGCCCTGGATTGCCGAGCTTCCGCAAGTCGTCCTCCGCGACTTTGCCGACTCGCGGTTGTTGGAAGACGACGCTGCTTACCTGCATGGACCGGTCGCGAGCCAGCGCGCTGGCCAAATAATGGAATTCCCAGCGGGCCTCGCCATCGATAAGCAGCACCCGGGCCTTATCGTCCGCCACATTAACCTTGATGGCCTGGCTGTTGTTGTCCGTGCGGACTTCCTTTGTTTCCGGCGATGCGGGGCGAACGGATAGGGTCAAAGTCTCCGTTCCCGGCTTGTCGAGCGGTTGAGTGAAGCGCTCGATATAAGAACTTTGCTTGCCATCGTGATGAACGATGCGCTCTTCAACCGGCTTTTCTTGCCCCGCCCGGTGAAGTTGGACGATCAAATCCTGAGCGGGCAGGCCACTCACGCGAAAGCGCGCCTCGACGGGGACGTCGGCGTCCTTGAATACGGCGGTCGGCGCTTTGACGCCCAGGATGGCAATGTCCGGCGGGGGCAGCCGCGAGCCCAAACCGATAGGAAAGATCGGCAGGCCCTTCTCCCCCATTTCGATTGCCTTAACAACCGGCGAATCGCGTTCATTGTGCTGGCCATCGCTCAGCACGACGACGCCCAAGACCTTGGCGGAATCCGGACCCGACTTCTCCAGCGCTCGCGTCAACGGAACCAGCAAATTGGTCCCGTTCTTGGCGCCAAGCGCCGGCTCATTGGAGTCTTTTTCATCTTTGGCTTTCTGGCGACCTAAGAGGTCATCCGCTTGATCGAGCGGCACGTCCCAAGCTTCCTTGCCAAATCCCATTAAGTCGACATTGTGCTTGTCTGCCAATGTCTTAATCAGTTGCAATGCATCACCCGTGAGCAAGCGGTGGGCCAAGTCTCCCCGGGTTAGCTCATCAACCCTCTCGCACACCTGATCGTGCATGTGCCGGCGTTGATTCGATGCCCCGCCACGGCTTTGATCGCCTGGCGAGGCGTCGCCGACCCAGTTTGGCGCATGCCCTTCATCGTAATCTCTGATCCAGCCCGTTAATTCCTCATCGGTACACAAGTCGCGGGCTAATTGAAGGCCTAGCGCCAGGCGGAGTTTCTCCACAACCGGTCGTTGCGGGTCGGCCACGCCCATGCTGTCGGACCGGTCCACGGCAATTGCCACGCGCCCGGGCAACTCTTCGGAGACCGTGTGCGCCAAAATCGGCCCCAGCCCCACCAGACCGATCACCACGAAAAGGACCAGCAGTCGAAGCACGAGCAGCGACGTCGCCGTAAACCGCGACACGAGTTGCATCTCATAACGATAAAGCCATAACACCAAGGCGACGGGAATGACTGCCAGCAACATCCAGGCATCGGAATTCGCCCATCCCGACCATTCATCCCACGGTGGAGAGAACATCAGATAAGAATCGGTGAAGGGCAACGGAATATGACGCGGGAGGTGCAGCATTGGCTACCTGTCATGCGGGTTCAGCGCTCGTAAATCGAGGATGGAGGATGGAGGATGGAGGATCGAGGATCGAGGATCGAGGATCGAGACCTCCTCGTGCCCAAGCTCCGCTTGGGCACGCACTACCGCGAAGCTCTGCTTCGCCTCCGAACCGATAGACTGGATCCCCCATCTGCGATCCCCCATCCGCGATCCTCGATTACGCCGTTTGGTTCTTTACCAAACGCCTCGTCATCCATACTTCGCCGCACAGGAGGGCGATTACGCCGATCAGGCACCACGTCCAAACCTCCTTGCGGGGCGCGGTCTCGACAATGCGCTTGACCATTTGCTCGCGGTCATTTTCATAAGTCACATTGAGAAACTTGGCCACGTTGTCCCGGTCTTTGTCGTCGCACGGACTCAAGTCCGATTCGCGTGAATCAGGCTGGGCAACGTAGTAGATCGTGCGTTCCCCGGTCAGAACGCGATAGACGCCTGTTTCGCGGGTGGCCTCGTATTCCACGAAGGTGCCGCGCGGCAGCCGGCGGACTTGGGCGGGATAGCCGTCGGCCCCAGGCGCGCCGTCCAGAGCCAGTTTTCTCGCCTCGCCTCCGGGCGGTTGCAGACTCAAATCGGGAAGCTCTTCCTCCGTCTCGATCCAGTAACGCAGCGGCTGCCCCGGCTGGACATTGTGCTCGGCGCCCCGAGCGCCCGCTAAATAGTAAATCAGTTCGTGCGCCAACGGCACAAAGGCGGGCTTGGTGGCAAGGTCAGTGCGCCACGAGTTATCCAAGGGAACCGAACAAAGAAGGACGCGGCCGCCTTGGTAAGTCCGCTCCACGAAAAATGGGTCGCCGCTGGTAAACAGCGCTACGGGAACCGACGCCGATGAGCGGACCGGTGTACTGACTTTCCACCAACGCGGGAAATGCACCTCAGCCAGGCCTTCCGTCGGCATCTTGCGAAACATTTCAAGTGCCGGATTATTAAAGCTGCTAACCCGCGGAATCGTCGCTCGCTCCGGTTGCGCTTCATCGCCAACCAGATCGTCCAGCGCGGCGGGCAACCAACCCTGGCCCGCTTTGTAAAGCTCTTCGTTGAAAAAGGCAGGTTCGGCCCGTTCGCCAAGTGTTACCAGCACACCGCCGCCGCCGGCCAGAAAGGCGGCCACGGCCTCTTGTTGGGCCGCACTGAGACGGGCGACATTGGACAGCACCAACACACGCGGTTTGCTGCCGGGCCTATCGGTCAGGTCGCGCGTCAGCAAAGCCGGCTCAAAATTCTGCACGGAAACCACGCGCGTCAGCACAACGGGGTTTGGGTCGCCGGCCGGCGAGAGCGCGTCGCGCAAATAGTCGACGCCGCGTCGTTTAACGTTGGAACGTTCATCGCCGTCCACTAGCAAAACAGGCAATGCGGGCACGATTTCGACCGCGAAATCTTGCCTATTGTCGCCCGGCAAATGATCTTTGATGACATAGCCGGGCGGCTGCTTGTCCGGCGGCGGATCGGGCTCGACTATCACAGAAACCAGGTGCGATCCCGGCGCGGCAAAGGCATGACGAAAGGACAAAGGCACCTGGCCCTTATCCAGTTGCGCCTTTTCCGGCGCTTTCAAGTCGCGGACCGTTTGGCCGTCAATTTCCAATCGGATGCGGTAAGGCGGCGAGTAGGTCTGTTGGCCATAGAGGACGAGAGCCGTGTCGAAGGCAATTTCCCACCCGACCGGCACAACCGTCTGGCTTGCTTTGATTCCGGCCAAAGCCCAATTGGGCGGATCGCTGGGGCGATTAGGGGCCAGATTGACGGCCCAAATGCGCGGCTTGACCGACCGGCCTTCGGGCACCTGATTCTTGCTTAACTCCCAGCTTGTCGACGTGGCGGCATCAGCCCAACCGAAACGTTGATTGTCGGTCAGTACGATGATCTCGCGCTCGGCTCGTTGACTACTTTCCAAGATTTTCCGTGCGGCCTGAATGGCTTGCGGGAAATTGCATCCGCCGGCAGGTTCAGGAAGCTCAGTGATCGCCTCACGGACGCGCTCCAAATCGTGAGTCAACGTACCCTGAACGGGTATTACTTGCTGCTTGGCCTGCAGAATGGCCACGGCATCCTGGCCCGACAGGTCTTCGACGAATCCGGTCGCCCACTCTTTGGCCGCCGCATGAGCCGATTGTCCCGAACCCAGATAACCCATGCTGTAAGAACCATCGAAGACGATGACCACGTCGCGATTGTTGCGGCCGAACTTACCCAGAGCCGAGCTTTCGACAAAGGGACCGGCCAGTGCCAGGACAAGGATGCCGATCAAACCCATCCGAAGCAGGAGCAGGAGTAGTTCTTCAATCAGGAGCCGCTTCCGGGTCGTTTCGCTAAGTTGCAGAAACTGCATCGCTCCCCAATCGACGACGTTGTAGCGCCGGCGATTGAGCAGATGAATGATCACCGGTATGGCCATCCCGGCCAACCCGGCGAGCATGAGCAGATTTAGGAAACCGAACGGCATTCTTACTTTCCGGAACCTGTTACCGCCTGTTCTGGCGTTTCGTTAGATAAATGCCTAGTGCGCGTTCCACCGGTTCGTCGGTTCGCAGCATATGGTAATCAATTTGCAATTGGCCCGTCTGATCCCGCAACTGTTTGCAGAATTCCTGGAAGTTCTTGAGGTACTCCTTCCGCAGCCTTTGCGGATCGACCAGGACTTTGTTGCCGGCGATTTCCAGATTGCGAAACTGGGTCCATTTCTTGTAAGGAAACTCGATCTCCTCGGGAGCCAACAAATGGAAGAGCAGGACTTCATGGCGGTAATAACGAAAGTGGCCTAGCGCTTTGATGAGCGGGCCGATGTTCTCAAAACAGTCCGATAAGATGACGATCATGCCGCGCCTAGGAAACTGCTCGGCTAATTGATGCCAAAGCGGCGCCAGGCTGGTTTCGCCGCCGGTCTTGGTATCTTCCAAAGCCTCAATCACGCGCAGTAAGTGTTTAGAATTGCTCTTGGGCGCAATCATCCTTCGTACTTTGGTGTCGTGGGTGGCTAAGCCGACTGCATCGCGCTGGTGCAGCATCAAATACGCCAGCGAGGCGGCTATATACTGGGCGTATTGAAATTTGCCGGCATGCTTTCCCTGGAAACCCATACTGCCGCTGGCGTCCACAAGGAGGTAGGCGCGAAGATTGGTTTCTTCCTCGTATTCCTTGATGTAGTAACGGTCGGTTTTCCCATAGGCGCGCCAGTCGATGTGGCGGATCTCATCGCCGGGATAATATTGCCGGTGTTCGGCGAACTCGACGCTGAAGCCTTTGTAAGGGCTTTTATGAACGCCACTGAGGAAACCTTCAACGAGCTTACGTGCGACCAAGGCAAGCCGGCCGTATTTGCTCAAGGAACTGGGGTCAAACGAGATTGTCTGCGACGGCATGAACACATCCTTGGTGGGAATAGCGCGCCTTAGGCCCGCAGCGCCTTGGCGGCGGCTTGCTCCTGCGGCAACGGCACAGTTTCGATGAGCCGTCGAATGATTTCGTCGGTGGTGATGCCTTCCGCGTCTGCGTTAAATGTCGTGACGAGGCGGTGGCGGAGAACAGGATAAGCCACTGTTTTGATGTCCTCGGTCGTGACATGCAACCGGCCATGAAGGATCGCGCGGGCCTTGCCTCCGAGTATCAGATATTGACAAGCCCTCGGCCCCGCGCCCCAGCTAACCAGTTCGGTTATGAACTTCGGCACATTCGGCTCGCGCGGCCGGGTGGCGCGGACCAAATCGGCGGCGTAAGAGAAGACGTGATCGGCGACGACTACTTGCCGAACGACGTTTTGCAGGTGAAGAATCTGCGGGCCGTTGATGATCGCCTGGAGCTCTGCTTTAACGATGCTTGTCGTCCGCTTCATGATGTCCAGCTCTTCAGCGCGCGACGGGTAGCCGACGATGATATTGAACATGAAGCGATCGAGCTGGGCTTCGGGCAGCGGATAAGTGCCTTCTTGCTCGATGGGGTTCTGCGTGGCCAAGACGAAAAACGGCTCGGGCAACGCATAAGTGTGGCCGGCGGCAGTGACGTGGTGCTCCTGCATGGCTTCGAGAAGCGCGGCCTGCGTCTTGGGCGGCGTGCGATTGATCTCATCCGCCAGAATCATGTTGGCGAAGATCGGGCCGGGCAAGAACACGAATTTGCGCCGACCGGTTTCCGGATCGTCTTGCAAGATGTCTGTGCCGGTGATGTCGGCCGGCATGAGGTCGGGGGTAAACTGGATGCGCTTGAAGGAGAGTTGTAGGATCTTCGATACGGTGCTGACCAGCAGCGTCTTGGCCAAGCCCGGCACGCCAACCAGCAAACAATGCCCCCGGCTAAAGAGGGCCATGAGCAACTGTTCAACGACTTCCTTCTGGCCGACGATGACTTTGCCAATCTGCTCGGTCATCTGGCTATAAGCGCCAACCAGTTGGCGCACCGCTTTCACTTCATCGGGCGCGGCAGCGTTAGGTTCAATCATATTGGGGGCAATCTCCCAGGCAGGGGCGGGAATCGGTGAGAATTTCATTCTAACCGCCGCAGGGTCGGCTGCAACAGCGCAAAAAGTTTGAGTTTGTTGCGGCTCCGCAGTGGAACCAGTATGCTGAATTCACTTGGTCCAAATCTAAGTTCTCCAAATGAGCGCTTGATACATGGCAAAACACGATGCCGGCGACCGCGAGCCGCAAGCTTCCCCGGCGATCAACGTGGCCGCCGTGGCCAACAAAATCATTGCCAACGTCGAAAAGGTCATCATCGGCAAGCGCCCGCAGGTGACGCTTGCTTTGGTGGCGTATTTCTGCGAGGGGCACATATTGCTCGAAGATGTGCCCGGCGTGGCCAAGACGATGTTGGCCCGAGCTTTGGCCAAGAGCGTCGGCTGTACGTTTAAACGTCTGCAATGCACGCCTGATCTATTGCCGACTGATGTGACGGGGGTGTCGATCTTCAGCCAAAAATCGAACGAGTTCGAATTTCGCCCGGGCCCTATCTTTGCTCAGACCGTCTTGGCCGACGAAATCAACCGGGCCACGCCGCGAACTCAATCCGCTCTACTCGAAGCCATGGCTGAGCGCCGCGTGACCGCGGACGGTCAAACCTATACGCTCAAGCCCCCGTTTCTCGTCATTGCCACACAGAATCCCATCGACCACGAAGGTACTTTCCCGCTCCCCGAAGCTCAGCTTGATCGCTTCCTTGTTCGTCTGAGCCTGGGCTATCCGAGCTTGGATGAAGAATCGAAAATGCTCCAACGCCTGCAACACGGGCATCCCATCGACGACTTGGCCACTGTTATTTCCGCCGCCGAGGTCATTGCTTGCATTGACGCCATTCGGAATGTCTATGTCGACGATAAGGTGCGCAAGTATCTGTTGCAGATCGTGGAGGGCACGCGGCTTCATGACGATGTCGCCCTGGGCGGCAGCCCGCGGGCTTCCATCGCACTATTCCGCACAGCGCAGGCGTTCGCGGCGATTTCCGGCCGTAATTTCATCTTGCCTGATGACATCAAGCGCATGACGCTCCCCGTCCTGGGCCATCGCATGATCTTGCGCCCGGAGAGCCGGTTGCGCAAGCTGACCACGGCGTCAATCGTTAATGACATCGTGTCCGACGTTCCCGTCCCCGTGCTCGCATCGCAACAATCCGAAGCGGAAGACGTCTTTGCATGAAGTGGTTCCTCGGCGTAGCGTTGCTGCTTCTCGCGGCCCTTTTCCTAGAATCGGGCCTGCTGGCTTATGCTACGTATGTTTTGATTGGGCTTCTTTTGCTCACCCGCGTTTTGGCGCACGCTTGGATCAACAACCTATCGGCCACGCGCGTCTGCAAAGAAACGACGGCGGAGGTCGGCGACGCCATCCCGGTGGAACTGACAGTTCGCAACACCGGCTGGCTGCCGATTCCTTTTCTTTTGCTGGAAGATCTCTTGCCGCGCGCAGCGCTCGAGCAAAGACCGCCTCGATTGCGCACCAAAGGGAAAAGACTCCAGATTTGCATGCTTGGCGCCAACTCGGAGAAGGTCTTTCGCTACAAAGTGCAATGTCAAATGCGCGGCTATTATCAAATTGGGCCCGTCGTCCTGGAAACCGGCGATCTCTTCGGATTGCATCGCCGCTACCGGATCGAATCCGAACCGAATTACTTGATGGTTTATCCGCGCTACATGTTGCTGGAAGGCTACGAGATCGCCTCGCGCCGGCCGATAGGCGACGTCCGGCTGACCCATCGGCTTTTTGAGGATCCGACGCGCATTGCCGGCGTGCGGCCCTATGAGCGGGGCGATCCGCTTAATCGCGTTCATTGGCGGGCCACGGCGCGTACCGGCGAACTGCATAGCAAGATCTATGAGCCGTCTACCCTTTCCGGCGCGACCGTCGTGCTCGATTTCTTCAAGGCAGGGTATCCCCACCGCGGCGAACCGTATCGTTCGGAGCTTGCTGTGACCACTGCGGCGTCCTTGGCAAACGCCGTTTATGAGCTAGGGCAACAAATAGGTTTCGTGAGCAATGCCCATGATGCCGTCGATCGCATCCGCCAAGAGGGTTGGGACCGGGAGGCACGCACGCGAATTGCCGCCCGCAAGTCGGCTGCGATGGCCGAGAACAGTGAACGCCTTCAGCCCGTGGTCGTCGAAACACGGCGGGGCATTGAACAGTTGCAGCGCATTCGCGAGACGTTGGCCCGCGTCGAGTTGACCGATGGCATGCCGTTTCCACAATTAATCACGGAAACTGCCAGCCGGCTTCCTCGCGACGCCACGGTACTGGCTGTGCTGCCCGACGTGCCGGTTGAATCCGCGCTTGCTTTGGGCAACTTGCGCCGCCGCGGCTTGGCCGTGACCGTTGTCCTGGTTGCCTGTGAACCGGACCGGCAAGAGAAAGCCTATGGCCGGCTGATGGCGGAAGGGATCCGGGACATTCGTCCGCTGCCGGACGAGGCGGGGCTGCCTCACCTGTGCCGGCAACAAATGCTCGGACCGCTCATTACCGCCTGGGAAGGCAAAGCGCCCAAAGGCGCCGACGAAGGGCCTCAAGCCACGTGGATGCGCCAGACCGTGTACGATATGGGTGATACGGATCTGGGGGACGATTAACTCCGGACGGGATCATGGCCACTTCCAAACCGCGCTCAACGCTGGCCGACTACATGATCATCGCCATTAGCCCGGCGCTCATCATCGGGCTGGTGGCGAGTCTGGTCTTCTTTCTTGTCGCCATCCTTTATGAAGGCGACTTTACCGGGCGGCTGCGCTGGATCCTGTTCTTCTTTGTTTTTGGCGCCGTGCTGGTTGCGCGCATTGCCTTGGAGGATGGCATCTCCGAGCGAGCGCCCATCTACGGCATGATACTGGCGGCGGCGACGTGGATTGGCTTGAACTTGTTCGTCGAATACCCGGGCGATACGCCGCTGTCCTCCCTTAATTGGCTCATCAACCTGGGTTTCGTGGTTCTCGTCTGGTGGTGCGCCCACAAGTTGACGCGAGATTGCACCTATATCGACGACAATGTCGAGGCATCAGGGCAGGGGCTTCTTCAGGCCACAGGGATCGAGAGCGGAGAAGAAGGCGGGTCTGAATCGGTTGTCGAACAAGAGGAGCAACTGACCTGGTGGGAACGCTATCAGCGCTTTCGCGAGGCGCGCAAGAAACGCCACACGCCGGGGACCTGGGTGGTCTATTTTTCGCTAGCGGCATTGCCCATCTTTGGCTTGGGTCAAACGCTCATTCCTCCCGAAGACGGCGATCGGCGGTTCGGCGCCTTTTTGCTCATGGCAACGTATACGGCAAGCGGGCTGGGTTTGCTGCTGACAACGTGCTTCCTCGGCCTAAGGCGTTATTTGCGTCAGCGCAGGATACAGATGCCGGTTGCCATGGCCGGCACGTGGTTGGGCATTGGAACCGCTTTGATAGCGGTTTTGCTGCTGTTGGGCGCGTTCATGCCGCGGCCCCAGTCCGAGACGCCGCTGGTGAATCTCGACAGCGTGGCAGGCGGCGAACGGCAAGCCTCCGATTATGCCGTCAAAGGAGACAGCCCGGCGAAGGGAGATGGCAGCGCGGCCACTGAACCCGGCAAAGACAATAAAGATGGCAAGCCCGGCTCCAATGGGGAAATCGACAACAAGCAGGGCGGCGACGCCGCGAAAAGCGACAAGCCTTCAGATCCGTCGGGGGGCGGCGACGGACAAAAAGGCAACAGCGGGAATAGTAAGCAGGGCAACCAACCGGGCAATTCCAAGAATGCGTCCGATTCGAGCAACGGAAAGGACAAACAGGATTCCAGTAATAAAGGCGCCAAAGACAATCAATCGTCCGGCGGCGGCAAAGGAACCAAATCGGCTTCTTCAAGCAGTTCGAAATCGAGCAAAGGGCGCAAAGCCACCAGTTCTTCCTCCAGTTGGACCAGCAAGTTGCCGCATTCGCTTCAAGGCGCGGCGAAGGCCTTGCAATGGATCGTCATCGGGCTGCTGGTTGTCGGCGTCGTTGTTTTGGTCCTGTGGAAAGGGCTGGCCTTTTTGGCCAACTTCACACAATGGGCCCGCAGCTTGTTGGAGGCGCTTCGCAACCTGTGGGCCCGGCTGTTCGGCGGTTCAACAAGCGAGCGCGCTGAGTCGCTCGAAGTAGAAAGAGCCGTGCACTTCAAACGGCCTCGTCCGTTCACCGCGTTTCGCAACCCTTTCTTAGACGGGTCGGCCGATGCACGGTCCCCTGCCGAGCTGGTCCGCTACAGCTTTGCCGCCTTGCAAGCTTGGGCGTTTGAACAAGGTTTGGGCCGATCACCCGAGGAAACGCCGTTGGAGTTTGTTGGGCGCCTAGGTCAAGAATTGCCGGCTCTTGAAACGGATAGCCAAAAATTGGCAATTCTGCTGGTGCGAGTTGAGTACGGAAAAGAACGCTTGCCGGCCAAGTCAGTTCACCATGTGCAAGAGTTTTGGAGACAATTGGAAGCGCTGGCGGAGCAGCCCCTGTCGGCGTGAACGAATATATCCAGCTTTGCTCCCGAAACAAGCTGAGAGATCCTAGCCGGTTCTTTCCAAGGGGTGTGACGGTGTGACCTCCCCTGAAATGAAATGAAACGCGGTCTTGGGGGCTTGAGAAGTTGCACGCGGACGCAAGGGCAAAGGGGCTCCACTTTTATCCAGTTCATTCCAAAACCTGATTACCAATCACTTCCCAAAACCTCGCCCCCGGCGCGCGTGAATGCCGACCACAGCGTCTGAGCCGAGATTTTATTGCTGATAAAACGGACTGAACCGTCGCACATGGCCACAAGAAAGCCCTTGCCATTGCGATTGGCCAAGCCAGCCTCCGGTTTCTTCGAATCAATTGGCAGGTCTTCGGGTTTGGTCCAGGCGACGGCGTGAGCGTCGTCCGCGTCCACGATCATGATCGTGTTCGAGGTGCCGTCGGTAATGTCCTTGATCGAAACGGCGTCCTTTCCGGGAAACACCGTCTCTTTGGCTCGCGGCGTCAAGTAAGTGGTAAGTCCCTCGGCCAACGATTTGGAGGATTGGTAGATCTTCGGCATGCGGGCGAGGAGTTTTTTGTTGTGCGCGCTGTCCCACGGTTCGTCGAGATGGAATTCTTTGTAGAGGGCTTCTTGCTCGATGTAAGGCAGAATATGAACGCGCCAACTCAAAAGCGGCTTGCCATCCTTGTCGACGTTGTAAGCTGGCGGGAATTTGCCGTATACGTCGTGATACATGTGCATGGCTATTGCCATCTGCTTCAAGTTATTCGAGGATTGCGAGCGCAGCGCGGACTGGCGCACCTTGACCACGAGGGGACCAAACACGTCCTTGATAGTCTTTTCGTTTAGGGAAACCAGAAGTCGGTCGTCTTTGATTTCCGGGGTTAGAGTTTTGACGACTTCACCGAAGCCGGGCATGTTTTGCAAGGGGGCCGCCTTGGAAAGATCGGCAAGGGCCGTCTTAAGCTCCTTCGCCGCGGGGGCATCAGGCGCCTGGATGATTAGTTTGGCGGAGGTCTTGGGCGGGCCGTCAATGCCGATAGCCGCCCACTGAATGCCTCGGGTAAACGGTTTGGTCGCTCCACCACCCGCCTCTTTCGGCAAATTGGGCAGCAATTGCTCGATTACTTTGCGATTGTCGTCCGAAGGCAGCAGCAGGACTTGAGCGGTCGTATCGCCGGCAGCGGCAAAAGCCTTGGCAAGATCCGGCTGTTCGCCGGGCTTTGTGTCCCGAAGGCGGTCCAGAACGGATTCTGTGCCAACGACAAGCGCCTTACGGATGATAGTGAACTTCGTGCCGGGATTGGGCGCCAACAGCTTAGCTAACGCATCGGCTTTGGAATTTTCCGCGAGCGGGACAACAAAATAAGGTTCCGAAGGAAAATCCCTTAAACTAACGACGGCAAAAATATCTTTGCCGCCGGCCTTGGTGAAAGCGTCGACCCAAGCGCTGAATTCTTTTTTCGGCTTATCGAGGTCGCGCGCCTCTATCTTGCCGAGTGCGCCTATCGAGGCAACAATTTTATCCACGTCGACTCGCGTCACGTCCAAATGGCCGATGCCGAATGTTTGATCATCAAGAAAAGGTGCGATCGCTTTGGCGCGGGCCCCGGCGTCGAAACTGTCTGCTGCGGCGGCCGGTAAAGCGAGGACACCGAAAAGAACTATTGTAAGGGCTTTATGCATCAGGAGCCTCCAATGAAATTAAGAACGATTTGTATACAGTAGTTCGCCGCTCCGCGGCGGAATCCGCCGCGGAGCGGCGGGCTACTTTGAATGCCGGGTATACGAAGAAATCAGGATTCGATCGTCATTTCGTAAGTAAACGAGTTCGATGCATTCGGCGGTTCGGTAGCCGGCGGGGCGGCGAAGAGCGTGATAATCTGACCTACCGCCTGGTATTGAAAGCTCTTGCCCGTCAGCGGGTCGAGCGGCACGGGGACCTGGCTGATATCGTCCAGCTTCGCGGGCGGTTTGCCGTCGTTTTCCTTGGCGTAAAGGCGAATCGCTTCGAGGCAACGCAGGGCTGCAATCTTGCGAGCCAAGTTGGCGTGGGCGTTATAGACCTTGGCCACGGCGGGGATCATATGATAGAAGGGCAGGGCATCCTTCTTTTCTAAGGCCATGCGCAGGCGCTTGTCCGCCTGATCCAGCCCTGTTTTGGCTTCGGGAAAGGGGACGCTGAGCCATTTATAGAGTTCGTCTTGATGCTCCCTGAAGCGCCGCAGCGATTGAATCACCACCACCTGCAAAACAGGCATCGCTTCTACCTCGTCGGGCTTCCGGCCCTCCGCGATGAGAGCTTTCTTCGCCTCGGGATAAATCTTCAAGGCCATTACGGTCAGAGTAACATGATCTGTTTCGCGGACCTCTCGGCCATCGCCGGCATTGATGAAGTTGCCCAGTTCGTCCAGGAGCTTCGCTTCTTTTTCTGGAGAAAGCTGCTCCTTTTCGATGCCTTTTAACTCAGGAATTGTGGCATAGAGCATGAGCCGTTCACCCTCAAAACCCTTGCGCAAATCCAGTAACGGATTGGGCAAGTAAGTCAGGGACCAATACAAGTTGGGACTTTTGGGCTGTTGAATTACATCCTCTAATTGTTTGATCATAATTTGGCTAATGGCAGCCCCAACCAGGAAGTTGATCAATGTCGGCGCTTGGCCGACGTCTCGGCCAAGGGAGAAACCGGTTTGCAGGGATGCAATAGCCTGGTCAAAATCTCCATTGGCGAGATGCAACCGACTTCGCAAAGCCAACAGCGCCGCTAGCTCTCGAAAGCCTTGCACCTCCGGGAATAGAGTGCCAATACCCTTTTCCCGAAGGCGCGCCGGCATTTCCCAATCGCATGTCTCCTTGCGGGCTGCTTCATCGAGTTGCTTGAGCGGATTGTAAGCTACAAGCCAACTTAAATCCTTCTTAGGAAAGTCGGACACCGGAGTGTTTGTGTTTGAAAGGTATCCCGGATAATTCGGCTGACGGCGGTGCATATACCACTCTGGGCTGAAGGCCCGAAGATAGAGGAGCGCGGCATTGCCCGGAGTCTTATCTTCCAGCTCCGGCAGCAGCTTGTACTTGAGGGCGGGCGTCGGGGCGGCGGCGGGTTGAACGCGGAGCCGGGTAAGTTGTTGGGGAGGCGGTTGAGCGGCCAGTGAATTCGTCAATGACAAAACGATGAGACCGGCGCACAGAGCGAAAACCGAGGAGAATGAATAACTATTTCTCATTTTTCGTGGTCCTGATTCTATAAGCCCTTAAGAAGATTACGACCCGGTTCATCAAGAACGGTTGCGGGCAATCCCAGCAAAGGGTCAAGGCCCGCCGATATTTCCGGCCCCGAGGAAGCGTTGGCAGTGGTCAGCGCGTCGACCCCCATGAAGAGCACTTGTTCACGCAGCCGCAGCATTTGCTCTTGTTCGCGTGCCGAGCTTCTATCGACATAGTCGGGCCTGCCGCTTTTCGGACCTTGCCTGGCCGAGGCGAGCGTGGGAGGAACGGGGGCGGGCCTTTCAATGGGCACGTAGACAATCCTCGGCTCAACGGAATCCAAACCGGGCGCCCCCTGGGGTCGATGGACTGCAACCCATCCCAATCCCACAGCCAACGCAGCCATAAGGGCGGTCGTATAAGGCCACACCCCGCGGCCGCCCCGTGCGGCGGCCCGGCCGGCATGGTAGAACAAGTAATCGCGATCAATCCCGGCCGAACGGGGCGCCAGCGCCATAAGCCCGGCCTCCAGCGTCGTCAGCTTCCCATCAGAGGATTGCTCGGACATGCGACTCCCAACCTTTCTCGTAAACCGGTCAAACCGGCCATATACCAGCGATGGGCGGTGCTGGCGGAAGAACCCATCAATTGGCCAATCTCCTCAAACGTTAACCCGCCCCAGAGGTGGGCCACAATTACTTCGCGCTGTTCAATCGGCAACCTTTGCAGAGCGGCGCTTGCTGTCTCGGCATCAAGCCCGGAATCTTCACCGGGCAAAAGCCAAGGCTGCGCTTCCGCGGCGGCGAGCGCTTCGTAACGCTGCCTGCGGCGTGCCGTTCGCGAGGCGCTGATAGCTCTATTGCGGACAACACAATAAAGCCAGGGAATGGGACTGGTCGGCGGCGTTGTTTGCGTGACGAGTTTCAGAAACGCTTCTTGAACGATATCCTCGGGAATGGCGCACCACTGCCGCGCGTACAGCACGAGCGCCGCCGCATGGGCATTGATCAATTGGCCCAGTTGCTCCGGTCCCATCGTGAAAAAGACGCCCCTAAGAGGCTTTCATTCCGATAAAACAAGATAACACGAAATAGAAACCAAAAGACAGAACGCGAGCGGGGAGCTTTATGCCCGCCATTACGGTGCATAATTTGAGGTTGGGATGAACTTAGTTCCGCTGGGCGATTCCGCCGTTTTGGCGTATTGCGTAAGCGAGGCGGAAGCTTTGGAGTTCACGGCAAGCCTGCGCCCCGCTTCCGAAGATTGGCTTGTGGACGTGGTGCAAGCCTATACAAGCGTGGCCCTATATTTCGATCTCGCACAAATCGGGTATGGCGCCGTGGTTGAATGGCTTCACGAACGGCAAGCGCGTTCGTTTGACGCTCCGCCTTCCATTCCCGTCAGGTCTCACCGTATTCCGTGTTGCTATGAGATCCAACTCGATTTGGATCGCGTTGCTCTAAAGACCGGGCTCTCTGCCAAGGAAGTGATCCGTCTGCATCTGGAGACCGAATATGTTGTTTACGCGATCGGCTTCTGCCCAGGGTTTCCCTACCTCGGTTATTTGCCACCGCTGCTTTGCGGCGTGCCACGCCTGGAGACTCCCCGGCTTCGCGTTAGGCCAGGAAGCGTCGGGCTGACAGGAAAGCAGACGGGGATCTACACCGAAGCGCGGCCGGGAGGATGGAACCTTATTGGCCGGACGCCCCTTACTCTAGTCGACGTCGCCGACGGCTATTTCCCGTTGCGGACGGGGGATCGCGTGTGCTTTACCCGCATCGATCAAAAGGAATTTGACCGCCTAAAAGGAAACCGGCTGAAATGAGATGGCCCGAAGGTCCCTTGCAATTAGGAACATTCGGGCCATAAAGGCTCATCGGTGGCGTCATCGTTACAGGCTATTTCCCTTGCAATTCGGTCTCAACATGTACGGGCTCAGAGCGGTTGATAGTACGGACACGATACTGGGCGCGAGCTGCCTTGCCCTGGACAAGAGCAATGAATTGGCCGATCGTGTGTTGAGCATCGGGCGTCGTGGTCACGATAAGGCCATCGCCCTCGACCTTGGTTTCCAAAACGTGGCCTTTCACCTGATCCTTGAGGAAGCTGGCCAGAGCCTCGGCCTTGTCCTTGGGCATTTTGTAGGTGGTGCGAGTCAAAGAGGTTGAATCGCCGTCAGACGCGGTCACTTGATTCCTGTAGAAGACGTTGCCTTCTTTGGCGGCGTTAATCGGCTGGCGGACTTCGACAGCGTACGGCTCGTTGGCGCGAATGATATGGACCTTATCGCCGGAAATAGTTGCCGGTTTCTTTTCGGTTTTTATTTCGCTCAATATCGCCGTCCTCGGTTCGCTTTTCTCACCTACCTTGGCCGGTTTTTCGCCGCGAAGGGCCTTAACTTCTTTTAGCAAAGCATCGATTTGTCTTTCAAGCTTGTCGAGGCGATCACCTTCCTTGGCGGCCGGCTGGTCGTCTCCGACTAATTGAACGGTAACGTCTCCCTGCACAACCGGCCGGCCTTCCAAGCGAAATTGGCTTTTTTGCAATTCGACCTTTTCGGGCTTTTCAATGTTCGGGGCCGGGGCTGGCTGCGGAGCAGGGGCTTGGCTGAGCGACCAACTCGGCACGGCAACCAAGGTTACTACGCCGACGACCAGCGCGCTCCGCCAAGGCAAACGGCACGGCATAATGTCACGCATAAACAGTCTCCTTCGGGGTTAGATTTAACGGTTTTCTGTTCTACTTGACCGCCGGTTTCTCCGGAGCACTCAATTCCAAGGCCAGGGACTTTCCCTGGACTAAGCCGATGAATTGGCTGATGGTTTTTTGAACTTCCGGCATTGTGGTTATGACGATGCTGTCTTCTTCAACTTTCGTTTCCAGAGTTTGTTCTTTGAGCTGGTCGCGCAGGAAGGCCGCCAAAGCCTCCGCTTTGGCTCGCGGCATCTTATAGGTGGCCCGGCTCAGGATAATGGGCTGATCGCCCGCCTGGTTTGGGTTCACATTCCAGCCTTGATTCCATAGGTGGACGTTTTCAAATTTGACGTCGTTAGGAGAATTACCCCATTGGCCCTTAGCTTCTGTTCTTGCCGGGGTTTTTGCTTTGCCGGGCTTCTTGGCCGCCCGCAGCGCCTTCACCTCTTTCAGCAAGGCTTCCAGCTGCCTTTCCAACTTTTCCAGCCGGTCGGCGTCTTTGCCGGTCGTTGGCTGCTGCCCCTCTTCGAGCGCTATTAGATCGTCAGTGAGGTTTAGAGGAATCGACCTAAGTTCATCGAATTGAGCTTGGATCTCGAAAACTCCTTCGTTTCCTTTTTCTTCCTCGGTTTTGTCCTTCGTAGCCGCCTCCTTCTCTCGAGGGGCTTTAGGACCCCCTTGTTGGCCGAGCGACCAGCCCGGCAGGGCAATCAAGGCAATTGCCCCAAGAATCAGCAAGCTGCGAATCGATAACCGGCACGGCACAGAATCGCGCATGATCATGACCAATCTCCTTTCTAGATCGAGGCGGCCGGCCATACCCAAGACAGGCATGGGCTCGGTCTTGCGAGATAATAGCTGCGATACTTCCAGAAGCGCTTCGGCATAGGCCCGGCGCGCCGCGGGCAAGAGGTTGACCACCCAGGCGTCGCAAGCCAGCTCGGCGTTTGTCCGCACCTGCCGGCTCACGTAGCGGTAAAGCGGATGCCACCACCACGCGCACCCGGCCAACAATTGCAGCCAGCCAATCCAATGGTCGCGGCGGCGCAAATGGGCAAGCTCATGGACAATGACGGCCTGCTGACAAGCCGGCGACAGTCGATTAAGCAAGGAGGCGGGCCAGAGCAGCGTAGGCCGGCCCAGCCCCCAGACCATCGGTGAAGCGATGCCGGGCGCCACGCGCGTTTTCGGAGTGCGCACGCCGAGTTGCACGGCCAATTCCGTCACCTGGTCCGTCAACTCCGCCGGCGCCGCTTCGGCCTTGGTCAACAGGCGCCGAAAATGAACGACGCGCACCAATTGCACGGTCAGCATGCCCATTCCGGCCGCCGCCCAGGCGAAGGCCAGGCCCCAAGTCCAAAATCTGGGAATGTGCCAGCTTCTGATTTCCAAACCGGCAAACGTGGACGACGGCGCGTCCGGCGAAGAAGCGTTCAGCTCCGGCGAGCCTTGTACGATCAAGAACTCTTCCTTGTCGGGACCCGCGTCGCCGGGCAACAACTTGCTCTCACGCTCTCCATGCAGGTTGTGCCACTGGGCTTGCCAATCGGCTTCGGCCAGGCCGTTATTGTCAACCGAGGTCGGCTCGGCGGAGGCCAAAGCTGTCGGAGAGTCGGCAAGTTGCGAGGGCCAAAATGCCGGAGCGGACCACGGCCAGTTAAGCAGCGGCGGCGTTGCCAGTTTAACAAGCACGAGCAACCATAAGGCATGCCGCACCGCCGGCCTCAGCCGCCCCAGCCGGCAAGCCAGAAAAACGATCCCGGCAAGGAGGGCGGCGAAGAGGGTGTTATGCGCGAGCCACCACAGCAACGATTCGTCGATCATTTTTGCTCGCCTTTGTTCTCAAGATCATCCAGAAGACGGCGCAGTTGATCCAGTTCACCCGGTTTGAAACGATGCCCTTCGACCAGGGCTAATACGAGGGGGGTTGCCGTGCCGTCGCAAAGCTCATTGGCCAGGTCCTTCAGCCGCCGGCGCAAGAGCCGCTCGCGCGACACGGCGGCCCGAAAAACATGAGCGACGTCCCGCTTATCGCTGACGACGAAGCCCTTGCTTTCCAACCGCTGGAGCTTCGTCAAAACCGTCGTGTAAGCCAGGCGACGGCCTTGCTCCTGCAAGCGCGCGTTGATCTCGCGCACCGTCCCCGGCCCAAAGTCCCACAGCACTTTTAAGACTTCAAGCTCTGTCGTCTCGTTGCCGGAAGGCTGACGCGCGGCCACGATGATTTCTCCTATCGCCTGGAGGCCGATCTTCTACGTTGTGTAGTAGAGAGAGTCTACTACGGAGTGTAGGAGGATGTCAAGGCGATGTTTTGGGAAAAGGAGAAAAGCACAAACGGAGAAAGGAGAGAGGTGAGGGAGAGCCGGATCCGGCAAATCCCTACTTTTGGTCTGATGAGCGGGAGGTTGCAAACGGAGTTTGGTTACTCTCTCGGCCCGGATACGCAACTTGACCGTAGTATCATAAGGTGATACTATCGAAGACGGCATGGGACCAAAGCATGAACGCACGCTGAAGGCGATTTTCGAGGACCCGGTCAGGTCGAACATTGCCTGGCGGGACATTGAGTCCATGCTCGAAGCTGCCGGAGCCGAGCTTACCGAGGGAGCGGGGTCCAGAGTACGAATTGCCTTAAACGGCGTACGGGCCGTGTTTCACCGGCCTCACCCTCAGAAAGAAACAGACAAAGGAGCCGTCAAATCCATGCGGCGGTTCCTGACGGGAGCAGGAGTTACGCCATGATGGAATACAAGGGATATATCGGCAAAGTGGAGTTCGACGACGATGCCAGCATTTTTCATGGGGAAGTCGTCAACACCCGCGACGTGATCACGTTCCAAGGTGAAAGTGTCTCGGAACTGACTACAGCGTTCCGGGAATCGATCGACGACTATCTAGCGTTTTGCAAAAAAAGGGGAGAAGCGCCGGAAAAGCCGTTCTCTGGACAGTTCGTGACCCGGATCCCCCCGGAACTCCATCGCCAGGTCAATGTCGCCGCTGCCATCTCCAACAAGAGCCTCAATGCTTGGGTGGCTGAGCAACTCCAGACCGCGGTCCAGCGCGTTGCCTCTAACAAGGCAGCCAGTAAGGCGGTTGCGGCAAAGCCGATGAAGGTCAGACCGGCAAAGAGCACGCAAAGACGGAAAAGAGACATCGGTAAAATTCCTAAGCATGATCCCGAAATGACTTAGCATCGTTCAGCGTCAGCCCACCATCCCAGCTCCGCACGCCGACAATAAAAAAATCGAAATGGCTCGCCGCACAATGGTGGCGACCATTTTCGTCTATCAGGCAAGCAGTTGGCCGAGTTCGCCCGCCCAGGTGCCGCGCCGCTCTCCTTAAGCCTTGCCGGCTTCACCACGGTCCGGTGCCATGTAAGTTAACGAAACGATATCTAAACTTTCGGCTTCCAACCGTAGTCGGGTATCCAGGGTTCCTTCGCGGAATGGAGAAGCAGTTGCGGCGGTTGCTCAGAACCGAGCAGCCATGGCATTTCATACCAATACCCAATAGAGATATGAAGTATTCCGTTCACATTAATATCTGCCTCTAGCCTTGCTTGCCCACGCTCGCTCTCAGCAACCAAATGATGTTGTCCTTGAGCCAGGCGAAGGCGATAGCGTGTGAAGAGGAGGTCATACTCAAACACATCCCAGACACAATCATTGCCATCAATCGTAATACGCACATCAACAGGATTCGGCTCCCCGGCATTGTTCATAATGAGGTGCACATTGCCGTTCTCGTCGAGGAGCCCACTCGGGACTGACCGAATTTCAGGGAGCGGGCCGAACTGACGGCCGACAGGCATCGGGAGCACGTTCGATAGAAGCCCAACCAGGGATGTTAGTAGATTGCCCGAACCTACTAGTTCACTTTGGGCTCCCATTAACCAACCTAGAACGAAATGCGCGGATTCCTGTTTTACGTCAAGCCTTTTCAGTCATGAAGTCATGCATTCCATGTCTGCAGAGAGAACTCGCCTGGCCTTCGCAGACGACAGTCCCTCGATTCGCTGGCGGAACACCGTCTCTAGGAGTGACGTGCCTACGTCTTCGTTCAATTGGCCAGCAGGTATTTCGTCCAATTGTCCGAGGACGGACTGCAAGTAGCTAAGCCGTTTGGGGAGATTGGAATATGGCATGCTACTCAACCATCAGACAACGATCCATGGCAAGCCACCGATCATGGCGAGCTCGGGGTATTCGTCATCAATAAGGCTGCTGAGGCAATATCTTGCTCAAGAACGATCATACATTTTCCAGGGGTCTCAAGCAATTCATGACGGGGTTGCTTGGCCGGTCGTTGGTCGAGGTTCGGTCGGCTCATGAAGCGATGAACCGCCTGGTCGCTGAGCGGAGCGCGGCAGTGGCTAAGGAGGCGCGAGCAAACCAGGCAAACTGCGTCACTGGTTGAGAAGAAACGCCGTGGTTATAATGATCTCAAAGGAGGGCCTATGCCGCTGCGCGATCACTTTCGACCACCGGTGTCCAAACGCTCATCGTGGGAAGGTTTTCACGGCGGCTGGCCCATGAGAATCGTTGAAGAACTTGCGCCGCGATTGCCGGACGGCTTCGTGGCGGAGCCGCGCGTGCATCTTGGCAGCTATTACGAAATCGACGTCTGCACCTTTGAGAGGAACGAGGAGCGTGAGGACGTCTCCGGCTCTGCCCCGGAGGCAAACGTCGGCATCGCAACGGCGCCTCAAGCGCTCCTTACGCCAACGCTCACTTTGAACGCCGAATTCCCCGAACAGTATGCCTACGAAGTCCTGATATTTGACCTCGAACGCGATCGCCGTTTGGTGGCGGCCGTTGAGATTGTCAGCCCGGCGAACAAGGACCGGCCCGAGAGCCGGCAGTTGTTTATCGCTAAGTGCTTCAATCTACTGCGCCAAGACGTCTGTCTGTCGATCCTCGATTTGGTCACCATCCGCCAATTCAACTTCTATACTGAGTTGCTTGCGCTGTTGGACGGCTGCGACCCGGCATTCGCTGCGCCAGTGCCGCCGATCTACGCGGTGACGTGTCGCAAACGGAAAGTCGGCCGGCAAACGAAATTGGATACCTGGTCCCATCCCCTCGCGGTCGGTCAGCCGCTGCCTTCTCTCCCGATCTGGTTGTCGGCAACACAGACGGTGACCCTCTACCTAGAATCAAGCTATGAGGATACGTGCCGCGTATTGCGGATTTCCAAAAAAGCGGACGCGGACAGCAATTGCTAGACTGTCCGTGTCCGCTTTATCCAGACCTTTATCCAGACGACTTCATTTGGCCTTTCCAAGCGCCGTTGTCGGAGTCCCCGATGGCTGAACCGCCTTCGCAGAACCCAGTGGCTAAGCGACCCACCCTCCCTAGACCTGCCCAGACTTGGAAAACTAAAAGGGCAGGCGGACAGACGGCACGAGGGGCTTCCTGTACGTTCCCGCTACTGAGGTTTTCGAACAAAAGGATCTAGGAAGTCATTATTCCCGTTCGCGCCTGTATGCCCCCATAAACGAGGCTGACCAATTACTATTCGGCGCCGATGGAACGGTCAGGCATATCAGCTTGGGCCGAGTAATTAGGCATTTCCTAAACCTACACTTTGAAAGGATAACAAGAAGCCGACATCGTGGATTACGGCTTGGTTCAATCCCGTTAGCCGTAGGCAGCCCCAAAATGCTTTCCATTTCTTCCCACGGGGGGTCAGACGAAATGGAGAGAACCAAATCGGAGGGCCTTCCCCAGCGAGCGAGACTTAGGTTTCCGTTTTTCATCTGGTGGTTCCGTTTTTCACCAGGTAGGCCCCGTTTTTCACCAGGGGTGGGTGGGGGATGAAAAACGGAAAACGGTTGCTCATTTCGGCCGTCCCAAGCCGGCAGTGGGTCTTCGGCACTTAACAGCCGATGCCGGCTTGCGCCCTTTCGTTGTCTTTGGTTGTCTCTCATTTGAAGGCGGCCAACGTCGGACCAAGGGCGCCAACACGTTGGCCGCCTTCAAAGGCAGGCAAAGTGAAAACCAAAAAGCTCACCCATTTGCTTTTCACTACCTTTGCCCCACCACCCAATCGACAATGCGCCGTTCGGCCCAGCGATAGCCGCCGGCGCCGTCGGGGCCGAGAAAGCCGAGGTGGCCGCCGTAGTTTTGAATGCGCACTTTGATGTGGAATGGCAACGACAGCGACTCAAACGGCTCGACGGCAATGAAAGGATCATCGCGGGCTGTGAGAATCAACGTCGGGACCTGAATGCGCTCCAAAAGAGGCAAAGAAGACGAGCGGCGATAATAGTCGAGCGCATCGATGAATCCACAACGCGGCGCCGTATAGACTTCATCGAAGACCCGCATGGTGATATGCCGCGGGAAGTTTAGGGGCGGCAAATCGGGAAAGTACGTCTGGCGAATGTGCGCTTCCGCAACGAGGTCCTTGAGGAAATGGCGTTCGTAAAGACGGCATTGAGGCCGGGCTAATAAGGCGGCGCAGCTTTTTAGATCGATGGGCGGCGCCAAGGCGGCGACGCGTTCGAGATTCGGGACCGGATACTCATCCGCCTCGCCTGCCATCTTCAAAACGATATTGCCTCCTAGCGACAAGCCGACGGCGATTAAAGGCGAGCCGGGGTTTGATTTGACAATCGTGGCAGCGACAGCACGAACATCGTCGGAGCAGCCGCCGTGGTAAGAACGCCGAGCCAACGGCAAACCGCTTCCAGAGCCCCGCAGATCCACGCGCATGACGCGCAGACCGTACGGCAGGAGCAGCCGGGCAATGCGCTGAACGTGCCGCGAGCGATGCGAGCCGCCTAGGCCGTGAACGAGCAAGACGATGGGGTCGCCCGCCCGCCACTGGGGAGGCGCGTTATCGTGGAAAGCTAAAGTATCGCCATCGGCAAGAGTAATGCGATGTTCACGAGCCGGATCGGAAAGCGCGCGTCCGGTAAAAAGAGTACCCAAGAGGGTCTGGATATGGCCGTTGCCGAGCAGGGGCAGCGGGCGAAACTCGTCCTCCCGGAATCTAGGTGCGTCCTGAAGGTTTCGGGGCGTCTGGGCCATGGTCATTCAGGCGAATATCGGAATTTGTTGTCTGCTACATCAAACTATTGCCGTATTGAACCTCGATAGATAGCTGAACTAAGAGGCATTCTCGACAATGTAATCTTACCTCCAAAATTTCACCATGTCAGCAAGCCCTGCCTCTCTGGGTTTTCGAATGCCGGCCGAATGGGCGCCGCATGAAGCGGTCTGGTTGGCCTGGCCGCACCATCGCCAGGACTGGCCAGGCAAATTCGGAGCCATTCCGTGGGTCTATGTCGAATTAATCCGCCATCTCCACAAGAGTGAACGTGTCCGTCTCCTCGTGCAAAATGACCGTGCCGACCAGCACGCTCGCCAGGCGCTGGGCTTGGCCGGCATTGATTTGACGCGGATCGACTCGCTCCTGTTCCGCACCAACCGAGTTTGGACGCGCGATTCGGGGCCGATCTTCGTGAAAAACGATAAGGGCGAATTAGCAGTAACGGATTGGAAGTTTAATGCCTGGGCCAAGTATCCCAACTGGAGGCAAGACGACGCTTTGCCTGCCCGGATCGCGAAGGCTTTCAATCTGCCGTCTTGGCAGCCCAAAGTCGGCGGCAAGCGGGTTGTTTTGGAGGGTGGAAGCATTGATGTTAATGGGCAAGGGCTGCTCTTAACCACGGAGGAATGCCTGCTCGGCGAGATCCAGCAGCGCAACCCGGGGTTGGGGCGACAGGATCTTGAAATGGTCTTGTCTGACTACCTGGGCGTCCAAAAAGTCCTATGGCTCAACCGCGGCATCGCCGGCGACGACACGCATGGCCACATCGACGACCTGGCCCGCTTCGTCGGCCCGCGAACCGTCGTCACAGTAGTGGAGAAGAATAAGGCTGATGAAAACTACACGCCGCTTCAAGAAAACTTCGAACGGCTGCGCGGCATGAGCGATTTAGAGGGCCGTGCCCTGGAAATAATCACGCTCCCTATGCCCGCCCCGGTTTATTGGGAAGGGACGCGCCTGCCGGCCAGCTACGCCAACTTTTACATCGCCAATGACCGCGTACTTGTCCCGACGTTTAACGATCCCAACGATTGGCGAGCCTTGGGCATCCTTGCGGAACTCTTTCCCAACCGGGAGGTCGTTGGCATCCATTCGGTCGATCTCGTATGGGGCCTGGGCACGCTGCACTGCATGACACAGCAGCAGCCCGCAACGTAGGGTGGGGCAAGTCTTCGAGTCCCACCGGGTGCCAATATTTTGCAAGGATGAGCATAAGCCCTTAGAGGATGAGGAGAATGGCCAAGTCCAGGAGCCTTTGCCGCCCCTGCGATTCTAACTTGTTAGAGCGTTTCTGTGCAAAAAAAGCTTTCTGTGCAAAAAGCGTCATTTCTGTGCAACCAGTGGGGTGTGTCGTTTGCACAGCAATTTGCACACAAACGGTGCCCAAGAGTCCTGTGTCATGGTCGGCATTCGAAAACAGAGGCGACTTGCGACATCCTTGCAATATGGTGTTCATTGACCTTCATAGTTTTTCGAGGAGAAAGTGGGTAGCACGGCGGTTAAACCCATGGCGATGGTGACGAGCGAGATTGTTACGAAGTTCAACAGCAGGCTGTAGGTATGCCAGCGGCCAAAGTCGGCGCGGCCATCCTCGGCAGCATGAATCTGGTCGACGCTGGGTTGGGAGGCGGACAAAACGGCATCCGTCGTCTTGGTTCGTGCCTGGCGCAGTTCATCGACGCGCTGTTCCAGCCACCAACCGCCGGCTACGGTCAGCAGAGCGACCAACAAAACGGCCACGCGCAATTTTGGCCAAGACGCATTAGGCGCTACCGTCCATGATAGAGCGGTAGCCAGCGCTAGCAGCCCACAGACGGCTTGAATGCCGAAAAACCGGGGAAAGAGCGGTCCCACCGCCGTGCCAAAAAGGCGCGAGCCCTGTTCTTTTCGCAGCGGGTCGGGAAACTTGTCGCTCGGCCGCTCCCTGTCATACTCGGCAGGAACCGGCAGCCAATTGGGGCGCTCTGCTGCCGGCTTCGCTGTAACTTCTTCAAAAGCAGCAAAAAGCGTCTGGCCAACGATAAAGGAAAAAAAGACGCTGGTCCCAAACCACAGGCCCAAAGCAAGGACATGAACGATTTTGGTGAGTACAAACATGGAGCGGTTCTCCTTGACGCGGTTCTCCCGGCCCTGGACCAGGCGGAGAAGGTTAGTGCGATGGCGGGCGATTATTAGGAGGGAGGCAAGCAGGCAGAATAGCGTCAGTATAACGTTTCCCGAGGCAAAAGGGCCGCCCGACGTCCCGAACTGCATAAGGACCAGCGATACGGCGGCCAGGATGGAAGCCAGGGAAACGTAACGCGAAGTAATCAAGACGACGATCCATACGCAAATTGCCAGGAAGAAAGGCAGGGGCAGCAGAACGACAACCACTCCGGCGCCCGTGGCCACGCCTTTGCCGCCTTTGAAGCGGAGATAAATTGGAAACAGATGTCCCAAGATAGCCGCAAGCCCCGAGCCCACGCCTAATGCCGACGGCAGGAGATCCAAACCGGCATGGCAGTCAAGCCAACTGCCAACGGCAGCGGGAACAGCACCTTTTGCAAAATCGAGCAGGAAAACCAAGATGCCCAGGCGTCGGCCCAGAATCCGGCCTACGTTGGTCGCTCCGATATTGCCGCTGCCGTGGCTTAGAATGTCAACGCCTCGGCTCTTGGCTATCAAATAGCCAAACGGTATGGCGCCCAAGAGGTAGGAGAAGAGGAAAAGAAACAGGGGAATGGCAAGAGTGGTCATTTCTACGGCGTTTATACCGCGCGCACGCCAAACGTAAACGGGAAACGTTTAGGCGGCACGTTTGCGGCGCGCGGCTTCCGTGAAGACTTGCATTAATTGCTCATAGTGCTGCTCAAAACCCCACTGGCCGCCAGTCTGACGCGCAGCCCGAGCACAGGCAGACCGCCGGACGGGATCGAAAAGCTGAGTCATGCACCAGCCTAACCGCTTGTGATCGTGGGGATCGCTAACTACATAACCCTCGTCGGGCGGATGCATAAGCTCGCTGGCGCCGTTAGCCAAGGTCGTGATGACGGGCAACCCGCAAGCCAAGGCCTCTAAGACGACCAGTGAGCAAGGATCATAAAACGTCGGATGAACGAGGAAATCGGCGGCGAAGTAGGCGTCGCGCATGTCCGCACAATGGCCGGCAAAGCATACCCGATTGGCAATGCCCAGCTTTCGGGCGAGGCGCCGATAGCCTTCTACGCGGGGGTTGCCCACCACCAACAGCCGAAAACGGCGACCCGCTTGGATGTGAGCGACGGCATGCAGCAAGGGCTCAAGCCCCTTGAGGCGATAGTTCATGGCAGCGAAAAGGGCGACATTTTCTTCCGGATCAATGCCCCAGTTTTGCCTGGCCTCCACGCGGCGGCGCGGACGGTCGGCTTCCAGGAAGCGATCGGGATCGATAGCACTACGAACAACGCGCAAGTCGGTTGCGCTATAGCCGAGGTAATGCTGAAAATGATGCCGAACCAGGTCACTATTGACGACCACCAAAGGACGCGGCTCGGCTAGATATTGCCGCTTTTCGAGCCGGGTGTACGAACGATGGGCCAGATCAAACTGCTTGATAAACCATGCGAGCCCGCGCAGAACGCGGCCACCCTGTTTACGAATGTTATAGTCCGCCGAGGCGGCATGTAGACCGCCTTGCGGGTAAAGGACATCTTGTCCCCAGGTTTTATCGAACCCGATGGAAACATCGTGACTCCCTTTTTGAAGCGCTTCCAGGCAAGCTTTGCCGAAGCGCCAGGGGCGAAGGAAGCGGGGGCCTCCGCCAATCTCCATCGCATGGAAATGCATGCTCGAAGGCAAACGCTCTGCGTCCCATTGACCAGCATAAAGATGCACTTCATGCCTATCGGCGACAAGCCGGCGAGCCAGGTCGGCAATATAGGTCTCGCATCCTCCGCGAAACGGCAAAACGCTTTCGTAACAAAAGGCTAGGTTCATTCGCTTTGTCCGATGTCAATGCTCTGTTGTCCGTTGTGCGTGGCCACAAGCTGGGGCGACAAGGTAAGCGACTTTCGCCTCTTGGCATTGTGGCGCTGATATCTTCGCCACTTGATCAAAATGGCGGACCGCATGATGCTACTTAACAAACCCCGCCGGGCAGAGCCCCAGTACTGACGCCAAAACCTCAAGCGATCCCGGGCATGGATTCCCTTGATTTCCGTCGAGTAAGCCAGTTGGGCCAAATCCTTAATTTGCCAGATAGGCCAAGTGCATCGATGATGTCCGAGGCGATGCAGGTCGATTAATGAAACCTTGTTTACAAAATCGTAAGCGGAAGCCCCGTGCTCTCCTCCGGCGCTACAGGTTCTCTCCGGAATGTAAAAGTGGCAAAGATAAAGATCCTTGTGAAAGTAACGCTTTTCATGCAGTTTCCGAACGAGCCGGGCCATTTCCGTGATCAGTCCGCGCTTCCAACGAATAAAACCTGGGGAGTCGAAATGGTCGGCAGCCAGTGGAATGGCCTCATGCAGGGGCAGCATGCCCATTAACTCTTCTACCGCTAAGAAGCTTTGCAGTTTTCCCCACGGACCAATTAGCTCCCCCGCTGCAACGCTTCTGGGAACAAGAAGCCCTTGACTGCGTGCCCATTCCAGATGCCGCCATTCCTGAAAAGCAGGCGTCCAGCCGTGCTGGGGCCAAAGCGTCGCCAACAGACCATGCCATCGACCTAAGCGATAATGGCGCTTCAGGTAAACCGTTAACTTGCTTTCCTTTGCCTTTAAGACCAAGCGACCTGTCGAGCGCCCTTGCTTGGCGTGGAAGCGGTCCGTAACGGCCACGTCCATAATTCGATTCAGCCAATCAGAACCGGCATACAGAGGCCACTCCTCGCTCTGAAGCCCGGCCCATGCGCCGCGCGTAAGGCGTTGCCATAGGTTTTGGCTCATAACGAAGCCTTCCAAGCAAGGTGAGAAGCGCTGGAAGCGATGGTCGCCCCAATACGGCCCGGCTCGGCTTGGACCAACGACTCGTAAGCTCGGCCTAAGGATCTCGGCATAAGATGTCGGCAAAAATTCTTGCCTTGCTCACCAAGTTGGCGCGTTCCGAGATACGCCCGGATCAAGCGAACGGTATCAGTGCGGCTAGCCATGAGAGGCGCCAGGCTATCCCTTACCCTTGTCAGATCGTTCAACAAATGCTTACGGCCATTGCC